>JBPOIP010000126.1:0-3116 GCA_052034395.1 Pseudomonadota bacterium
CCGCCTTCCGGCGCGCTACGTGCGTCACGATGTGGACTTGATGTTTTACCTGACCGAGCAGGAGCGTCGCACGATCGAGTTGTCGCTCAACGAAGTCCTGCAGTTCGCATTTGCCTTTGTGCGTGAGCGCTCTGGCAAGGTTGCCCGCTAAAAGCTTGCGTGCACCTTGGCCAGTAAGGCATCGGTGATGTCCGGCGTTACGCCAAACCACGATGCAAACGCTGGCCGTGCCTGGTTAAGCAGCATGCCCAGGCCATTGACGGTGGCGTTGCCACGCTGCCGCGCCTCGGCGAGCAAAGGTGTTTCCAGCGGGACGTAAATGATGTCGGATACCAGTGCGGATGGCGGCAAGCTGTCCAGTCGCAGGTCCAGCGGACTCTCGCCTTGCATGCCCTGGCTGGTTGTGTTAACGACCAGTGCCGAGCCCGCCAGGGCGTCATGCCGATCGTCCCAGGGTATGGCAACGATCGATGAGCCCAACTCCTGCGCCATATCGTTGGCTTTGGCCCAGTTGCGATTGGTCAGGCGGATTTCTGTCGCGCCCTGTTCCATCAGGCCGACAAGCACAGCCCGGGCGGCACCGCCAGCACCCAGTACCACGGCCGGTCCCGTGTCGGCGCGCCAATGCTGTTGCGCATCGCGCAAGCTCTGAATAAAACCAAACGCATCGGTGTTGCGCCCCGTAAGCGAGCGGTCGGGCTCCACCACCACCGTGTTGATGGCACCAATGCGTGCAGCCAGCGAGTCAATCCGGTCAACCACGCGCAAAGCATCCACCTTGTGCGGTATGGTCAGGTTGCACCCCGAAAAGCCCAGGACGGGAAGTGCGCGTAGCGCAGCCTCAATCTCCTCGGGTTTCACGGGCAATAGCACGTAGGCACCGCGCAGGCCATGCTGCGCAATCCAGTGGTTGTGGATGATGGGCGAGCGGGAGTGCGCGACCGGCCAACCCATGACACCTGCCAATGTGTAGGTATGGCCCGCATCCATGGCAATGGGCTCCGTTACAGGTTGTCCGTGAAGCTGCGCAGCTTGTCTGAGCGCGACGGGTGCTTGAGCTTGCGCAGGGCCTTGGCTTCAATCTGGCGGATTCGCTCGCGGGTCACGTCAAACTGCTTGCCAACCTCTTCAAGCGTATGGTCACTGGTCATCTCGATGCCGAACCGCATGCGCAGCACCTTGGCCTCGCGGGGCGTCAGGCTGTCCAGAATGTCCTTGACCACGTCGCGCAGACCGGCCTGCATGGCGGCTTCCATGGGTGCCGTGTTGGCGGCGTCTTCAATGAAATCACCGAGGTGGCTGTCGTCGTCATCTCCGATCGGGGTTTCCATGGAAATCGGCTCTTTGGCGATTTTCATGATCTTGCGGATTTTGTCCTCGGGGATTTCCATGCGCTCGGCCAGTACGCTGGCGTCGGGCTCGAAACCGAACTCCTGCAAATGCTGGCGGCTGATGCGATTCATCTTGTTGATGGTCTCGATCATGTGCACCGGAATGCGGATGGTGCGCGCCTGGTCCGCGATGGAGCGCGTGATGGCCTGGCGGATCCACCAGGTGGCGTAGGTGGAAAACTTGTAGCCGCGGCGGTATTCAAACTTGTCCACTGCTTTCATCAGGCCGATATTGCCTTCCTGGATCAAATCGAGGAATTGCAGGCCGCGGTTGGTGTATTTTTTGGCGATGGAAATCACCAGGCGCAGATTGGCCTCGATCATTTCCTTCTTGGCAGCGCGCGATGCGTACTCGCCCGCGTTCATGCGCTTGTTGATGTCCTTGAGCTGGTCCAGCGGGACCACAACCTTGGCTTGCAGGTCGGCGAGCTTTTGCTGCAAATCCTGCACGGGTGGAATGTTGCGTCCCATCACCGCGCTCCAGGACTTGCCTGCAGCGGCCTGTTTTTCAATCCATTTCAGGTTGAGCAGCTGGGATGGCACCTTGTTACCATTTTTGTCGCGGCCGCTGAAGTCCGCAATGAAGTTGTCCTGCGGATAACCGCACTTGTCCACAATGATGCGGCGCAGCTCGCGCTCTTTCTTGCGGATGTCATCCACCTGGCCGCGCACCATGTCGCACAGTTTTTCGATCGCCTTGGCCGTAAAGCGGATCGACATGAGCTCTTCGCTCAGGGCGCGTTGCGCCGTGACGTAATGGGCAGTGCCATAGCCTTCCTTGTCGTACACCTTGTGCACTTTCTCGAACAGTTCGCGCAAGCGATCAAAGCGCGACAGCGCTTCCTTTTTGAGCTCTTCGAGTTTCTTGGTCAGCGCCTTGGAGCCGCCCTTGCCGTCATCGTCGTCGTCCGCATCGAACTCGTCAAAGTCTTCCTCGGCCACATAGTCGTCGGCCTCATTCGGGTTGGAAAATCCGTCCACGATGGTGGTGATAACCACCTTGCCTTCGCGGATGTCCTCACCCAGGCGCAGGATTTCGGCAATGGTGGCGGGCGATGCACTGATCGCCTCCATCATGGCCATCAGTCCGCCTTCAATGCGCTTGGCGATCTCGATTTCGCCTTCGCGGGTCAACAATTCCACCGTACCCATTTCGCGCATGTACATGCGCACAGGGTCCGTCGTGCGGCCAAATTCACTGTCCACTGTGGACAGGGCAGCTTCCGCTTCCTCTTCGGCTTCTTCCGGAGTTGCTGCAGTGGACACATTGTTGTTCAGCAGCAGGGTCTCGGCGTCCGGAGTTTGCTCGTATACCGCAACCCCCATGTCGTTGAGCATGGAGATGACCACTTCCAGGGTCTCTGCGTCCACCAGCTTGTCGGGCAGGTGGTCCGAAATCTCGCCGTGCGTCAGGTAGCCGCGGGTTTTGCCCAGGGTGATCAGCGCCTTGAGCCGCTGGCGGCGCTTGGCAATGTCTTCTTCAGACAGAACGGTTTCGTCCAGACCGAACTCTTTCATCAAGGCGCGCTCTTTGGCCTTGCTGATTTTCATACGCAGCGGTTTGACCTTTTCTGCGTTGGGGGAGGTTTCGGCCTCGGCCTCCGTTTCTACTTCGGCCTCGGCTTCGCCTTCTAAATCGGCTTCAATGTCCGACAAATCTGCATCATCGGCAGAATCTGTGCTGGCATTGGGTTTGGGTTTGCGGCCTCGTTTGGCGGCTGTTGG
>JBPOIP010000224.1:0-6420 GCA_052034395.1 Pseudomonadota bacterium
GGGAATCCGCGAAAAACCCCAAGTCTGACTTTCGACGTTCAAATCGAGACCAGACTGAAACACCAAATTCATCATGTAAATCATTACCTTACGACGCTCCGACGTGACAACGTTGGGACACTACTGAGTCAAAGTCATTGTCGAAGGTGGGGCCCTTCCAGGCATCGGCGACCATATCGAACTCCATGCTCTTGGTCTGCTCGATGCAGCGATTCCATGGTCGAATGAAGACTTCGACCTGATAGCCGGCGTCAGTCAGGATCCGTGTCACCGCATCTGGAATCAGTCCTTTGTTTGGCAGCTTTTCACCCCCGAGTTTGCCCCACTCCAGATAGCAGATCTTGAGTGTTTCGGCCGATGCCAGGGTCGGGAAAAACAGCGTGCAGGCCAGTGCAGCGGTTACGAGTTTTTTCATGATGATTGCGCCTTTCTAGTTTGATGATGACTGCAGTATTTCAAGTGCCGCATCGAAATCGAAACTTTCGAGTTCATTTGCGACTTGTTTGAGTGTTTGGGCAAGCGGAGTGCCTTTGGCCAGTGGCAGGAGTTCCTCCAATACATCGGCGGCCTCCGAGTCGCTGTCTTGGAGCAGGGCTTTGAGCTTTTCCAGCAGCTCCGCGTCTTTCGCCGGATCGGCTTCAACAGTACTTTCAGCTTCTGGCGCCGTCCCTTCATCGCCGACTTTTCTAAGTCCTTCAATCACCGGCACCAACTCGACCAGGGTTTTGGCCAGCAGGTCGTCGATGGTTTCCTGCGACTGGTTCTCCTTGCACGCATACTCAAGCGCCGCAGCGGCGACCTGGATGGCTTTTGCCCCGATGTTTCCGGCCGTGCCCTTGAGGGTATGAGCGGCACGGATGGTGGCATTCGGATCGGCGTCCTCCCTGGCCTGCCCGAATTGCGCCCCGAAGTTGGCCTGGCTGTCGCGGAACTTCTCCAGCAGCTTCAGGTAAAGCTTCATGTTCTGCATGGTTGTGGCCATACCGGCTCGGGTGTCGATACCAGGCAAATCGGGCAAGTTTGACGCCGCGACCGCCGACCCGCCAGCGCCGACTTTTGCACTCAGCTCGACGGGCTTGGCCGGCACAATCCATTGCGCCATGGTATTGAACATGGCACTTACGTTCAGCGGCTTGGAAATGTGATCCCACATGCCGCATTCGATCACCTTCTCCTTGTCACCCACCATGGCATTTGCGGTCATGGCGATGATCGGCAGTTTCGCGAAGTCGGGGTTTTTGCGGATTTCACGGGTGGCGGTGTAGCCATCCATGACCGGCATCTGGCAATCCATCAGCACGCCATCGAAGTCTCGAGTAACTTTCAGGATGTCCAGCGCCTTCTGCCCGTTGTCAGCCAGCATCACATCAATGCCGGCTTGCCGCAACAGCTCCAGCGCCAACTCCTGGTTCATTTCGTTGTCCTCGACCAGCAAGACTTTCGCACCGGCGAGTCTCTTCATGGCATCATGGGCTGTGTCTTGCTGCCTGAAGCTGCTTCCTGTGACTTCAACACCTTTGCCCAAGGCTTCACCGATGGCTTCCAGCAAGGTGGAAGGCGTAACGGGCTTGGCAAGGACGGACTTGAGGATGACACCCTGACGTTCGGCTGCCGAGAGGGCATCTTCCCTGCCATAGGCAGTGACCATGATGACGGCAGGCGTTTGGCTGTGGTGCACTTCCTGAAGTTTTTGCACGGCCTCAACGCCAGTCATCACCGGCATCTGCCAGTCCATGAGAACAAGGTCGTAGGGGATGGTTTTCGTCGCTGCGGCTTCGATCAGGTTCAGTGCTTGCTGGCCGTCGATGGCGACATCGACTTCGAGGCCGAAGTTCCTGGCCATGGTGGAGAGTATTTCCCGGGCACTGGCGTTGTCGTCCACCACCAAAACCCGCAGCCCCTTGATCTCTTCGGCACGGAATGCGCGTCGCGCGGCGGGGTTCTTCTGCAGGCCGAAATGGGCGTGAAAATGGAAGGAGCTGCCCTTGCCGGCGGCGGATTCGACCCAGATTCTGCCGCCCATCATTTCCACCAACTGCTTCGAAATGGCGAGACCCAGCCCGGTCCCGCCGTATTTGCGGGTGGTCGAGGTGTCGGCCTGGCTGAAGCTCTGGAAGAGCTTGCCCTGCTGCTCCGGCGTCATGCCGATACCGGAATCCTGCACCCAGAAATGCAGTTCGACATCGTGCTCGGTTCGGCCAACCACTTCGACACCGATGACGATCTCGCCTTTCTCGGTAAACTTGACCGAATTGTTGCCAAGATTGACGATGACCTGACCCAGACGGAGCGCGTCACCAATCAGGGCGGTGGGCACGTCCATCGCCGCGTTGAACAGCAACTCCAGCCCCTTGTCCTCGGCCTTCATGCCGACCAGATTGGCGAGGTTGTCGAAGACATCTTCCAACCGGAAGTCGGTCTTCTCCATGTCGAGCTTGCCAGCTTCGATCTTCGAAAAGTCGAGGATGTCGTTGATGATGCCCAGCAGGTTTTCGCCCGAGCGATGCACCTTCTCGATGTAATTGCGCTGCTTGGGATTGAGCTCGGTCTGCAAGGCCAGATGCGACATGCCGATGATCGCGTTCATCGGCGTACGGATCTCGTGGCTCATGTTGGCAAGGAAATCGCCCTTGGCCTTGCTGGCGGATTCCGCCTGTTCCTTGGCCGCGAGAATTTCCTGCTCGGCCAGCTTGCGTTCGGTAACATCGCGGAAGCTGATGACGGCACCGACGACTTCACCATTTCTGCTCAAGGCCGTCGACACGTATTCGATCGGGAAACTCGTGCCATCCTTGCGCCAGAACACCTCATTATCGACTTCGCGCATCTGGCCGTCGCGTGTACTCAGATACATCGGACACGCTTCACGGGGGAAATCACGCCCATCCTCGTAGTGATGGTGGGCGAGCGGATGCATGCGCTGGTTAAGCAACTCACCCGGCGCGTAACCGAGCATGCGTTCGGTCGCGGGGTTGGCAAAGATGACCCGGCCTTCCAGATCAAGCTCGAAGATGCCTTCGTTGATGCTGGTCAGGATCAGCCGCTGGCGCTCCTCGATGAGCGCACGTTCCTGATACTCGGCCAGCGTCGCCTGTTTGCGCAACATGAGTTCGAGGCTGACGGTAATGACCGGCAAGACTTCGGAAAGAACAGTGTCCGTCGATTGCGGTGGCGCCAGATAGCCCACCTCGATCACTGCGCGCACCGCATCACCTTGCCGTACCGGGAGAATCATGATTTCGACAGGATCAATCGCCAGCGTAGCGCTCTCAATGCCAAGATAACCCGGCGGCAGGTCGCGACAGACGATCGTCTCGCCCGACATCGCAGCAGCGCCCGCCAAACCTTCGCCAGCTCGGAACGAATCGCAGCGTTCGGTGGCGATATTGAACCCAGCCAGGCATCGGAACTCGTCATGATCGGCATCCCGGAGAAAAAACGCCGCCACCTGGCCGCCCAGCCAGGGCGTAAGCTCACGCAGCAAGGCGTCGCCAAACGCATCCGGGCTAACAGCCTGCTGCAACTGGCCGGATAACTTGCCGGCGCGCAGCTTGGCATCGACGCCCGCCTTTTGTATGGCCGTTTCCTCCCGGATGCGACGCAAGGTCTGGTTGAATCCACGCTCGAGTTCGGCCAACTCGCGATCCTGGCTTTCCTTCAGATCGCTGATCCCTTCCTGGCCATTGGCTGCATTGCCGGCAACGGCATGCAAGGCGTCGCGCAAACGGGTCAGAGGACCGAAGACCATCCGCAGACTGAAAAACAGCAGCAACAATGAAACGACAACGATAACCACGATCTGGGCAAGCATGCGATTCTGATTGCGCTGTATCGAGGCATCGAGCTTTCCACGGCTAAATCGCACCTCCAGGAAACCAAGTTGCTCCGCCGGATTGTCAGCGCGCAGGATGGGCGCGCTTACCCCGGAAGCCTTTTCAGCGGGCAGGTTTTCCTGGAGCTTTCCATCCTTGTCCCGCCCCATGGCGACAAGCACTTTTTTGTTCGCATCGAGGACGCTGATCGCCGCGTAGTCGTCATTCTCCAGTTCGGCTTTCAGTATCTGTCCGATCGCATCCACGTTGAATTCCCACACTGCCGGCGCCGTGCTTTGGGCGATCCGTTTTGCCGCCAGCGTCTGCATGCGCTCAAAGTTGTCGTTCAATTCACCGACCAGTTCGCGATGGCCGTGGAGGCCGAAAGCCGTCATCGTGATGGCCACGACCGTGATGAAAAACACGGATAACCGGAGTTTTAGAGAGCGGATCAGCATGAGGGCCTCTTATCGTCCAGCGAGCGAAACATCCACCACTGCGCTGGATAGCAAGTCATTCTTCTGCGCCATCAATGCTACTTCGACGGCCCGCAATTCCTCGGTCTGCCTTGCCATGAGCTGTTGCTGGATCCGACTGTCTTCAAGCAGTACGCGGGTGCGCTGGTTGCGCTCCAGAATTTCGAGGTTGAGGGCGATCATAGGCAGCAACTCGGTCAGGAGTTGCGATTCTCTTGAGCCGAAAACCGTCAGCGTCGCCAGTTCGATAACCGCTGGAATCTCACCGCCGGGAAGGATCATCGGAGCAGCGTGGACGTAGCGAGGCGCACCGGTGCCCAGGCCCGAACGGATGTAGATGTAGTCCGGTGGAACTTCGGACAGCGTGATCGGCGCGCGTTCCAGAACACATTGCCCGACGATGCCTTCGCCCAGAGCAAAATGCCGGACGAATCCTTTGCGTTCTCGGTAGCCATAGCTGCCTAGCAGGCTGTATCCCTTCGTTTTCAAGTCGAAATAGTAGAAGACGCCAACCTGCGCATTCACCATTGGCGCCAGTCTGGCCATCAACTTCCGCGCAAATTCCGGCGCTGACTCCTCCCCACGCAGAGCGTCAAGCACTTCGGCGCTGCGACTCTTGATCCAGACGCTGTTATCCTGCTCCCGCACTAGCGATTCGAGCCGGGCGAGACTTTCGCTGGCCCGGGCGCTGGACAGTTCCATCGTCCGCAAGACATGACGAAAAACATAAATCTGGACCACACCAATCAGCAAACCGGTCACGCCGGCGATAACGATGGCGAGCATGAGAGGCTCGAAGCCAGCATGAGTGGCGGCAACATCGCCTTCACGGACAAAGTATGCTGCGGCCATCGCCGTGTAGTGCATGCCCGATACCGCACCGCCCATGACAATCGCTGAAACCACCAGCGCATTCCCTTCGATACTGGGAAACAGCTTCACGATGCCCGTGCGTATCCACAAGGAAAGGATCGCCAGCACGACCGCAACGACAATGGACAGCAGGAACAGCCAGATGTCGTAGCGCAACAAGGCGTCCATACGCATCGCCGCCATACCAGCATAGTGCATCACACCCACGCCGGCACCAAACAGCGTACCGCCGATAACCAGCTGCTTCCAGTCGATTTGCGGCTGACTAATTAGACGCAGGGAAAAGATGCTGGCGAGGATCCCTGGAATCATCGAGAACGCGGTCACCCAGGGGTTGTAGCTGACGCCACAGGGCAAAGCAAACCCGAGCATGCCGACAAAATGCATTGACCAGATGCCTGCACCCAGCGCCAGACCACCGAGCGTCAGGAGAATCTGTCGGATATGCGCATTCTCGGCGCGTTCGGAAAAGTCCGCGACCAGCAGAGCTGTGTAGGCGGCGAAAACGGCAATCCCGACCGACAGCACAACCAACCCTGGACTGTACGTCCCAAAGTAGAGCAAGCTATCGGCCGGCGGGCTGGCAACTATATGGAGGTAGGAATTGAAGATGTCATTCATATACCTGTGCAGTGGTCACTTCAGTTTGGGCAGCCACCGGGGAGGTATAAGCCAAAGTATCGTCGACAAGACAGATGTGACTTTCCCAGATTCGAGTGATTTTGGCAAGAGCGCTGTCGGGCCTATGTTGTATCGAATAAGTGTACTTACCCACGTCGTCACTAAACTTGAATTGGAAAGCTGGCTCATTGCTGACGGTTCCCTGATGCGAACAGGAGCAACGCAGCGAATCAGGTCTGTCTATATGCGAGGCCCAGATCTAAATCAGATCGAAAAGTTAGCGCTCGCCTGAAGCAATTGAGTAACATGCTTAATCAAGTGCGACTGACCGGAATGGGCACTTATGCAGAGGACCCAGTAATGCAGAGTGACAGTTTCGGCCATGCGTTCGGCAGTTGCATCCGCCTGGATCACATGGCCATATCCTCTACATAATCACAGCGCCTTTAAGAAAGCCAGCAGAGAGTCAGGCGCCTTGTAACGGCGAATCTGCGCGTTGGGTTCTTGCATTCTGGCCAGCGCCCGATCCTTCATGGCCAAATCGGCTTCCACATAGTGGTGCGTTGTTGTCGGGCTCTGGTGACCGAGCCATAGCGCAATGACGCTGATGTCCACGCCGGACTGCAGCAAGTGCATGG
>JBPOIP010000214.1:0-16725 GCA_052034395.1 Pseudomonadota bacterium
CTACCCAGCGAAACAGCATGATTGGCGAGCTGTTGCCGCATCGCTGGACGCCGCCAACCGCCTCTGCTTGAATCCCACCAACCACGCCCGCAGAACCCCGGTCAATATGGGTTCACCGCGTGCTTACCATGATGCGCCAAGACGTCACGTTGTGCCTGCGTCTCAACGCCTTCAGCGATCACTGCGAGCCCAAGGCTATCCCCGAGGGCAATAATCGTCTTGGCTATGGCGGCATCGTCGGTGTCAACCAATAAATCGCGTACAAAGCTCTGGTCAATTTTGAGTTGATCTAGCGGCAGGCGCTTGAGATACGACAGTGACGAATACCCCGTGCCAAAGTCATCCAGCGAAAACGTCACATTTCGTGCGCGCAGGTTGGACATCTTTGCGATCACTTCCTCCGCGTTTTTTAGCAGCATCCCTTCAGTCAGTTCCAGCTTCAGCCTGTCAGGGCGCGCACCGGTTTGATGTAATACGTCGAGCACTTGCTCCACAAAATTTGGCAGCGCTATTTGCATGGCACTGACATTGACAGCTATGGTCAGGTCAGCCAGATCAGGATGTCGTGCCCATCCGGCCAATTGTGTGCAAGCTGCTTCCAGCACCCATCGCCCCATCGGTAGGATCAGCCGTGTGTCTTCAGCTACCGGTATGAACTCCGCCGGCGAAACCATGCCGCGCACAGGATGGCGCCAACGAATCAGGGCTTCAGCGCCGGTGACGCGCCCCAAAGAGTCCATTTGCGGTTGGTAGTGAAGCTGAAACTGCCCCAGCTTGAGTGCCAAGCGCAGCTCTGCTTCCAACGACACGCGCGTTGTCACCGCCTGCTGCATGTGCGGATCGAAGAATTGAATGTTGTTGCGGCCGGCCGCCTTGGCCTGGTACATCGCCAAGTCGGCTCGTTTCATCAATTCCTCATGCGTCTCCTGACGACCTGAAAAAAGGCAGATCCCGATACTTGGGCTGCAGTGGTGCCGGTAGGTTCCGATTACGTACTCTTCGTTGAGAGACGTACGGATCTTTTCTCCAACCACCTCCGCTTGCAGTGCGGCATCATTCGGAGCCGGACTTAGATTTCCAAGCACCAGAACAAATTCATCGCCACCCAAACGGGCAACCGTATCACCGTCACGGGTGACGGCAACCAGGCGCTGCCCAACTTGTTGCAACAACAAGTCTCCCGCATCGTGGCCACGGGTGTCGTTCAGGGATTTAAAGTTGTCCAAGTCAAGAAAAATCAATGCACCCGACTGGCCACTTCGCGCACTGGTCGCCAGTGCCTGTTTGAGCCGGTCCAGCAGTAGCCGGCGGTTAGGAAGCCCGGTCAATGGGTCCTGTCCGACCAAGCTTTCCAAGTCGCGCTGCATATCGGTCAGTTCCTCGTTGCTCGAGTGAAGCTGGCGGCGCAGTGCGGCACTGCCGGCATACTGGTACCAAATAATGGTCGATACGATGAAGGCCAGGACCACGGCCGCAAAAGAATTGATACGCATACTCGCCAACACCGTTGCGCTCAGGTCGATGTGCAAAAGGGTCTGCCAGAACACGGCGAAGGCACCAACATAAAGTGGTGCAGAAATTGCCGGGCGCATCAGGGAGAGTCCACCCACACCAACGCATATGAGGGAAAAGGAGGAAATCCCCGCCCCCACACCGAGATCGATATACGAAATGGCCGTTCCATGCAACAGGTAGACCGCACACAGAATCACCTGGAGCGCGATGGCGCTCCCCGTTCCAAGGCGACCGCTGCGCATCACATGGGCCACTACGCTGGCCAATACCAGGGTGGTCAGTGCGGTCAGTCCGTGCACCACAAAAAGCCGGTGCGCCCAGATGCTCGATTCGGGTTGGCTCGCCGGCGCGTCGTACTGTCCAAACCAGAGCGCGAGAGCAACTTCGAGTGGAATGAAGAGCCATAGCGTCACCATGAATCGACGCAAAGACTCCATGGCGGCGTCTTTCTGCGCCAGGCCGGAGTTGTGCGTAGTAATCCGAAACCAGGCAGATAGACGTCTATAAGTGTCGAAAAAATAGTCCGACTTCTTGACAGGATTAGTTGAGTTTCTCATCGTTCCTTTGTCTCAAAGTGCGGTTGATTTCTGGATCAGTGAAAGCAAATTTTTTGACCAGGTCATCGGCAATGACCTCGAAGATTTTTACCCGGGCAGCTGGTCACCCATCAAAGGCATCGTTTCAGATGGGTCGACGTCCATTGGGTTGCCGAACCCGTGTGACGTCAAATTCTCACCGATTCTCACCGATCCTTGCTTGCCGTGAATCACGGGCAGTTGCAAACTGCAGGTGGCCGCAATGGCTGAAAAGTTGGTAACTCGCCCGACAACAGAAATCGTGCGATTGTGCTTTCAGATGCAACCCATCCGTGGCAGTACGGCACCTGCCAAATTGCCTGGAACTAAGCGATTCCACATCGCTTTGACTTGCACCAGAGCGTGAAGGCTAGCTTCTTTTCACCCGCAGCAACTCGTCCAGAATCAGGCAGATGGCGCCCAGCGTAATGGCGCTGTCGGCCACATTGAACGCCGGGAAGTGCATGCCGCCCCAGTGAAAATCCAGGAAATCGATGACATAGCCGTGCGCCATGCGGTCGACCACATTGCCAATGGCCCCGCCCAGAATGCAGGCCAGGGCAAAACTGAACAGCTTTTGCCCGGGGTGGGAACGCAGCATCCAGATGATCACTGCCGCGGCAACAAAGCCTATCGCCGTGAAGAACCACCGTTGCCAGCCGGACGCGTCACTCAGGAACGAAAAAGCGGCCCCGCGATTGTGGGCGCGCACCACGTTGAAAAAGCTGGTCACGTAGGTGCTGTCACCCAGGTGGTAATAACCCAGAATCAGCACCTTGGTGAACTGGTCAACCAGAATGATGATGAAGGCCAGACCCAGCCACTGCAGCATGCCAGTGCTGCCGCCCTTTGCTCCGCGTGCCATCAGGCGAACGCCCTGGTCTCGCCCGCACCATACAGGTTGCTGGTGCACCGCCCGCACAGCGTCGGATGGGCCGGGTCGGTGCCGATGTCGTCACAGTAGTGCCAGCAGCGCTCACATTTTGTGCCATTTGATACGCTGGTCCTTATGGATAGGGTGCTTCCTGCTACTAAAGTGATAGCTGATGTGATGAAGGCAAATTTCAGGTCGTCGCCCAGGCTGGCCAGGTACGCGTAGTCGTCCTCGTTCGCTGTGAGGGTGACTTCGGCCTGCAGGGACGCACCCACCTTGCCGTCGGCGCGCAGGGTCTCGATGTCCTTGTTCACCAGGTCACGGATTTCGCGGATGCGGCCCCATTTGCGCAGCAGTGATTCGTCGGGCGTATCAAAAGCCACGTAGCCGTCCATAAAAATGGATTCTCGGGTGGGGGCCGGTGTTTTGCCTTCGGCACCCAGCACGGCCCAGGCTTCCTCGGCGGTGAAGCTCAGGAACGGTGCCATCCAGCGCAGCATGGCCTGTGTGATCTGCCACAGTGCGGTTTGCGCCGAGCGGCGGGCCAGACTGTTGGCGCCCATGGTGTAGAGGCGGTCTTTCAGGATGTCCAGGTAGAACGCTCCCAGATCTTCGCTGCAATAGATCTGGAGTTTGGAAACAACGGGGTGAAATTCGTAGACGTTGAAGTGCGCAAGAATGTCGGCTTGCAGCTGTGCCGCCCGGCTCAGGGCGTAGCGGTCAATCTCCAGCAGTTGCCCAGACGGTACCGTGTCCTTGGCTGGATCAAAGTCGCTCACGTTGGCCAGCAGGAACTTGAGCGTATTGCGTACCCGGCGATACGTGTCCACCACGCGCGCCAGAATCTTCTCGTCGATATTCAGGTCGCCCGAATAGTCGGTTGCGGCAACCCACAGGCGCACGATTTCTGCGCCCATCTTGGTGCTGACGGTTTGTGGGTCCACGGTGTTACCCATGCTCTTGCTCATTTTGCGGCCCTGGCCGTCTGTCGCAAAGCCGTGGGTCAGCAGGCCGCGATAGGGTGCGCGGCCATACAGGGCACAACCAAGCAGCAGCGAGGAGTGGAACCAGCCGCGGTGCTGGTCGTGGCCTTCGAGGTACAGGTCGGCTTCAGGGCCATTGGCATGGAACGGCGGGCGGGCGTAGGCGTCCTTGTGGCTGCCGCGCAGAACGTGCTGGAAGGTCGAACCCGAGTCGAACCAGACTTCCAGAATGTCGGTGCTCTTGGTGTAGTGCTCAGCGTCGGCCGCACCCAGGATGTCTGCGGCTGTCACGCGGCTCCAGGCTTCAATGCCCCCCTTTTCCACGATGTCGGCTGCCTGGTCCAGGATGGCCATGGTATTGGGGTGCAATTCGCCCGAATCCTTGTGCAGGAAGAACGGAACCGGCACGCCCCAGCTGCGCTGGCGCGAGATGCACCAGTCGGGCCGCCCGGCGATCATGTCACGCAAGCGGGTCTTCCCGTTCTCGGGGTAGAACTGGGTCTGCTCGATGGCATCGAGCGCCAGGCGGCGCAGGGTCTTGGCTGCCTTGTCCCTGGTGAACACACCCTCGCCAGCGTCCATGCGCACAAACCACTGTGCGGCGGCGCGATAGATCACCGGCGTCTTGTGGCGCCAGCAGTGCGGGTAGCTGTGGACGATGGCCTGCGTGGCCATCAGGCGGTCACTTTGTCCCAGCACCTCCAGAATGCGCGCGCAGGCTTTCCAGATATTCATGCCGCCAAACAGGGGCAGGTCGTTGGCATAGCTGCCATTGCCCTGCACGGGGTTGAGAATTTCCTCGTATTTCAAACCGTGGGCCACACAACTGTTGAAGTCGTCCACGCCATAGGCGGGTGCCGAGTGCACGATGCCGGTGCCGTCGGCGTCGCTGACATAGTCGGCCAGATACATCGGAGACAGGCGTGCATAGCCAGGGTGCGCGTCGTACAGCGGGTGCTTGAAGTTCAGTCCGGCGAGCTGCTTGCCGTTGGTGGTGGCGATGACGGTGCCGGTGGTGCCGTAGCGCTCCAGGCACTTCTCGACCAGCGTGTCGGCCAGCACCAGCACACCGCGCGGTGTGTCTACCAGCGCGTAGGTCAGCTCAGGGTGTGCATTGAGCGCCTGGTTGGCAGGAATCGTCCAGGCCGTGGTGGTCCAGATCACGATGAAGGCCGACTTGGCCTCCAGCCTGGACGCGACCAATGCGGCAGACGGATGATCCGCCAGATCGCCCGGTAGGAAGGCATGCAGCAGGGCCTGTTTGTCTGCGGCTTCAAACGCCACGTCCAGCGTGTCGCTCTTCTTGTCGGCGTATTCGATCTCGAATTCGGCCAGGCTGGATCCGCAGTCAAAGCACCAGTACACAGGCTTGAGGCCGCGGTACACAAAGCCGCGTTCTATGACGCGTTTGAACGCGCGGATCTGTCCACCTTCGTTCGCAGGGTCCATGGTGCGGTAGGGGCGTTCCCAGTCGCCGAGCACGCCCAGACGCTTGAAGTCTTCGCGCTGCTGGTTGATCTGCTCCGTGGCGTAGGCTCGACTTTTGACTTGCATGTCATCACGGCTCAGGTTGCGGCCGTGCAATTTCTCAATCGCGTTTTCGATGGGCAGGCCGTGACAGTCCCAGCCGGGGATGTATTGCGCGTCAAAACCCGCGAGTTGCTTGCTCTTGACGATCATGTCCTTGAGCACTTTGTTCAGCGCGTGACCGATGTGCAGTTTGCCATTGGCGTAGGGCGGGCCATCGTGCAGCACGAACAGCGGGGACCCTTTGCGTGCGTCTCGCAGCTTTTTATAGAGCCCCTGCTCGTTCCATTGCTTGACCCAGGCCGGTTCTCGCTTGGGCAGGTCGCCGCGCATGGGAAACGGGGTGTCGGGCAGGTTCAGGGTGCCGCGGTAATCAACTTTGTCAGTCATGGCTCTTCTCAATCCAGAAAATGGTGTGGGACCGGACCAGCGCGAGGTCTTTGGCCGGTCGTTGTGGGCATATGTCCGTCGGGGCGGTGGTGACGCGGGGCAAAGTGCGTCGCTGACATTGCTGTCGGCCCGGTCAAATTCGGGCCGCGAACCAGGCCCGTGCGTCGTCACAGTCTTCGCGAATACCCTGCGTCAGGGCGTCCAGACCGTTGTACTTCAACTCGTCGTGTAATTTGTGCAGCAGTTCCACGCGGATGATTTTACCGTAGGCCCCCTCGGGTCCTATACCGGCGGGCCAATCCAGGCAATGGGTCTCCAGAAGAACGCGACCGCCATTGACATCGGAGGGGTCGAGTGAGGGGCGCACGCCGAGGTTGGCAACGCCCTGAACGGGTTTGGCGTCCAGGCCATGCACCAGCACGGCAAAAATGCCGCTGGCGGCCGGTTTCCAATGGGCGAAGCGCAGGTTCAACGTTTTGAACCCAAGTGTTCGACCCAGTTTGCGGCCATGGACCACGTGACCGGAAATGCAATAGGGCCGCCCCAGCAGGCGAGCCGCGTCCTGCATGCGCCCCTGACCCAACGCTTCGCGCACGGCAGAGCTGGAAACCCGAAGGCCATGCACTTCGTAGCTGTTCATGCGTGCCACATCAAAGCCCTGGGCATCACCAGCAGCATCCAGAAACGCATAGTCGCCCGCGCGCTGCGCACCAAAACGGAAGTCGTCGCCCACCAGCACGTAACGCGCACCCAGGCCACCAACCAGGACTTCATTGACAAAGGTTTGGGGGGATTGCGCAGCCAGGCGAGCATCGAAAGGCAGCACCACGATCTGGTCCACTCCACAAAGTGCCAAGCCTTCGAGTTTGTCCCGCAGGGTTCCGACCCGTGCCGGTGCGAGTTCGGGCTTTTTGAACTTTTCGGCGAAGTAGTCGCGTGGATGTGGCTCAAAGGTGAGCACGCAGCTGGGAACCGAGCGCTGCTGCGCTTCGCCGCGCAGCAGTGCCAGCATGGCCTGATGTCCCCGGTGCACACCATCGAAGTTGCCAATCGTCAGTGCACAGGCAGCGGCAATGCCAGGGTGCTTGAATCCGCGGAAAACCTTCATGGAATTGTTATCTTTTTGATAGCAGGCTGCGTACGCATTGCAGGGCCCCGTAGCCGGCTTGTCACAGAAAAAGGGTATATTGTGACGCAGTGGCGCACAAGGTGATCCGTGGGTGGGGCTGCAGAGATGTGCATTTCCGGTGTGGGTTTGATTGAACCGTTGCAGGAGGCGTGTTTTGAAAGTCTTGAAACTGTCGGCGCAGGGGCTGCCGCAATCGTGGATATCGCTGGAGCAGGCGGTCACCCACTATGCCGCCAATGAGGTCCGTTGGGAGTCGGGTGGCGAGGTGGCGGTATTTCGGGGCGGCTACAACGCGGTAACGGGCATGCAGTCCGTCATTCGGGTCAACAGCATCATCGGGACCAAGGGGGTGCCCAGCATCAACCCGTTCACCATGCGCCCGGGTCTGACCAACGGTAAATTGTTTGAGCGTGACCGCTATGTCTGCGCGTACTGCGGCAACAGCTTTCACGAACATGACCTGACACGCGAACACATCATTCCCTTTGCGCAAAGGAGTGTGGACAACTGGATGAATGTGGTAACGGCCTGCAAACCCTGCAACCACCGCAAGAGCAATCGCACGCCAGAGCAGGCCAACATGCCACTGCTCTACACCCCTTACATCCCCAGTCTGTGGGAGGACTTCATCCTGCGCAACCGGCGCATTCTGGCCGACCAGATGGAGTTCCTGATCGCCCACGTCCCGAAATCGTCGCGCTTGCTGGCGTGACGCTGCAAGACTAGCCCGGCCGCAGGACCTTGGCCACCGGGTTGGTGCGGAGTCTGAACGCATCCGGCATGCCCGAGCCCAGCAAGGGGCGAAGGTAGAGCCGGAACGCATCCGTCACATCGGTGCCATTGGGGGTAATGAAGGCGTCTTCCATGACCCGGGTCTTGCCCGCTACGGCGTCCAGGGGCAGCAACTCATAGTCAACCGAATAGAACCCGGTGCGCTTGATCGCAACCGATCCGTCCCGGTCGCCCCACATGGCAAACTGCACGGCCTTTTCGCCGACCTCGCGGGCTTCGCGCTGGTCCACATCGGAGACGCAACCAATGAACGAACGCTGCAAGTAACCCAGCGTGTCACCGCGAACGCGCTTGATGCCCAGCTTGCTCTTGATTTCCTCGCACAGCAGGTCTGCGAGCGCGCCGCTGCCCGATAGCTGGAGATTGCCGTGGGCATCGTGCTCCAGGTCTTTGGCCAGCTGGGCTGCAATGGGCGCGCCCGATGCATCGTGAATGCCTTCGGATACAGCAACGACACAACGGCCCAGTCGTTCGTAGGTAGCTTTGACGTCAGCCAGAAAACGCTCCAGATTAAAGGTGCGCTCCGGCAGATAGATCAGGTGGGGACCGTCGTCGGCAAACTTTTTTCCCAGGGCGGATGCTGCGGTCAAAAATCCGGCATGCCGGCCCATGACCACAGCCACATAGACGCCCGGGAGGGCCGCGTTGTCCAGGTTGGCTCCGGCAAATGCCTGCGCCACGAACCGCGCTGCTGACGGAAAACCCGGCGTGTGGTCGTTTCCCACCAGATCGTTGTCAATGGTCTTGGGAATGTGGATGCTGCGCAGCGGGTAATTGGCCTTGCGCGCTTCCTCACTGACGATGCGCACCGTGTCAGACGAGTCGTTTCCGCCGATGTAAAAAAAGTGCCCTATCTGATGCGCCTGCAGCACCTTGAAAATCTCCTGGCAATACTTGATATCGGGCTTGTCGCGCGTGGAGCCCAGTGCACTGGATGGCGTGTTGGCCACCATTTCCAGGTTGTGACTGGTTTCCTGCGTCAGGTGCACAAAGTCTTCGTTGACGATGCCGCGCACGCCGTGCCGGGCGCCATAGACGTGTTCAATGTCGCGAAAACGCCGGGCTTCAAGTGCCACGCCGACGAGCGACTGGTTGATGACGGCCGTGGGCCCGCCGCCTTGTGCTACCAAAATTTTTCCGGATGCCATCGTATTTCCTTCCTTCTGTGTCACTGGCGTGATGGTTCATCGTAGCACTACTGGCGCAGGCCATGACGGCAACAACCGATCCAAAAAAGGTGCGGCTCAACCCAGTTCGAACGTTGTGATTCCGAACTGCCGTTGCAAGTCAAGGGCGGGTGCTGCGCCGGTGTACATGCGCGCAGTTTCAAAAACGGGCTGCAGTTGCCACTGTGCGGCCAGGGCGCGCGCTGCATCGTGTCTGGCGGCGATGTCGAGCTGAATCTGTTCCCCGGTTGGCACGCGGCTTGTCAGGGCGTTGAACAGGTGGTGCGCAATATCGGCGTCGTTTGCAAAAAGCGGGCCGATTTTGTAGCCGACCTGGCAGGGGCGAATCACCCCATAGCCTAACAGTTGGCCGCCCTGCAGCATGCCCAGTGCAATGCTGCCCGGTTGCTGAATCCATTGCGCAATAAACCGGGTGCGCTCCCCCGGAAACAGCTCTGCGTCGTAACGCAGCACGCGCTGTAGTTCAACCGTTTCCAGCGCCACGATACCGGGGTGCGCTGGCCCCATCGGACGGGCCAGCCCTTGCATGCGCATGTTGTTGTAAGCCAGAACAAAGCCGCTTTTGCGGTAGTTGGCCTGCTGCGCGACCACTCCGTCCAGTCCGATCAAACGCCCGCTGAGCCGCTCCATGGCGGCTTGCCACAGCGCCAGGCCATGGCCACGACCCCGATGGGCGGGTCTGACGATGTAGAAGCCAATAAAACCAAAGTTTGCGCCATAGCGCACGGCAGAGACCATGCCGATGGCCTCGCCATCGCGTTCAGCCAGCAAAAAGCCTTGCGGATCGGCGCAGTGAAAAGATGCGGCATCGTGGAGGCCCGGGTTCCATCCCTCGTCGGCTGCCCAGCGAATACCCATGCCCAATTCGTCTGGGCGCATCGCCCGGATGTGGATCGGGCGCTGGTGGTCAGGGGCCATCTTCAGGCAAATACCCCTGCCGTGTCCTGCATGCGGGCGGACACTTCACCCAGATGGTGGAGGCTATCGCCAAAGCGCATTTCCAGCTGGGTCAGTTTCTTGAAGTAATGGCTGACGATGTATTCGTCTGTTACACCGATACCTCCATGCAATTGCACGGCCTGCTGACCTACAAAGCGCATGCTTTGCCCGAGCTGGTATTTGGCGCGGGCCATCGCGGCGCGGCGCTCAGGGGCCGGACTGTTGAGCTTAAGGCTGGCGTAATAACTCATGGATCGTGCCAGCTCCAGTTGCATCTTCATGTCGGCAGCACGGTGGCGCAGGGCCTGGAAGCTGCTGATGACTACGCCAAACTGCTTGCGCGTGTTCATGTATTCCGCGGTGATGGCCAGGGTCTTGTCCATGACGCCCACCGCCTCGGCGCAACTCGACGCGATGCCAATGTCCACTGCATGCTCCAGCGCGGTCAGACCGTCCTGGGTAATCAGGGTTGCTGGCGCGTTTCGGAGCGTCACGTCCGCCGCGCGGCTGCCGTCCTGTGTGCCATAGCCGCGCGTGGTCACGCCCGCAGCCTGACGTTCGACCAGGAACAGGGCCAACTGGCTGTTGATCTTTGCAGGGACGATAAACGCATCGGCGAGGTCGCCCGCTGGCACTATGTTTTTTGTAGCATTCAACACATATCCGCCGGGGGCTTGTGTGGCTTTTGACTCGCAGACATCGAGTTTGTAGCGTCCCGTGCGCTCCTGGTGGGCCAGCACCACCAGGGCTTCGCCACTGGCCAGTTTTGGCAGCCAGGCAGCCTTGGTCGCCGCATCGGCATACCCGGCCAGCACGGCACCGGCGATCAGGGACTGGGCCAGGGGCTCAATCACATTGCCGCGTCCGAGCTCCTCCATCACGACCATGCCTTCAACCGGCCCCATTCCCAGGCCGCCATCCTCTTCGGGGACGTACAGGCCGCATAGGCCCAACTCGGCGAGTTCGTTCCAGGTGGATCGGTCAAAGCCGCCGGCTTTCTCGCTGGCGCGACGGCGCTCGAATGTGTAGGCCCTGTCAACCCATTTGCGCACGGCATCGCCGAGTTGGACCTGGTCGTCAGAAAAATCGAAATCCATTTTTTTCTCCTGCATTCATCACTAGGGAGCCCCCTATGAGAGGGGGCCTGGGGGAGCTCATATTGGCGCGCATTGCGCGGGCCGTTCTACAGCTTCAGCTGAGAACGGTCTGCGCGACGATATTTCTTTGGACTTCATTGCTGCCGCCGTAAATGGTGGTCTTGCGCATATTGAAGTAAGTCGAAGCCAGCGGCGCGTTGGCGACCTCGCCACCCGGAAAATCACCCTGCCAGCCGGCCTCCATCGCCTCACGGATCAGCGGCACGGCAAAGGGCCCGGCCGCCAGCATCATCAGCTCGGAGTAACGTTGCTGGATCTCGCTGCCACGGATTTTCAGCAGGCCTGCGATGTCGAGCGAATTCTTGCCCGATTTTTCGGCTGCCAGCACCCGCAGCACCAGCATTTCCAGCGCGACCACGTCGACTTCCAGCTTGGCGATTTCGTCACGGAAGCGGGTGTCTTCCCACACACCCTCTCGTTTGGCGATGCGCTTGAGGCGTTCCAGTTCGCGCTTGGCGCGATTGACATCGGCAATGTTGGTGCGCTCGTGGCTGAGCAGGTGCTTGGCATAGGTCCAGCCCTTGTTTTCCTCACCGATCAGGTTATCCGCTGGTACGACCACATTGTCAAAAAATACCTCGTTAACCTCGGCGCCACCGTCAAGCAGAACGATGGGCCGCACAGTGACGCCGGGCGATTTCATATCGATCAACAGAAAACTGATGCCGGTCTGCGGTTTGCCCTCGAGGCTGGTGCGCACCAGACAAAAAATCCACTCGCCATACTGGCCCAATGTGGTCCAGGTCTTCTGGCCATTGACCAGATAGGTGTTGCCTTGACGTTCGGCACGGGTTTTCACCGATGCCAGGTCCGAGCCGGAGCCGGGTTCGCTGTAGCCCTGGCTCCACCACACATCGCCACTGGCGATGCCCGGAAGGAATCGTTGTTGCTGCTCGGGCGTACCGAAAGCCATGATCACCGGGGCCACCATCACGGGGCCGAACGGAACCACGCGGGGTGCGCCAGCCAAAGCACACTCTTCTTCAAACAGGTGTTTTTGAACCGAGTTCCAGCCGGGGCCACCGAACTCTTTGGGCCAGCCATGGCCCAGCCAGCCTTTTTTGCCCAGAATTTTTGCCCAGCGTTGCATATCGTCGCGGGTCAACTCCAACGCGTTGTGGACTTTATGCGAAATATCTGCCGGCAGGTTGGCACCCACCCAGGCGCGAATTTCTTCGCGGAATTGTTGTTCCTCAGGGGTAAAAGCCAGATCCATTGATCATTCTCCGATTAGATATCCTGCTTTTTAGCACGGTCGTTCGCTTCGTTCTGTCCGGGTTGTGACACGCCCAGTTCGTCACACAGGGCGCGCACCGTGAGTTTGAGTGCGGCCAGTTCAGACTCCAGTTGGTTCACACGCTCAGCCAGTGCGCCCAGCGCGGCACCACCAGTCGCTGTGCTGCCACTGGCCGCGGTTTCCAGATCAACCGGGCCGCACAGCAGATGTGCCCAGCGCTGCTCGCGCGCGCCATGGGCGCGCGGGAGTTTGACGGTGAGCGCTCCGCCCTTTTCGATGGAGCGGTCCTGCAGTTCTTCCAGAAACCCTTCGACGGACGAAATATCGGCGAAACGGTACCAGCGCTCAGCGTTTAGCCGCAATTCGCCGGCCGTCTGCGGCCCGCGCAGCATGAGCAGACCCAGCAGTACGGCAGATTGCTCGGGTACGCCTATGCCGCGCTGGAAATTGTGCTCGTAGCGTGCGACCCGGCTGCCACTGGTTTCTCGCACCAGATTCATGGGCAGGAGTGTGTCCAGCGCGGTAGCGATTTCGGCCTCGGTCAGATTCATCAACGGTTCACGACTGCTTTTCTGGTTGCACCCCAGCATCAGGGTATTGAGAGAAAGCGGGTAGCTGTCGGGAACGGTGCGGGCCTTTTCCATCAGAGTGGCGAGCACACGGGCCTCGGTAGGAGACAGGTTCAGGGGAGTGCCTGAGGGCAGGAGGGGGAGGGTAGTGGTCAAAGTCATAATCCGTCAACATGAAAAACATCGTCATTTTGATCTCTGGCGGCGGCTCCAACATGGCGGCCATCGTCAAAACAGCACAGCGCGAAGGGTGGCGCGAAAAATTGGGTGCCCGCATCGCCGCGGTGATCAGCAACAAGGCAGATGCCAAAGGCCTGATCTTTGCCCGCGAGCAGGGCATTGCCACCGAGGTTCTGGACCATACGGCATTTGCGTCGCGTGAAGCTTTTGATGCCGCTCTGGCCGAACGGATTGACCAATTTGATCAACCGGGTGCGCCGGTTCTGGTGGTGCTGGCCGGTTTCATGCGCATTCTGACACCGGGTTTTGTAGGGCGTTATGCGGGCAGGCTGGTCAATATCCACCCGTCCCTGTTGCCTGCATTTCCGGGTTTGCACACACACCAGCGTGCCATCGATGCGGGGTGCCGGTTTGCCGGCGTGACCGTACACCAGGTAACGGCCGAACTGGACCACGGCCCGATTCTGGCGCAGGCTGTGGTGCCGGTTCTTCCCGACGACACGGCAGACGTGCTGGCGGCTCGGGTGCTTACCCAGGAGCATGTGATTTACCCTCGGGCGATTGCCGAATTGCTACAAATAATATAGCTAGATCGGCTTATTTGATGAGGGCTTGAAGCCAATATCTATCGGTTTTTGTGCGGCATCCGTCTGTGCAAGGTTTGCGGCTTCAATTCTCTGCAAACGGGGTGGCAGACGGCGTTTCCCCCACTTTGGAAAATCGCGCCTGCTTTATGCCGTCGATCACGACGTCCTCGCCAAACATGGTCGCGGGACGAACCCACAGACCGCGATCGCCATATAGTGCGCGGTATAGCGTCATGGGTTCCAGGGTTTCGCTGTGGCGCACAGTGCCCAGCACTTCATACAGATTGCCTTTGTAGTGGCGATACAGGCCGGTCGGGGTTGCGTCCAGCGGAGGGAGGTTTTCAGTTTGCATGGATGTGACTTGGCGCAGCGTGCTACAGGATTTGCCTCTGGTCGGGCAGTCCGCTCATGGGACAATCGTAGCTTATGCATCCAAAAGCTCTACTGGACGCCTGCGCGGAACTCGTCAGGCTGACCCTCAAATTCGACCATCCGGCAGACGCCATCGTCTCACGTTTCTTCCGTGACAACCGGGGACTGGGCCCGCGCGAGCGCGCGACCATGGCCGAGACGGTGTACACCGTGCTGCGCAAAAAACTGCTGTTTGACCACCTGGCGCCTTCGGGTAGCGGTCCCAAGGAAAGGCGTCTCGCCATCCTCGGCTTTTACGGTCCCGGGGACTTTTTGCGCAGCGCGCTGAGCGATCAAGAGAAGAACTGGCTGGACCAGTGCGAAAAGGTCAGCCCGCATGATTTGATGGAGCGCCACCGCCACAACCTGCCGGAGTGGTTGGTGCAGCCGCTCAAAGATCAGTTGGGCGACGAGTTCTGGCCCATGGTCGAGACGCTGAACCTGGGTGCGGGTCTGGACTTGCGGGTCAACACCTTTAAAGCCAAACGTGCTGATGTGCAGAAAGAACTGGCCAAGGCCGGCATCAAGGCTGTCAACACGCCTTATTCGCCGTGGGGCTTGCGAATTGCCGGAAAGCCGGCGTTGAACAAGAACGAAGCATTCACGCGCGGTGAGTTTGAAGTCCAGGACGAGGGTTCGCAGCTGTTGTCCATGCTTATCGACGCCAAGCGCGGCGAGATGGTGGTCGATTTTTGCGCCGGTGCCGGTGGCAAGACGCTGGCCCTTGGGGCCGCCATGCGCAGCACCGGGCGGCTGTACGCGTTCGATACGTCGGCCCACCGGCTGGACGCCTTCAAGTCGCGTCTCAAGCGCAGTGGGTTGTCGAATGTGCATCCGGCAGCCATCGCACATGAGCGCGACGACCGCGTCAAGCGCCTGACCGGAAAAATGGACCGGGTTCTGGTGGACGCACCCTGCACCGGCCTGGGAACCCTGCGCCGCAACCCGGATCTTAAATGGCGCCAGAACCTGCAGGCGGTGGAGGAAATGGCGGTCAAGCAGACGGCCATTTTGCAAAGCGCATCGCGCATGCTGAAGTCGGGTGGACGGATTGTTTACGCGACCTGCAGCGTGTTGCCGCAGGAGAACGAGGCCATTGCGGATGCGTTTTCGGCCGCCAATCCGGACTTTGTTCCGTTGTCGGCTGGCGACATATTGGCTGAATTGAAGGTTGAAGCGGCCGCCAGTCTGTGCAGTGGCGGCGAGAATAGCCAACTGTATTTGCGCCTGTGGCCACATCGCCACGGTACGGACGGTTTTTTTGCCGCCGTGTGGCAAAAGAAATAGCGGTCGAACGTTCACAAGGAAAGCGGTCTATGCAGGTAACGGATTTGTCGGTGTTCCAAGCAGCTCTCGAATGGCTGAGCCATGGTCTCTTGCATTTGCAGTGGTGGCAGATTGTGTTGGTCACCTTGTTGCTGACGCACATCACCATGATCAGTGTGACCGTGTTCTTGCACCGTCACCAGGCCCATCGTGCGCTGGATTTGCATCCGATTGCTTCGCATTTCTTCCGGTTCTGGTTGTGGCTGACCACAGGGCAGGTGACCCGGGAGTGGGCCTCCATCCACCGCAAGCACCATGCCAAATGCGAGCAACCCGAAGACCCGCACAGTCCGCATGTGTATGGCATCAAGACCGTGCTGCTGCAGGGCTATGAGTTGTATCGCAAGGAAGCATCGAACCAGGAGACCATGGCACGCTATGGTCATGGCACTCCCAATGACTGGCTGGAGCGCAATCTCTACACCCGCTTCTCGACACTAGGCATTGCGTTGATGCTGGTCATTGATCTGGCACTATTTGGTGCGGCCGGTGTGGCCGTATGGGCGGTGCAGATGATGTGGACCCCGGTGATGGCAGCGGGCATCATCAATGGTGCAGCGCACTATTGGGGCTACCGCAATTTCGAAGCGCCAGACGCCAGCACCAACATTTCGCCGTGGGGCATCCTGATTGCTGGTGAAGAGTTGCACAACAACCACCACACGTATCCCACTTCAGCCAAACTGTCGGTCAAGCCCTACGAGTTTGACATTGGCTGGGCGTATATCAGCGCAATGCAGTTTATTGGCCTGGCCAAGGTCAAGAAGCGCCCGCCCAAAGCCGCATTTGGCGCCATTCGTCCCGTCGCTGACGAGAAAACGCTGGAAGCCCTGATTGCCAATCGTTACGAACTGATGGCAGGCTACGCCAAGGGCATGCGCCAGGCCGCGCGCGTCGAGTTTGAGGCCATGAAAGCCCGCAGTGCCGATGGTGCTGTTATCAAGGCCGCCAAACGCTGGATGCACCGGGATCTGGATATGGTTCCTGCGTCCATGGCCGCGGCGCTGGAGCGTGCTCGTGCGGCCTCCCCCGTGCTGGACAAGATGGTGACCATGCGCGAAGAGTTGCGCCAGATGTGGCTGGATACATCGGTGTCACGTGAACAACTCACCAAAGACTTGCAGGCGTGGTGCCAGCGGGCGGAGGCCAGCGGCATTGCGGCGCTGCAGGAGTTTTCATTGCGATTGCGCGCGGCGCACGTTTAGTCGCAGCGATATCCCCTTAGGAAGGCCCGTCTTTTTAGCGGGCCTTTTTTGTTTGGCCGGCCTGGGTTGTCATGCTTGCTCCAGAACAGCCAGGCTATGCGTTTTGCTCCGTGTCCCCCGGGCTTCGCCCTCCTCCTTGACC
>JBPOIP010000075.1:0-2965 GCA_052034395.1 Pseudomonadota bacterium
ATGTGAGGCGCGCGCCCGCATCGAGGCCGGCTTGCGCCGACTGCTGCCGCCGGAAACCAGTTTCGACGTGCTGCGCACGGCGATCGGACGGGTGCTGCTGCGCCAGCCCGGTTTGCAGGCACCGCAAGTGGTGCGCCATCTCGAACTGCTCGGCGACAGCGTGCGCGCGGCCACCCGACGTCAATTGCCATCGGCCTGGGCCGCGACCTTTACCGGCCTGCTTGAGGGCCTGGGCTGGCCTGGACAACGCCCCTTGCTGGGGCCCGAGGCCGCACTTGTGGCGGCGTTGCACGAGCAGATCAACAGCCTGGAAAAGCTTGATGCCATCCTTGGGCGCATCGATCGTGGCGATGCCTTGCGCCAGTTGCGCCGACAGTGCCGCGAGTTTCCCTGCGTGCTGCCACGCCGCCGCCCGCCGCGAATCGAGATATGCAGCCTTGATGACGCACTGGCTGGGGCGGTAGACGGGCTTTGGGTGATGGGCCTCAACGAAGGCGAGTGGCCCCCGGCGCCGCGACCGAATCCGCTGCTGCCGGCCGAAATCCAGCGCCGCGCCGGTGTGCCCGTGGCGCGTGCCGACTGCTTGACCGCCGCTGCGCGCGAAGCGCAGGCGCTGTGGTGTTCCAGCGCCGGCGAGGTGATGTTGTCATGGTCACGCCAGCAGGGCGAGAAGGCGTTGCGCCCGAGTCCGCTGCTCGATGGCGTGGGCGTGGCGCCGGCACCTGCGCTGGAAGTGCGGCTGCCGCCGCCGGCCGTGCTGGAGCAAGTGGACGATGCGCGCGCGCCGCCGGTTGGCGAGCGCGAAGCAATCCACGGTGGCACGGGCTTGCTGGCAGCCCAGGCGGCCTGCCCGGCATGGGCTTTCCATCGCTATCGGCTCGGTGCCGCCGTGTTACCCGCACCGACTTTTGGGCTCGACGCCCTGGTGCGCGGTTCCTTCCTGCATGCCGCGCTGGAAGCCTTCTGGCGCGGACGCGGTCTGTCCGACCTGCGTGCGATGGACAATGCAACACGGGACACCGAAATTGCACGCGTGGTCGAGCTGGCCTTGAAGGCACATGACCGACAGGCGATCGTGCCGCTGCCACCGAGGTTGCGTGGACTGGAAGCCGAGCGCCTGATGGAACTGCTGGCCACCTGGCTCGACCTGGAGGCGCAACGCAGCGATTTCTGCGTGCTGGCCTGTGAGGAACGTCACGGCCTGCTGATCGAGGGACTGCCGGTGAATGTGGTGGTGGACCGTGTCGATCAGTTTGCCGACGGCCGCCTGGCAATCATTGACTACAAGAGTGGCCGCTCGGACCGCAGCCGGAGCTGGGCCGACGCGCGGATCGTCGAGCCGCAACTGCCGATCTATGCCGCGCTGGCTTTCCCCGATCGCGCGGTGGCGGCGGTGGCGCTGGCGCGCGTGACGCGCGAGGCACCGGCTTTCCTGGGCGTCGCCGAAAACGAAGGCCTGTTGCCGGACGTGAAGGCGCTCGATGCGCAGCGCCGTCGTTTTGGTGCCGAGGATTTTCCCGACTGGGAGGCGCTGCGCGCCTGTTGGGCGACGCGCCTGCGCGAGATCGCGCGCGAGGTGAAGGAGGGTGTCGCCGCCGTGGTGTTCGAGGATGACAAGGCGCTCGCCTATTGCGAGGTCTTGCCCTTGCTGCGGATGGCCGAGCGGCAGGTGCTGCTCGAACGGGAGGCCTTGCCGTGAGCGAACTGCTGCGCGAAGACGGGGACAACCGACGTCGGGCGCTGGATCTCGATTCCTTCATCGTCGAGGCGCCGGCCGGTGCCGGCAAGACCGAGCTGCTGACGCAGCGCTACCTGCGCCTGCTGGCAATTGCCGATGAGCCGGAGGAGATCGTTGCCATCACCTTCACCAACAAGGCGGCGGGGGAGATGCGTAGCCGCATTGCCGAAAGCCTGGCTCGCGCACGCACTGGCGTGCCACCCGAGGCGCCGCACAAGCGTGTCACCTTTGACCTGGCCCTGGCCGCGCTGGCGCGTTCGACACAGCGCGACTGGGCCATCGAGCAGCAGCCGGGGCGTTTGCGCCTCACCACCATCGATGCCCTGTGCGCCGGCCTGGCGCGGCAGATGCCCCTGCTGTCGCGCTTCGGCGCCCAGCCGGCGACGGTGGAGGACGCCGGCCGCCATTACCGCGAAGCAGCGCGGCGCGCCCTGGACCATCTCGATGACGTTGACGCCGATGCCGCGCATGCCGAGGCTGTGGCCGTGGTTCTGGCCTGGATGGACAACGATGCGGCGCGCCTGATCGACCTGCTCGCCGCCATGCTGGCGCGGCGCGAACAGTGGCGCCCGATCGCCGAGCTCGATGATCCGCAAGCGGCCATTGGTGCGGCCCTGGACGAACTGCTGGCCGAGGAACTGGCCCAGGTCGAATCCCTGCTTGATGCTGAGTGGCAGGCCCCGTGGATGCCGTTAGCGCGTTTTTCCGCTGCGCAGTTGGGCGATGGCGTGCTGATGAACTGGTCGGCGCCACTGGCAGCCGAGGTCGATCAACTGCCGCGCTGGCGTGCGCTGGCCGCTTTCCTGCTGACTCAGGAGGACACGCTGCGCAAGACGGTCAACGTCAAGAATGGCTTCCCCGCCGGCAAGGAATTCAAGGCGCAGAAGGACGCCATGCTGGCCGGCCTGGCCCATGTTGGCGAGGCCGAGGTTGCGGCTCTGGGCCGCCTGCGCCAACTGCCGACGCCGGGCATCGAGGGCGATGCCATCGTACGCGCCCTGACGCGCCTGATGAAGCTGGCGGCTGCCGAGTTGTGGCTGGTTTTCCGGGAAGCGGGCGAGGTCGATTTTGGCGAATTGGCGACGCGCGCCATCGATGCGCTGGGGGATGACATGGATCCTTCGGAGCTGGGTCTGCGCCTCGACTGGCGCATCCGCCACCTGCTGGTCGATGAATTCCAGGACACCAGTCCGACCCAGATCCGCCTGCTGGAGCGGCTTACCGCCG
>JBPOIP010000138.1:0-13482 GCA_052034395.1 Pseudomonadota bacterium
GGGCCGTTGCCATTGACGGTGGACCAGAACTCGTCCCAGTCGATGGCGCCATAGTCGTGGTGCTGGCGCTCTTCGTTCCACTTCAGGTCCGGGTCGGGCAGGGTCACACCCAGCACCTTGGCTTGCGGAACGGTGGCGTCCACGAACCTCTGGCGCAGGTCGTCATTGCTGATGCGCTTGATGCCCCAGCGCATGCCCTGCGTGCTGTGTTCGCTGGCCGCATCGGGCGGCCCGAACATGGCCAGGCACTTCCACCACCAGCGGTTGACCGCGTCCTGCACCATGGCACGCTGCTCGGCGGTGCCCTGCATCATGACCAGCAGCGCTTCATAGCCCTGCCGCTGGTGAAAGCTCTCTTCCTTGCACACCCGGATCATGGCCCGGGCGTACGGGCCATAACTGCAGCGGCACAGGGGGATCTGGTTCATGATCGCGGCGCCATCGACCAGCCAGCCGATCACGCCCACATCGGCCCAGTTCAGCGTGGGGTAGTTGAAGATCGAGCTGTACTTGGCGCGGCCCGAATGCAGGGCGTCCTGCATTTGCTCGCGGCTGGTGCCCAGGGTTTCGGCGGCACTGTAGAGGTACAGGCCGTGCCCGCCTTCGTCCTGGACCTTGGCGATCAGGATCGCCTTGCGCTTGAGGCTCGGGGCCCGGCTGATCCAGTTGCCCTCGGGCAGCATGCCCACGATTTCGCTGTGCGCGTGCTGGCTGATCTGGCGCACCAGTGTCTTGCGGTAACCGTCGGGCATCCAGTCCTGCGGTTCGATCCGGCCATCGGCATCGATCCGGGCATCAAAACGGGCTTGCAGCGCCGCCTGGTCGGCATCGGCCGGAGGGGCCACTGCCTTGAGAGCACCCGATCGGCCATCGGGCAAGTCCAGAGCCTGTGTGTACATGCGTTGTCTCCAGGGTCGGCAACCGGACCCTGACCGCAGTATAGCGAATTAACCGACCGATCGGTCGGTTAATTATTGGCGCTTCTCTTCAACCTCCGCTGTCCAGCCCGAACGCAGCATTCCGGTCCTGGCCCAGCAACTCCACCATCTGGGGCAGGGCCAGGGCCAGCTGTGCCTTCAGGGTGTGGGGCGGGTTGATCACAAACAGGCCGCTCGCAGGCAGCCCGGTCGCATCCTTGCCGGCCTTGACGGTCAGCGACGCATTCAGCCAGCTCTTGCCCGACTTGGTGGCCAGCGTCTTGAGCCGTCGCGGCAGGTCGTGCGCTTCCGGCCGGGCAATGATCGGGTACCAGATGGCATAGGTTCCGGTGGCAAACCGCTTCAGGGCGTCGGTCATGGCCGCCAGCACACGCGCGTAGTCGCTCTTGATTTCGTAGCTGGGGTCGCACAGCACAAGCGCACGGCGCGACGGTGGAGGGATGAACTTTTTCAGGCCCTCGAATCCGTCCTCGCGAAACACGACAATCTGCCGGCCTGCCTCAAGTTGCGCTACGTTGCCGTCCAGGGCCCGGGCGTCGGTGGGATGCAGCTCGAACAGCTTGAGGCGGTCGTGTTCCCGCAGCAGCTGATGCACGATGAAAGGCGAACCGGGATAGACCTTCATCTGCCCCTTGGCGTTGAAGGTGGCGATCAGGTCCCGGTAGTCCTGCAAGGCAGGCACCAGCTCGGCCGTGCCTTTCAGGCGGGCCACGCCGTCAGCCGACTCGCCGCTTTTCTCGGCATAGTCGCCATCCAGGCGGTACAGTCCGGCCCCCGCATGGGTATCGACGACCACCAGCGCCGCATCCTTCTCGGTGAGGTAGCGCACCATTGCAATCAGCGCGGTGTGCTTGAGCACATCGGCATGGTTGCCGGCATGGAAGGCGTGACGGTAACTGAACATGGGTCGATGGTAACCGCCGTCCTGCCTGTGCGGGGGAGCGAAACGCCCAGTGCTTGGCGCTTTGCGCCGGATTTCGTATAATCGAGGGCTTCGCAGCGTTTTTGTGAACCCGCGGCGAGGGCCTTGCAAAAGGTAGATCCCACCTAAGAGATTCCCGTCAGAGGAACGCCGACCGTGGAAAAGGTTCCGAAACCAACCTCTGGTTGGGCAAACCAAATCGAAAGATTCTCATGACCAAAACGTTCAGCGCCAAGCCCGCTGACGTGAAGCACGAGTGGTTTGTGATTGACGCGACCAACAAGGTCCTCGGACGAGTAGCCAGCGAAGTTGCTCTCCGTTTGCGCGGCAAACACAAGGCCATTTACACGCCTCATGTCGATACCGGCGATTTCATCATCGTCACCAATGCATCCCAGCTTCGCGTCACGGGCGCCAAGCCTCTGGACAAGATGTACTACAGCCACTCCGGCTATCCCGGCGGCATTTCCAGCACCAATTTCCGTGACATGCAATCGCGTTTCCCCGGTCGTGCTCTGGAAAAAGCCGTCAAGGGCATGTTGCCCAAGGGACCGCTTGGCTACGCCATGATCAAGAAGCTCAAGGTATATGGTGGTGCCGAGCATCCCCATACCGCCCAACAGCCCAAGGTTCTGGACATCCCCGGTATTTCTGCTAATGCAGTGAAGAAAGAGGCCGCCAAATGATCGGTGAATGGAACAATGGCACCGGCCGTCGCAAATCCAGCGTCGCTCGCGTGTTTCTGAAAAAAGGCTCCGGCCAGATCGTTGTCAACGGTAAAGCCATTGAGAACTTCTTCGGTCGTGCAACATCCATCATGATCTGCAAACAGCCCCTGCTGTTGACCAACCACGCCGAGACGTTTGACGTGATGGTCAATGTCGCTGGTGGCGGTGAGTCCGGCCAGGCCGGCGCAGTGCGTCACGGTATCACCCGTGCCCTGATCGATTACGATGCGACGCTCAAGCCCGAGTTGAGCAAAGCCGGCTTTGTGACGCGTGACGCGCGCGAAGTCGAGCGCAAGAAGGTCGGCTTCCACGGCGCTCGCCGTCGCAAGCAGTTCTCCAAGCGCTAAAACGGTTCCTATTCCGAACCCAAACCGCCCTGGCTCTGCTTGGGCGGTTTTTTCATTTTCAGGAGACTTGCCATGATGCGGTTTCGATTGTTGCGCCGCCGCTTGACAATCAGTGCACCACGCATGTCCGTGCGCAGTGCGTTGCCGTGGCCGTTTCGCTGGGCCATGCTGGCGATTGTGTTCGGCTTTTGTGCGGCGATCGGATTGTGGGCTTTTGAGTTTGGCAGGAATATAGCCGGGCTTGAGAGAGGGTCGCGAGAGGAAATGGCACATCTGCATGCCGAGCTTGCCAGCGTTCAGTCCGCCTTGCTTGCGGTAAAGCAGGAGCGTGACAAGGCGCAGTCCGTCGCGAATACGGCCGACACCCTGGTTACCGCAGAAAAAGCCTCACATGCGACACTGTTGGCGCGAACCAAGCAACTTGAAATGGAAAACCGAAGTCTTCGGGATGACTTGGGTTTTTTTGAGAAACTGATTCCCGCCAGTGGCGTGGATGGCCTGTCCATTCGCGGTCTGCATGCGGAAGTTCAAAGCGGCGGCAAGCTAAAATGGCAGGTTCTGGTGAGCCAGTCCGGCAAAAGCGTTGGAGAGTTCAACGGCCGTCTGGAGTTGACATTTGTCGGATTGCTTAATGGCAAACCATGGACGGCCACACCACCAGGCGAGCCTGCGCGTATCAAGGTTTTGCAGTATGGCCGGATCGGCGGCGAATTTGATTTGCCGGCGCAGGTTCAGGTCAAGGGTGTATCTGCGCGGGTGATGGATGGCACGGTGGTCAAAGCATCCCAGTCCATCAAGTTGTAGTCAGTCAACGAGGATCATTATGTTCAACAAGAAAAAGCAGCCCCCCATCAAAAGCCTGATTGCGGATGGCAGCGAGATCACCGGAAATATTTCATTCACCGATGGCTTGCGCGTTGACGGCAAGGTGGTTGGCGACATCCATGCGGCCGAGGCTGTGTCCAGCATTCTGGTGATTTCGGAGATTGCCACGATAACCGGTGAAATCACGGCGGACCACATCATCATCAATGGCAGTGTCAAAGGCCCCATCCATGCGCGAAAAATGCTGGAGTTGCAGCCCAAGGCCCGCATCGATGGCGATGTGCAATACGCTGCGCTTGAAATGCACCAGGGCGCACTGATCACCGGTCAGTTGCGCCCCATCCTGCCAGACGAGGAAAAGCCCACACTGAAGTTGGCGGCAAACAACCAGTAGCAGAATTCTTGAGAAAATTGCTGTAGTATTGAGGCAATTGTTGATTTCACCGGAGACCCACCATGAGCGCTGTAGCTGAAAACATCCAGACCGAAATGCCTGCCCCCATCCTGTTTACCGACAGCGCGGCAGCCAAAGTGGCGGACTTGATTGCTGAAGAGGGCAACCCTGACCTCAAACTGCGGGTTTTTGTTCAGGGTGGCGGTTGCTCAGGCTTCCAGTACGGCTTCACGTTTGACGAGATTACCAACGAAGACGACACCACCATGACCAAGAATGGCGTTTCCCTGTTGATTGACGCCATGAGCTACCAGTATCTGGTGGGTGCAGAGATTGACTACAAGGAAGATTTGCAGGGTGCGCAGTTTGTGATCAAGAATCCTAACGCAACCACAACCTGCGGTTGCGGCTCATCGTTTTCCTAATAGGGGGCCAGTTTCGCAGCCGGGCCGCCCCAAGGCGAAATGCGCCCCCTCGGGGGGCAGCGACCCACACGAAGTGGGAAAGCGTGGGGGGCTTTTGTCAGGCCGCGTAGATCGCACCGAGAATACGGGCGCCTTTGGCGCCCGTTACGCTTTTCAGGCTGGCGGTTTTGCCCAAAATGGTTTGACGCGCGAGCCAGGCAAAAGCAGTTGCCTCAACCTGCAGCGGTGGGAGTCCACAATCGGCGGTTGATTCCACCGAGCACCCGGGCAATGCTGCCTGCAGCCGGTGCATCAGGTGCTGGTTGAGCGCGCCGCCGCCGCAGACCTTCAGTGCCGTGCATTGCGGACTCACTCCCAGCAGGCTGTTTGCGCATGAAATGGCGGTCAGTTCCGCCAATGTGGCCTGAACATCTTCGGGTCTCAGTAAACCGGCGCTGGCCAGTTGACCTGCGAGCCATGTGGGGTTGAATAAATCGCGTCCGGTGCTCTTGGGTGGCGCAGCGCCAAAGAATGGCTCGCCCAGCATATGTTGAAGTAATGCGGTTTGTACCTGGCCGCTGGCTGCCCAGGCGCCATTGTCGTCATAAGGCTGACCGGTGTGTGCCTGGCACCATGCATCTATGAGCGCATTGCCCGGGCCGCAGTCAAAACCCAGAAGTTCAGGCGCAAGCGGATCCAGCACGGTTACATTCGATATGCCCCCGATGTTCAGAACTGCCAGCGTTTGATCGGGGCGTCCAAAAAAAGCCTGGTGAAACGGAGGGACCAGCGGAGCGCCTTGTCCGCCTGCTGCTACATCGCGGCTGCGAAAATCCGCCACCACCGCAATACCGCAAAGTTCTGCAAGCAAGGCTGGGTTGTTGAGCTGCAAGGTGTAGCCCGTGCTGTCAAACTCTTGCGGGCGATGGCGTACCGTCTGTCCATGCGCACCAATCGCGCGTACTTCGGAGCGCAACACGCCGCATTGTGTCAACAACCGCTGCACTTGAGTCGCATAGAGTCGGACAAGTGCGTTGGCTGCCAGGGCGGCGCGGTGCAGTTCGTTGTCAGTCGGCGCATTCAGCGCCAGCAGTTCTGCTTTGAGTGTTGCAGGTAGCGGCGCACTGCAATGTCCCAGAACACGGGTCTGGCTGCCGTCAAAATCGGCCAGAACCGCGTCCACACCATCGAGTGATGTGCCCGACATCAGGCCAATGTACAAGCCGGACATCGGCAACGTCTTGCGCAGAGTCGGGTTTATTGCGCGCTGCCGGGCAGCATCAGGGATGCAGCGGCCAACTGGGTGCGCACCTGTGCCGCGGCCTGGTTGAAAGCCGGTCGTGATGCTGCGGCGACTGGCACGGACTCGCTCTGCCGCGCAATCGTCATCGGGTCCTTGTGGGCGCCATTGATGCGGAACTCGAAATGCAGGTGCGGACCCGTGGCCCAGCCGGTCTGGCCGACGGCACCAACATGCTGACCTTGATTGATGCTTTGGCCAGTGCGCACATGGATGCGGCTTAAATGCGCATACACCGTGAGCTGGTTGTTGCGGTGCTTGACCATGACGACATTGCCAAAGCCGTTCTGCACGCCGGCAAAATCGACCACACCATCACCCACGCTGCGCACCGGTGTGCCTACAGGCGCTGCATAGTCCACGCCCAGATGCGCACGCCAGGTTTGCAGAATGGGATGAAAGCGCATCTTGAACCCACTGGTCATGCGCGAGAATTCCATGGGAGATGCAAGAAACGCCCGGCGCAGGCTCTCGCCTGCCAATGTGTAGTAGCCGCCTTTTGTCAGGGTATGGCTGGCTGTTGACGCGGCGGCACTGCCAGTGGTCACTGGTTCCTGAAACCACATGGCCTGAAAACTCTTGCCGCCGTTGACAAATTCGGCGCTCAACACGCGCCCGGCGCGCAGCGGCTCGCCATCGCCTTCCAGTGTTTCGTAGGTGACGGAAAATCGGTCGCCCTTGCGCAAGGCGCGGTGGAAATCGATATCACCGGAGAATATTTCGGCCATTTGCATCGCAATGGTGTCCGGAATGCGGGATTCGTCGGTGGCCGCGAACAGCGATGAACGAATGACACCGCTGGCCAGACGGGACGACGCCGTCATGGGCAGCGTCTCCAGGCGAGACTGAAAGCCGGTAGCGGTTTTTTCAATCGTCAGGCGTTTGAACATGCCATCGTCTTCGGGGCTCCAGCGGGCGCTGAGCTTGAGCAGGGTGTTGCCCGCGCTGGCTTCTACGGTGATATTGCGTCCCGTGCGGCCTATGATGGTTTGCTGCACGGTGCTGTCGGCCCGAAAGAAAGCAGCTGCTTGCGGGTCGTAAATTCCCAGGCGCTTGAGCAGCGATTCCGGCGTGTCGGCTGAGCGGGTGATGTCTGAGCGGTACAGGCGCAGGGCTTGGGCTTGTAGCCCCTGCGTTTGCTCCAGGACAGGCAGCGGGGTTACGTTTTCAACCACAGTGCGGGTTGGTAGATCTGACGCATCGGGAGCCAGGGATGCGACTGCAAAAGTGGCACCGGCGCCACCCAGCAGCAATGCAGTCAGGGCGATGGTGAGTTGTTTGGGGTGGTGCTGGACAAGGCCGGTTGCAAAGGCAAGCGTATCTTCAGCGGCCTGTATCAGGCGGTGTTTCAAAATCTGGACTCCATGGTTTGAGGGCGGCGCGGTGTGGCGCTACGCCCCGAACTGCAACGGATGCCCGACTAAAATCCAGTCGTCGGCTCCAAAAGGTCGCAGGAGAGTCGGGCAGTATAACTGCCTCCTGCACCCCGGCATCGAGAAATACCCTTATGAATCAAGCATCAAGTCCCCAGACCATCACCAGTGACCGCGTCCGTGAGGCACTGGCTGTGACCTTGCGCGGCTGCGATGAACTCATCCCACAGGACGAGTGGATCAAGAAACTTGTCAAATCAGAAGCCACCGGCAAGCCACTGCGCATCAAATTGGGATTGGACCCCACGGCGCCCGATATCCATGTTGGGCATACGGTCGTGCTCAACAAAATGCGCCAGTTGCAGGACCTGGGCCACACCGTCATCTTTTTGATTGGTGACTTCACCAGCATGATCGGGGACCCGTCCGGGCGCAACAGCACCCGCCCACCGCTGACGGCCGAGCAGATCAAGGTGAATGCCGAAACCTATTACAAGCAGGCTTCACTGGTGCTGGACCCTGCCAAGACTGAAATTCGCTACAACAGCGAGTGGAGCGACCCGCTCGGTGCGCGCGGCATGATCCAGCTGGCAAGCCGCTACACCGTGGCACGGATGATGGAGCGCAATGATTTCCATGACCGTTTCAAGGCCGGTCAAAGCATCAGCGTGCATGAGTTTCTCTACCCGCTCATGCAGGGGTACGACAGTGTGGCTCTGCACAGCGACCTGGAACTGGGGGGGACTGACCAGAAATTCAACCTCCTGGTGGGGCGCCAGTTGCAGGCCGAATACGGGCAGGAGCCGCAGTGTATTCTGACCATGCCGTTACTAGAAGGCCTGGACGGCGTGGAGAAGATGTCCAAGAGCAAGAACAATTACATCGGCATTTCCGAGGAGCCCAACACCATGTTTGCCAAGGTGCTCTCGATCTCGGACGTTCTGATGTGGCGCTGGTACACGTTGCTGAGCTTCCAGTCCGAGGCGGCCATTGCCGCGCTAAAGGCCGAGGTGGACGGGGGGCGCAACCCCAAGGACGCCAAGGTGGCGCTGGCCAAAGAAATCACCGCACGCTTTCACAGCGCAGCAGCGGCGGATGCGGCTGAGCAGGACTTTATCAACCGTTCGCGCGGCGGTGTGCCCGACGAAATTGCCGAAATCAGCTTGCCGTTGGGCGAGGGCGGTGCGCCGGTGGGCATTGCCGCGTTGCTCAAGTCAGCCGCTTTGGCGGCCAGCAGTGGAGAAGGCAACCGCCTGATCGATGGAGGCGGTGTGCGCGTGGACTCCTGTGTGGTGAGTGACAAAGGTCTGAAACTGGGCGCCGGCACCTATGTGCTGCAGGTCGGCAAGCGCAAGTTTGCGCGTGTGACGCTGGCGTAAGTGCTATGGTTTTGGTAGCTGTAAAGCTATATTTTGCGAGACCTTAAGGCCTTTTTTATGATCTCTGTCCTGCAACGCGTCAGTTGCGCTCGTGTCGATGTTGAAGGGCGAACGGTAGGGGCGATTGGCCCGGGTTTGCTGGTGCTGGTCTGCGCTGAGCAAGGTGACACGCCGGCCGAGGGCGACCGGTTGCTGGCCAAGATTCTGAAACTGCGCATCTTCAGCGACGCCCAGGGCAAGATGAACCGCAGCGTGCAGGACCTGGATGGCCAGGGCACACCGGGCGGTCTGTTGATCGTCAGCCAGTTCACGCTGGCCGCGGACGTACGCAGTGGCAACCGCCCCGGTTTTACGGCGGCCGCTGCACCTGACGATGGCAGGCGCCTGTATGAAGGGTTCGTTGCTGCTGCGCGCCGCCAGCATGGCGAGGTGCAGACCGGCATCTTTGCGGCCGACATGCAGGTGCACCTCGTCAACGATGGTCCTGTGACGATCCCGCTGCGCATGCCACCTGGCGCCTGAGGTTGCCATGGTTTGTGTCGCTGTCTGCTTGGCGGCGAGATTGACCCGCGCTTGCATGGGGATGGGGGTGTCCGGGTGCGGTCGGTGTTGCCAGGGTTGAGATTATGCTCAACCCCATGAAACTTCTTATCCTTGGTGGCACGGTATTCCTGGGCCGATATGTGGTGGACGCTGCGCTGGCTGCAGGCTGCGAGGTCACGTTGCTGAACCGCGGCACGCGCGAAATCCGTTTCGCACGGGCGGTCGAACAACTGCGTGGCGACCGGGATGGCGATATCGGCGCGCTGCGCCACCGCGATTTCGATGCTGTTGTAGATTGCAGTGGCTACACCTCCGCGCATGTACAACGCACGGCCGATGTGCTGGGCGAGCGGGTCGGCCACTATGTGTTTGTCTCCACCATCTCGGTCTATGCGCAGTTTCCACCCGGGTGTACTTATGACGAAACCGCACCGGTCACCACGGCAACCGAAGGGTATGGCGGCTGCAAGGCGCGTGCCGAGGAGACCCTGCAGGCCGCGTTGCCAGGTCGCGTTACTGTGCTGCGCCCCGGCCTCATCGTCGGTCCGCACGACCCGACCGGGCGCTTCACCTATTGGCCGTTACGCCTGGCTCTGGGTGGCAATGTGCTGGCGCCTGGTCGGCCCGAGCGCCCCGTCCAGTTCATCGACGTGCGCGACCTGGCCGCATGGTCCGTGCGGCTGGCGCAGCAGCGCACGCCGGGTGTCTTCCATGGCGTTGGCCCCTCAGGCTCCATGGCCGGGATGCTGCAGGTCTGCCAGCACGCCACCGGTGGGGATGCACAACTGGTGTGGTGTGACGACGCGCAACTGCTGCGCGCCAACGTTGCTCCTTGGACCGGTCTGCCACTGTGGATACCCGAGGATGACTCCGATTTTGGCGGCATGCTGCTGGCATCCGACCAACGTGCCGTGCAGGCCGGGCTGACCACACGTCCCTGGGTCGCTACGGCGCGGGACACGCTGGCATGGGCGCTCGCACACGGTCGACCCGCTGGTGCCACTGCTACGTTGACCCCCGAGGCCGAAGCGGAGATTTTGGCTGGCTTGCCGTAGGCCTTGTCACCGAGTGGCAGATTGAATGCTATTGTTTTTATAGCTAAATATTGATGTATCAAAAGGGCTACTGGCTGTTTTTGTTAAAGAGTGCTGACTTTGATGCCTTCCTTGCCTGACCCAGCCCAACCTGACCGCCAAATGCACCCGGTCACGAGTTTCAGTGCCCTGTCACTTCCGAATGCCAGGCTGCTGATCCTGGGCAGCATGCCCGGCGCGGCTTCGCTCAGGGCGCAGCAGTACTACGCCCATCCGCGTAACAGTTTTTGGCCCATCATGGCCCGTGTGGCCGGGATCGACGTGGCGGCGCCGTATCAAGTGCGAGTGGAGGCGCTCATGCGCTGCGGTGTCGCAGTGTGGGATGTGTTGCAGAGCTGCGTGCGCAGCGGCAGTCTGGACAGTTCGATTCAGAGGGGTACGCGGGTGCCCAACGATTTCGAGGCGTTCTTTGCGGAGCATCCTGCGATCCGACTGGTGTGTTTCAACGGCACCGAGGCACAGACGAGCTATAACCGCCACGTGTTGCCGCAACTGAAAGCCAGGGAGATCCACTATGTCCGCTTGCCGTCCACCAGCCCCGCGCACGCGGTGGCCTTCGAGCACAAACTGGCCGCGTGGCGTGCGGCGATGGAGCTGACGCCATGAATCCCATTGCCGTTATCACCACGGTGGGCAGTCGCGATGCCGCGCAGGCCATGGCGCGTGCCCTCGTGGGGCGCAAGCTGGCAGCCTGTGCGCAGATTGATGCGATCGAGAGCGTCTACACGTGGGATGGCTCTCTGCAGAACGAGCCGGAATTTCGTATCACCTTCAAGACCACGGATGCGCAGTACACCGCGCTGGAAGCGGCAATCCGGGAACTGCACAGCTACGCGTTACCAGCGATCCATGCCATTGCGCTTACGCATGTCTACGCGCCCTATGCGCAGTGGATACGGGACAATTCCAGCGCAGCCTAAGCCAAAAACTGCCGCAGCTCCGGCGTCTGTGGCCGGTTGAAGATGTCATCCGGTGTTCCAGACTCGTGGATAAGCCCTTGGTGCATGAACACCACGCGGTCGCTGACCTTTCGTGCAAAGGCCATTTCGTGCGTGACCAGAATCAGCGTCATGCCCTCATTGGCCAGCATTTCCACCACCTGCAGCACCTCGCCCACCAGCTCCGGGTCCAGCGCAGAGGTGATTTCGTCGCACAGCAGCACGGTGGGTTCCATGGCTAACGCGCGGGCGATTGCCACACGCTGTTGCTGCCCGCCCGAGAGCTGATCCGGCATGCGGTCAAACAAATCTCCCAGTCCCACCCGCTCCAGTAGCGCCTGGGCGCGCATGCGGGCATCTTCGCGGGGAATGTCCTTGACCAGGGTCGGGGCCAGCATCACGTTGCGTCCGGCACTCAGATGCGGAAACAGGTTGAAGCTCTGAAAAATCATGCCAACCTGCTGGCGCAGTTGCCGCATGGCACTTGCATTGCCGTGCTGCAGTGCCTGGCCGTCCACGCTCAGACTGCCCCGCTCAAAGGTTTCCAGCCCGTTGATGCAGCGCAACAGCGTGCTCTTGCCCGAGCCGCTCTTGCCAATGATGCAGACCACTTCCTTGCGGCCCACTTGCAGGTCGATGCCCTTGAGCACTTCGGTGGGCCCAAAACTCTTGTGCAGGCCGCAGATGTCAACGAGCGCAAACGCAGGTGGGATGGGTAGGTCGGTCATGGGTCAGGCCAGGCGGCGGTTTTCCAGCCGCTGGCTCCACCACGACAGCGGGTAGCACAGGGCAAAGTACATGAGCCCCACAAAGGTGTAGGCCAGGAAGGGTTGGTAGGTGGCGTTGGAAATCATCTGGCCAGCCTTGGTCAGTTCGACAAAGCCGATGACCGAAGCCAGCGCCGTGCCCTTGATGATCTGTACCAGAAAGCCCACCGTGGGCGCAATCGCCACACGCAGTGCCTGCGGCAGAATTACATAGCGCATTTGCTGGGTGTAACTCAGGGCCAGACTGGTGGATGCTTCCCACTGGCCCTTGTGGATCGCATTGACACAGCCGCGCCAGATTTCGGTCAGGTAGGCGCTGGCATACAGCGTGAGGCAGATCGCAGCCGACACCAGCGGCGAGGTGTCCATGCCCAGCAGGGCCAGACCAAAATAGACCAGGAAGAGTTGCATCAAAAGGGGTGTGCCCTGGAATATTTGTACGTACCAGGCCACTGCTGTGCCCACGCCAGGCACCTTGGTGAAACGCAGTAGCAGCAGACCCATGCCGGTCAGCCCCCCACCGATGAAGGCGATCAGCGACAGCGCCACCGTCCAGCGCAGCGCGCCGAGCAGAAAGGTGAAGATGTCCCACAAAGAAAACTGAACCATGGTGCTAGCGGCTGGAAAAGATGAAGCGCGGTCCCACCCAGTAGAGCAATTGCCGCAGTGCAATGGCCAGTAGCAGGTAGATGACGGTCACGATGATGTAGGACTCAAAACTGCGGAAGGTACGGCTCGAGATCAGGTTGGCGGCCTGGGACAACTCCTCCGCCGAAATCTGACCGCACACGGCCGAGCCCAGCATCACGATGATGACCTGGCTCACCAACGCAGGCCAGATGCGCGCCAGGGCGGGCGGAAGCACCACGCGCGAAAAAGTCTGCCAGGGCGAGAGCGCCAGGCTCATGGCCGCTTCCAGTTGCCCTTTGGGCGTGGCCTGCAGGCCCGCGCGCACGATCTCGCAGGCATAGGCCCCCAGGTTGAACACCATGGCCAGCACGCACGCCATTTCGACCGACAGGCGCAGCCCCAGTGAGGGCAGGCCAAAGAAGATGAAGAACAGCTGGATGATGAAGGGCGTATTGCGCACCAGCTCCACATAGGCTCCCACCACGCGCTTGAGCACGGTGCCGCCATGCAGCCGTGCCCAGGCACAGCCGGTGCCAAGCGCCGCTCCCAGTACGGCCGAAATGGCCGTGAGTGCAACGGTGAGAGCCAGCCCGCGCATCAGCATGGGCCACTGCGCCAGCACGGTTGCGAAGTTGAATTCAATCATGGCGGTTCAGGCTGCGTGGCGCTGCGCGCGTTGCGTTTGCTTATTGATCCGGCCTCATAAAGTTTGAACCTTTTAGGGATTTGTGTGTCGAAGAGCGTATGGACAAAGAAGACGCAAGATACCAAATACTGGAGCAACTCCACGAGCGGCGCAAGCAAGTCGTGCGATTGCACAAACGCAGCACCAAGATCATGAAGATCATCGACATGACAGGTCTGAGTTACCCGACGGTTCGACGCACGATTGACCTGTAT
>JBPOIP010000206.1:0-20491 GCA_052034395.1 Pseudomonadota bacterium
GGCCACGATACCCGTTTGGAAAGTGAACAGGAAAACCAATGAAATCAACGAACTACCAACACCACCCCCGCGCCAGTGCTGGGTTTGCGTACCGCCAGTTATTGCACTGAAAACGAGGGGACCCCCCTCCCAACATACCGGCCAGCGTCTGTGAGTTACTCACAACGCTGTCTCGCGGATTCAACACCACATGGCGGGCAGCCGTGTTGAACACGATCACGCCTGTGTCACGGTTTCTACGCAGCAGTGCAGCAGCAATCAATGCAGCCACTTCGACACACTTCACCTTCGAGCTCGCACCAGAACGCGTACCGGTGATGGGCGATTGCATCGACCCTGAAACATCCACCATTACCCAGGTCCGGCCCGCCAGTTCAGGCACGTTTTCAAGTGAGGCGTCCAGCGCATCCTGTAAAGCTTCCTTGATCACCATCGGCACTGCATCCTGTGCATTGGCATAAGCAACCAGCAGTTGATACGGATAAGCACGCGCGTGACGCACCAGGCCTGCATCGCGCAATCGAGTTGCGACGACGCCTGCAATGTCGGGTAGTGGCGCATCCAGTCCCGCAGTTTGCACCTCCCCCCGCCTCCCATCAGACCCTGGTGCAAATACACCATGCCGGACAAAGGTGTTGAGATTCATCCTGGTCATCTGCCATGGCGCCTGGCGAGCGATGTCGATCCACTGCGCGGTGGATAAAGGCAACCCTGTCAATAGTCGGAAATCCACCGCCGGCAACGGCCCTTCGCCGTGTTTGAACTGCTCCAACTCATGCACGATTTTCGGCAGTTTCGCGATGTCAACCGCTTTGCCAATCAACCAGCCGTAGAAGCACTCTCGCGTAGCATCTTTCGGCGCCGGATGAACCATTTTGATGATGTCCGCCAATGACGGTTGCTGCCCCACCGATGCGTTGAGCAATTGCAAATCACTCGCCTGTTCCAGCCACTGTTGCACCAAGCGTTTGGGCGCAGTGCCCAAGGATTTACGGCCAGTTCTGCCTGAACGCACGATCTGCACAAAATTGCGCAACATCCGGCCGTTGTCAACCACCCGACCAAATACGATTTTGGCCAGTGCTGGAAATTTGCGCGTTAACACGGCAGCGATCAATGCTGGAGCGTCTTTCATGTGACCACGTTGGCGCGCATGAATGGCGGCACGGGCCAAGAACTCTGCATCGACTTCCTCAGCCAAGTGCAGCAATGCGTCCAGTTGGTCTTCAGCCGTGGCATAAAACGTACCGTTCAGCGTGCCCGTCATCAGATACTGCATCAGGCGTGCTTTGGGAGGCAGCACGTAGGCTGCACCACCGGCTTCGTTGGTGGCATCTGTCAGCGGTAAATGTTGCCCCCGCTGACTTGCAAATAATTGAGTGTTCGCCATTTTTTCTCCCTTGCCCACTCGGATGAGTTGATTGTCTCTATCTCCAGGCTCAAGGAATGAGCCCGAAGCTGCCTATTGCCAATACTGGTACGGACCCGTATTGGCTGCTTTGTGCGCCCAGCGTGAATGGGCACCGACGCGACTTGTCAGCCAGTCGTGTACGTCGCCACAGACGTTGCGTCCAGCCAGCAGGAAACCTTCAAACACCGAAGGCGCATACGGCGCAAACAACAGGCGCATGCGTGCCTGCTCAGGTGTCCGGCAGGCTTTACGGCCATTACAGGCTTTGCAAGCCGCCACCACGTTGAGCCAATCGTCGACCCCGCCTTGGGCGGTTGGCACAATGTGTTCACGAGTCAACTGACGGTCATCAAATTGCCCACCGCAATAAGCACAGGTCATACGGTCTCGCTTGAACAATTTTGGGTTGCTCAAACTTGGCACAGCGTCAAACAGGTTTACACGCGAAGCTCCGGTTGTGGCCACAATGGCGTGCACGTCGATTCTGGATTGCAGACCAGTCACCGCGTTCGTTCCGCCGTACAGCGTGTGGATGATTGAGCCCATCGTCCACGCCACGCTGTCTGTTGCGTAGTAGGTAGCGGCGTCTTCGGGCGTGATCCATTCCTGGGGCATTCCACGCACATCGAGTTGCAAAATCTGAACCATCACTTCTCCCTTGAGTTCACATATCTCTTCACGAAAACGTTCATTGACAATTGGTGTCATGCAAAAGTGGACTGGGTTGACTTATCAGGTTCGAACTGATGACCGCCGGGATCACAACCCGGAGCTCTACCGCTGAGCTAAAGCCAACAAAAAATGGCTCCGTACCGAGGCATCGAACCTCGCTCTATGCTGGTTAACAGCCAGCCGCATACACCCTGTTTGCTTGGACGGAATAAGTGGCGCGTCTGGAAAGATTCGAACTTCCCACCCCCTGATTCGTAATCAGGCGCTCTATCCAAATGAGCTACAGACGCTGGATACAGATAAATGGAGCACAGAGCGAGAATCGAACTCGCGTGAGGTTTCCCTGTCGGATTTGCAGTCCGATGCCTTCAACCGCTTGGCTACCTGTGCATGTGAGAAATTGGTGCCCCAGGTCGGTCCGAGATCGACCTGCCAGAAGGCACTGGCATTAAATACCAGCGCGGCTGCCATTGCGCAACCGGGGTAAAACATTCTCGAAAGCGGCAACTGAATCAGTCGCTTGCGGCAATGCTCTGGTGGGGATGAAGTGACTCGAACCCTTGCCTGCCGGTTAAAAGCCGAATGCTCTGCCTTTGAGCTACATCCCCATGAGTGTTCACCTTCTCGGCTCGACGAATCGCTTTGTTGGGTTTGCGATGCGATCCAGCCTTGCGCTTCATGGCCGACACGACGAAGGGATTTCGTGTGGCCAGGGGTTTTGGTTTTCGTTTCATTGAATTTCCTGAAGTGGTTGAAGAGAATGGCGGTCGTGGTGCACGGAGATGGAGTCGAACCATCGACGCACGGCTTTTGGCAAAACCCCAAATCCGCAAGCCGTCGCTCTACCGACTGAGCTACCCATGCAAAATTGGAAGCAGAGGCTGGATTCGAACCAGCGATTTCGAGCTTATGAGACTCGCGAGGACGGCCGGACTCCTCTACTCTGCAAAATTGGGCGTTAAATTGGTCGGCATGCGAAGATTCGAACTTCGGGCCACTGCGTCCCAAACGCAGTGCTCTGACCAGGCTGAGCTACACACCGAAAGTTGGTAGATGCGACTGGACTTGAACCAGTGCGCGCCGCCTTATGGGGGCGGTGCTCTGCCACTGAGCTACGCATCTTTTTGAAATTCCATTTCGTCAGTGCTCACAGCGCACGGACACCCAATGGGCGTTCCCGGCCTGGCACGCTGCATTGATGTCTGCCCTGGTCAAGAGCAACACCAACACATTTCGGCCGGGGTCCAGAGATCCTCGCGACGGCCTATTTGCAAACACTGACGAAATGAAGCTGGAGGTGGTTGCCTCCTGCACATTTCGGTTGGCGCTACTCGACAAGCGAGTGCGCCAACGCATGACATCCAATTGTTAAAGAACCTGCGCTTTTCGGACGCGATGATCTGAAAAGCAAAAAACCCGGATCAGTTGCCTGAGTCCGGGTTGAGGTAGGGGATTTACCTATGAGGGGCTACACGCCACCTCCGCCGGGACTGGGACTAAACGATGTTTCAAATGAACTCACCGGCAGTCGTCGGGTGAGTTCATGCGAAATGACGCTTTGGGTTGGGTTAAACATGGAATTGCTGCAATTGCGGTACGACTTTTGAAGCGCGCACGAGCCTGCCCATGGTTTTGGCATGGCTGGCAGATGGTGGCGGACTTGGCGTATCACGATGGAATCTGAATGGGTTGAAAACAGGAAGTCGAAGAATTTAAGATGGCGAATGGTAAACGATGTTTACCTACTAAGTCAACGGTTTCAAACTTTTCATACAATTATTTTTTCTTGTCTCATTAACGCATCATTCAACACCTTGAACAGTTTGACACGCGATCCTGGTGCCTTTACATAGGCTTTCTCAGCCAACGCCAGGAAGTCCAGCAACTCAGCGGTTCTTCCTGTCTTGTCCGCCACTTGTGCTTCATGGCCACCATGGACTTCATCCAGCCATCCCTTCTCCATGCCGCTTAGCACTTCGATTTGACGGGCCAACTTGTCACCAATCGTTCGTGCTCCTGATTTCATTCCAGAAAAGTAGGTGTTGTGTACCTGTAACTGTGCCGCAAATTCACGGTCCAAACCGTTGATTTGCTGGGAAGGTGACTGCGCCATGCGCGTCGACACGAATTCAGAAAACAACTGCAGCAGATTTGCGCGGCGAACGGAAGGGCGATCAGAAATTTGCATTCCCGGATTGTCCCATAGTGAACGATGTTGACCTATAACCAAGGGCCAACATCAAGAAGTGTAGGACGCCTCCATATAACGGAAACAGAACGACTTCACGTTGCGCTCGAATCCTCCAAATTGAGAAGCTTGTATTGGGCTGGCGACTCCTCTAATGCATTGGCTTTCTTAAGCGCCGCAATGAGCCCGTTCAGGTCGCTGTAATCAAATTGCACGCACCAGTTGGTCATTTTTACGAGGCTGCTGACGAAACCATCGGGTTCATTATTGCGCGTCAGTACGCGCGCGCAATCTACGTATTGGGGATGGAATAGCGTGGGAATGATGATGCGGCTAAGGCCCACACGGGTCAATTCTGAGTTCATCACCAAGCGCGAAAGCCGTCCATTGCCATCTTCAAACGGATGGATCTCCGAGACGAGGAAAGCATAAAAAATTGCCCTGGCCATGCCCTCCGGAACTGTCAATGCCATTTGCGAGCCTTCCGCCAGAGTTCCCCGCACAAATGAAGGCCTAACGAATTGCGTGGTGCCAGCAAAGTTGTCGACCAGCTTTATCTTGCCGGGGTTGACTTCCGGTCGCATCCGTAGCATTTCCGCATGCCACCGCTCAAGCCCTTCAATAAAGGCAGGACCCGCAGTGGGCGGACTATCCCGATAGGGTGTGTTCATTGCCAGTCTAAAAACACCCAATATGTCGTGCGAATCTTTGGGACGGCTCGACATCAACGTGTTGTGCATAACGATATCGCGAGCTTCTTCGATAGCGAATTTGGTACCTTCCACGTAGTTGGAGAAATACGATTCCACGAAAGCCCAGTGCTGTCGTGCCTGACCTTCCTGGTAACGCGCAGGGATGTACGGCAAAGCAGTTGTCCGCAGATGTGCAGCCAAACGTTCAAACCGACCCATGCGCTCAAGATCAACGGGCGTACCTTTGGCCACGAGCCTGCCATCTTTTGTTTGGAGGGTGCCTTTGGCATGCGTGCCAAGCAAACTGCCAACTAACTGGCGTATCTTGGTTACCTCTTTTTCCATGCCCAGAAGTTGTCCAAGTTCTGCAGCTTGGTCGCGAATGTCATTGAGCGCTTTTTCGCCGGAAGCGTTTAGCACGGTCACCAAAAAGCTTTCTACCGCCGCAGCACCCGCCCGGCTGGGTGCCGATCTGCCAATGTTCTCCAGCAGCATACGTGTGCGACTGGACCAATGCAGTCCACTAGCACCCAGTGGAAGATCCGCTGGCAAAGGCCCAGGGCCACGTAAAAGGACCAGAGTCAAGCCTGGCAAGACAATCTTTTTACCGAAAAGCGTAGGGTGTGACAGTACAACGGAATGGTCGGCATTGAGCGTGCCAAGCATGGCACTGATATACGACACCACCCCGCCGGGAACCAAGGCTCCAGCGATGCGTTGCCAATGTTGCCGAACCAAAAGTTCGACTTCCGACACTTCGCCATTGCGAACGTAGACTCCCTTGGCAATGCGGAGTAACTCCCCTGCCTCAGCTCGGCGTTGCACCTTCCTGGCGTCGGCGGACGAAAGACAGCCCACCAGAAAGATGTCTTCATCATGTCGCTTACGGGCTAATTTAGCGTAATCCAAAGTGTTGGTTTGTCGTGTTAAAGCTATTATTGTATTAATTGTGTCGTTTTACGGCTTGCTTAAATAAAATTGACCATCATCCATCACGATGACGCAATGTCGTCCAATCACTTAACAGCCGCCAAAACGACCTCTGAATGTCGGAGAATGGCTAAAAAGATAGTGACGATGCCGTCCTGTAACGAAAAATGCATGAGATACATACTAATCCTCGCTACGATTCGTCATCGCCGTGAACACCTTAGCGTATGCCATTGAAATCCAGAGGACTACGGCTTCAGCATGGTGAAGGTTGAAGGGGAAGAGGCAATATGAACCATTGCTTGGTTCTGACTGTTTTAACAGGCATTCAGGTCAGTTCAACGGCCGGGAAATTTACGACTGCGTCAGGCCACTTGGAAGCTTGCAATCCCTGCAATCCCGCGCGAATCGCAGAGGTGAGTTCAGGAACGCCAGCAGATTGAATTTCAGGCTGAATGTAACCCTTAATGGACTGCACCGCTCGTCGGATTCCAATGCCAGAAGAGAACTTGAAGCCCAGAACCACGGAGATGAAAGAACGCACCACAACGGATTCTTCCCATCCTTGTCCGATTTCCAGTTCGAGCCACTCACACAGGGCTAAACCCAGACCTAAATCGCGCAGCCCATCAAACGTAGTTGGCCATTGGGACTGCGCATGCACATTCAACCAATCGGTAAACTCTGTCGGTGTAACGCCTTCGTCCTGTGGAGCACTGCGACGTCTGTATGCGGGGCTATCGTCGGCCTGTTTTCGCAGGAATGCTGGAATTGAATAGTCATCCATTCCACCGGAACTCAAGGCGTCGACTTTTGCAGCGGCTACAGTCCGGCCGGTTCGCCATACAGCCGGCATTGCCATGCCGGAGAAATCCGCAGAGGAAGGCTTATTGCTGTATTGCGCATGTGATTCGGTAACGCATGCGTCAAAGCTGAAATGATCCACATTCGGTTTGCGGGAATAGCTTATTGATCCGGTCCCACCCCACCCTGCAGGCATCATTTGAGGTACCTTGTGAGCGTCTGGGATTTCCAGTGCCTTTTCTGAGTCGTCGCGTTCGTGTACCAATATGAAATTGGTTTCGTCGGTCACTAACTGATACTGAACCGCGATGTCTTTCGATATGGATAGCTCACTAGGGATCCGCTGTGATAGTCTGGCTTTGGACGTTTCGGCATATTGCGCATACGCCACCACGCGTGCCAAGGTGTTCACTGTGCTTTCGACAACAGCGATCTGGGCTTCAGCAAGAACCACTTCACTGTCGGAATCGTCCAGGCACCCCAAAAGACGCACGACACCGTGGCTCATCTCTGTGTTTTCCGACTGAACGAACGCGCATAGGTTCAGAGCGTCGTTGGCAAATGCAAAGCCGGGGGCCTGTTGTGCCCAGGCTACTGTCACGTTTTCAGGCCATTGCACACGCAGGTTACTTGCACGGTTTGCACGCAGGCGGCTGAACATTCGAATCACAGCGGGTTCAGCATCTTCTCCGGGTGCCACAAAGTCACACACGCCGCCGGTGGCTGCGGCCAAGCGGCGCAAATGCGCCTCCGCTGGACTGGCACCAATAGCGACCACAAACACACGGTGCCCCGATTGCGTTGCAACCTGAATAACTTCATCGATCCCCTGAATTTCGCCATCGGTAATGAGGAGAATGTCACTTTTGCCGTTATGTGAGATCGCAATGGTGGATGTCAGTGCACCGGCCATCTCGGTGCCTCCCAAGTTCGCATCCACGCTGTCTATCCAGCGCTTGGCAGAGGTTTTTGCCTGCGCGGTGCCGCCCCACATGCCACGACTGCGATGTTCCACCGTACTGCCAAATCGCGATAAAGAGAACTTGTCAGTTGGCTCCAGGCCCAAAACGATTCGGTGCAACGCTTTGCGCGCCGCTGCAATGCTGTCCCCACCCATAGAACCACTGCAGTCAACAAGAATCTTTGCTGATACGGGCATTGCTGCGCGGTCCCCAAGCCTGGGGCTGAAATTTGCCATCAGTGCCGTCTGCCCTTCCACGCAGGCATCTAGGCAGGCGATGGCAGATGACTGGTTTTGCAAGTCGCTCACTATGAGTATGAAATCCCGGTCGAGCGATCCCCGCTGGGCAAGACGTACCACCAGTTCATCTCCGTTGGGGTGGTAGCCTGTCTTGTGACTGGGAGATGCCACATTGGCCTTCGCTAGGTCACCGTACAGAGTCAGCGTGATGTCAAACGGGTACTCCGCAGTGATGTCTGTCACAGTAGCCTGGTGGGGTTGTATCCCACCCTGAGTGATTGGGTTGCCGTAGCGTGGCGCAATGGTGGTTGGCAGCATCAATCTGATCTGACCATGGTCGAGTTGCAGAACTTGTGCATAGCGCACCGTAATCTCGCATTCCTCTCGCGCCATCAGGTTGCCTAACTCGAGTGTGTAGCTGTGATCCGCATTGCGCTCAAGAATGATGCTCGAGTTGCCATCCGAGATCGCCTCTTCGTAGCGGGCACGCGCGGTACTTCTGGCGGTGACTTCGCCTATGAGGTGCTTACCGTTCAGTTCTACATCCACGCCCATCAGCACCGCGCCAAAGGGTATGGGAAATGTGTAGGTAATCTCCGCATTGAAGTCGCTCGAATTGCGAAAGTGTTGACGCAGGCTCATGGCCAGTAGTTGCCCTTTGATCGCTCCGTTGGCTTTCACCCCCAGAAGCATGAGGCTCTGATCACCCTCGCAAACTATCTCCGCCTGGCGCAATGCAGTCATTTGTATTTCTCCTGTTGTCTGACAAGCCGTTGAAATTTGATAAACGTTCTGCTCTAGTCAGCGTCTGTCGAAGCTGTGATGGATGTGTAGAGGGTCATCACCCCTCGCGTAAATGCACGAAACTGCTCTGGCGACATTTGCGCTCTGCCCGGTTCGACCATTACCTCCAGTCCATCAGCGATGTGCAAGTGGCTCCACACCTCAACAGATCCTGACTTTCTCGCCCGCGCGGGTACCGGAGTCGCATCTCCTTGCAACAGCTCACGTATGCGATCCAACGACACCCCGGCAGCTGTCCATTTCTTGATAAGAAGGAGTTGTTCGAGATGCTTTGGGCCATACCGCGCAGCCCGTGTCTCACCTTGTGGCTTGTCAACCAGACCGTTCTGAACGTAATAACGTACCGTACGGATTGGCAGATCGGCCAGAACACAAAGCTCACTGAGGGTGTGCTGGTCAGCGTTGTTCATGAATATTTATTTAAGCCACTTTATACAGACAGTAGCAGTGTATCAATATACTGAGAAATTGCAAATTCGAGGAATTCATCCAATGGCGGACTGCTCCAGCAGCTCTTCGGCTCGAAGCCACGCCAGACCTTTCAAGGCTGCACCGGAGCCAAACCATGCGCTGTCCAAGCGTTCCGCGCTTCTGGAAGAGCGCACGTGGTCGGTGTAGTAAGTGACTGCGTTAACTGCACCCCACAGTGTTCCCTTGGCGGTGGCAATGTCCTGCCCAAGCGCTGACTTAAACAAAGACATCATCTGGTGCGCTTCCCTGCTTTTGGCAGCGGATATTGGCTCTTTATTCAACGCATCGGTGGGCAGGAACAGGCTTTCGAAAAAACTCCTTGCCAACGCATCGCTCATTGCAAGCGTGGCCATCGGGGTAACACGCGTCAGAAAGTTTGCCCAGGCTTCGTCGATCAAGCCGAGAGATTCCTTGACACTTTGATGATCGAATTTCTTGCTGTGCTCCACCTTGATATGTTTACGCCGGTTTGCTGTCATATCCTCAATGGCAAACCCTAAAGTGTTCTGGCAAACCACACGAATGCTTGTAAACGAGACTGTGGTTGCCAATGATTTGTCGCAGGACGTTGCGAGCAGCACATACGCACCAAGTTGGTCTGCAGCGTTTCCTGCAACGTTGGCCACCATGCCGGTCTTGGCTAGTGCCCAAACTTTGCGGCCCCCATCGAGCGCGCCAGCAGTTTCCAGGGTGTAGTGTCGCTGGGCCACCAGATCGCGATAAAACTCCAACACCTCTGCTGGCTGTACCACCTGGTAGTCACCGGATACGACCGATAGCGCTGCACCAGTATCGTCGCGGGTCAAAACGAATCGCTCGGGCATCATTCGTGTTCTGCCCTCAAATTGGTATTGCACCGGCACCATCTGAATCGTCCAGTCCAATCTGGCGGCGCGCTTCCAGGCGTCGATGGATTGCCCCGGCGGGAGTTTCTCCCCGAGACCATGCCATGGCGCTTCGCCTACGTAGGCCATTGCAGGTTGTCCGGTCGAATCATCAATGTCGTGGCTCATGGTGGTTTCCTGGTAAGGTCCCAACGCATGAATGCCCGTTCACTCCCGCCGGTCAGTGCCGGCAACGATTCATCCTGCGCTGGGATCTCTATCTTCGTGAGCCAGAGGCGCATGGGGTGATACTGAGGCGCTGCAATTGCATACAGCTCCTCACTGTTTCAAGGCGAACTTGAATTTCCGTGAGAATCAGGCGATGAAAATGCTTGCCTCAGCAAACAAGGCTGCGGTCAAGTACACGTTAAAACAGGTGACTACGATGGGGGATACTGTGAACATCGGCCGCAACGCGTTAGTGTTCCATGCTCAAGGACCTCATCCAAGCCAAGACATCGTGGACAGGAATGTGTACTTGCCCATCCTGATGAAGTACGGTGGTGACAGAAATGGCTGAAAACGTATTCTTAACGCCTGTTCACTGAATAACTATTTTCCAGTAGTTCAACCACCTATGGCCCATCTCTGCCCTTCAATTTCCTCACACAAAGGCGCCTTGAACTCCGGGGAATATGCTGAGCTTGAACTTTTGCAGACCCTGGAACGCGGCCTGCCAGATGAGTACACACTCTTTCACAGCGTCGATTGGTCAAAGGGAATCGGCACCCGGGAACAGCACGGTGAGATCGACATCGTGATTGTCAATCAGGCTGGAGACGCGCTGCTGATCGAGGTGAAATCCGGAGATGTTGACTTCACGTCGGAAGGCATTTTCAAGACATACGGCGCTCATGTAAAAAACATCACTCGGCAGATCGGGCTGCAGTATGGTGCATTGAGGTCACGGCTTGAAGATGCTGGGCTGCATGTGCACCTGAGCCATTTTCTGGTTTTGCCTCATCTCAAAGTGAAGTCAGAGACTGCGCAGTGGCCGCGTGAACGGATCGTTGATCTAGATGAGATGGACAACATCGTTACACGCATTGTTGAATCGTTCGGAAAAGGTCTGCCAAATGCTGCGAATCATTCAAGAGTGCTGGCATTTTTCGAGAACAAGTTTCAGATCGTTCCTGATGTTTCCGCCCTGGCCGGACGCCTTCAGCAATCTGCAACACGTATGTCAGCCGGTCTGGCCACCTGGGTGCCACGCATTACCTCTTCTTCCGGTCTCTTTCGGGTCATCGGTACTGCAGGGTCTGGCAAAACTCAGTTAGCACTGCGATTGCTGCGCGACGCCGATGCGGCAGGAAACAAGGCAGCCTACATCTGCTTCAATCGGGCTTTAGCAGATCACATATCGCATTTGGCCCCGGTTCGAATACCCGCTGAGACTTTTCATGAGTATGCACAGCGTGTAGTGAGTCGCTCCGGTGAGGTTGTGGACTTTAAACAAGTTGGGGCTTTCGACCATCTGGCCACCCGCTGCATCGAATTGCTGGAGCAAGCTGAGCCTGACCTGGATTTCATCATTTTGGATGAAACACAGGACATGCAGCCGGAATGGGTACTGGCAATGTTGTCGCGCCTCAAGTCCCAAGGAAAAGCGGTATTGCTGGAAGACCCGGAGCAGCAACTCTACAAAGACCGTGTTGCGTTTGATCTGCCAGACGCAGTCAGCATCACCTCCCATGAAAACTTTCGCACTCCCCGTGCCTTGGTCAAACTCATCAACTTACTGCGTCTGACCTCGATAGAAGTGGAGGCGATGTCGCCGTTCGATGGCGAAATTCCCGAGCCCATCATCTACGGGTCAGCAGAAGAGATAGCCCCTTGTACGGTTCAAGCCGTGGAACGGTGCCTTCAGCGTGGATTTGCACTTGCCGACATCGCGGTGGTGAGCATGCGCGGACGCGAGCGTTCTGCTCTGCAGTGTTTGGACAAGTTGGGGCCTTGGTCGTTAAATCGTTTTACTGGCAAGTTTGATGAGGGGAGCGCGCCAATTTGGAAAGAAGGTCAACTGCTGATTGAATCAGTTAGGCGTTTCAAGGGGCAAGCCGCCGCGGCAGTGGTGCTGACGGAATGTGACGTTGCCGAACTCGATTTACTCAACCGGCGTTTACTATTTGTCGGGCTGACCAGAGCACGAGTGCATTTGGAGTGGGTAATTTCCAGTGATACAGCTCGCTTACTTCAAGAGGCACTGGTGTAAGGAGCGAAATACATTTTCAGATGTATCTCCCTACCGCCTCCAGTAAAGTCTTTTGCACCTTAGCCCGCAGTTCTGTCGGCTCTAGCACCTGCACATCCGAGCCAAATCGTAGGATGTCGCCCAACAGTTCGCGGTCATCGGAATACGGCACCTTAAGCAAATAGCTGCCATCCGGTTCACGAGTGGCCATTTGCTGTGGGTGCCATTGCTCACTCTCAACCCATTGCGCTCGATGCTTTGTAAAACGCAGCACCGCCCAGGCGGTGGGTTGGCCTGCAAAAATGCCATAGCTGCCCTGCGTGACGCGGCGAAGTTCGACGGTGTCCACCTCATGTGCCGGCGTATCCAGAATTTTCACTTCCTCAATGGCGTCGAGTCCAAAACTGCGGATGCCATTGCGCAGATGGCACCAGGCGTCGATGTACCAGTTGTCCCGATAGTGCACAAGTTCCTGAGGCGATATCGTGCGCTCCACCCGTTCAGCCCGTTCACGGCTCAGATGAATAACCTTGACCTGCTTGCGGCTGATCGTGGCTAGGGCAAGTTGCTCGAATGCTTTGAGCTCCAACTGGCGTTTTCCGGCAAAAGTCATGCGCACCCGCTTAGCGATTTCCGCGTCGCCCAGACCCTTGGCTTCCAGGAGATCGGTCAATTTCTTCTGCAAAGGGCGTAGCTTCAGACCGACCAGGCCGGGCTCCAACTGTTCAATCAGGCGCTGAATCGTGAGGAGCGCAACCAGTTCCTCGGGGTTGAACCAGAGCCCCGGCATCTCAGTCGCCAGATTATTTCGGTCCAGGTAGTAGCCGCCCCGGTCTTTGTCGAAGAGGATAGGCATGCCCATCTGGTCGCGGAGTTTGGCGATGTCGCGCTTGAACGTGGCCAGGGACACCTCTGCCACCTCCATCATGTCCGCACGGGTAACCAACCGTTTGGCTTCAAAAAGTGCCTTATAGGCATAAAGGCGTGCACTGTCACTCATCTAAATCTCCCTTGATCGGGTTCACTTAAGCTTCAATACTTATGGCGCCCAGCGTATATTTTATGAAAGGCTAAATCCGCATAGACCAAATTCATCAGTCACCCATGCTGAGCTCTTGCAGTCGCGTCATCACCCCTTGGGCTTGCAAATCACCTGCAAAACGTGGGATGGGGTATACATGCAAGTCTGGAATGGTATGCACCGTCGTTGGGCCGTCATTGATGTCGATGTTGTAACCCTGGGACTGCAAATCGTCATCTAAACCAATTTGGCTTAGGTCAGCAGTGACAGAATGTCACTGCGCTCCTGCGCAGAAAGGTCAAAGAACGGTCTAACGTGACCCCTGGGTATTCGCCGAGTGTGACTAGGGGAAACGGGATAGTCGTCTCGAACGACGACAGCTATTGCACTTTCGTTAATCACCCGCGCTAAAGGCAGCGTGCAAAACGCATAGGCGATGATAGCGTTGCCTTGGCTATTTGCTGTCATGCCTTTCACAATAGACATCGCACCATGCCTGGGCTCGACGGTTGGCTTTTGCCATAACCACATCTGTCTTAGCTACCTCGGAGCCCAGGTATCGCGCCTTTGGCGTGATACCAACACGCCATAGATCAAGGCGGTCTGCGTCCCAGCATGTAACTACGGTGGGGTCACCTCGTACCATTCCATTACTATGGTGATCGCAGGCAAAACACAGCTGTTCCATCTCTTGGTCCGTTGCGTCGAAGAATTTTCCACGCAAATACCTGGCTAGGACCGCCCCTCTCACCCCGTACCCCTCGTCTTCATGTTCGTTGATGCGGCAAGAATCGTGAAAACAGGCGAACAACTCCACCACATGGCGATTGGCTCCTGTCTGCTCCGCCAGCAACAGGCCGTTGGCCCTAACGCGCACCCAATGCGCGATACCGTGGTGTCCCCACCAGTCGATCTGGAACTGCTGGCGCAGGTAGTTCAATAAGTTTCGGCGATTAAAGATACTCAAGAAGATCTTTCAAGAGGTTTCCCAATGGTGCCGCGATAGAGGCACATCACATGAGCCTGAGCACATCAATAGTATGGGTACTTCGATTCAGGCGAGGGGTGAGAAACTCCAACAGTGAACTTGGAATTGCTGCCGCAGATGCTGAAGGGGAGTCTGACGGTTTATAAAAACACTCATTTCACGACATCGTGCTTCCAACCGTGGTAGCTGTACAAAAAGGGGGCTCCGTCCATCTCTGTCAACTGTGCTTTGATGCGAAACTTGGTTCCGAGCGGAAAATCAACCTTCAATGACTTCGAACATTCAACGTTTAGATCCGTTGCAAATACTTGGCCTGCGATAGGACGAATTTGCAGCTTTGGTCTACCTTGCGAATCTCGCCCCATAACTGATTGGACCACTATCTCTCGATAGTCACCATTGGGTATTTTCATAGCCAACACATCCCTCGTTGAACTCTATTTGCTTTGAACTCCATCGAAATCAAGTACGAAACTTTCTTTTGAGAAATTTCCTGACTGATTCGACACGCCTGGACCATGTAAAACGGTTTGTCTGAATGCTTCTATGGTTTGAACGGAAACACGCAATTTATTCCTCCCCCTGTCCTTCACGTCTTGCCCCAAACCCGTCCTCCAAACACACTCATCCCAGCCGGATTTTGTCAAAACGAGTTTTCGCCCTGTACTTCTGTGTGTTCGCAACCAGCCACTTTCAATCCATGCATTTATCGCTTCATAACGAAGTAGGAATTCGAGAAGGTCGCGGTTCATTGGCCTTCCAACTACCAAGTCATTTACCAAAGCAACCCCCTGAGCAATGCACATGACCGCCAGCATGTACGCCGAATGCGTATCGGCAGAATAGGAGGACACCCTTGAGTGCTTATAGACTAGAACAGAACCATCAACCGGCCCAACTTCCTCCTCAATACGGGATGAAATATCAACTGCCAAAGCAGCATCTACATTCAAACTCCGCGCAATACTCTTAGTCTGTGTGCTTTGCGCATTGGAAGATTTCGAACTCTCTTTCCATTCACTGACATAAGTGCCGTAGCGACTTTTTAACTCCTCAAAAACCTCATTACTGATGATCCCGACAGCATTTTGTGGGTTCTGCATTGAAACGAGAAATTCACGGAAGGACCTCCACTCAGTTTGTTTTTGACCGCCACCCGATCGGCGTAAATTCTTGTGTGTTCCGGTAACCACCTTCAGAACAGCATCCTGGGCAGAAGTTGACAATCCAACTGCGTCTCGAAGTTTCAGAAAGTCCTTGCCGTGTACATCCCATGTATCCAAGTTTCCAACGGGTGCCATAGCAGCACTGGGCCATTCGAACTCAGGAAGTGCCTTTGGTGTCAGACCATAGTCCACCCAAGTACCCGAGCTAAAGCATTGAACCGAATCAGAGAGAAAGATTGAAGCTTTATCCGAGTAACTCACAACCAACTCTGTTTTGGCACGTGTCAATGCAACATAAAGTTTGCATAGATCCCGAAACCACTCTTGCTCTGGCAATTGTGGATGGGGAATTACATCGCAACCACAATTCAGAATAATCATCAGGTCAAATTCGAAGCCCTTGGTTTGTTCCAAATCCGACAGAAACAGATGCCCTGTTGAAATGTCGGTGGTGTCGCAAAGCACTGGCAACTTAACCTCCCGCCCTAATTCCTCCATTGACTTCTGTGTATATCCACACAATGCAATGCAAGCCTTCTTCACATCCGTCTGAGTCATTACTTCATCAACATAGGCGAGTGCTTGAGAAAACTCTTCCTTGATGTTTCCCGCTTTCAGCAAGGCCGGGAACGGGGACGTGAAGTTTGCAAAATCTGGCGACAAAATTTCCAAATCTACCGTGCCAGCTGGAATCTTTTCAAATGACTTTGTAAGTACGGTGTGTGCGGCGGTCAGAATTTGGCTGCTGTTTCGATAGTTTTGTTTGAGGCTGATACATCTTGCGGCAGGAAGATCAATCTCCGCGGCTTTCATGTCAGCGTGCTTGGTTTGAACCGATTGCGCGGCATCTCCGCACATGAACAGATCATTTGGACCAGAGTGAGTCAGCTTCCGGATGATGTGTAGCTCGAGCGTTCCCAAGTCTTGAACCTCGTCAACCAACACATGATGGTATTCAGGCTCTAGCGCGCTAAGATGGCGGTATAGTGCAGTAACGATACCAAGGTCATCAATGGCGCCGATGGCCGACATCTTTGCTTCCCAGCCCTTAAGCCCATCCAAGATTGCTTTGCGATATTGCTCCAAGAATGGAATGACTCTGCCATTTCGTTCCATCTCGATGTATCGCTTCCGCTCCTTTGGCGACAATGCACTGCGAACGTAGTCTAGCTCTTGCTTTAGATAGTCCTGTGGCGAAACGGATCGTACGAGCAAAGTGCGAACCACTTCAAACATTTTTTCTGCGTCACGATTGTTGTTCTGGCAGTGGTAATACTCGTCCCATATTTCATCAATGTGCTCTGACTCTACATGCTCGTTCTTAACGACTGTGCGCCTGCTGTATAGATCTGCATTCTTCGGTTCGAGCTGCAACAATCGCTTGGAACAAAGTTGAAAAATTGACTGAATCTCAATATTCTGTGGAAGAGATGTTCCGCATTGCGCTTTTATGAGCTCCTGAATCAGTTTTGACAGCGCATCATTTAAAGTCAGAACTAGGACTTTCTTTGATGGATCAGCTTTGGCAAGGCGCACAGCCCTATGAATCACCACACAGGTTTTACCTGAACCAGAAACACCTGCAAGACGAGCTGGTCCTACGAAATTTCTGTCGACAATTTCGCGTTGAGCAGGATGCAAATAGAGCATCCACTCCTTGAAATCAGCTGTACGCACGAAGTGCTCGAAAAGAACCGGGTCCACATCTTGAATCCGTACAAGCGTATCGCTGGACGTAATCTGCTTGACTTCTTCTGTGGTCAATTCATCTATTAGTCTTGACTGCCCGCAATAGAGATCAATACGATTCTTCGCCTTGATTTTGTCACTTGCACGCAATGCCAGCAGCACATCTAGTGCAGCCTCACTCTGAGAAAGATCTGGAATTCGATTCACAACTTCCAGAATGTCGTCTTCATCGCTAAGCGACTCAACGGTCCGAATGTCATCAATCACACTTTGATCTAAGCCTCTAAAAAGCTTGCTTTGATACCCATCGCTAAGCAGATCAATAACAGGACCGTTGTTCAATAGATCTGGCTTCGAAGTGATCCGCCCATGTCCTCCCTCGCTTTGATTTGAAACATAAACAATATCGCTTCGCGAAATCTTGCCATCAGACTTCGCAACGACAGTAAAGCCTTTGTTCTTCTCAAGCCAAGAATCTGAAGCATCATGATCCCCAACAAACAGAAACACACAGATATGGTTGGTGTAAACCGTTATGAGGCGTGCGTAACCAGTGAGATCGTATTTTCTACAATGTGCCACTCTGTTTTCACCATGATTGGTCAGAGGAAAGCCTTCAAATACCTGCTCGTGAGAACAATTGCCAGACCGAGCTCTCACATAGGCGTCGAAAGCTCGTTCCCCAGCTCTTTTACCTGGTCCACTCTTTTGGGATAGTGCTTTTAGCGAGTGCAAAAAGTCAGGATGGAATTGAAACTCAGTTGGTGTTCTCACTTTTAGCCGCCCCTTGACTGACTATTGTTTTAATTTAGCTATTCTTATTCCAAACCGACTAATCCACCAATGCCTTCATCAACGCATCCCGCGCATCCTGGTAAAACTCAATATCGAGCTTGGTCGCCATATCGTCTGAAAGATCAAACAACTGTTTACGGCAAGCCACAGGAAGCAATAGCGATTTCGCGCCTTTTTCTATAGCCATTTCCGCCAGGCTTACGGCGTTGTGGATGGGCTCAATGGTTCCACCCACGGTGACTTCACCGGTCACGATGAGTCCACCGCGAACGGACTTCCTTAGCAGCGCCCCGCACAATGCGATCAGTGAGGCAACACCCGTTTTGGCACCCGACTTGGCCGCATCAAAGCCGCGCAGCTGCACTGAAAACTCATGCGAGCGCGGGTCACGGTCACCCACCAGGCTCATGGCCCTGGCATACAGGTTCTGCTCGGCGCAACGGATCGACTCCTGGAAGGCCTGTGGCACTGGTTTGTTCAATACGCGAACACCGTTTCCGGGCCCTTCGGTCACTTCCAGACGGAACAAACCAGGGTGTTCTTCCGGACCGCCAGGGCTCAAGGTCCAGATCTGACCTGCCTCCAATGGCTCATCGCCAATACCGTTCTGGCTTTGCAATTCCGGCGTCGTGATGAACTTTTCGACCCCCTCGTTGCCCAAGGTATAGCTGAAGTGGGTATTACGAAACTCTGCCGCACCGATGCGTTTCTGCTGCTCTTTCACGCGCCTGCGCACCTCCAGTGCAAGCCGCACAGCCCATTCCAGATCTTCTTCGCTGGGTGTTGCATCGGCACTGGGCGACATCAGCTTCAACAAACCGCTGGTGGTCTTGTTCACGCCGTTGATGTCACGGCCTGAGAGCGCCCCACCAAAGAACACCCGGCCCTGTAGCGCCGCCACGCGGCTCTGATTACGCAGGTTCGTAAAACACTCAGACAGAAAGTCGCTCACCAATCCAAAGTGGTCTGTGAACAAGGTAGGCTTGAGCTTTGGCACATCCCAGCCAGGCAGGTAGCAATGGATACGGTCCATAAAGGCCGTGTCGTCGCGCATTTCTGGCGGCAGTGGGCTAAAGAGGTGGCCCACGCGCTGCTGGGTTTCAATGTCCACATCAAAGTTGCCGACCATCACGATCGAACCGTCTGCGCGGATGCTTTCTTTGCCACGCGAGAACTCCCCACTCTCCATATAGCCCTTCATGATGTTCACGCCGTCCTTCTGGTCAAAGGACACGCCTGACACTTCGTCAAAGCAGACAACGTCGTATTGGCACACCAGTCCGCGCTGTCCGTTGGCGTTATTCACAAACATGCGCGCCACGCTGGCCTTGCCACCGGACACCAGGTGCGCGTAGGGTGACACCTGTTGAAAAAGATGGGATTTACCCGTGCCGCGTGGCCCAATTTCCACCATGTTGTAGTTGCGCTCCACGAACGGCACCATCCGCAGCAACATCGCATCTTTTGCCCGGTCAGTGAGTTCGGCAGGCTCCAGGCCGACCGATCGCAGCAACAAGTCCTTCCACTCTGCGGATGTGAATTTCTCGCGGGCACCTGCCAATACGTCCAACACATCGTTTTTGGAAAGCTGAATGGCACGCAGACCTTCCACAGCAAAGGGCCGTCCACCTTTTTCCAGAGCAATCGTCGGGTCATAACCAAGGGTTACTTCCGCATAAAAGCCCCCGGTCAGCATGCGTTGATGCTCCCGCACCTTATCCGCATCAATGCGCACGTCTTTCAGCTTTAGGCTTGGCAGCTCCGCAACATACGAGTCCGTCTTGGGGTCGAGCCTGGCGGAAACAATGTCAATGATCTTGACCTGACCTTTTTCCCGTGCCGTGGACTTGATCAGTTCCTCATTACCAGCACGCACCGTGCGCTCAGACAATTGCCGCTGAACAATGCTCAAACCCTCGGCAATCTCTGCCTCATTGGTCGTGGCGCAATACCGGCCCAGCAAAAACTCCACTACGTATGTGGGCACCGGGAACTGGCGGGCAAACTGCCGCACCAAGTCTTTGCGCACCAGAAAGCCTTCAAAGGCTTGTGCCGCTTTGCGGTCTAAGTCATCAAGCTGCATGCCATACCTCACCAAATTGGAGTTTTTCTTCTGCCATCTTCTGACCGTCACGACGCAGAACCAGGCTAACTGTCTCGCCCATCAGATCATCTACCTCGTCCAGAACCACCTGAGCTTTACCCTCTGAGCTCACCACACCTGGCTCACCAACACTGCTGCCCAATCGTTCCAAGGTGATGTTGGCTCCCTCTGCAAAGGCGACGTCCACTTTACAAATGGTTTTACGTGTGTTCCAAGTCACCGCTTTGATGCCGGGCCGTCCTTGTGCTGGTGGGTTGGCAACAATGTCTATCAGCGGCACCACGCATTCTTGTAGCGTCAGACCGCCGTGGTCATACACCTGCCCAGCTCTAAATGCACCGATGCCGGGTGCTAAGGCAATGCGCACCTCTGGCCCATAGCTCCAAGGAAGCGTCATAGCATCGACGGCCACCGCAGCCTCTTTCACCACCGCGCAGCGCGCCCATTTGGTCTCGGCCAGTTTGGACGGCAACTCAACTT
>JBPOIP010000085.1:0-11447 GCA_052034395.1 Pseudomonadota bacterium
CTTCTCGTCTGCGTCATCACACAACTCCGACGATGAGATACTGCCCCTCTCCGAGTAGCGGTCTGTCTGTTGAGCGTTGCCCGCTGGTACCGTTTTACCCGGCGCCAGGGTGATAAACAGGCTGTCGGGAGCGACAGCCTCCTCCAGGGCACAAAAAAGTGGTAACGAATGGCCATAACAGGCATATAGTGCGCCACCATAGCACGTCACAATGACAGCGGGTTCTGACGACCATCAGACCCATACATGGCTCGATACTTCATGGAACTGGTCGCCATATAGCCCCGAACGTGGGTATATCAAGGCACAAGGCCCCATAAAAATGAAATATCGGGCCGTTAAACGTTGTGAAGCGTCAATTACCGTCATATAACTAGCCAAATACCCCTGTCAGTCGTACGGAAGCGTCAAATCATGATTATTCGCCCTTTTCTTACCCTGTTGCTCGGTGCCTTCCTCGTTCCCGTCAGCATGGAGAGCGTCCAGGCCAACCCGTTTTCAGCAGCATCTTCCTCCCCCTGCTCCGGAGTCAGGCCCTCGCTTACCTGGTCCGTGCTCAGTGCGCCCACCCCCGCTGTCGTCAGTGCCCCCACCTGGTCTGTCGTCAAGCCCTTGTTGACCTGGCTGGTCGTCAGCGACGCTACGCCCGCTGTCGTCAGCGCAGCTACTTGCGCAGTACCCAGGCCCTTGTTGATCTGGTTGGTCGTCAGCGCCGCTACCTGCGCAGTCTTCAGCGCAGCAACGTCTCTTGTCTCTACCGCAGCCACCTGGTCTGTCGTCAGCGCCGCTACCTGGTCCGTCGTCAGGTTCGCTACCTGCGCCGTCGTCAGTGCTGCCACCTGGTCTGTCGTCAAGCCCTTGCTCACCTGGGTGGTCGTCAGCGAGAAAACTTGACCTGTTGTCAGTGCAGCAATCTGCGAAGTTGTGATGCCCTTACTTAGTTGAGCAGTCGTTAGTGCAGACAACGCCGCCGTTGTCAAGACAATCAAATCCCGCGTTTCCAAGACTGCCAGTTGATCGGTCGTCAATGCTCTCGCTTGATCGCTAGTGAGCGCAACAAAATCCGCCGTTTGCAATGCAACGATCTGACTTGTCGACAAAGCGGCAACATTTGCCGTGCTCATTCCCAAAAATGCTGAAGCCATGACTTTTCTCCTGCAAGACGCTGCGCCTAAACGACATAGGCCAGCCCGGCAAATCCACTTACGGACTACCAGTATCCGGTAACTATCGGCAAGATTTTTAATAAATTAACCAACTTGTTGCTACCAATTCCGGTGTTTTGACCTTCAGAATTCATGCCGAATTCATAAATTGGCAATAAACAACAAAATGTGCACGTTTTTGCAATTAATCTCAATTCCCTCGAATTGCTGTCGAGTGAAGGTGAATCAAATAGGAACCGAAGGTGCCTATCTACCACCACTGCACTTACTGATCAGTTCCGAAATTGTTCGGTAGGTGTTGAATAATCGCAGTGCAAAATCCACTGGATTGCGTCGTGCGACTAACCTACTCAAATTTATGACATCTGCCCCACGGTACTTCACTGAGTTGATGTTGACTCCCAAATACGTAACAAATTTTCAATGCATAGGCGCTGATTGCCCTGACACATGTTGCGCCGGCTGGTCGATTACCATTGACAAGGACAGCTTTCAGTCATATCGCCGCGTTGTGAATCCAGTCCTAAAGCCCTTGCTAAAGGCGCATTTGGTCCAAGCTGACAAAACTTCACATGACAAACATGGAGCCATCAATCTTCGCAAAAGCGATTCACATTGTGGTTTGCACTCCAACGAAGGCCTGTGTCACCTTCAGCGTGAACTTGGTGAGGAGGCGCTCTCAGATACCTGCTACGTGTATCCCCGCTCTGTTGTCAAGTTTGGTGACCGCTTCCAGCAATGTCTGACTCTCTCCTGTCCGGAGGCGGCGCGTCTGGCGCTCACCCAAGACGAGGCCTTTGATATTGAAAGTTCAGTATTCACATCACGCCTTGCAACTACCACCGTCATTGGCTCAGTCCGGGGATTCACCATCGAGTCCATGGACGAGGTACATATCTTCCTGATTCAACTATTTCAGACGCCCGCGCTATCAAATACCGAACGTCTGGTCACCATTGGCTGGTTATGCCAACGCCTCGATGAGTTGGTGCGCGCTGGTGAGCAGACCACCGTAGACACATTGATTACTCAGATGCGGGAATTGGTCGAAGCTGGCACTATCTATACGATCGTTGGGCAACTCCATCCACAGCAGGACGCCAGTGTTACGTTGTTTTCCATCCTGTTCGGCAACAAGTCAACACTTGGGCGATCTGATTTGCAAAAGGGAATCCTCGATCAGGTGAGAGCTGGATTGGAGATTGACCGCGATATCGACTTAACTCGAATTTCGCAGAACTATGCACGTGGAAACCGGTTACTGAATGAAAGTGAAAGCAGCAGCCTGTACAACCGTCTGATGACCCGGTTTTTGCTCAATGACCTGTTCCGCGAGACATTTCCCTGGAAGCAGTCAACTGCAATGAAGCACTACCAAGGCCTGCTGACCCGTTACGGGATATTGCGCCTGATGCTTTCAGGTGTGGCAGCAAACCTCGGTAAAGTTCCTGACCAAACAACTATGATTCACACCGTATCCGTGTTCTGTCGTCTGTACCAGCATGACAGTACGCTCTCGTCACAAACTGACGCTTTACTTGCGCAGTCTGAATGGAGCTCGCTTGAACGACTCTATTCTTTGCTCAACTGACTCAATGAAGGAGTTGAGGCGAACCGTCAATTCTTTCGTCCAGATGCTCAAGCCAAGGTTCAGCCAGGTAGCGAATTTGAGCATCGTTGTACAAAATGCGCTGCATGATCTTCGACTTTTCACCACGCTGATCAGGCAATAATTGCTCTGAATGGCTGCGCAGGCGAAGCTGTTCAATCAGTACAGCGCAGACGCCTTCACATCGCACGACCTGCTCCCAATCCTGAGACCTGGCAGCATCCAGCATCTTGAGGCTGCTCTCTTCAATGGACTTGTAATAGTCAATCAACATTTGTGACATCTGGAGCTCCCTGATTACATTGAATATTGAGCGAGACTGGCCACTTCGGCCTTGATCTCGCCCCAAGCCTGTGCCACAGGTTGTATCAAACTAATCGCCTCGTCCACTTTTTTGACGTCGTTCTTCAGATTCGCTTCGGTCAGCACCAAAATGCAATAGTCGTAAAGGCCACGCAGGTTGATCGCCAGCTCCCCACCTTTGGCATCGTCCAGACCAGCCTTCAGGCCTTCTTCTATTAGTCGAACCGCTCTCAAGATGGCTTTTCCCTTTCCAGGGATATCGCCAACCTGCATGCAGAGCTTTGCGGCACCTAAGGATTGCATCAGTGCCTGATACAACAGTCCAACCAGTTGATGCGCATCAGCGCTGGCGACAGCGGTTTCCACCCCAACGGTTCTGTACGCATTTGCCGAGCGCATGTTGACAGAGGTATACATTTTGAGTCTCGTGTAGCTGCTTGATACGTTATTTATCGGCAGACCTACACAGAACTCAAGGGCAATTAAACCGCATTCAACTTGTCTTGTTCCATTGCGCCAATTGCGCGGTCACATATGAGCTAAGACCCGTCATCTTGGCCATTTGCGCATCCAACGCGGAATACTGCCTGCGCAACTGAGCCTCAACCATTGAGGCGCGCACACTGACCCTTTCCTGATCTTTTTCATTGCGAGAAATGGATCCTTGCAGGGTTGTGGTCTTATTGGTGACCGTACCAGACAACATCCCCTTCGCCAAGTCGCGCAATTTCAAGGCAAAACCATTGGTTGCGCTGTTTGAGTTATCCGTGGTGAACAGCTTTTGCAGGTTGGCCATATCACCCATAGCCGACTTCAGGTTATCCACCCTTCCGGCAGCCTGAACATCCACTATCAGCTTCAATGAGCCATCAGTCTGCTGCTGCAGACCGGCCTGGCTCAACTTGGAAAGTGTTGACCCAACACTGTCCGAACTAATGACCCTGCGCAGAAGCGATTGCAGCCCAACCGTTGTCGAGTCGCCCTGCAAAACACCCGATTTTCCACCCGCCACATATTTTGTTGAATCAGCCAGTGTTTTGTTCAATGCCGTGTAACTGTCCGCAAGCGCCTGGATTTTGGCCTGTATGGCGTCCTTATCCGCCTCAACGGTGATATCAGCAGAGCCGACCTGATTCAATTTGAGCGTGACCCCTGGCGTGATATCCACCAAGTTGTTGCTCGCAAAAGCCATATCAACGCCATTGACTTTTACTTTGGCGTCCAAACCCATCTGACTTGAACCAATATCGGCAACAGCAACTTTTCCGTCCAATGCAAATTTGGATAAATCCGCCCCCACATTAGTAATGCGAAAACCAGTAGCCTCCCCTACCACTCCACGATAGCTAAATTTCAGCCGATCTTCACCGGCGCTCGTTTCAACGGTAGCGACAACACCGGTGGATGAGCCTGAAAATGCAGCATTCACCTTGGCCGCAATCTGCGCAAACGTATCCCCAACGGCAACACCAATATCCATCGTCGTCGAAGATCCTTTAAAGGTTGCCCCGGCCCAAGTCCCCAATTGAATGGACAACGTGCCCGCCGAAGCAGCGGGATCGGGACTGGTGACAACCGCTGGCTCAGCCGGGCGCACCCCACCGGGGTCAGCCGGACGTGTGGCACCGGGGTCAGCTGGGCGCGTAGCGCCGGGATTGGCAACGATAGCAGGGTCTGCTGGACGCACGGCGCCAGGATCGGGCGGCCCGCCAAGGGGAAACGGATCAAGAGGCGGGGCGGACACACCAAGTGGCGTCGACAACCAGGCATCTAACGCTTCTTGATAGGTGCCATATGTTGTACTAGCAGCGGTCTCATAATTAGACTGAAATAGCACCTTAGCTGTGTCATAGCCTGCCATGCTCACCAAGTAGTTGTTATGCACACTCTTAGCGGCTGGGTAGTTGTCATACGCCTGCTTCTGGGTCGTGTAAATGTCATACGCTGCCTTGGCAGCCGGGTAATCGTCGTAGGCAGTCTTGGCAGCCGGGTAATCATCAAACAACTTTTTGGCATCCGTGTATGCCGCAAAATCCGCTTTCGCATCCGTGTAAGTTTGACTGACACTTGCGCCTTCTACCCCGGCGGCGGATGTCGCGGATACTGTATTTGTGACGTTCGTGTAGCCGTATTTGGACAGATCTGTTCCACTTGGCGCAACAATCTGGAACCCTGCGGCTTCCCCGGTGTTCTTGGACGTAATCAGCAATCGTTCTGTCTGATTGACCTGGTCCCACAGCCTTGTTGCAATCACCCCCACGTCGGCAGTAGCGTTGATCGCGCTGGCAATTTTCGCCACGGTATCGCCCGCAGAAATGGAAACATCAATCGCTGTATTCGAGCCAGTAAACGTTGAGCCAGACCAACTCCCGAGCTGAATCGACAACGTTCCGGCGCTGGCAACAGTGGTTCCCGAAGTCACTGGCACCGAAGTAAACGATTGAGCGCGGGCGAGTTGGGTCACATCCAGCGACATCGAAGACGCCTCGGTCGCAGAGCCTGCGGTCACACTGACGGCAGCGACGTTGGATGAAGTGGCCTTCTGTGTCGACCAGGTGCTAGCCTTGGTCAGAGCTTCTGCTGCAGTCTGCAACGCGTAGACCTGCGAATTGATCGTGCCATACAACGACAGCTGGGTTTGAAAAGTCGTGGCTTTGGTCGCCAGAGCTTGCAAGGGCTTTTTTTCGATCGCAACCAGCTGCGTCACAATGCTGTTGACGTCCAGCCCGCTACCAACCCCAGGTGATGAAATTGCCATGATGGCCTCCTATCGCCAGTTTATATCGCCATATGCGCTTTGCGAAACGCCGAAAAGCGGTGCTTGACCATGCCAAACACCGCTATAGCTTGCGTCGGAAAACCGGCGCAACAGGCTAATCCAAGGTTACCGGAGCAAGGCCAGCACACCATTTGGCCCCTGATTAGCCTGAGCAACCATCGCCGTTCCAGCTTGTTGCAGCACCTGAGACCTTGTCAACGCCGCTGTTTCCTTCGCATAGTCCGCATCCACAATTCGCCCGTGCGCAGCGGCAGAATTCTCTGCACCGACGCGCAAATTGGCGATCACTGTCTCGAATCGATTCTGGTTCGCACCCCAGGTAGCACGCAAGGTGGTCACATTGTCAATGTCTACATCAAGCGCTTTGAGTTCGGTAAGTGCTCCAGCGGCATCGGCAATAGTTCCTGCATTGGTAACCGTTGGGGCTGCACCAGTCACTGAAATCTGATTGTCAGCAGAGTCGTTGGACCCAATCTGGAACTTGAATGTCGTGGCAGCCAAAACCACCGTATTGTTAAATTTGGTGTTACTCACAACTCGATCATTTTCTGCCTTCAACAGGGCATATTCCGTGCTGATGGAAGTGATGTCAGTGGCAGTGTTGGTGCCGTTTGCGGCTTGCACAGCCAGTTCACGCATACGCTGCAGGTTATTCGAAATTGCACCGAGCGCACCTTCGGCCGTTTGCGCCATCGAGATCGCGTCATTGGCGTTACGAATGGCCACATTCATGCCGCGCGTCTGTGCATCCATACGTTCTGCGATCGCCAAGCCAGCAGCATCATCAGCGGCACTGTTGACGCGCATACCGGACGACAAGCGCTGCATCGCAACCTGCAAAGTCATCTGTGTCTTGGACAGATTCCGCTGCGCATTGATCGACATGACATTGGTGTTAATTGATGACATTTTGATTCTCCTAAAGATCGTTACAACCAGGCATCACTGCCCTTTACATAGCCAACCCCAAGGTTGGTTGCCATGACCGGGGCATCGGTGAAGACGCCTACTGGTCGACGAGCCCTTGAACCAGAACCCGTTGCATTTGTTTTCGGCCGCCGAAGCCCAGGACTTAAGGGTTAATTGCAAAAACTGGGTTTCTAGCGCGGGAAATGGCGTGGTTTTACCAGTTTTATTGGGGAACTGAAATATTCAAGTTTCTCCACAATTTGCTAACCGTGTAGCCAAGTCGGCGAGTGAGCTGACTCCAACCGGGAATGTACCCGGGCTTAACAGCTTTAAAGGAGCTCTAAATGTCAACCAGCATCAACACCAACGTTGCATCGCTCAACGCACAGCGCAATCTGTCGACTTCGTCCCTGTCGCTCTCTACATCCATGCAACGCCTGTCCTCAGGGCTGCGTGTCAATAGCGCTAAGGACGATGCTGCAGGACTGGCAATCGCCGAGCGCATGAACACGCAAACGCGCGGCATGAATGTTGCCATACGGAACTCCAATGACGCAATCTCGATGGCGCAAACAGCTGAAGGTGCATTGGGGGCAATTACCAATAATCTGCAACGCATGCGCGAACTCGCAGTCCAGGCAGCCAACGGCACCAACACCTCGACTGATATTACGTCTCTTGACCGGGAGTACGTTCTGTTAAAGGAGGAAAACGACCGGGTTATCGCTTCGACCTCTTTCAACAATGTGCCGCTCCTCAGTGCTACAGTCGCCGCACAGTTCCAGGTTGGGGCAAACACTGCAGACGTCATTACGGTCAATGCTGACGCGGCTGCTCAAACCGCCACAACCCTCGGTACCGACAATATCTCTGCGTCTGGACAGTTAGCCGCCATTGACACAGACATCAACACGATGACCAGCATCCGATCCACGTGGGGTGCGTCACAAAACCGGTTTGAGCAGGTTATTGCCAACCTGCGTGTCGCTGCTGAAAACTCTGCTGCATCGCGTGGGCGCATCATGGATGCGGACTACGCGCAGGAAACCGCCAATCTGTCCCGCTCGCAGATTTTGCAGCAGGCTGGCACGGCCATGGTGGCGCAAGCGAACCAGAGCCCACAAAGCGTACTGGCCTTGCTGCGCCAGTAAAAGCAACTCAAGAACCCGTGGAACTGGCTTGGAGGCTGGTTGATGGGTAAGCCTGTGTGCCATGTGGTCACACAGTCAATGTTGTGACAGAAAACATGGTTTTCCCGACTTTCGTGCGAGACCTGTGGTTTGCTGGAAGTTGCTTTCACGTTTCATATCATCGGTTGTCGCGAGGCAGGATCTCGCAATCTCTAGAGCATCGCTATAGGACTTTTTCCTACAAAAACAGCATCCATGTCTGACACGCAGATTAGCGTGTATCCGATTTAAGTTTCTGGCACTTCAGCCCAGAATTGAGTCCATGGTGATTCATACGAATCGCCGCTCACACCAGGAGCCAGACATGACCAACGAACAAATTCTGACCGAAATCCGGGAAGCCAACATGACTTACCTGATGCTGGCCCAAAGCCTGATTCGCCAGGACAAGGCCGAAGCCCTGTTTCGCTTGGGCATGTCGGAAGAATCGGCAGATCTGATCGGTGCACTCTCCCCGGCTCAGGTGATGAAAATTGCCTCCGGAAACATGTTGCTATGCCGCTTCCGTGTTGACGACGACATGGTCTGGAATCTGCTGACAAATCACTCCGTGAACAAAGTCGACAACGACGCTACCACCAAGTTGCACGCCAGTATTCTCATGGCAGGCCGTTACGCTGAAACCATGTAATTGACAACGTAAAGCAACATCAGGAGCAGCACCATGGCCACAAAAAGCGTTTTGAATGATTCCAAACAGGTTGAACGCGCCGTCGCACTCATCCAACTGGGCGCACGCCTGCAGGTGCTGGAAAGCGAAACCGATCTTTCCTACGAACGGCTGCTCAGGCTCTACAAGGAAGTTGCCGGACGGTCGCCAAGCAAAGGGCAACTGCCTTTTTCTACCGAATGGTTTCTTACCTGGCAACCCAATATTCACGCCTCCCTGTTTCAAAACACCTATGAGTATCTGACCAAAGTCAGTGCCATGGATGATATCGATGCGATCATGAAGGCTTACCGCCTCTATACAGAGCAAATTACCGCGTGCGGAGTCGAACCACTGCTGTCCATCACACGCGCCTGGCGCCTGGTGAAGTTTATTGACAACAATATGCTGTCGATGACCAAATGCTCCAAATGCGGTGGTCATTTCGTCAGCGAGGCCTATGAAAACAGCCGTCACTTTGAATGCGGACTCTGCACTCCGCCAGCCCGCGCAGGCAAGGGTGCGGCAGTCGGTGGAATACTGTTGCACTAATTGCTAGCCTATTGATAGCAATAAACTTAATAAGCACAAGGGCTCATGCCCAGCTTTCTCTCGAAAACTATTCGAAAGCACGTTTTCCGCGCGAGGCGCAACCGTATCCCTGACAGGCGGTCAGGCTTTCAATTTTTTCAAGTGCATGCAGACGGCGCCGATATGATGTCGAGAGGCCCTTAAAAGCCCATCATTTCACCCCTTGAAGCTTATGGCTTCCCTGTCACAATGCGCCTATGTTTGTAATCGTCGGTTGGCTTGTCATCCTGGTTTGCGTCTTTGGCGTGTATATCTTCCACGGTGGAAACATCATGGTGATTCTCAAAGCGCTCCCGTTTGAGCTCATCACCATTGGTGGGGCTACGGTGGGCGCGTTTCTGGCGAACAACCAGATGAAAGTGGTCAAAGCCACGGTAAAGGGATTGGGAGAGTGTTTTAAGCCCAGCAAGTACACCAAGGCCCGCTACATGGAGTTGATGGCTCTGATGTTCGACATTCTTCAAAAGGCCCGAAAAGAAGGCTTGATGGCCATTGAAAAGGACGTTGAGGAGCCCCATGAGTCAGCCCTTTTCAAGAAATATCCAACGGTTGGCAATGACCACCATGTGGTCGAATTCATTACCGACTATCTGCGCATGATGGTTTCTGGCAATCTGAATGCACACGAAATCGAATCCCTGATGGACAACGAAATTGACACCCACCACCATGAGGCCCATGCTGCAGTAGCGGCCATTCAGCGTGTTGCTGGCGGGCTGCCGGCTTTCGGTATCGTGGCCGCCGTGCTGGGCGTTGTCAACACAATGGGGTCAGTGGGTCAACCACCGGCGGTTCTGGGGGGCATGATTGGCTCGGCACTGGTCGGTACGTTCCTGGGGATTTTGCTAGCCTATGCTTTTGCAGAACCACTGGCTGGCGTGCTGGAGCAAAAGGTTGATGAAGGCGGCAAGGAGTTGCAGTGCATCAAAACAACACTGCTGGCCAGCATGCAGGGTTACAACCCGTCCACGGCGATTGAATTTGGCCGCAAAGTCCTCTATTCCACGGAGCGCCCCACCTTCGTAGAGCTGGAAGGCTACGTGAAGGGCAAGAAGTAAGCATATGGGAGTTTGAGCATGGCAGGAGACGCCAAAAAGCTTCAGCCCATCATCATCAAGCGGATCAAGAAAGGCGGTCATGCTGTGCATGGCGGCGCCTGGAAGATCGCGTATGCCGATTTTGTGACTGCCATGATGGCGTTCTTTTTGCTGATGTGGCTGCTTGGCAGTACATCGGAAGGCGACAAAAAAGGTATTTCCGACTATTTTCAGTCTCCCATGAAGGTGGCAATGCAGGGTGGCTCCGGTGCAGGCGCCAGCAACAGCGTCGTCAGCGGTGGAGGCAATGACCTGACCCAAAGCGCAGGGCAGTCCAAGCGGGGCGATGGCGCCGATAGCCGTGCCAAAAAAATGTCGAGTGACAAGGCAAAGGCCGAGACAGCGCGGCGCGATGCCAAAAAGTTGGCGGCCCTTAGCGCAAAAATCGCCGCAGCCATTTCTAGCAACCCGAAGATGGCAGAGTTCAGTTCCCAAATTCGCCTGGAAATCACGCCCGATGGGCTGCAGATTCAGATTGTGGACGACCAGAAACGACCCATGTTTGACAGCGGAAGTGCTGCGTTGAAGCCGTATATGCGGGACATTTTGCGGGAAATCGGAACCGCGCTGCTTGATGTCGAGAACAAGATCAGCCTGGATGGTCACACGGACCGCAGTGCCTATGGAAATGCTGGCCGAGGTTATAGCAACTGGGAACTGTCTGCTGATCGGGCAAATGCGTCCCGCCGGGAACTGGCAAACGCCGGCATGCCGGAAGACAAGCTGGCCAGAGTCGTTGGCATGGCGTCGAGCCTGCTGCTCGACGTCAATGACCCGCTTAGCCCCACCAACCGGCGCATCAGCATTTTGGTGATGACAAAAGATGCCGAAGAGCGCCTTCTCGGTGGCCAGCGCGTCCCGGTAGAGCTTGAAGTCGAAACGGAAGCGCCGACAGCCCCTACCGCCGTGCAACCACAACGCTGAGATTCAGCACAAAATTCTGTGATACTTAGCGATATGCAAAAATCACCCGCGAAAGGGTAATCCATGTCAAAAGAACTACGATTTTTAGTCGTCGATGACTTTTCAACCATGCGAAGAATCGTCCGCAATCTCCTTAAAGAGAGCGGATTTGTCGACGCCGACGAAGCCGAAGATGGCGTGGTCGCCCTGCAAAAGCTGCGCAGCTCGAACTTTGATTTCGTGGTCAGCGA
>JBPOIP010000178.1:0-2546 GCA_052034395.1 Pseudomonadota bacterium
CGACCGCACGCGGAGTTGCTTGCGGGGGCGGTGCGCCTCGCGCCGATCGACTGGTCGAGGCCCGTCGAGGGGTGGGTACTCTGGTGACGTTGCGCTGGACACCGCCCCGCGTTCCGCGCTACCGTCGCAGGATGAACGCCCTTCGCTTCGCCCTGCTTTCCCTCGCCCTCTCCGCTTGCTCCTCCGACCCTACCCCGTCGCCCGTGCGTGCGGACAGCGGCATCGACGCCCCCGAGGTCGCCGACGTGCTGCCCGCCGATGCGCCCGACGCCACGATGGACGGCGGGCCGGAGGACGCGGGAACGGCGGACGCGGAGTAGGTCACACGTCGTCTGCGATCTTGCGCGCCATGGCGCCTTGGACGTCAAGGCGGTTGTCATCGTAGATGATGGTCATCTTCGGGTCTTTGTGACGGGCGTGCTGTTGTGCGGCGCGCAGGTTCCCGTTGGTGATCGCGAGAACATGGCTAACGCTCGCGTGGCGGAACTTGTGCGGGGCGATGCGGTGCTCTTCGGAGGGGAACCCCGCTGCCTCGCCCACGCGTCGCACGATGTAGTAGATGCCACTGCCCGTGAGTCGCTTCGGGGCGGTGCCTGACACCTCATAGTTGATGAAGAGCGGGCCGGGCTCTGACCCACGGGCGGCAACCCATGCCCGCAAGGCCGCGAGCGTCGGGGACTCGCCTTCGCCCGCGCCGAAGTTCATCCACACGCGCCCGTCGCGCCCCTTGCCGAGCACGCCGATGCGGTTCCCTGCGACGTCGAGGTCTTCGAGATCAAGGCGCGACACCTCTTCGCGACGAAGACCGAGGTCGAAGAGCAACCGCAGGATGGCGTGGTTGCGAAGCGCGATCGGCGTCGTGCCCTTCGACGCCGCGATGCACGCGCGCACCCCCTCGATGCCCGGACCGCGAGTGTCGCGCAGTACCTCCGTCCGTTTGCCCTTCGTCTCCAGTTTCCAGTCGATGAGATCGCGCGTGCGCGCTGCATTCAGCAGGCTTCGGAGGGCCGATAGGCGCTGGTTGATCGTCGACCCAGACAACCCGCGCGCCATCATGCTCCCGATGTATTCGTCGGCGAGTTCGTGAGCCCTCCCTCGTGAGGAGATGAGGTCGGCCAGCGCCGCTGCCATGTTCGGGGCGCCGACGAACGCCTGGAAGTCCCCGAGGGCGGCGAAGTAGGCGCGGGCCGTCGCCTTCTTCTGGCGAGAGATGAACGACGAGATGAGTCGCTGTGCGGGTTCCAGTCCCGCCGCGACGACGATTTCCTGTTCCATCCCCACCCTCTACCACGAAACACCATGCCCTCACGAAAATAACGATTGACGCGAGGGTATGTTATCACGATAACACGCTTGCACGCTGGTTCCTGTGCGTGTTACGGTGCGCCCATGACGGAAAGTGTGAACACAGGTCCGAGGATGGTCATGGTCGGCGCGCGGGTGTCGCCCGAGCAGCGGGCGAGGATCGAGGCGCGCGGGGAATCGTTCCCGCAGGCGGATGGGTCGCGAGGGAACATGAGCATCGTCGTCCGTTCGATGTTCGATGTCGCAGAGATCCTCTACGACACCGCGCGCGTCGCCCGAGTGCGAGAAGCGGCGAGGGTTGCCGGCGTGCCGGTCGATGCGATGTGGGCGAGGTTGGTCGACGCCGGACTGCGGTTGACGGAAGGGGCGAAGTGATGTCTGGCGGTATTGCTCAGGATCATACGGGGCAGATTTTCGGGCGGCTGCGAGTTCTGTGTCGGGACTACAGCATTCGCGCCACGACGTGGCGGTGTGTCTGCGACCCGGATCACGGTGGTTGCGGAAAGGAAACCTCAGTCAATGCATACCTCCTGCGCCGTGGCAACACGAGATCGTGCGGGTGTTTGCAGAAAGAATTGCAGCATTCTGACATAGTGCATGGTCACTCAAGAAAGAAGCGTCGTTCTAGGGAATACGCGACATGGAGCAATATGCTAAGTCGCTGCTATAACCAGAATACTACGGAGTACCATCGGTACGGCGGGCGCGGCATCTATGTATGCGACCGCTGGCGCCACGACTTCACTGCGTTCCTTGCGGACATGGGCGAGCGACCGTCCAGCAAGCATAGCATCGACCGATATCCAGACAACGACGGCCCATATTCGCCAGACAACTGCCGATGGGCGACGCGGACAGAGCAGATGCGAAATACATCAGTCAATCGCGTGGTCGTGCGTCAAGGCGAAGCGAAGTGCGTGACCGAAGCGGCTGCCGAGGTTGGATTGAGTACGAGCACAATCACGGCGCGACTGAAGCGTGGCATGGATGACGAGACGGCATTGTCACTTCCGCCCGACAAGACGCGGTGGCACCGTAAGCATACGTTCAATGGCCAATCTCTCACGCTTGCGGAGTGGGAGGCCGTGACCGGCATCTCCAGAAGGACTCTGAACACGAGGCTATGCACTGGATGGGAGTTGGAGCACGCGCTAACGTTACCCGTCGTGAAGGGCAAACGGGCGCGACGATGGGGTCACGGACGATGGGCGGACTTGCCGCCACCCTCCGATGCGGCGGAC
>JBPOIP010000025.1:0-16016 GCA_052034395.1 Pseudomonadota bacterium
ACATTTTTCGTGAAATTCTGCGCGAAGCCCGCCAGTTCAACCCGCGCGAGTTTCGTGTCGTAGCCTCACCCAAGGTGATTGAGCTCTTTCTGGACGAAGAAAGCCAGCACCTGGCGGGATTGAGCGAGTTCATCGGCAAGCCGGTGTCGTTGCAGAGCGAAGCTGCCATGGGACAGGAGCAGTACGATATTGTGCTTCTGTAGACTGCTCTCGCGTCAGCCCTGCTCTTATCCGTGAATCCCATCGTACACAGCCGCTCAGCGGTGCCAATATTGACCTTTCATCAGATTGCGCCTGCGCCGCCAGAAGGCAGCGGTTTCCGCAGTTTGAGTGTTGCGCCTGAACACTTTGCGCGCCAGATGGGCTTTCTGAAGGTGCTGGGGTATCAGGGCCTGTCTATGACGGCATTGCTGCCCTACCTTCGGGGAGATCGCACCGGCAAAGTGGTGGGTATCACGTTTGATGACGGTTACCTGAACAACCTGACCCATGCCGCACCGGTACTGGAGCAACTCGGGTTTTCATCGACCTGCTATGCCGTCAGCGCCATGCTGGGCCAAACCAATAGCTGGGACCGTCACAACGGTGTACCGCCTTCTGAGTTGATGTCGGCCGCACATTTGCGGCAATGGGTGGCAACGGGTCAGGAGCTTGGTGCGCATACCCGGCACCACGTGCGGCTGACTGACCTGGACGCAACTGCCGCGCAGGAAGAAATCGCCATGTGCAGGGTGGAACTGGAACAGGCCAGTGCAACGACCATCGATCATTTTTGCTATCCCTATGGCCAGTACACACCGGAGCATGTTGCCATGGTCCGACAGGCGGGTTTCATGAGCGCCACTACCACCCGCCGCGGACGTTGCCAGACCGGGGACAGCCTGCTGGAACTGCCGCGTGTTCCGGTGCTGCGCCGCACCAGCCGGCCACTGCTCTGGTGGAAGCTGTCATCGCGCTACGAAGACCAGCGCCGCACATGATGAGCACGTCACCCAAACGCCTGCGCATTGCCGTATTGAACCGCATTTTCAGGCACACCGGTGGAGGTGCGGAGCGCTATTCCATCGCCCTGGTGGAGCAGTTGGCTCAGCGCCATGAGATGCATGTGTTTGCCCAGCAGGCGGATCACCAGCGATCCGACGTGCACTACCACCGCATACCCCTGCCGTTTGTCCGCCCGCGCTGGTTGAATCAACTGTGGTTTGCGATGGCCACCTGGTGGCAGACGCGACGCGGCTTTGATGTGGTGCACTCGCATGAAAACACTTGGCATGGATCGGTGCAGACAGTCCATGTGGTGCCGGTTACCCATAGCCTGTTGCACGGCTTGAGCGGTGCACGCCTAGCCATGCGCTGGATCAAGATCGCCACCAGCCCGCGTTTGTTGGTCTATCTGGCGCTGGAGCGCGCACGGTACAACGTGGCAGACGGTCGGTGTATTGTGCTGGCCTCCCGCACGCAGCTCCCTGTCATGGCGTCGAGCTTTCCGCAGGCTGTTGCCGCCTGCAAAGTGGTAACGCCTGGCGTGGCCGCGGTTGCGGGGCGAAGTACGTCTACCCAGCGGGCTGCTGCCCGGTCGCTATTGGGCTTGCCGTCAGATGGGCGCTGCGTGCTGTTTGTGGGAAATGACTTTCGCAAAAAGGGTTTGCCCGCATTGATCGGTGCGTTGGTGCGTTTGCCAGCCGACGTTTTTGTGGCGGTGGTTGGCAATGCGGCCCAAAAAAACCTGGTGCAAGCGGCGCTGGACGACAGTGGTCAGAGCGCGCGCATCCATTTTCTGGGCGCATTACCGGACGTCGACGTAGCCTACCAAGCCGCCGACTGTCTGGCTCACCCGACGCTGGAGGATACCTTTGCCATGGTGGTGCTGGAGGCCATGGCCCGTGGCTTGCCTGTGGTAGTCAGCAATGCCGAATATTGTGGTATTTCGGCGCTACTGACCCACGATATGGATGCACTGTTGTTGGTCGATCCGCGCGATTCGAAAGCCTTGCAGTCTGCATTGGAGCGGGTGCTCGGGGATGCTGCGTTGGCGGAGCGTTTGCGCATGAATGGTCTCGGGTTTGCTCGCCAGCATCTCTGGTCTGAGATCGCTCTGCAGCAGGAAGCTATCTACCACGCCTTGGCTGCACGGACCTGAGTCGCAACCGTGGGTTCGCAGGGCGCGTGCTATGCCTCTGGCGCTGCAGTAGCACCCAAGCCAAGATGGTACAGGCGAGCGTAATGGCCATTGCGCTGTATCAGATCCTGGTGGGTTCCAACTTCCACAATCTGCCCGGCCTCCATGGTCACGATCCGGCTGGCGTGCATGACGGTGGACAGGCGGTGCGCAATGACCAGCGTGGTACGGTTGTGCATCAGTCCCTGTAACGCATCCTGCACGGCCCGCTCGGACTCGGTGTCCAAGGCAGAAGTCGCTTCATCCAGAATCAAAATGGGAGCGTCCTTGTACAGCGCACGGGCAATGGCCAGCCGCTGACGCTGCCCGCCCGAAAGCTGCATGGCATTGTGGCCCACCACGGTATCGATTCCTTGCGGCATATCCCGGACCAGGGCGCCCAGGTTGGCGGCTTGCAGACATGCGAGCACCTTGTCGCGTTCCAGGTTCATGCCCAGTGCGACGTTGGCGGCAATCGTGTCATTGAGCATGATGACATGCTGACTGACATATGCGAATTGCGCACGTAGGGACTGCAAGTCCCATTCACTGATCGGGTGACCATCCAGCAGAATCTGGCCACTGCGAATGTCCACAAAGCGTGGGAGGAGGTTGACCAAGGTGGATTTTCCGGCGCCTGATGCGCCGACCAGGGCAATCGTCTCGCCGCTATGTACGCAAAGGCTCAGACGATTGATGACGGGCGCGGATTCAACTGCACCGTATTGCACCACCACTTCAAGGAACTGGATCTCTCCGGTGGCGCGTGGTTTTGAAAACGTGCCTTGGGTTTCGTGTGGAATGTCATCTATCAGCTCCAGCCCACGCTCCAGTGCGGCCAGCCCCCGGGTAATGGGACTGGATACCTCGGACAGTTGACGAATCGGCGCGATGATCATCAGCATGGCGGTGACGAATGCTACAAACCCGCCCACCGATGTGTCCGCCGTTGCACTCTGGACCAGTGCCACGGAAATCACCGCCGACAGTGCCATGGCAGCCAGCATCTGGGTCATGGGTGTCATGGCCGCGCCTGCCACAGTTGATTTCATGGCAAGGTTGCGCAGCGAATCGCCCAATCGGTCAAACCGCTCAGCCTGAGAAGCCTGGGCTGAATACAGCCGGATGTCGCGGTGCGCCAGAACGTTTTCTTCGACCACATACGCCAGGTTGTCAGTTGCATCCTGATTGGCCTTGGTAAGCCTGTGCAGCCGTGCGGTCAGCACTCGCATCACCCAGGCAACGGCCGGAAACACGGCAATCACAATCAGTGTCAATTTCCAGTTCAAATAAAACAGATAGCCGGTGAGTGCCGCCAGGGTGAGCGCATTGCGAGTCAGGCTCAGCAGCGAGTTAACCAGCATGGATGCGCCGTTTTGTGTCTCGTAGACGATGGAGTTGGACAGCGCGCTCGAGGTCTTGTCGGCAAACAGCTGCATGTGGGCGACCAGCAATTTGTTGAACATGGCCCGTCGCATGATCATCAACCCATGATTCGTGATCCGTGAGAGGCCAATTTGTGCCACATAACCTGCCAGACCGCGCACGCCAAAGAGCGCCAGCAGCACAACCGGAACCGTCCAGAGTTCGAGCGATCGCTGTTGAAAGCCCCGATCGAGCAGAGGCTTGAGAAGTGCCGGAATCATGGGTTCTGTCGCGGCGCCCACAATGGCGCCCAGCACGACGATTGCCCAGGTTCCCGGGTAGGCGCCGAAATAAGGCCAAAGTGGCCGCATGCGCGCAATCAAATTGCCTTTTGGGGCATCGACGGGTGTGTTCATGCCTGGCACTCTTTGTGAATAGCCATGCTGCGCGTGCCGTAGGCCATCAAAACGCCCAGACTGACAACAAAGAAATCCCCCATGAGATCGTCAAACAGTGCGGAGTTGAACAGGCAGGCGATAGCCGTCGCCGCTAGAACGGCCAGGGTGGCTCGCTGTATGGGCACTGGAAAGCGCCATGCATCTCGCGCCATGCAGCCCAGTGCAGCCATCAGCAGCAAGATGCCGCCGATGCCTAATTCCACACCCCACAACAGAAATTCCTGATGCGGGTTGCTGGGCTCATTGCCCGCGCCAAAAATTCTGGCAGCACCTTCACCCTCCAGTCGTTTGACGGTCGGCGTCCAGGCACCAACGCCATGACCCCAAATGGGTTTTTCCTGAATGGCCTGAACCGAGCGCCGCCAGGCGTTCAAGCGCCAGCCTGTTGAGTCATCAATCTGCACAGGTTTGCCATGGGAAAACTCCTGACTTTCCCGGAATATTTTGGTGACACGCTCCTGAACCTGTGCTGAACCAAGCGCAAGTCCCAACAGGATAACCACTGGTGTAATGATTACCGCAGCCAGTCGCAACCGGGCAGGCATTGTCCACATGATGGCCAAGGCCAATGCAGATAAGGCCACCACATAACCACTGCGCCCTTCAAGGATCAGCAAGGTGTTCACCAAAGCCAACGCGCCGCCTAACGCTCCCAGCCAGGGTGACCACAAGCGCTCGGATCGCAGATACCAGTACACGCTGGCCGTGGTTGCAAACATGATGGACTGATCAAGGTAGGTCGAGAAGACCACATAGTGCGTTGGCGCATTGGCATGCCAGGGAATGTTCACACCCGCGAACATCAGCCATGAACTCAGCAGCAGAAAGGCTTGACCGAGGCCAAAGGCCAGCACGGCTACACGGGCTTCACCCACTGTGCGAATCAGGCTTGCCAGCAGCACTATTTCCAGAATTTTTGCATGCTTGATGAAGGTGACCAGGGCGGCTGCAATATCTGCGCTGGTCCAGGCTGTGCTGGCGGCGGACCAAACGATCATTAGCACCAGAGCCCAAGGCGACCACAGTTTGGCCAACGCACTGTCTGGCCGGCCTACGATCAGTTGAACGGAAAGGTAGCCCAGCGCGGCAACAAATAGCAGCACTTTGGCCAGACTGATCCAAGCCATGGGCATACTGACAGAAGCCGCCACCAGGCAGACCAATGCCAGCCGCGCGGTCAGCTTCACAGCATGGGAGTTAGACTCAAACATCGCACGGAGGGTTCTTGGGCGCCTGCCAGGTTGTGCCCTTCTGGGCCTCGATAGCCTTGAGGTAACGGTAAAAAGTGCCTTCGAAATTGCCCAGCGCAATGACAAAACCCGCCCACCCGTCCAAAAAACCCCGTTTGAAGACATAGTGCTTGACGAAGGACCAAACGCCATGGGTCAAGGCTGTGCCCATGGTTATGCGCTTGTGCATGATTTTCTGAGCGCCCAGCGTTGAGTAGCGGTTGGCCTTGTGCATGACTTCGGCCATGTTTTTGAATGGAAACTGCCAGATGGCATTGCGCAAATGGCCAATGGGCTTGCTAGAGCTCAGAATGTAGCCTTCGTGCACCGGTTTCATGTCGTAGGACATGCAGCCGCTTCGAAAGAGCTGGGGTTGCCGGTAGTTCGGATACCAGCCCGAGTGCTTGATCCAGCGACCCATGAAGTAATTGCGCCTTGGCATCCAGTACACATCAGCGCTATCCGGATTGTTGATGGTTGCGCGTATTTCCTTTTCTACCTCTTGGGTGCATCGTTCGTCTGCGTCGAGGCTGAAAATCCACTCATGCGTACACGCCGCTAAGGCCTTGTTGCGCAAGTCGCCAAAACCCTTGAAATCGACCTGAACCACCTTGGCCCCCATGCGTGTGGCAAGTTCCGGTGTGCCATCGGTGCTCCATGAGTCGACAAGTACTACTTCATCGGCCCAGCGCACGCTTTCAATAGTGGCAGCAACTTTTTCGACTTCGTTGAAAGCGATGATGTAGACGGAAATTTTGCGCATCGGAGGATGGTAGTATTCGGCCACTTCTGACGGTGACGACCAAGTTGCCTGCCTTGTAGTCTAGTTCAAAATGAATGCTTCCCAGCTTGTATCTGTCGTGATCACGACCTATAACCGCAGCGATGCGTTGCTGGCGGTTCTGAACGGTCTGGCTCTGCAGACGGACACGCATTTCGAAGTTGTAGTGGCAGATGATGGCTCGCGAATGGAGCACCGCCACGCCGTACATGTGTCACCAGTTGCGCAGCGCCTGCGCGTCGCATACGTCTGGCATCCGGATGTCGGATTTACGGCATCACGGGCGCGAAATCGCGGTGTCGCAGCAGCCAAGGGAGAATACATTGTCTTCCTGGATGGTGATTGTGTGCCTGAAACTGATTTTGTCGCCAGGCACAAGGAATTGGCTCAGCCCGGATATTTTGTTAATGGCAGCCGCGTGCTGCTGTCACCTGACCTGACCTGCCGGGTATTGACGGAGACAGAATGCATATGCGGTCGAAACACCTGGTATTGGACCCGGCAGCGGATGTTCGGGCATGCCAGTAAACTCACCGGCCTTTTGAGGTTGCCGGATATGCCTTTGCGTGTGAATCGCCTGTTTTCATGGAAGGGCTTACGCAGTTGCAACATGGGTGTGTGGCGGTCTGATTTTGAACGTGTCGACGGATTCGATGAGTCATTCGTTGGATGGGGGCACGAAGATGCCGATCTGGTCTTGCGGCTGCACAACAGTGGGGTTGCACGCAAGAACGGATTCTGTGCAACCGAAGTTTTTCATTTATGGCACAAGGAAGCGGCGCGCCATCAGGAGTCACAAAATGCCAAGTTGGTCATGGCGCGGTCCGAGACCAACGTGGTACGGGCATCGCTGGGATATTCGCAAAAGCGGCTCAACGATGATGTGGTCATCACAACACTGGGATAATGCAGCCATGTTGAAACAACGATTGTTAATTTTGCTGGCCGCGTGTATTTGCCTGCCGGCGTTTGCGCAATTCCGGGTGGAGGTTTCTGGCGTGGGTCTGACGCAGATTCCGGTGGCCATTGCCGCATTCCGTGGCGAAGATGTGGCACCGCAAAAAATTGCGTCCATCGTTCAGGCCGATCTCGAGCGCAGCGGTCAGTTCCGATCTGTCGATGCCGCCGGTTCGACGATGGACGAAGTATCGCGACCCGAGGTTTCAATTTGGCGTCAAAAGGGCGCGGATGCCCTGGTAACCGGCAGCGTCAGCCGCCTGGCCGATGGGCGATACGACGTCCGCATGCGTCTTTGGGACGTCGTTCGCGGTCAGGATATGGGAGGGCAGAGCTATGCAGTTGTGGCTGGTGACTTGCGCCTGGTGGCACACCGCGTTGCCGACTTCGTTTACGAAAAGCTCACAGGCGACAAAGGCGTGTTTTCGACGCGCATCGCGTATGTAACCAAGGTGGGTCCGGTCTACAACCTCTGGGTGGCTGATGCGGATGGTGAAAGCGCGCAAAGTGCGCTCAACAGTGCAGAGCCGATTATCTCGCCGTCATGGGCCCCCAATGGCTCCCAGATCGCGTATGTTTCGTTTGAGTCGCGCAAGCCGGTTATTTTTGTACACGATGTTGCTACCGGCAAGCGTCGCCTGGTGGCAAATTTCAAGGGTTCCAACAGCGCGCCAGCATGGTCTCCGGATGGAAAGACTCTGGCTGTCACCTTGAGTCGTGATGGTGGCTCCCAACTCTATCTGATCGACGCGACGGGGGGTGAGCCACGGCGACTGGCGCAGTCAAGTTCGATCGATACGGAGCCCACGTTTACGGCAGATGGCCGCCACATCTACTTTGTTAGTGATCGCGGGGGGGCTCCACAGATTTATCGCATGCCGGTCGCCGGAGGCAATGCCGAGCGCGTGACATTTACCGGAACCTACAATATTTCCCCATCGGTCAGTGCCGACGGAAAGTGGCTTGCCTATATTTCAAGGGTTAACGGGGTGTTCAAACTGTATGCAATGGATATAGCCACAGGCTCCACCAGCGCCATTACAGAAACAACTGCGGATGAAAACCCCAGTTTTTCCCCAAATAGCCGTCTGATAATTTATGCAACCCAGCAGGCAGGGCGTGAAGCCCTGATGACTACGACGCTGGATGGAAAGATCAAAGCCCGCCTTGCGGGCCAAAAAGGTGACATTCGGGAGCCCGATTGGGGACCGGTGCAAAAGTAAATTCTATTCAACAAGGAGTAATGAATGAATCGTTTGATATGGACCGCAGCAATCGCGGTGTTGCTGGGTGCGTGCAGTTCGGGTGTCAAGCTTGATGATGTGCCGGTTGAAGATAAATCCGGGACCAGTGTTTCAAAGACGGACGGCAAGGATGGTGCCGGCGTAGGGCAGAGAGCTGTAACGGGTGTGGCACTGGATAATTCCAGTTCCGCGTCCGCAATGATGGCGACAAACCGTGCGGTCTATTTTGACTATGACAGTTTTGCCATACGCGCTGAGTTCCAATCAGTCATTGAAGCGCATGCCAAGTTCCTCAAGGGCGACCGGAGCAAGAAGGTGGCCATTGAGGGCCATACCGATGAACGCGGTGGTCGTGAGTACAACTTGGCCTTGGGCCAAAAGCGTGCCGAGGCTGTTCGACGGTCCATGAGCCTGTTGGGTGTCGCCGAGAATCAGATCGAAGCAGTGAGTTTTGGCAAGGAAAAACCGGCTGTGATGGGGTCTACAGAAGCCGCGATGGAAAAGAACAGGCGCGCTGAAATTACCTACCGATGAGCGCGTCGCACTTGTCATCAGTCTGTCGGGTATTGCGCTTTGGCGCAGTTTGTCTTGCACTGACAAGCGGGATGGGGGCCGCCAATGCCGGCCTCTTTGATGATGAAGAAGCACGCAAGGCAATTTTGGACCTGCGCCAGAAGATACAGGAGTCAAATCTGCGTCTGGAGGAAGAAACCCGCCGAGCATCAGACGACACGGCCCAATTGCGCAGAAGCCTTCTTGACCTGCAAAATCAACTCGATGTCGTGCGCACGGAAGCTGCGAAATTGCGGGGCCAGAATGAGCAGATGGCACGTGATCTCGCGGACGTTCAACGCCAGCAAAAAGATACGTCACAGAACGTAGATGAGCGTCTGCGTAAATTTGAACCTTCACGCGTTTCGGTTGATGGACGAGAGTTCTTGGCGGAACCCTCGGAGCGGCGTGATTTCGAGGCAGCTATGGGCGTCTTCCGCAAGGGTGAATTCGCACCGTCGCAGTTGGCGTTTGTAGAGTTCTTGAACCGCTATCCGAAGACGGGTTATCGGCAATCCGCACTATTCTGGTTGGGCAACGCGCAGTATGCAACGCGGGATTACAAGGATGCGTTGGCGAGTTTTCGGGCATTGGTGGCTATAGGCGGAGATCACGTTCGGGTGCCGGAAGCGGCGTTGGCCATTGCCAATTGCCAGCTTGAAATGAAAGACACCAAGGGTGCTCGCAAGACGCTTGAAGAGTTATCGACGAATTTTCCTTCATCCGAGGCTGCACAAGTTGCGCGCGACCGGCTCGCCCGACTGCGGTAGCGCCTTTTGACGCAGCCGAAAGTGGTATCGGTGTTGTCTGATTCTGATCTGAGTGCCGTTGATATCAACCGCCGTTTTGGCGGGTTGGACCGGCTATATGGAGTGATGCCGGCCGCAACCATTCGCAATGCCCATGTGGCTATAGTCGGAATTGGTGGAGTAGGTTCATGGGCCGCTGAAGCATTGGCGCGAAGCGGTGTAATGCAGTTGACCTTGATCGATCTGGATCACGTGTCAGAGTCCAACATCAACCGGCAAGTACATGCCTTGAGCACGACACTTGGTCAGGCAAAAGTCGAAGCCATGCGCGAGCGCATCGCGTTGATCAATCCACTATGTAAAGTTACTTGTGTTGATGCTTTTGTCGAGCCAGGCAATTGGCCTGGTGTGAGCTCTCACGATGTTGATGCAACGATTGATGCATGCGACCAAATCAAGGCAAAGACAGCCATGGCCGATTGGGCACGTCGTACGAAGGCAGTGTTCGTCTCTGTCGGCGCGGCCGGCGGCAAACGTTGGGCACACAAGATCGATGTTGCTGACCTCAGTGAAACTACCCATGACCCACTGTTAGCGCAGATGCGTTACCGGTTGCGTAAAGAGCACGGTGCACCCCGTGACGGAAAGTTGATGGGGATTGCTTGCGTTTTCAGTCGCGAAGCGGTCATACCGGCAGATGCGTCGTGCCATCTGCAGGCGGACAGCTCGCTGAATTGCCATGGTTATGGCTCTGTGGTATCGGTCACGGCGACATTTGGTTTTTGCGCAGCAGGCTGGGTGCTCGATAAAATTTCTTCAAGCGGGAAGAGAGCTACATAAAAAAAGATATAATTGAAAGCTTCGCAGTATGCAACTTTTCGTTGCGTCCTGTCGGGACCTTAGCTCAGTTGGTAGAGCAGCGGACTTTTAATCCGTTTGTCGTGGGTTCGACCCCCGCAGGTCCCACCAATAATTGTGGGAACTTAGCTCAGCTGGTAGAGCAGCGGACTCTTAATCCGTAGGTCGAGAGTTCGAATCTCTCAGTTCCCACCACGCTAAGCCTTATGGCATATAGAAAGCCTGCTACTGAAAAGATAGCAGGTTTTTTTGTTTTTGGTGTAGGCTAGCACCGGGCTAGCACCAAGACGAAGTCTTCTCAAACAAAGCGCACCCGATAACCGTTCGGTATTGGTCGTCCCGCAATTGGCACAAGCATGATGTGGTCGCACACTTGGTTGCGTTCAATACCTGAAATCAAGAATTGGCGCCACGATTAACGTTACTTTGCACCGTTCATCCAAAGCTAGGAAGCTGGCCGTGGAAGTAGTGCCGTCCACGGTTGCGCCCCAGCTCTTGCCGCAAAAATGATCGGCAAGTTATTGTTTGGACACCCGTCGGGAAACGCCAGTAACAACGACTGCGACCCAAAGCCTAGAGGATCAGAATACAAGCCTGCTCCGAGACGTATGCAAAGTGCCTTTGCCCGATCCCTCTCATCCTCATCCTTCCAAAACCCAATATCGCCGCTTACAAACGCTCGACTCTCGTCTCCCAACGACTCACACACATGCACACGCCACGTTAATTTGGGGTACTTTGAAAACGCCTGACGTATCTTCGTTTCAGCCTCTTCCGTTGCAAATAGGAGTACGAGCACGACAGGAGTATTCGTCGATTCCAACCTATCAGCAATTGGTGCTATCAAAGCGTCAATACCACCCGCGACGGTCCGACCAGTTCCTGCAAGGTCATCAACAATCACCAACGCGGTTGGCTGTTCAGCATCACTCACAAGACGACGCGCTAGTTTACTGGGCTCTAACACACATTCAAGTAGCAAGCCGATCTCCTTCGCATAGGCTCTAGCATAATAAGCCCCGCTCTTCCCGGGTCCGTCAAGATAGGTCACTAACAGATCGCGCCGCTTTTCGACTTTGTTGTCTCTTTTTACTGGCGGTGTCACCTTGACCACTACACGATCATGCGCCTGACTAAGTGCCTCAGAAATTTGAAGCGATGTCACGAACCTTAGGTGGCGGAGGAGTTTAAAAAGAAGTCTCTGTTCTTGAGCGTTTGGCACCTGTTCGAGCCACGCCCTGACCGTAACCGCCGAAACTTCTTTTCCTCGGTAAAGCGGCCATTCTGCTACTAGACTCGTAATCTCAGCCGACATAACGTACGCATCGTCATTGGCCTTTTGGAGTTGACTCTCAAGCTCATCGGCGAGCGTACTCGCGATTAGCTTTGTGATGCCAACATCTCTGACCCACAGCTGAAACAAAGGCAAACTTATTGCAACTTCAGAGTTGACCTCTCGCATTACATCGCGGCGGCAAAAGTCATCGATGACTGGACCTACTTCACTTGCGTGAAGAGTTCCACCGGTGAGTTGTTGCGAGATGGATTCCCTACACGCGCGACCAGAACGCGCTGCCCGACCAAACGCTACCAACACGCGAAGTCTTTTGAGTTCGACAACTTCTGCCTCGTCCCGCTCGCCGCTAATACCATCTTTCCAGAAGTGTGCAAACGCATTTGTGTCCAACTCAGATACGCAACCGATGAGTCCATGCTTAACATCAGATACGATTATTTCAGTGTCTCTTTCCGCAACTGCAGTCGAAAACACCTTCGCGCATAACAATTTTGTGTAGTAAGGGTGTCCAGCAGTTAAGCTGTACAACTCTGTAAGAGCACTATCCTCCCAGTTAAGATAGTTACGAACAGGGTCTGTGATCAATTCAACGTAGTCCGTCCATTCATCACTGCGCGAGAAATAGTCGAGTGGCTCTCGAACGAACTTGTTTAGCTGATCGCCTTGAGCGCCAATAATGAAGGGCATTTTTTCACCCCCCACAAGAACAAAAGCAAGATTCTTTTTGGCGCTAAGCGTTCGGAGGTTTGCAAAGAATGCCTCAGCAAGTGGCCCATAACGATACATCTCTGGATGAATTTCGTCGAATTCATCCAATACGATAACAATTCGCTTATTTGGACATTTCTGCTCCAACAGTCTAGCAACGGCATTCAGGGGGGCCAACGATCCTTCGTAGGAGGCTTGTGGCGCTACCGTCCCATCTGGAAGGAGCGAGCACAAGAAACTATGCAAACTATCCCCGAGTGCTTGAACGGTACGTGATGCATCGGCGTCACAGTACTCTCCCCACTCCAAGTACAACGGTACGTACTCCAAGGGCGGCTTAGCGTTGTCAACCAAATATCGCAACACAGCTTGAGCAAGGGATGTCTTGCCGATGCGCTTCTGGCCAGTAATATAGGTCGAGCTCATCTGCGCTCTGAGCAACCTATTGCCGATTGCCTGCACTTTTGACCTTCTACCAACAAACCTATCCTCATCGGCTACCTCTAGGCTATACGGCTCGAGAAGTTCAAGTGACGCCCAATCAACATTCGAATCTTGGCCCGTAATCCGCACATCAAGGGCAGTTGATTTGGATTCCCCGAATAGCTCGCGCCAAGTAACTTGCATAGCAAGCTCAACACTTACCATAGAGACCACTACGACAGCACGAAATGAAATTGCGAACTCACCAGGCGGAATATCACCCAGCCGGATCTCTTCGTTTTCTAGCGCAAGCCCACCTTGATTGCCACAGTCAAGCTCAACAGTTACATCTACTGCTACCCCCGGTCCCTTGTTAACGAACGGAACCGTAATAGTGAGCCACTTATTTATCAGGTGTAGTGGGTAACGCTTGGCCGCTACATCTGGCTGCTTGCGTCGTGGTTCAAGGCTACATGAAAATTTTTCGGCTGATCCAGCCTTAAGAATATTCATCGCTTCTTCTACTGATTCAATAAAAGGAATCACGTATTGTTGAGACAGGAATGAGGGAATCAGTCCACATTCGCTTCGCAACTCTGTACAAGTGAACTCCATTTGTTCGAAGCGCTGCTTGTAGCTAGCGTCTTTACATCCATGAAGTTCGGTAGCCTGCTCGCACAGTTGATTTATCCTGCCCTTAATCGAAGTCCATCCAAACGGCGTGAGATAAGCACTCAATGCCCCGTTTTTCGTCGCACGCTGAATATCGGGTTTGGCGCTGTCAATATCGGCCAGTGTCGGACGAACCTCTGCCAAGATGTGAAGCTGCTGACAAGTACTTTCATGGAATCCCATCAAAACTGTCAGCTTCTCAAATGTCTGTCGCTTTTCACCTAACTTAAGAGCTCTCAATTGATCTTGAAAACCCGCTTCAACAAGTTCGACCACTCGCCTTTCAAGTTGAAAATCACGTTCAAAAGGGAGCACGCCCCTGACCGAAAGCGCGCGTAAGACCAAGATTGCCGACTCCCGCCTACCACTACTGGCAATCGCTGCTCGCTCCAGCACTGCTGACAGGCTCTTGAGTTTTTCATCGATTGGAATGGCGCAGATCGAACGAACAGCATCAGTAAGATGCCCACTTGCCAGTTCAAGCTGGGGCTGTGATGCTGCGCCAGCTTCTAAAGTTACGATGGAAGCCTCCAGCGCGCGAAGCTGCTGATCAAACGTCAATGACTGAACTTTTGACACAATCGGTCTCCCATGTGGACGGTCCTTTCATGGACCATAAGAATTTCAAGATGGCATTTCTGCCGGTTGCAGATATTCATGCTAAATGGGCTGCCAAGCTTGCGCCGCCAGCGGCAACTCATTCAATTCGACACGCGCTTCGCGCCAAGTAGGGTAGTGCAGCCGAAGCAACGTCACAAAACGCTCACTATGCGTCGGCTCTATCAGGTGCAGCATTTCGTGCAGGACAACATATTCCAGCAAATCCTTGGGCTTCTTCACCAGTTCGGTATTGAGGCGAATGTTGCCAGCCCGGTGATTGCAGCCGCCCCATTTGGTTTTCATGCGCTGAAGGTAATAGCGGGACACTTTCACTCCCAACTTCGACTCCCATTTTTCAATCAAGGCAGGCACTGCCAGATGCAGCAGTGCGCGATGCCATTCATCCATCACTTCTTCGCGCTTTGCCAATGAGCTGCCAGGGCGCACGGTGAGGGTGATGCGACGGTGATCGCGCTTCACGGTGGGTTTGGCATCCTTTTCGACAACCGACAACAGATAGCGCCGTCCCCAAAGCATGTGGGTCTCCCGCTCCACGAACTGGCGCGGCGTTTCCCGAGCCTGGGCCAGCAGCTTGGTTTGCTGGTCCCGAATCCATCCGAGCTTCGAGATAGCATAGGCGCGGGCCACTTCCAAGCGTGTGGCGGTGGGCGCCACCAACGTGACGTGGCCCAGCGGTGGGTGCACGGAAAGGTGCACATTCTTGACCGCCTTGCGTGTGACGGCGATGCTGACATCACCGATCTGAATGGTTTCGGTCATCAGTAGCCCGGCTGGTTCTTGACGAGTTCAAACAAGGCCAATGTCGCAGCGCGGTTTTTCTTCACCAGCGGGAACAAAAAGTTCTGGACAACCCGCTCCTTGGTTTCGTCACCCTTCCACTCAGCAGGGGCTTGCGTTCGCATGGCATGGTCAATTTCAAGCGCCAGCAATAGACGCTCATTGCCGTAGCCAGCCGGGCCTTCCTGAAGCTCGTCCGCAGGCGGAGAACCGGCAAGAATTGTTTCCAGGTTGTTGTAGATCACCGTCGCCTCGCGCTTGCCATGCAGCTCCGCCGGAATGTCATCTTCGGGTTGCTTGGCTGCCAGCCGTTTCACCAAGTCTTCGGCCTTGCGCAAAAACTCCTCATACGCCGCCGTGTCGGTACGGCTCTGCTTGATCAAGTCATCTAGCAGCTTGGACATCTGCGCGTAAAACCGTGGGTCTGTCAGCTGGTCACGGATGATGGTCTTGCGCACGTTGTTGATGATGCCCTCGGCCACAGCGTTCTTCGACAGCTTGCCCTTCTCGTTCAGCTTCTTGGCAATCGCATCGTGGATGCCGGTCTTGATGATCAACTCAGTCAATGACATTTCACCCAAAGCACCCAGTTCTGTCGCAGCGTCAGCCTGAATGTAGGTGTTGATCAGGTGGCGCATGTCGGCTTCAAAGGGCTTGATGTCCAACTCTTCGCCAGAATGCTTCTTGACGGCGGACCGAATCTCAGCGTACCACTCCACTTCCTTCTGGATCGCAGTCGTCTCGGCATCGCTGTACCCGGCCTTGGCCATGTCCTGCGCAATGTCCGAGTAGCTGCGGGCAAAGATCGCCACGGCCTTGTAAAACGACACCCGCAGCGCCTCGGTCTCCGTCAATGCGTTCGGTTTGGCGGCATCGCCACAAAAGTAATGCAGGTACTGCTCCACCTCACGCGGCTGAGGCACGGGTTCACACAGGTAGCCAATGGCTTGGCGCGCGCCGTCCAGTTGCTTCTTTCCTTCGGTAAGCCAGTTCTTGAGCTGCACATTGTTGTCACCACCGCTGCCCGCGTCGATGTCCAACTCGTCAGAGCTGTACACCGCAATGGCCTGCTGCACGTCGCCAAACAGTTCCTTGAAATCGACAATGTGCCCGTAGTCCTTGTCGTCACCGTCAAGCCGATTGGTGCGGCAAATGGCTTGAAACAGG
>JBPOIP010000109.1:0-13041 GCA_052034395.1 Pseudomonadota bacterium
CGCACGACTTGCTTGCGCCGCTCGTGGAGTTGCTCCAGTGTTTGGTATCTTGCGTCTTCTTTGTCCATACGCTCTTCGACACACAAATCCCTAAAAGGTTCAAACTTTATGAGGCCGGATCAATAGATCGGCCAACGTACTTTAAAGCCCCTGCGCAAAATAAATGAATTTGCCCGCTGGGGCATATCCAGACGACGAAATCAGCCATCAATTTGCCCAGGCTGATTCAATTGAAAAACGTCGTAGAGAATTAGCAATTTGGTTCAAAACGTTTCTTGATTACTGCGAGGAAGAGGGCGGCATTCGTCTTGAATTGGACGAGTCATTGGTTGACCGCATCAACTCGCAATATTGGGAATTGATGCATGACCAAGTACGCTGCCGAATTCAGGCAGTAAATGGGGTTGAGCCTCGCGCAGATAGACACAAAATTGCGTCTTTGACAGAGTTATTGATTGTCTGTTGCGCACCTATAAAGCACCCAGACAAAGCAATTGCAAACGACCTGAATGCACGAGCTGCATTTTTTGTTGCAACCCATATCATTGGCAACTGGGGCAAGGTGGATATAGGTGATCTTCAGGTGAGCGAGTCATTTACCAGAGAACATTTGGCCTGGTTGACCCAGCTACCTAAATATCAAGAAGGGTGGCCTATTTTTTCAAACGCTGCAACTTGGTACTTGGTCGAATTGACTCTCATAGAGCGTCAATTACGGGAAAAGCTCTCACTAATAGATGCCAAATCCGTGTTTGTATGACTGAATACTGATCCCCATGGCCTATAGGTCTTGGGGATTTTTTGCGTCTGTACTTTTTGCGGCAGGGCTCTGCACCCGCCATTTCCAGTCTTTGAGCTTGTCGCCAGTCTGCTTCACATGGGTATAGCGCTGCAGACTCTTCCAGCTGCGGTGGCCCGACACGCACGCCACGCGGGGGATATTCCAGCCCATTTCAAATAGGCGGCTGATCCCCTCATGACGCAGATCGTGGAAATGCAGATCCTCAATCCCAAGTATCTGGCACGCCCGGGTGAATGATGCGCTGACCGACTCAGCGTTGACCGGCCAGATGCGCCCCTTTGTGACCTTGCGTTCCTGGATCAATTGCAAGGCTTCAGGCGGGAGCATGGTGACCACGTCGTTGCCAATTTTCTCGCCTGGATTTTTCATGTCACGTACGATGATCTCTGACTGCGCCGCGTCCAGATCTTCCATTGCCATTCGGCAGGTTTCTTCCTGGCGTCTGGTTGAGTAGATCGAAAACAGAATCAGGCTGGTCATGGGTATGGAGTCGGTCCGCTTTCGTTCGTAGACGGTGTAATGCGCCATCAACTTGTCCAGCTCCTCCAGAGTAGGGCGCCTGGTGCGCTGCTTTGACCGGCTGATCAGCCCAAGCCGATCCGCCACAACCCGCGCATCTTCAATTTGTTGTTTGTCCAGCGGATAGCCCCATGCAGGCCGCGCCACGCTGAAAACAGATGCCAGGTGCGATAGGTAGTTGCCACGCGTTTGAGGTTGCGACTTCATACCCTGCAGCCACTCCACCAAGGTGTGGCTCTTGATTTCGGAGCACAGCATCTCGCCCAGGCAGGAGTCCTTGATGGTGCGCAGAACCTGATCTTTGGTCTTGCCGTGCGGGCGCAGAGTGTCGAGGTTGTATTTGTCAATGACGTCGGCCAGCGTTGGATCGTCAGTTTTTTCAAGCGCACCTGGAGCGGCCAACGCAGTTTCGCGCAGCTTCATCCAAGCCTTGGCGGCCTGCTCGCGGTCAAATGTTTCGGTTTCGGAGTGGATCACCTTGCCGCCCCGTTTGACGCGTACCATGGCGGTGTAGCCCATCGTGCCGTCTTTGCGCTTGCGTGCGAGAATTGTTCCCATCAGATCTCCGGTGCAACATGGATTTTTTGTTGCACCGAATGTAACACCGGCAACCCAAAAAGGCCCGGAATCAGCATAAATCAGCGTGAACGATACACAAGCAACGACAGGCACAACGAGAGAGAAAACAGACCTTCAGAGGCGGCACCTTCTAAGTGTCGCGCCGATGCTGGATTGGACTGACCGGCACTGTCGCTACTTTCACCGTCTGCTGAGCCGCAAGACCCTGCTATACACGGAGATGGTGACCACCGGTGCATTGATACATGGGGATGTCGCGCGCCATCTACAGTACAACATCGAGGAGCATCCCATTGCTCTGCAACTTGGTGGCAGCGACCCAGGCGAACTCGCGCGCTGTGCCAAACTGGGGCAAACTTGGGGCTACGATGAGATTAACCTGAACTGCGGTTGTCCCAGTGAGCGCGTGCAGCGCGGCGCATTTGGTGCATGCCTGATGGCTGAGCCTCGTTTGGTGGCCGATTGCGTTAAGTCCATGGTCGATGGCCTCGACATCCCGGTTACGGTCAAGCACCGTATTGGCATCGACCGCACCGAGAGCTATGGTTTCGTGCGTGATTTTGTCGGAACCGTTAGTGCTGCGGGTTGCAATGTGTTCATTGTCCATGCCCGCAATGCGTGGCTGCAGGGACTCAGTCCTAAGGAAAATCGAGAAATCCCACCTTTGCGTTACGAATGGGTTTACCAGCTTAAACGTGACTTTCCCTTGCTTACATTTGTGATTAATGGCGGAATTGTCAGTATGAACCAAATTGCTGAGCACTTGCAGCTGGTCGATGGCGTAATGATTGGCCGCGAGGCCTACCATAACCCGTGGTTGATCAACGAATGGGATGCCCGCTTTCACGGAGCGCCTTCAACGGGGCATTCACGCGAGTCTGTAGAGGTTGCCATGGTGGATTACATGGCCCGCGAGAAAACAATGCACGGTACGCAGTGGAGCAGCATTTCCCGGCATATGTTGGGTCTGCGCCACGGTTTACCTGGCGCACGTCGCTGGCGCCAGGTTTGGAGTGACCACCGCCTGAAGGAGTTACATCCAGCCAAGGTGGCAGCTATGGCGCGCCAGGGTTCTTGATTGTTTGCTATATAAAGCATAGCATACTCATTATGTTTCACAAGGACTCTGGTTGATCTGGTCAGCTTTCGTGTTCGCGCAATGCGTGTTGGCGCGGCCAGCACGTATAGGATGAGCCGGAGAGTTTATTTCGTTGTAGGCGCTTGAATAGCTGCGGTTTGGCTCCAATTTCCAATGGCGGTGCAAACCATGGTGGTGACCGATAGAATCAATTTCATGGCTACCAATAACCCGTTCAAACCACCTGATATTCCCAACAAGCTGCCTAACCCAGACGAAAGCGGCGCCGTTGTGCTCGAGCGTCGGACGAAGCGAGTCAAGCCGCCCCAGATGTATCAGGTCGTGATGCTCAACGATGACTACACACCGATGGAGTTTGTGGTGGTGGTGATCCAGGAATTTTTCGGAAAAGACCTTGAATCGGCTACGCGCATCATGCTGAAAATCCATCTCGATGGCAAAGCGGTGTGTGGAGTTTATTCGCGTGACGTAGCAGTTACCAAAGTGGATCAGGTGCTGGATGCTGCACACAAGGCGGGTCACCCGTTGAAATGTGTGTGCGAACCCGCACCTCAGTAACGTGATATCCAGCCCGACAAAACGTAAATCCGGAAACGGTTTACAGTCAATCATCAACGCAAGGTAAAAGGAAATCGCATGATTGCCCAAGAATTGGAAGTCAGCCTGCACATGGCGTTTGTGGAAGCGCGCCAGCAGCGCCACGAGTTCATTACCGTGGAGCATTTGTTGCTCGCGTTGCTGGACAACCCGAGCGCGGCAGAGGTGCTGCGTGCATGCTCTGCCAACATCGACGACCTGCGGAAGTCGCTGGCGAACTTCATCAAGGACAACACGCCGCAGGTTGCAGGCAGCGATGACGTCGATACGCAGCCCACGCTGGGCTTTCAGCGTGTCATTCAGCGCGCCATCATGCACGTGCAATCCACCGGCAGTGGCAAGAAAGAGGTTACCGGTGCCAATGTGCTGGTGGCCATCTTTGGGGAGAAGGATTCGCACGCCGTTTACTATTTGCATCAGCAAGGTGTGACCCGCTTGGACGTGGTGAACTTCATTGCCCATGGCATCAAAAAGAGTGATCCACCTGAGTCCGTGAAATCCAGTGAGAATCCCGCGGAAGCGGAAGAAGGCGCAGGCGGTGAAAAGAATGAAAAAGCTTCTCCTTTGGAGCAGTTCACCCAGAACCTGAACCAAATGGCGCTTGACGGCAAGATTGACCCACTGATTGGCCGTGAATACGAGGTGGAGCGTGTGATCCAGATCCTGTGCCGCCGCCGCAAGAACAACCCCCTGCTGGTGGGGGAGGCTGGTGTCGGTAAAACTGCCATTGCTGAGGGATTGGCCTGGCGTATCACGCAGAAAGACGTTCCCGAAATACTGGCCGAAGCCATTGTGTATTCGCTGGACATGGGCGCTCTTCTGGCAGGTACCAAATATCGGGGTGATTTCGAGCAACGCCTCAAGGGCGTACTGAAGTCGCTCAAAGACAAGCCCAATGCGATTCTGTTTATCGATGAAATCCACACATTGATCGGTGCCGGCGCGGCCTCCGGGGGCACGCTGGATGCATCTAACCTGCTCAAGCCGGGGTTGAGTTCTGGTGCGCTCAAGTGTATTGGTGCTACGACCTTTACCGAGTACCGCGGCATTTTTGAGAAAGATGCAGCCTTGTCGCGACGGTTTCAGAAGGTGGACGTGGTGGAGCCCACTATCGAGCAGACCGTCGATATCTTGAAGGGTCTCAAGTCGCGCTTTGAAGAGCACCACAATGTCAAATACGCTGTGGCTGCTTTGCAGGCTGCAGCAGAGCTCAGTGCGAAGTACATCAATGATCGGCATTTGCCGGACAAGGCGATCGACGTGATTGATGAAGCTGGCGCTGCCCAGCGCATCCTGCCGGCCAGCAAGCGCAAGAAAATCATTAGTAAGGCCGAGGTCGAGGAGATAGTGGCCAAGATTGCCCGCATACCGGCGGCCAATGTGTCCAACGACGACCGCGGCAAACTCAAGACGCTGGAGCGCGACCTGCGCAACGTGGTTTTCGGACAGGACAAGGCGCTCGACGTGTTGGCGTCGGCAGTGAAGATGGCACGGTCGGGTATTGGCAAAGGTGACAAGCCCATCGGCTCATTCCTGTTCAGCGGCCCCACCGGTGTGGGCAAGACCGAAGCCGCCAAGCAGTTGGCCTACATCATGGGCATTGACCTGATTCGCTTCGACATGAGCGAATATATGGAGCAGCATGCCGTGAGTCGCCTGATTGGGGCGCCGCCCGGCTACGTGGGCTTTGATCAGGGCGGTCTGCTGACCGAAGCCATCACCAAGAAGCCGCATTGTGTGCTGCTACTGGACGAAATCGAGAAGGCACATCCTGCAATTTTCAATGTGTTGTTGCAGGTCATGGACCATGGCACGCTGACTGACAACAATGGACGCAAGGCAGACTTCCGCAATGTGATCATCGTCATGACCACCAACGCGGGGGCAGAGACCATGAACAAGGCCAGCATCGGGTTCACGAATCCGCGGGAAGCGGGCGACGAGGCTGCGGATATCAAGCGACTATTTACGCCCGAGTTTCGCAACCGGCTGGATGCCACCGTCAGCTTCAAGTCGCTTGACGAAAACATCATCCTGCGCGTGGTGGACAAATTCCTGCTGCAGTTGGAAACACAACTGGCTGACAAGAAGGTGGACGTCACATTTACCGACAAACTGCGCAAGCACCTCGCCAAGAAGGGCTTCGACCCGCTTATGGGTGCACGACCTATGCAACGCCTGATTCAGGATACCATTCGCCGCGCCCTGGCAGATGAGTTGCTGTTTGGTCGCCTGACCGATGGTGGTCGCCTGACCGTGGATCTGGATGACACAGACCCCAGCAAGACTGAGGTGTTGCTGGATATTCAACCGCTGCCCGAAAAGAAAGGGCGTTCCAAGCCGGAGGAGGCTACGGCGGGTTGATTCATTTCATCACGCCAAAGACAAAGGCCCGGTTCCTGTGAACGGGGCCTTTTTTATTTGAACCCCACACGGTCCAGCATTTGCTGCACTTTGACCTGGTTCATGCCTGCCACGCTAATGGGAATGGTTTCACTCTTGAACCCGTTGTTTGTCATGGCTTGCAAGGCTGGATTTGAGAGTTTCACGCCTTTGGCAACTGGCCATTCGTTGTTTCCATTGGCAAAGTGGTCCTGCGCAGGACCGCTTGCCAAGTATTCCAGGAAGCGAATGGCATTGACTGTGTGTTTTGCATTTCTAGCCACGGCTCCCCCTGCGATGTTGATGTGTGTGCCCCAACTGGACTGGTTCGGAAACACTACGCCGACCTTGCCCACAATGGACTGGTCTTCGGGACTGCTGGAGCGCATGAGGCGCGCTAAGTAATACGTGTTGGTTACGGCTATTGCGCATTCTCCGGAAGCGACTCCCTTGATCTGGTCGGTGTCTCCGCCTTTGGGTGAGCGTGCCATGTTGGCAACCATACCCTTTAGCCACTGTTCTGTGGCCGCCACACCCAGGTGCTCGGTCATAGACCCAAAAAGGGACAGGTTGTAGGGGTGTGAGCCGGAGCGAATGCATAATTTCCCCTTGTTGCCGGGGTCAGCGAGTTTTTCATAGGTGTCAACGTCGTCCTTCTTGACACGCAATTTGTCGTAAACGATCACGCGGGCACGCGTCGAAAATCCAAACCAGGCTGTCTCACCACTGGCGTTGGGTTTGCCGCGAAGTTGGACTGGAATGGCGTCTTCAAGCACCTTGGATCGAATCGGCTGAAAGAGGCCGTCAATCTCACCGCGCCACAGGCGACTTGCATCCACCAACAAAATGACATCGGCCGCAGAGGCTGTACCCTCAGCCTTTAATCGCGCCAGAATACCCGCATCGTCGGCATCCACCCGGTTGAGTTTGATACCCGTTGCATTGGTGAAGTTGGCGTAAAGGGCTTCGTCGGTCGGATAGTGGCGGGCAGAATAAATGTTGAGGACATTTTCCTGTGCATTCACCAATGGGCAAAGGGCGACAAGTAATGCAGTGGCAACGCGTGATGTTTTCATGGCTTGGTGTTCGGTTTTGAGAAGTAACGTATCCGCTTGCAGACAATGACTATGTCTGGATCATAATACAAATGCGAATCATTCTCAACAACAGATTTTCGTGAAGGTTTTCGCATTGATGCAAATTCTTGCCATATCGATTCTGTCCCTCATTCTGACGGGTTGCGCAACGCGCCCCGCTGAGGTTCATCCACCTGCGGCCCCCTTGGTCGTGCCCGAGATCATCACTACTGCGCCGGCCGTCGCCGTTACTGTTCCCAAAATACCGCCCCGGATTGGGCTCGCACTCGGTGGCGGTGCCGCTCGAGGTTTTGCACATGTCGGAGTCATACAGGTCCTGGAGGAAGCGGGCATTCGACCGTCGCTGGTCGCTGGCACGTCGGCAGGCAGTCTTGTGGCAGCCATTTACGCCAGTGGCAAAAACGGGAAACAGTTGCAGCGTGTAGCCGAAACCATGGAAGAAGCGACTATTGCCGACTGGACGCTGCCCTTATTCAATCGCGGGATGTTGCGTGGCGATGCGCTCGCACGCTATGTGAATGGGCAGGTTGGATCGCGTCCCATTGAGGATTTGCCGTTGCCGCTGGGCATTGTCGCGACCGATCTCAATACCGGACAAAGCCTGCTCTTTCAAAGGGGCGACACTGGCACTGCGGTGCGTGCCTCCAGCGCTGTTCCAGCCGTATTTCAACCGGTTCGCATTTCGGGCCGGGACTATGTTGATGGCGGGCTCGTCTCGCCGGTGCCGGTGCGCGCAGCTCGCCAAATGGGTGCTGAACTCATTGTCGCGGTTGACATTTCGAGTCCACCAGATGGCGATCTTGCAGGTGGCACACTGGATGTCCTGTTGCAGACATTCTCCATCATGAGCCAAAGCATCAATTACTTCGAGTTGAAAGAGGCTGACCTGGTGATTCGACCATCATTGAAGGGCATATCAAGTTCCGACTTCGGGGCACGAAAGCGTTCTATTGAAGCAGGGCGACAGGCCATGCTGCAACTCATGCCACAGCTGCGCGCCCTTATTGCGAGCAAGACACGGTAGTTAGGGCGCAAGGTCATTCGGGTTGCCTGTTCTCGCCACCCACAGGCGAAAAAAAAAGGCCTCGTTTTGCAACGAGGCCTTGAAGGGATCCCTGAACCTGATGGTTTCGAAAGGACCCGAGGAGACAACTGGTGGAAACACAACGTGTGTTTCCGTGAATTAATTATGTCAGGGTTTTCCCTCGACAGCTAGAGAAGAGACACCAAAAGCTCAGAGTAGTGTGTCTTCTGCCGCAATTAGCGCTTCTTGCCGGCCGGCTTCGTTGCGGTGGTTGCCGTAGCGGCTACCGCGTTGAAGTTTGCCTCAGCCATTTCTGTGGCTTGCTTGACGGCCTTTTGCACGGATTCCAAAGCATTGTTGGCGGCCGCAACCGAACTCTTCATGATTGCGACAGCGGACTCAGAGCCGGCTGGAGCATTTTTTGCAGCACTGTCAACCAGGCCCATGAATTGTTTCTGGGCATCAGCGGATTGACCTTCAAGGTTCTTGCCAAGTTCTGCTGTGGCGCTTGTCGCGATGTCATACAGGTGACGGCTGTAGGCGGCAGTTTTTTCTGCCAGAGGTTGAAACAGGCCGGATTGGAGAGCCAGCAATTCTTGCGCGTCTTTGACGCTCAGCAAAGATTGTGTATGGCTGCTGGCATCCGAAAGGGCGGCCTTGGAAGCAGTCATATTGAGTTCAACCAGTTTTTCCACACTTTCGAAAGCCTTGCTGGTCAGGCCAAACAGGGTTTCGATATTTGCCTTGTGGGAAGCCAGAATTTGTTCAACAGTCATCATGTTCATATCTCCAAGAGTTGAGGTAAAAATTTACTATCTGCCCCGAGACCCAGCCTGATGGCCGTCAATGTTGCAGTGCAGCATGGTTGGAATTATAGGGTGCTGGAAACGCTGCGCAAGTCATTTTTGTTGCATTGCAACATATTAGAGTTTTTTTTCTAATCATTGAACAGGTCATTGAGTTGTCATTGAATGTGGCTCTCCATCAATCCGGCAAAAACGGTCCTCTCACTGCTGGCAAAATAAAGCCATGCATGCCCATAACCTACTCACACCCGCCAAACCCGCGCCAGAGCCGCGCGCAGCGTATCGCGTATTCCGTTCCATCCCCACACGCTGGATGGACAACGACGCGTATGGACATGTCAATAACGTGGTGTACTACAGTTGGTTCGATACGGCGGTCAACGCCTACCTCATCGAACGCGGTGTGTTGGACATTCACCAGGGCGAAACCATCGGGCTGGTCATCGAAACACAGTGCAACTATTTTGCACCGCTGGCGTTTCCCGAGGCGGTAGAGGTTGGTATTCGGGTTGCACGTTTGGGTTCGTCCAGCGTGCGATACGAAGTGGGTATCTTTGGTGCACCGGAGATGACGGCAGCCAAAGGTCACTTCGTCCATGTATATGTAGACAAAAAAACTCGCAGGCCCGTTGCGTTGCCTGCACCCTTAAAAGCTGTTCTGGAGACCCTGTTATGACCTGTTCCCCCGTGGATGAAGCGATTGCCTCGCGGATGTCGGCGCGCGCCTTTACTGCTCAGCCCGTTCCCCGTGAATTGTTGCAAGCAATACTCCAGGTTGCCAGTCGCGCGCCGTCGGGCACCAACTGCCAGCCCTGGCACGTGTATGTGTTGCAGGGTGCCAGCCGTGACACGCTGGTTCAGCAGGTTAGCGCTCTCCACGACGCAATGCGCACCGATCCTGCACTGGTGGCGCAGTATGCGGAAGAGTACGACTACTACCCCCAAAAATGGATCAGTCCCTACATTGACCGCCGCCGCGAGAACGGTTGGGGTCTTTACGGCTTGCTGGGCATAGGCAAGGGTGACAAGGACCGCATGCACGAACAGCACCAGCGAAACTACCGGTTCTTCGACGCGCCAGTGGGGCTGATGTTTACCGTTGACCGTGTCATGGGTCGGGGCTCGCTGCTGGATTACGGTTGTTTCCTGCAAAGCATCATGGTCTCGGCGCGCGGCCATGGTTTGCATACCTGCCCGCAAGCGGCATGGAATGGTTTTTCCAAGGTCATCATGCCCCATATCGGCGCGGGTGCCGACGAAATGCTGGTATGCGGCATGGCACTGGGCTACGCAGATGAGACAGCGGTCGTCAACGGCTTTCACACGCCGCGTGTGCCCGTGCAAGATTTCACAACCTGGCTGGATTGAGGTGCGCGGGCCGGAACGCGTTCGGGCCGGTTTTTCATGACGTTCATTGCGATCCAGTTTCTCAACGGCTTGAGTTATGCCACGACCCTGTTCCTGATGGCCGCAGGGCTGACGCTGATTTTTGGCGTCACCCGCATCGTCAACTTCGCGCATGGCAGCTTTTTCATGCTGGGTGCGTTGTTCAGTGCCCACTGGGTGGCGAACTGGTTCCCATCCTGGGGTGACACAGCATGGCTCTATGCTGCCGCTATTATTTTGGGAGCGTTATGTGCAGCATTGGCGGGGGGCATAGCGGAGTTTGTCTTGTTGCGCCGGCTATACGGTGTTCCCGAGCTCTACCAGCTGGTGGCAACCTTCGGGCTGAGTCTGGCCCTGCACGATGCGATGCGATGGGGGTTTGGCCCGGATGAGGTTTTTGCGCCGCGCTTTCCGGGCCTCAAGAGCGCTATCCCCGTAGGTGATGCCTATTTTCCGCAGTACCAAGCGTTCACCATTGTGCTGGGACCTCTGGTTTGGCTGGGGCTGCATGTGTTGCTCACCCGCACGGCTTTCGGCGCACGCGTGCGCGCCGGTACCCAGGACCGCGACATGTTGGCTGCACTGGGTGTCAACCCTGCGCCACTGATGCTGGCCACTGTCATGCTGGGCTGTGCCCTCGCTGGTCTGGGTGGCGCCTTGCAATTGCCGCGTGAACCCGCCAATTTGCAAATGGACATGAATGTGGTTGTTGAAACCTTTGTTGTGGTGGTAACCGGTGGGCTGGGTAGCATCAGCGGCGCATTCATCGCGGCGCTGCTGATTGGCCTGGTGCATGCCTTTGGCATCAGCCTCATGCCACAGGCCACGCTGGTCCTGGTGTTTGTCACCATGGCGCTGGTTCTGGCGTTGCGTCCTCAGGGGCTGTTGGGCAAGGCGTTGGATGCGGGCCCACGGGAAGTCGCGCACAGCTTTGACCGCGTACCCGCTACCCGACGGGGATTCGCACTGGTGTGTGCAGGGATTGGCTTGCTGGCGTGTCTGGCGTGGTGGGCAGGAGACTACTGGCAATCCCTGGCCAGCGATGCCCTGATCCTGGTGATTTTTGGTGTCAGTTTGCAGGCCATGATGGCGTTGGGCGGACTGGTGAGTTTTGGGCACGCCGCCTTTTTTGCATTGGGAGCCTACGGTGCAGCCCTGTCGCACACCGTGTGGGGCTGGAGTTTGCCAGGCGCCCTGTTTGTGGGCTGCGTTTGCGCGCTCAGTCTGGCGGGCGCATTGGGGGGCGTACTGGTGCGTAGTGCCGGTGTGTACCTAGCCATGCTGTCGCTGGCTTTGGCCCAGGTGGTGTGGGCTACGGCCAGCCAGTGGGTTGCCGTGACGGGAGGCGACAACGGGGTCATTGGATTGCAGTTGGTCAGCAGCGATACGCGCACGCCTTTTTTCGCGTTGCTGCTCGCGCTGGCTCTGCTCAGCGTTGCGGCGCTGGCGCGTCTGAGCCGCTCGACCCTGGGCGCCGCACTGCAGGCTGTGCGTGATGCGCCGCAACGCGCGGCGGCCAGCGGCTTATCGGTTTCACGGATCAAGTACCGCATTTATGTGGAAAGCGCCACTCTGGCGGGTCTTGCCGGCGGTCTATTTGCGGCACACCAGGGTGCGGTGTTTCCCTCGGTGGCGGCCGTTTCCACCTCAGTGGATGCCTTGCTGGTTATCTTGCTGGGCGGGGTACACCAGCTGTGGGGAGCTTTTGCCGGTGCCAGCATTTTGGTCTGGGCCGCGGCCGAGCTGGGTCGTGGTTTTGACTATTGGCGCGGTGCCGTGGGTTTGCTGGTGATGGTGATCATGGTCGTTGCGCCGTCCGGATTGCTGGGTCTGCGCTGGGTACGGCCAGCCATTCCAACCGGCCAGGGAAAGCGCACATGACTCTGCAAGTGCACGGGCTGGTGAAGCATTTTGATGGTGTCAAGGCGGTCAATGGTGTGACGTTTTCGGTGGCGCCTGGCGAATGTGTGGCCCTCATTGGCCCCAACGGTGCGGGAAAGTCCACCACGTTTGCGTGTATTGCAGGCCAGCAAGTGCCGAGTGCCGGGCAGATCCTGTGGAACGGTGAACGCATCGATTCCCTGCGTCCGGCGCAACGCCTGCAGCGCGGTGTTGCACGCACCTTTCAGATGGCTCAAACCTTTGAGTCGTTGACGGTGCTACAAAATTTGCAGCTGCTAACCCAATATCCACGAGGGCTTAAGGCCTATAACGTCCTGGATAAGTGTGCCGGCGGCTCGGCGGCAGACCTTCTGTACCGGGTGGGGCTGGATGCCATGGCGCATGCGCAGGCGCGGGACCTGCCCTATGGAGCCAAAAAGCGGCTGGAGCTTGCCATGGCCCTGGCTGGCGAAAACACGGGGTTGCTGCTGCTCGACGAGCCGGCAGCGGGTCTGGCGACATCGGAGCGCGCGCAGTTGATGGCGCTGGTGAAGTCGCTTACGCAGCCAACCGGCGGGCGCGGCGGCATAGCCGTTCTCTATACCGAGCACAATATGGATGCGGTGTTTGGTGTTGCGAACCGCGTATTGGTGCTCATAGATGGCGTCATCGCCGCACACGGCAGCCCCGATGAAATTGCCTGTGATGCGACCGTGCGACAGCGCTATCTGGGCCAATGGTGGGAGAAGCCGGTCCATGCTTGAAATACAGAACCTGAAGGCCTGGTATGGCCAGGCACAGGCGCTTTTCGGCGTATCGCTGACCGTTGGCCGGGGTGAGCTGGTGGTACTGCAAGGCCTCAACGGGGC
>JBPOIP010000047.1:0-4397 GCA_052034395.1 Pseudomonadota bacterium
AAAGCACGCATGATGAGCGCAAAGTCAATTCCGGCTTTCTTGTTGATCTGAACCTGCCGCAGTCCCTTTTGGGTAATTTCCACTGGATCCTCTGCCGTCCAGATTTTGGTGTCCGGCGTATTCAGAAACTTGAGAATGGAATGCAGGGTAGTGGTCTTGCCGGACCCGGTTGGCCCGCAAACATAAAACAAACCGTAGGGCTTGCTAACCGTCGCTTCCAGTCGCGCTTTGTTGTGGGGCGTTAGACCCAGCTTCTCCAGTGGTATGGGCTCGCCAGCTGCCAATATCCGCATGACCACATCTTCCACCCCCCCTGCTGATGGAATCGTTGCTACGCGCAATTCAATGTCAAGTGGTCCATATTTCTTGAATTTGATTTTGCCGTCCTGCGGCTTTCTACGCTCAGAAATATCGAGATCACACATGATCTTTAGCCGGGTGACCATGGCCTGGCGCAAATGGGAGGGCACTTCGACGTAAGGGACCAAACTTCCATCAATGCGAAAACGGATTCCGGTTTTAAACTTGCCTGGCATGGGTTCGATGTGAATGTCCGATGCCTTCTGGTTATAGGCGTCAATGATCACCTTGTTGACGAACTTGACCAATTCATTGTCCGCTGCGGCAGACTCAAGAGAGTCGTCACTTGCACCATCGTCAATGGGTGCATCATCCATGCCGGCCAGAAAGTTCTCGATGGTGGTTTTGTCTTCAGTGGCTCCAAAGAGCTGTGACAATGACTCTTGAAACTCGGTTTGCGTTGTAACCCGATACGAGAACTTTGACATGCGCGGATATACTTGGGGAACCACGCGTGATCCGCGGACCGCCTCGGGGTCCATGCACATAATGACGAGCCCCTCTGGTGAATCCTCAAGCGGGATCCATCCTTGCTCTTCTATAAATTCGCGTTTGAGTGCGCCGTGCAGTATTTCTGATCGGATGCGACCTGCATTGAATGGCTCATAGGGGACTCGGAAAAATTTTGCCAGTGACGGTCCGATTTGGGAGGCTTTGACGTTGTACTGGCTCATCAGCAGGTGCTCAACGGATTTACCCTCCGCGCGTGCGTCCTGAATACACTGGTTCAGCTCGTCATGCGTCAATAGACCGTCCGCTACCATCGCATCGTATTTGGTCGCTTTTCTTCGCTGCGCTGCAGGACCACCGGTTGCTCGCTGGCGAATCGCGGTAGCCAGCGTTTTGCAAAGTTCGGAGACACCGTCCACCTCCAGGTCGCCGAAGGGTTCATCGCTCTTGTTGTTGATTACTTGCAGGACGCCGTGCAGTGTTTCGCCCTCAAGTATCGGAGCAACCAGCATTTGCTTGGTCCGATAGCCGGAGCGCTTGTCAACGACCTTCAAAAAAGTGAGCGCCGGATGAACTTGCTTGAGCGCATCGTCGTCATAAACGTCCGGCAGATTGAGTGACTTTCGACTGAACGCCACATATCCTGCAATGCTTTGCGGCGAAATGGGTAACTTAAGGTCGCTGCTGCTGTTGAGGCCGGTCTTGATCTTGGAAACAATGGCCGTCTGATCGTCGTTGACTGCATATAGCGTCAGGCGGTCCGCATTGAGCAGCTTACAGATGTCCTGACTTGCCTCGAGCATGATCTGCTCCAGGTTTTCCGTCTCGTGAATCCGAGCGGTCACGTGGTGCAACTGCCGATAAAACAAGGCCTCAAATGTCAGCCCCCTTTTTTGGGACGGCAACTTCTGGGATTCGAAAAAGGCCTGCTCCGTTACCTTCTCCGACGAACCAGACGTGACAACGGTGTTCATATTTCAAACTCCTGCCCGGCCCGCATCCTCCGAATGTCGTGGGTCACATGAGGTCCAAAAGGCTGGGTTTGGTCAAACCGCTGCACTTCGCTCATGATGAGCTCCGTCTCGGCAGGTTTGGTATGTGTGATGTAAATCGGGTAATTTTTACCCCTTGCGATGCAATCAAGTTCGCTCGCCAACACCATCGGTGACAAATGCAGACTGCGCAGAGCCAATTCCTTTTCACGGTTGCTGAAGGCAGTTTCAATGACCAGCATGGCAACATTCAGTTGATTCACGCGATCCCAGAATGCTTGATTGCGCTCCGTGTCACCGCTAAAGACCCAGCAACCGCGACCGGCCGCAATGGCGAAACCCGCAGCTGGCACCGTATGGACTGCCGGCAAGACTTCGATCCATTTGTCGGAAAGTTGAAATGTTTGCCCAATATGGATTTCCTGAAACCTGATGAATGGGGCTTGGGGACTCGGAATTCTTGAAAAGTCGGGCCAAATCACATTGTTGAAAATGTGCTGGCGCAATGCCTCAATGGTGCCCGCCAGTGCATACACCGTCACGGGCTCCTTTCGTTGCGCCGCAACTGCATCAATCATTAACGGCAAAGCGGCGACATGGTCGAGATGGGAGTGGGTTATCAGAACCGAATCGATGCGGTTCATCTCGTCCAGTGTCAAATCCCCAACGCCCGTTCCAGCATCGACCAGAACTTCACCATCAATTAAAAATGATGTTGTCCTGCAATCCTTGGCAATGGCCCCTGAGCATCCCAGTACGCGTACTTTCACAAAATGAGCCTCATTTACTTAAGAAATTGGTTGCACCGTCCCATTCTGGGTCAAATGGAAGCAAACGCATGGAGGCTACACGCTCAGCGTAGAGTTGGTAAAGGTATTTGTGCTCATTCATTCGCATTAAATTGAGCAGCAGGACATCTGACTGGTCCCAGTCTTGTGCGCGATAGGACCGAAGAAAGGAAGCCCAGGTTTTGAGTTCGGTGATCGCCGGCTCTTTTATTTGCCGATTAGGCGCCATTGGCCAATAGATCGACACAGATTGCTCTTTGCCTTTGACCCGGACACGGTCGAGCTCTTGCCATGCGAACTCCGGCGCCAGTTTCCGTGTGCTTTCGCTAACCACGATGTCAACACCATAAATCTTCGACAAACCTTCAAGCCGCGAGCCCAAATTAACGGCATCACCAATCACGGTATATGCACGGCGAATGTTGGATCCCATATCGCCAACGCACATGGAGCCGGTGTTCAGCCCAATTCCGATTCCGATGTCGGGCAAGTCCCTACCCCGATGTTCAAGATTGATGTCGCGCACGGCGCTTGCCATCTCCATCGCCGACTTGACGGCCAGATTGGCGTGTTCCGGTGTTTCTACGGGGGCACCCCAAAATGCCATGACACAGTCCCCCATGTATTTGTCGATCGTGCCCCGATTTGCCCGGATGATGCTCGTCAGATTGCTGAAAACCCCGGTGAGCAACTCCTGCAACTGCGTTGGCTCCATCCGCTCGGACATTTTGGTGAATCCACGCATATCGCAGAACATGACGGTCAGTTCCCGGTTAGTAGCTTTCATGCTATAGCTGTCAGGGTCCTTGACCATCTCGTCAACCAGCTCGGGGGGTACATAGGTGCCAAACAGTTGCGCCAGTTCCCGCTTTGACCGGGATTCGACCAGATACCCGTAACTCATATTCAGCGCAAATGCCGTCAGAGTCATGACGATCGCCGCGGCCAGCGGCATTACCAGACCGAATGCCATGTACAGCCACGAATTCAATGCCGTGACAGAACACAGTACCCCGAGGCTCAACAAAACCGCCCGCGGCGCAGAGAGCAATGGCAACCCGATTGCCAGCAACAGCCCAGACAGTATGAGAACGAATACGTCATAGCCCATGGCGTAATCGGGTTTGAAAGTTACCTTGTTGTCAAGCCACCCCGAAAGGACATTGGCGTGAGACTCTACGCCCGGATATACCTCTCCCACCGGTGTTACCCGCAGATCCTGCAGACCAGGCGCTGTAGTCCCAACCAGGACAATCTTGTCTTTGAGGCTTGCGTTTGGCAACCTGCCCGCCAACACATCGGAGGCTGAAACGTATTGAAATGAACCACCTTTTGCTCCACCTGGCCCACGAAAAGGCACCAGCGTTGCCACGTGCCCATCAACCGGAATTGCAACAAAGGACTGCTGCCCCTGCAATACGATTCGCTCCAAAGCCTGGAAACTGCGTGAAAGCCATTTTTCCTCCGAAAACTTTGGCACGACGACCGGAGAACCCAGTAGCCGGCGGAGCAACGCCAATGCCAGTGATTCGTAGTAGCGGCCCTTGTACTCGACAAGCAGAGGCAAAGAGCGGACCACGCCATCGCTTCCTACAACCGGATTGAAGTGACCCGCTATCGGAGCAGCCTTTGCCAATACCTCGATATTTGACCCAAAGCCATTCCAGGAAAATGCCGACACCGTCCGACCAGTGAAATCCGCCGCAGACAGCACATGAGCGGGCAACGCGCCCACCGTATGGCCATCACGATCACTGCTGGTGAAGTAGTAACCCAGAACCACTGGCCTACCTTCCAGCGAACGGGC
>JBPOIP010000092.1:0-127848 GCA_052034395.1 Pseudomonadota bacterium
ATGACGACACGCAGGAACTCGGCACGCGCAACATCAAAATCGCGCTGCGCCGTCTGCGCAAATTCGCCCGCGAGGGCCACGAGGATGAACTGGACCTCGACGAAACCATCAGCAAGACGGCGGCCAATGCCGGCTACCTTGACATCAAGATGCGGCCGGAGCGCCACAACAATGTCAAGGTGCTGCTGCTGATGGACGTGGGCGGCACCATGGACGACCACATCCAGCGCGTGGAAGAGCTTTTCAGTGCAACAAAGACCGAATTCAAGCACCTGGAGTTCTACTACTTCCACAACTGTGTCTACGACTTCATGTGGAAGAACAACCGTCGCCGCTTTGCCGAGAAGTTTGAGACCTGGGACATCATCCGCAAGTACAACAAGGACTACAAGCTGATCTTTGTCGGCGATGCGACCATGTCACCCTATGAGATCCTGCAGCCCGGCGGCAGCGTCGAGTACAACAACGAAGAAGCCGGAGCCGAATGGTTGCAGCGCCTGATTCACGCCTTTCCCAAATTCGCCTGGATTAACCCGGAACCTCAGGGCGTTTGGCAATACCGACAAAGCATTTCCGTCGTGCAGCAAATCATGCATAACCGCATGTATCCACTTACCCTCAAAGGTCTGGAAGATGCCATGCGCCACCTGACCAAGTGAGGCGGACCGTCGAGCTTACAATCCCCTGCCCCTCGCCATAGTTCAATGGATAGAACGAGTGCCTCCTAAGTGCTAGATGTAGGTTCGATTCCTACTGGCGGGACCATTTGATAGTTTCAAACCGTCTCACACCCCCTCAAAACCCGCTCTGGCGATCGCTTCAGCGGGTTTTTTGTTGTCTCGTGTCTTGTTACGGGGCAATCGCGCTGCCCCAGATACCGAAAACCGCGTCTATGCCGCTGACCGCGCTTGCGGACTGCGTGCGCTCTCTGCCGCTTGGCAGATCGGATAATCCTGCCATGGATTTCATCGACCTCATCGGCATGCTTGCAGCCGTGCTCACCACCACCAGTTTCATTCCCCAAACCATTCACACCTTTCGCACCCGCGACGTGAGTGGAATCTCTCTGGTGATGTACAGCGCCTTTACGGCCGGTGTGGCGCTGTGGCTGGCTTATGGACTGTTGCTTGGCGCCTGGCCCGTCATCGTTGCCAACGCCATCACGTTGTCGCTGGCGTCGTCCATCCTGGTGATGAAGCTGCGCTACCGCTGAAGAAGGTTGACGAGCTCTGCGCCCTCGTGTGCCCTCGCCGAAATGGTGCTGGCGGTGACCGTTGGCGTCAGCCAGTGCAGCGTCAGCCCTTGAGCGTCCCAGAGTACAGCCACTCCACTGCCATGGTGCTGCACCAGCCACGCACGCACGGGAGCGGTGAGCCGCTGCGGCAATTCTTCGGCATCACTCCACACCGCGAAGCCATTGCCAAAGTCACCAGAACCCAGCTGGACACGCCGCGCCGGATCAAACTGCGCGCTGGCTGCGCGCCCCGAACCAAAACGCTGGCGCACATACAGTTGCAGTGCCATGGCCGCCCCTTTTGCTTTGAGCTGTGCAACCAGACCTTCGGCAGGCTCCTCGCTCACAAACGGGGCTGCCTGGCCCTTTGGCAGATGCATCAGTAACAGGCTGCCGCCTTCAGGCTTGCAGTGGGGCGCTGTCCAGCGGGTGAAGTTGACACTCGTGGAGCGTCGCACGGCAACGCCGTCATCCACTTCGGACGCAAGTCGCAGTGCCTCGACCGTCCACGCCACACCATCGGTGGTGCCCGTGCTGCGATGCAGGCCAGAGGCGTCCGCGTCGATTGGCTCGGCCTGGGCGAATGAAGCCGGATCGGTGAAATTGCCGCGCTCGATCTTGCCACGGCCCTTGTAGAAGAAAAAGCCGATCACGGCGAGCGCAATCAGCAGCGGCCAAAGTTGGGTCCATAGTTGAGGCAACATAGGCGGTTCCTCCTGTGTGAAGGTCCAGTATAGGATTGCCGACAGCTACATGTGGCCCAGAAGGTGCCAGGCGCAATTTGCCAGCGATCGTCGTGATTTCCGCGCCAGGATTTGCACAAGCTGGCGTTCCTTACCCCCTGAGTTCACACCAAACCCCTGTGCGTGGAATTCAAAGCGACTCAGATACTATGAAATTTATAGCGAAACAGTCATGTACTGCGAGGCCCAGGACACACTTTTTTCATAAAAAAAGCCCCGCCTGCCCACCAAGGGGAAGACAGGGCATTCAGCCAACGTGTAAAACGATGTTCGCCTGTTCCTGATCTGCAGGATGGGTAGTCGGAAGGGTATGTGAACTATTATTTTGCACCGAAGAGGCGCGCAAAAAAGCCGACGGAAGCGGGCGATTTCTGGGCGGCTGACACAGCGGCAGCCGCATGGGTCGCGTGCCATTTTCCAAACCGCAAGTCGTGGGTCATGATGTGGCCAATCAGCCATTTGTTCAGGAACCGGCGCAACTCCTGCACGCGATCTTCGTCCCACTCCACACCATTGCCCAGAAAGTCAGCCACCTGGGCCGCGAACTCCTCATGCAGTTTCAGGTGTTGTTCAAATGCGGGGTATCCGCTCTTCTCCATCATGTCCTGCTCGTGAGAGAAGTGGGTCACCACGTAGTCGAGCAGTTCCTCGACCGTCTGGTCGACGGACGCCAGATTCAGAGCCCGTACCAATGTGAACAGATGACGGTGTTCCTCATCCACCTGCGCCACACCAATCTTGAACCCGTCACGCCATTCGATGACGTAGGGCGCTTTTTTGACTTCCATTGTTTCTGTCATGGCCATTTTTCCTTGTTGAACGCGTGCAACGACTCGTACCAAGACTTTACGCTGCAAAGCAGCATAGGGTAATCACCTAGGTGCGGATATTTAAACCTTCATTGCGCTGCGTCAACTTTTCGAAACTGCCGGCGGCCGGTTTCGCAGGGTGCGGCTGAGCAGCATGACGGGAATCAAGCCCGCCAGAACCAGTACCAGGCAGGGCAACGCGGCCTCGCCCAGTCGCTCATCGCGCGCCAGCTGATACGCCACCACGGCCAGCGTGTCGCTATCGAAGGGGCGCAGCACCAGCGTAGCCGGCAACTCCTTCATGACGTCCACAAACACCAGTAACGCAGCCGTTGCGACCGAGCGACGCAGCAGCGGCCAGTGCACCTGTGTCAGCGTGCGGGCGCTGCCGGCTCCCAGCATGCGGGCAGACTCATCCAGACTGATGGGCAGTCGGGCGTAGCCACTTTGCAGTGATTGCAACGCGACCGCACAAAACCGCACGAGGTAGGCCCACACAATGCCGACAGAGGTTGCCGTCACCCAGTAAGCCACCTGGGTTTGCGGCGCCCAGGCTTGCAGCCAGCCCACCGGCAGCAGCAGCCCGACCACCACCACCGCCCCGGGAATGGCATAACCCAGGCCGGCAACTTGCACCGAAAACCGAATCGCCCAATGGCGGCTTCGCCGCAAACTGAAAGCCAGTGCCAGCGCTACGCCCACCGCAAGAATGGCCGTAATGCCACCCAGGCGCACGCTGTTGAACGCCCACTCGCCATACCGCGCCCATGGCAATTCCACACCATCCGCCGCCAACGGTCTGAACATGAAAAGCACCGGAAACACAAACCCCATCAGCACTGGCAGAAGGCACAGCAACCAGGCCCAGACCACCCACTTGCCCCGCAAGGCAATGGCCAGAGCGTCGGTCGACCCCGCGCGCGCACCTTTGGTCACAGCAAAACGCATGCGCCGCTGGGCCGCGCGCTCCAGCCCCAGCAGGACCGCAACCAGTACCAGAAGCAAAGTCGCCAATTGGGCGGCGGCGATGCGGTTGTCCATGGCCAACCAGGCTTTGTAAATGCCCGTGGTGAACGTCTGGATGCCAAAGTAGCTGGAGACACCAAAGTCGGCCAGCGTTTCCATCAGGGCCAAGGCCACACCCGCGGCCACGGCAGGGCGGGCCAGTGGCAGAGCCACTTCCCGCAGGCGCCGTGGCAATGCAGCGCCCATCAGCCGGGCGGCCTCCATAAGGTGAACGGTGCGCTCACCAAGCGCCGTGCGGGCCAGCAGGTATACATAGGGATAGAGTGCAAAGGTAAATACCCAGGCAGCACCCACCACATTGCGCACTTCCGGGAAAACCCGTCCCTCCACGCCCAACGCGCTGCGCAAAAAGGTCTGCAGCGGCCCGCTGAACTGGAGAAAGTCCGTGTAGGCATAGGCCACCACATATGCCGGCATTGCCAGGGGCAACAACAGAGCCCACTCAAAGAAGCGCCGGCCAGGAAACTCAAACAGCGTCACCACAACAGCGGTTGAAATCCCGATCAGGGCAACCCCCAAAGCCACCATCAGACACAGCGCAAGCGTCGTGGACAGGTAGTCGGGCAAGACCGTGCTGGCCATCTCACCCAGAATCGCCATGGCCTGACCCGACATGTCAGCGGATGGCAACCACGATGCCAGTAGCGCCAGAACCGGCAACATCAGTGCACTTATCAGGAAAAGCAGAATCCAGCGCGACAGGTACACGGGCAAAACTTGGGAAGGATAGAACGGCCTGCGACCCAGCCTAAATGAGAATTGTAATCATCTAAAATCATTCCCATGTTTCTGCAAGTGTCCCAGCTACAAGTGCGCTATGCCGGTCAAAGCCGGGCGGCAGTGCAGAACGTGTCCTTTGGTCTGCGCGCGGGTGACATCGGCGTGCTGATTGGCCCATCGGGTTGTGGCAAGACCACCCTGCTGCGCGCGGTGGCCGGTCTGGAAGCGGCCCGCAGTGGACACATCGTGCTGGGCGGACAGACCGTCAGCAGTGCACACAACAATGTCCCGGCCGAGCAACGCCGCATCGGCATGGTTTTTCAGGATTACGCCCTCTTCCCGCACCTCGATGTGGGCCGCAACGTGGCGTTTGGCCTGCACGACTGGCCCACGGACCAACGCGACGCGCGCGTGGCCGAGGTGCTGGAGTGGGTGGACCTGCAGGGAACGCAGCGCAGCTACCCGCACGCATTGTCCGGCGGGCAACAGCAGCGTGTGGCGCTGGCGCGCGCCTTGGCGCCCAAGCCGCAATTGCTGTTGCTGGACGAACCCTTTTCCAATCTGGACGTCGATTTGCGCGAGCGCCTGGCGCACGAAGTTCGCGGCATTTTGAAGTCGGCGGGCGCCACAGCGCTGTTTGTGACGCACGACCAGCTGGAAGCCTTTGCCATTGGCGACATGATTGGCGTCATGCACGAAGGCGCGCTGCACCAGTGGGACGACGCTTACTCGCTGTACCACAGACCTGCGACGCGGTTTGTGGCCGAATTCATCGGGCATGGCGTATTTGCGCCCGCCACGCTGGTCGAGGTCGGCGGCCAGACCGTTGTCCGCACCGCGCTGGGTGAGTTGAACAATATCGCCGAATGCCCCTTGCCGTCCGCATTTGAATCGGGCCAGTGCGATGTGCTGTTGCGTGCCGACGACATCGTGCATGACGACGATGCACCCGTCAAAGCCGAAATTCTGCGCAAGGCGTTTCGGGGCTCGGAGTTTCTCTACACCCTGCGTCTGGGCGGTGGCCAGATTGTCCAGGCCCACGTGCCCAGCCACCACGACCACCGCATCGGCGAGTGGATAGGCATCCGCCCCGAGGTGGATCACGTGGTGACGTTCGAGCGCAAAGCCTAGCCCCGCAGTTTTGCAATGGTCTCGCGCAGGTCAGCGGCCCAGGTGCGCCGGTCACGGCCTTGCGCCAGCTCTGCGGTGCCGAATTGCACCACGGCCTGCACGTTGCTGGCACACAGGGTGCGCCAGAGAGATTGCCACAGGGTGTCGTCACCCACGTAACACGGCGCAAAGCTGATGGCCCCGGTCACAGCATCCGCAAACCGCAGCGCCACTGGCTGTACCGCAGCGTTGGCAGAAATCGCCGCCTGCAGCAGGTTGGCGTGAAAGGGCAGCAAACTGCTGCCGTCACCCGTCGTCCCTTCCGGAAATATCGCCAGCACATCGCCGTCACGCAGGCTCTGGGCCATCTGGTGAACCACGCGCATGGCGTCGCGGCGGGACTCACGGGTGATGTACAGCGTGTCGGCGGCGTTCGCCAGCGTGGACACCAGGGGCCATCGTGCGACTTCGTCCTTGGACACAAAGCGGCAATGGCGGGCGGCGTGCATGACAACGATATCCACCCAGGAGATGTGGTTGGCAGCCAGCAACACCGGGCCACTTACCGGCGGACGCCCGATTACTATCAATTGAATAGCAAGATAATCAAGCATTTCAAGGGCCCAGGCCTGAACCCGCACATGTTTTTGGTCGGGAGCCAGGCGCGGAAAGACCAGCAAAATGGTCCACAAGCCGGCAAAAATATGCAGCACTACGCGTAGCAGGCGCCAAACGGCTCGCAGACGCCGCATCACGCAGCCACAGGGGTCACCGGCGCCGAGACGGCACCGCTACCAAAATCAGCTACCGTAGACAAGCTGCGCGCCGACCAGAGTCGCGCGCACACGCGCTGGCAACTCGTACCCACCAAAGGGCGTATGGTGTCCTTGGCTTAGCAGGTTTGCGGGTTCTACAACCCAGTTTGCCTGCGGGTCAAACACACAGATGTCGGCAACGCCGCCGACCAGCAGACGCCCCGCACTGGCAGCCATGGGACCCAGGGCCGCCCCCGCCACGCTGGCAGGCCGGTGCGTGACCACCCCCAATGCCTTGACCAGCGGAATGCCACTGTCCTGAGCCCATTTGCAGGTCAGACTGAGCAACAGTTCGAGCCCGGTGGCGCCCGGCTCTGCCTGGGCAAACGGCAGTGCCTTGGCGTCCTCGTCCACGGGCGTGTGGTCCGACACCAGCGCATCAATGGTTCCGTCTGCCAGCGCCTGTCTCAGGGCATCGCGATCGCGCTGCTGGCGCAACGGCGGATTCAGGCGCATGCGGCTATCGAAATAGCCCATGTCCACATCGGTCAGGTGCAAGGAGTTGATGCTCACATCGCAGGTGATGGGCAGCCCTTCCGCTTTGGCCTGGCGCACCAGCGCCACGCCGGCCGCACTGCTGATGCGGCACAGGTGCACCCGTGCCCCTGTGGCGCGCACGAGTTCAAAAATAGTATGCAGGGCAATGGTTTCGGCCGCCACCGGAACACCCGAGAGGCCCATGCGCGTAGCCAGTGCGCCACTGGCTGCCACGCCCTTGCCCAGATGCAGCTCCTGCGGTCGCAACCAGACCGTATACCCAAACGTGCTGGCGTATTGCAGGGCACGCTGCATGACCTGGGTATTGGCCAAAGGCACCTCGGCCTGACTGAAACCGATGCAGCCGGCCTGAGTCAGATGCAGCATCTCGGTCAGGACCTCGCCCTCCAAATTGCGGGTCAGTGCGCCCAATGGGAAGAGCCGCGCCTTTTTTAATTGCTCAGCACGGTGGCGCAACATTTCGACCAGGCCGCTTTCGTCCAGCACCGGCTCGGTATCGGGCGGACAGACCACGCTGGTCACGCCACCGGCCACGGCGGCGGCCATCTCGGAGGCCAACATGCCCTCGTGCTCGTGGCCCGGTTCGCGCAGGCGAACCGCCAGATCAACCAGCCCGGGCATGACGATGCAGCCAGCCGCATTGATCGTGGTGTCGGGAATGAAATCGGGTGCTATGTTTTTTATAGCCAATAATGTAGTACCCACGAGGGCTACATCGGCCATTTCATCATATCCACTGGCTGGATCGATAACCCGGCCTGCCTTGATCAGTGTTTTCATTGCGTTGCGCTCCGGGAATCCGCTTCATTGCCAGCCACTATGCTCATCACCGCCATGCGTACCGCTATGCCAAACGTTACCTGCGGCAGGATCACACTCTGGGCGCCGTCCACCACGGCCGAATCAATCTCGACTCCGCGGTTGATGGGGCCGGGGTGCATGACGATGGCGTCCGGCTTGGCCAGCAGCAGCTTCTCTGGTGTCAGGCCATAGCTCTTGAAGAATTCGTGCATGGAGGGCAGCAGCGCACCGCTCATGCGCTCGTTCTGCAGGCGCAGCATGATGATGACGTCGCAATCCTTGATTCCCTCTTCCAGCGTGTGACAAACGCGTACCCCCATCAGTGCCATGTCCGACGGCACCAGGGTCTTGGGACCCACCACGCGGACCTCGGCACAGCCCAGCGTGGTGAGCGCGTGGATGTCCGAGCGCGCCACGCGGGAGTGCAGCACGTCGCCCACGATGGCAACCGTGAGGTTGGAAAAATCTTTCTTGTAATGCCGGATAGTGAACATGTCCAGCAGGCCCTGCGTGGGGTGGGCGTGGCGCCCGTCACCGGCATTGATCACGTGCACGTGGGGCGCCACATGCTGGGCGATCAGGTAGGGCGCGCCAGACTCACTGTGGCGCACCACAAACATATCGGCGGCCATGGCGCTCAGATTGGCAATGGTGTCGAGCAGCGATTCGCCTTTGGAGGCGGACGAGCGCGCGATGTCCAGGTTGATCACGTCGGCCGACAGGCGCTTGGCCGCAATCTCGAACGTGGTGCGCGTGCGCGTGCTGTTCTCGAAAAACAGGTTGAAAACGCTTTTGCCGCGCAAGAGGGGGACTTTCTTGACCTCGCGGTCATTGACCGATACGAAATTGGCCGCCGTGTCCAGAATATGCGTCAGGATGCTCTTGGGCAGGCCTTCGACTGACAGAAGGTGAACCAGTTCACCGTGCTTGTTGAGTTGGGGGTTGCGTTTGTAGAGCATGTCAAGCCTTCTGCTGGGCCGTCCCAAGGGAGGCCTGTGCCCCCGCGGGGGGCAGTGAATACACGAAGTGATGAACGCGGGTGGTCGTCATGTTTTTTCTTTCACATCAAAGCTGAAAGCACCGCTTTCGTCCCGCGCCAGGGCCAGGGACTGGTTGGAAGCCAGTGTCACACGTGCCGCGGCAAAGTCCGCCTGTACCGGCAACTGGCGCCCACCACGGTCCACCAGAACAGCCAGTTTCACGCTCGCGGGGCGGCCATAGTCAAACAATTCGTTGACCACGGCACGCAGGGTGCGTCCGGTGAAGAGTACGTCGTCGAGAATCAGGATGTCGGCACCATTGACTTCAAATGGCAGCACCGTTTGCCCGCCCGAAGACAAGCCGCGCTGGGCGAAGTCGTCGCGGTGCATGGCAGATGAAATCTTTCCGGCCTGGCCGGGCAGACGCATGTCTTTCTGCAGGCGCTCAGCCAGCCAGGCACCGCCCGAGGTGATGCCGACCAGGCGTGTGTTGGTGCCACACATCAGCTGCACCCCCCGCAACAACTCGCGGTAGAGAGCCTCCGCATCCAGCATCAGCGCCCCCGCGTTGATCAATGTACTCACGGCAAACTCCTTAAGAACTGTTCCAGAATAATGCAGGCCGATGCGGCGTCGGCATCGGCCGCGCCACTGGCAAGGGCCTCGGTCGTGCTGTAGCGCTCGTCAACTTCAAAAACCGGCAAGGCGAAGCGCCCATGCAACTGGCGGCCAAACTTTCTGGCGCGCGCCGTGTTTTCATGGGCTGCGCCATCGGGGTGGTAGGGGACACCGATCACAAGGGCATCGGGCTGCCACTCCTTCAGGTGTTTTTCAATGAGGGCAAACCGCGCATCGCCTTCGGCTCGCACCGTGCCCACCGCCTGCGCCGTGCGCAGAATCCGATTGCCAACCGCAACACCCGTGCGCTTGAGACCGAAATCAATGGCAAGAAAGGAGGAAAGCTTCGGTGAAACCGCCACTGACCCGCCAGATGCCGGGCTCATGCGTGGCCTACCTGCGACGAAATCATCCACGATTTCAACCCGAGAAGTGACAGCGCGCGGTCATAGCGCTCTTCAACCGGTGTGTCAAAAATAACGGTTGGGTCAGCGCCTACGGTAAGCCAGCTGTTTTCGCCCAGTTCGCTCTCCAGTTGCCCTTCTCCCCAGGCCGAATAACCCAGGGAGACGAGCACCTTTCGCGGTCCATGGCCACTGGAAAGCGCTTCCAGCACATCCTTGGACGTCGTCATTTCCAGGCCACCGGCTATCACCATGCTGGACGCATAGACGGGTTGCTCGGGCGTGTCAGACGCGCTGGAAATCGACTCATGCAGGATGAATCCCCGTTCAATCTGAACCGGGCCACCCTGAAAAACGGGTGCATCGCTGAGATCGTGGCGCTCCAGGGGCAAGTCCACCTTGCCAAACAGGCTGGACATGGTCATATCGGCGGGTTTGTTGATCACCAGTCCAAGGGCTCCTTGTGGCGTGTGTTCACAGACATACACAACGCTTTTCGAAAAAATCGCATCCTCCAGCCCGGGCATTGCAATCAGGAAGTGATTCGTGAGGTTGAAGGGAGCAGAATCGCCAGACATAAACAGATTTTAGCGACTGCCATGCAAAGAGAATTTGAAACCGGATTGGTATGGTTGCGCCGTGATCTGCGGGTTCACGACAATGCGGCGCTCGGCGCTGCGCTGCAACGCTGCAGCAGGGTGCATTGTGTCTTTGTATTTGACCGGGCAATATTGGACAGACTGCCTCCGGCGGACCGGCGTGTCGAATTCATTCGTGACAGCCTGATCGAACTCGACGCGAGTCTACGCACCTTGGCCGGCAGTCCGCGTGCCGGGCTGATTGTGCAGCACAGCCAAGCCACGCAGTCCATTCCCGCGCTGGCCGCACTACTGGGGGTACAGGCCGTGTTTGCCGCACACGATTACGAGTCAGAGGCCATCGCGCGGGACTGCACCGTGCGCGACGCTCTGGCAAAGCGACGAATCGCTTGGTTTACGGTGAAGGACCATGTCATTTTTGAACGCCGGGAAGTGCTCAGCCAGTCCGGCAAACCCTATGGCGTATTCACGCCCTACATGCGCGCTTGGCTGGCACGGCTGGGCGATGCCGCACCGGCGCGCCATGTCTGCTCGGCGCAAAAGGGCCAGTTGGCCGACCGACCCGAGGCGTTGGCGCAACCCGTACCCGGTTTGGACCAACTGGGTTTCGAGCCCACCAACCTGAGGTCTCTGGGAATCCGTCCGGGAGCATCCGGCGCCGCCAGACTGGTTGAGGACTTCCGAGCTCGTCTGGACGACTACGACCGCACGCGGAACTTTCCTGCGGTCAAGGGCCCCAGCTATCTCAGTGTGCATCTGCGCTTTGGCACAGTCTCGATTCGCGAACTGGTCGGTCTGGCCCTGCAGCACAAGCGTGCCGGCAGTGCGGGAGCTGCCGTCTGGTTGGGCGAACTGATCTGGCGGGATTTTTATTTTCAGGTGCTGGCCAACTTCCCATTTGTGGAAAACGGCGCCTTCAAGCCCGAGTACGACCACATCCTATGGGAGCAGGGCGATCACGCCACGCGTCTTTTTTCTGCCTGGTGCCAGGCATCGACCGGCTACCCGCTGGTGGATGCCGCCATGCTTCAGCTCAACCAGACGGGTTACATGCACAACCGCCTTCGCATGGTGGCAGGCAGTTTTCTGGTCAAACACCTGGGCATTGACTGGCGTTGGGGCGAACGCTACTTTGCAGCACAGCTCAACGATTTTGACTTGTCGGCGAACAACGGCGGATGGCAGTGGGTTAGTTCCAGCGGATGCGACGCACAGCCCTATTTCCGCATTTTCAACCCCGTGACACAGAGCGAGAAATTTGACGGCCAGGGAAAGTTCATCCGGCGCTACCTTCCGAAACTATCCGGCCTGGGCAACAAAAGCATTCACGCGCCATGGCTGGCCAAACCGGTCGAACTGGCCGCTGCGGGACTTGCCCTGGGAGTCGATTACCCGCTGCCGATAGTGGACCATTCCGATGCGCGCGCTTTGACATTGCGGCGCTATGGTGTTGTGCGCAAAGCCCCTCAATCGACTGCAACAGCTGCTGTGCAGTAGCTTTTCACCAGGCCCAGCAATTCATCTTCGGAATACGGTTTGCCGAGGTAATGGTCGACACCCAGTTCCTTGGCATGCTCGCGATGTTTACCGGCAATACGTGACGTGATCATGATGACCGGAAGATCATGCAGTTGCGCGTCCGAGCGGATGTTGCGCACCAGATCGAAACCATCCATGCGCGGCATTTCGATATCAGACAGCACCAGCGTGGGGGTTTCTTCCTGCAGTTTTTCAAGTGCATCCAGTCCGTCTGACGCCAGCGTGACGCGATAGCCCTCACGCTTGAGCAAACGCTGTGTTACCCGGCGCACGGTGATGGAGTCGTCGACCACAAGAATCAACGGAACCGTATTTGCGGTGCCAACAGCCGGCGTGCCCGGCGATGCAGCGGCGTCGCCTTGGGTCAATGACGCTGCCGGTTCGACCCTGTAGGCTTGGCGCGCCTTTTCACCATACACGGCCGCCAGAGCCACCGGGTTGTAAATCAGGGCCACGGCACCGGAGGCCAAAACCGAAACGCCCGCAAGCCCCGGCAGTTGAGCCAACTGCGGACCCAGGTTCTTGACCACAACCTCTCGATTACCCAAAACTTCATCCACATGCAAGGCCAGATGCTGGCCCGCACTGCGGAAGATCACCACCGATCGCGTCTTGCCGTGTGCTTCATTGCTGCGCGGCGAAACCTGCAACAGCGCTCCGGCCCAGAAAAATGGAATCGGTGTACCACCCATGTCGAAAGAATCGTGGAGGTAAGCATTCTCCAGTACAGGGATTGGCGTTCTCAAGACCGTTTCGACAAGTCCCGAAGGAACACCAATCGTGAAATCACCCACGCGCAACATGACAACCTGGGTCACAGCGGTTGTCAACGGCAAAACAATCTTGAACGATGTGCCCTGGCCCTGCACCGTCGATGTTTCAATTCGCCCCCCCAACGCGTTGACTTCAGAGCGAACGATGTCCATGCCAATGCCGCGACCGGACAACTCCGTCACCTGGTCCGCGGTCGAGAATCCTGGCATGAAAATCAGGTTGGCTGCATCACCAGCGCTCAGGACCGCATCGGCAGCAATCAAGCCATTGGCAATGGCTTTGGCACGGATTTTTTCAAGCGGCAAGCCCGCACCGTCATCACTGAATGAGACCGATACGTCATTGCTCTCCTGACTGATCTGGATGGTGATGCCTCCGCCGACGGGCTTTCCGGCAGCCGTGCGCACAGCCGCACTCTCGATTCCATGCCCCACGCAGTTGCGAAGCAGGTGTTCGAAGGCCGGGCCCATACGGTCCAGAACGCCCCGGTCCATTTCAATGGACCCGCCAACAATATCGAGTTTGACCGATTTCCCTGCATCCTTGGCGGCCTGACGAACAACACCATAAAGACGCTCGGAAATACTCTCAAATTCAACCATGCGCGTGCGCAGCAAATCACGCTGCAACTCGCGTGCCTGGCGACCTTGGGCGATGAGGTCATCTTCAGCACCTTCAATCGAGCGCTGCAGATTGCGCTGCACCGTGGCAACGTCGTGCACCGACTCGGCCATCATGCGGGTCAATTCCTGCACGCGCGTGAAACGGTCAAACTCCAGCGGATCAAATGCCTGTGCCGAATCCTTGGTCTGCGCCAGGCGAGACTGCATCTGTGACTCGGATTGCAGTTCCACATCACGAAGCTGTACGCGCAACTTGTCCAGATTGCCGGTCAAATCCGTCAGTGACGAGCGCAATTGGGTTAACCGCGCCTCCAGGCGTGCGCGGGAAATCATCACCTCCCCTGCCTGGTTGACCAACCGGTCCAGCAACTGCGAACGCACCCGAACAGATTGATTGGCGGACTGGCGCGCCGGCATAGCTGTCAGTCCACGCGGCAGCACTTTGACCGGTGCAGCAGCAACCACAGGGGCGGTAGCCGCCAAAGGCTTGCGGATTTCCGCATCAATGGCCATGGGCAACTCGGCAGCGGTTTCAGCTGCAGCGGGCAATTCTCCCAAGGCGCCAAAAGCTTCCTGCAACGCGTCAAAGCGGGTCAGCAATGGCTCGAGTTGCACCGACTGCACCTGTTCAACACCGATCTGCTCAATACTCGATTCCATGCGGTGGGACATCTCGCCCAAACGCATCGCGCCAGCCAAGCGCGCACTGCCCTTGAGCGTGTGCAGAACGCGCAAGACCTCGGTGCGGGCGCGCAAGTTGTCCGGCCGGGCGACCCATTGGCGCAACGATGCGCCCAGTTGCGGGAGAAGCTCAATGGCTTCTTCTTCAAAAATGGGAAAAAGATCCTCGTCGAGCGCGTCCAAAGCATCGATATCGTCATCGTCTGCCCGGGCAATTTTCAAAGGCGCAGCCGAAACAGTCAGGTGCTCAGGCTCAGGCTCAGGCTCAGGCTCTGGCTCTGGCTCTGGTTCTGGTTCTGGTTCTTGTTCTGGTTCTTGTTCTTGTTCTGGTTCTTGTTCTGGTTCTGGTTCTGGTTCGACGCTGGCCATGGACACCAGTCGCACCTGTTCCTGTGTGACATCTTCTTCGGCCAGGGCAATGTCTTCGTCCTGGGCATCGCCAATCACATCCATCGTTGGCGCAGGGAAGTCGGTATCGATAATCGCATGCAACGCCGTCAGGATGGTAGGGTCCGATTCTTTCAGGAAGCCTGCGGCAAACTGGTGCAGCAAACGCCGAATATCCTCAGCTGCGTCCGAAAACACGACGGCGTGTTCGTGCGTGCCCTGCCGATGCAGTTGCACATGTTGCAAGGCGTGTTCCAGTGCGCGCGCCATGTCGGACAACGCAACGAACCCCACCGTCGCTGAGCTTCCGGCAAGAGAATGCGCCAACGTCACCGGAGAGTCTGGCATCGGTCTTTGCAGTTCAATGGCCCACTCACTCAACTCAACCTGCAACCGCCGCGACCACTCGTCCGCTTCATTGAGGTACACGTTGTACAGAGGAATGCTCAGGCGCAGCGATCCGATGATCTTGGTCTGCTCATCAATTTCTTCAACCTCCGGCAGATCGAGATCAAACTCGACCTCCGTCGCATCCGTGGTGTAAGCCGATTCCACCGCTTCAGCGGGAACCGCTTGTGGCTCCTCCTGGGCTACTGGTAACTGCGGCGGTGCGATTTCAGGTTGGATGTCCGACGGCGGAGTTGCTCCGTCTGTGAAATCAAAATCACCAAAGTCAAGCTCAATAACATCGATTGTGCCTAGCGCGGCATCCTTCACGCTGCTGCCACTGTCAACCTTGATTGCTTGCGTTGCTTCAAAGTCGAAGTTTCTGGTCGCAGCGAAATCAGTGGGCGCTTCGTCCAGCGACACCGGCGCATCCTGCGACAACTGCGTTGAGACAAACGCGGGTTGCTCAAATTTCTCGGCAAAGAAGGGGTTTTCCAGGTCTGGCGTCGACACGGGATCCAGCTGCGATGGCGGCATCCGGCTTTCAACAGATACCGCAGGCGCAGGAGCAGGGGCAGGCGAAGACTCACCTGGTGTGTGCAAAGGAACGACCAGGCCATGAAGCCGCAGCGCATCAGAACACTTTCTGAAGTCCTGAGGATTCCACGCAACACCGGTCTGATTGGCAATATCCTCAACCCATCGACCAAATGCATGCATCGCGGAGCTAGCGGCAGCGATCAGATCATCACTCGCCGGACGCTGCTCTGCCAGCCAGTTGTTGAGCAACTGCTCAAACGACCATGCAGCCTCGCCAAATTCGTCGAGTCCGACCATACGCGAACTGCCCTTGAGCGTATGAAACGCACGACGCAAGGTGGTCTGTTCGGCCAGATTGGATGGATCCTGCGCCAGCGCCCTGGCTGCAACCAGCCCGTTCTGGACAACCTCGCGCGCCTCTTCGAGAAAGATGTCGATCAACTCCGTGTCGTCATCCGATGCATCCGCCTCAACGGGTGGCGTTGTGACCGGTGCCGGACTTAGCGGAGCTTGCACTGCGTCGGTGACCGCATCGACCAGGCCGATATCGACCGGAGTGTCGACAACTTCTGCGGCGGCGGTATGAACGTGCTCCGGCTCCATTGCCCGTTCGCGACCCATCAAGGGCTTGAACTCACCGGCTTCCTCGTCATACACGAACAGCTTCTTCGCCAGCGCGCGCTGGTAGCTCAGCATGTCAATCAGGAACCCCATGGCGCCGAGACTATTTCCCAATTTCTCGAATACGCCAGGGCGCGCCATCGCTTCATCGATGTCGTCCACCAAGAACTGCTCTACGGCCCCGCGCATCCGCAAGGCAGCCAGGGACGGCTGGTCCAGACCGAGCACCGAAAATACTCCGCGCATCTGGGCGAGCTGACTCGGCACTTCACGCAAGGGCGCCTTTTCCTGTGGATTTCTGAAAAACTGATCCAGCGACTTTTCGACTTCGGCAAGCGTCATGCGAAGCTCGTCAACCACGCTGCCCATGGTCTGCCGGTCACTGACCCTTCGGTACAGCTCTTCCATCCAGGCTTCGAGCGGCTCGGGCTGACCGCCGGAGCTCACATGTTCCAGCCGCTGCGCCAGCCGTGCACTGCGCTCCGCCATACTGGACTCGGTTGGATCGAGGTCTTCGTACTCGGCTTCCAGGTAAAGGATTGCCGTAGCCACTTCCATGGCAACCGGTGCAGCCGGCGCGGCACCGGATCGGACGGTGGTGTCTACTGCATGCAGCAACGCGCGACCCAACTCGCCACTCTCCGGATGCAACTTGACGATTGACTCGGCAACGGCGCCAAATTGCTCCGTAGCCATTTTGATCCGGTTGGTGTCACCACCAGCCAGTGCCGACCAGGTTTCGGCTGCAGCAGCAATCCGCTTACGCGCAAGGACCATCAGGGCGGGATCAAACCGTCCAAACTGTTCGACTTCGTATTGAACCGGCTTGTGGCGCTGCAAACCGTAAGCTTGCCGGACCGCATCCAGTGCTGGTGCCTGATGCCCCGCCTGGGGAACGGATACCGAGCAAAAGAAGGCAAGGTCATGAACAAGTCGCTCAGAAATGGAACGGTCTGCGGACGCCAGCGATGCATACTGTCGCAAAACGCGGGAAGCTGTACGCTTGGTGTACACGTCCATCGGGCAGATTCCGAGTGCAATGCCCTCAAAGAAAGCCGCACAGATCATCCAGAACGCTCTGGGCTCCAACGCCGTCTGTGCAGCTGCCAAGCCAGTGCACTGTCTGCTCAGCTGAGCCGCCGCCTTGATATCACCGGCACGCATCACACGCAAAACGGCTTGGTCCATCTGCCCGCGCAAAGCGGCAGAGTATGGCAACGCGACAGCACCAGACGGCACGGGGACATCCATCCAGCGCCATGCGGCTTCCCACAAATCGGCGGGATGCACAGCCTCTCCACCCGCCAATTCTGAAACAGCCCGGTATTGTGGAAACAGCGCAACCGGCGATGCATGCTTGCCCTTGAGAACTCCCTCCAGGTATTCTGTCAGCGCAAAACTTGCCCGCTCCACGCGGTTTGCCGCTTCTTCGCTGCAGAGTTCTGGCCGTTGCACGAACTTTTGTGCCAGCGCTTCCATCGACCGCAGCATTTGCGCTGGTGCGGCCAAACCGACCATTTCGAGTGCACCCACAGCCTGATGAAGCTGCTGGCGAGCAATCCGCAAGTGGCTTGCATCCAATTCAGAAAGGTTGGAACCCCGCGCCAACTCCGCGTCGCGAACAAATCGGCGCAAAGCTTTGGTAGCCCCATCGAGCGACTTGCGCAATTCATCCAACACCCAGGCCAATGGACCGAGATCACTGGCCGGCAGTTCATTGTCGCCGGGCGCGGTGGAGTTCGATGACATGGATTCGGTCTCTCTAGGGGTCACTATTCAAACGGGGCGACGGAGCAAGCAATCAACTGATCTTGAATCGCGATACGGACTGGCGCAGCTCTTCTGCCATGCGTGACAACTCGCGAACCTGCGTAGCCGTTACGCGCGTACCCTCTCCCGTTTGCTCGGTCACCGCAAAAATGTGCTGGATGTTGTCAGCCACCTCGTTGGCCAAACCGGCTTCGCGTGACGCCGAGTTTGAAATCTGCTCAATCAAATCGGCCACCTGCCGCGACACACGGTCAATTTCCGTCAGAGCCGTACCGGCGTTATCTGACAGCTTGGCCCCCTCAACAACGCCCTGAGTCGAACGTTCCATAGCGCCAATCGCGTCCTGGGTATCGGTTTGAATGGCCTTAACCAATGCCGAAATCTGACGCGTCGCATCAGCTGAGCGCTCCGCCAGTCGCTGCACTTCTTCGGCAACGACAGAAAAGCCACGACCGGCCTCACCGGCACTTGCCGCCTGAATGGCAGCGTTCAGAGCCAGCACGTTGGTCTGCTCGGTGATGTCAGAAATCAGCTCGGTAATTTCGCCAATTTCCTGCGAGGACTCACCCAGGCGCTTGATGCGCTTGGATGTTTCCTGGATTTGGTCGCGAATCGAGTTCATACCGCCGATAGCATCCTGCACCGCTTTCAGTCCCGACTCTGCAGCCAACAGAGACTGACGCGCCACCGTAGCCGATTCCTGCGCCTGAGTGGACACCTCATTGATGCGTCCAGCCATATCCACAACAGACCGACCCGTTTCCCGAATTTCGTGCAACTGTTCGTTGGAGGCTGCCAGCAGTTCGGTCGATGTTGCATCCACGTCAGCGGTCGTCTGCGCAACCCGGGCGGCCGTGTTTTGCACGTTGGACACCAGCGAGCGCAACTCTTCAACGGTGTAATTCACGGAGTCAGCGATCGCACCCGTAATGTCTTCCGTGACGGTCGCCTCCTGCGTCAGATCGCCTTCAGCCACTGTCTGCAATTCGTTCATCAAACGCAAAATGGCCGCCTGATTGGCATCGTTCACGCGCTTGGCCTCGTGCTCCTGACGCTCAGCCTCGAGCCGCTGGTCCTCGGCAACAACCTGCCTGCGGCGACTATCCTGCAGTTGGACATAGGACAAGCCACCCGCACAGGTCAACGCAAACAGGGCAGCAAGCGCCAGAACGGCCAGTGATCCGGCACCAATACCGGTCTGACCTGCGAGCTCATTCTGAACCTCCTCGAGATTGCGGCGCAGCGGTTCACTGTCCGCAATAATGGCGTCCTGCGCTTCGCGTGCGGCCACAAGACCCTGCAAATTGCCCAGAATCGCACCAGCTTGAACGCGCGTTTCTTCATACATCTTGATCAGGGCGTCGAGCTGCTCGCGTGTGGCAGCATCCTTGGCGGCAGTCAATCGCAGTTCCTGGCTCCCGCTCAATAGCCCCTGGGAAATTTCCTTGAACGTGTTCAGGTCCTTGCCCAAAAGGAACACCGCTTCCGGGCTCACGCCTTCGGCAGTCAAAAACTCATTGGACGACTTCCCGATGCGCTGGGTCAGCATCACCAACTGACCCACGGCCGATATTTCAACGGAAGATGCATTTTGTTGCAGCTTCATGGCCAGGATGGCTTCAGCGACTTCCAGCAAATCCGATGACTGGCGATTGATCAAGCGCAAGGCCGATCCGATCTGCGTCAGAATTTTCTGCTGACCCATAACGGCCTGTGCACTCTTTTCTGCACGATCGACCAGCGGCATGATCTTTTCCAGTTCATGCGCATACTTGTCACCCAAGGCAGCCAGGTGGAGTTCGTCGTCGCCACTCTGCAAACCCCGCGTTGTCTTGGACAACACCCCCGCGCTGTCGGACACGTCCGGAAAAGCCTTTGCGCTTCCCACCACAGCCTGCGACACCGACTTGGCAAGTCGCTGTGACTGCATGAGTGCCTGACCAATAGCCCCCAATTGCTGGGCCGCCTTGTCCGACTGGCTCAACGCATAAAAAGTTACACCCGCCAGCAATACCAAAGACCCGCCGAGTAACGCAAAAAGGGTCCGCTGTTGCTGTGCAACGGACCGACTGCCCAGCCCCGGAATGGACACAAGATCGCCCACTGGTACCTCCGGCGCAACCGGCTGTGCAGGGTAATCGACGCTGGACTTGACTCCTGCGGAATCCGAGCCGCCTGCCTGCACCGTCTGGGTCGACAAACCGATGGATGACTCATCCGGCATGGCAAGACTGAGCGATGAATCCAATTCGGATTCCGGCGGCTTCTTGGAAAAAAGGGTTTTCAAACGATCGACAACGGACATGGTTAAGCCTTACGGGTGGTCTAAGCGCTGATACTCAAGAATTGAGGGGTTAGGGACAAAATACGCAGATCAATTTCCTGCCATTGCTCGCCAGCGGAGTCCAGAAACTGATTGCCAAAATAGGCTGGCGAAGTGGGTGCGGGTGGAACCGAAGATGCAAACGCATCGGCTCCCCGCAATCCGAGCAAGCCATCCACCTGAAGCGCACAATTGACTTCCAGAGCGACATTGAGCGTAACAACACTGAGATCCTGAGACGACGGTGCCACTCGCACGGCTCCCGTGTCGTCCGCAATGAAACCTGCCAGATCGACCACCCCGAACAAACCGCCCCGGATATTCAACACCCCCCGAAACCAGGCGCGCGCGTAGGGCACTGGCTGCAAACTGGTCAATGGAAAGATCTCGCCCGATTGCCCCAACGGGAATAACAGGTTCTTTCCACCGACCCGAACCGCCAGCCATGCCACCGACATGCCCTCTGAACGGGCCGCCTGCAAACGACTGGCAAGTCGTGTCTGGAGTTCTCTGAGAGCGTCGCGATTGGCCATGGCTCCGTTGCTTACCCCAGCGCCTTGATCTTGGACAACAGTTCGACAGCATCCACGGGCTTGGTGATGTAATCCTTGGCGCCTTGACGCATACCCCAGACTCTGTCGGTCTCCAGACTCTTGCTGGTGCAAATGAATATGGGGATGTCGCTGTACTCTGGCGTCCGGTTGATCGCACGGGTCAGCTGAAAGCCGTTTTGCCCTGGCATAACGACGTCCATCAGAATGAGGTCGGGCCGCTCTTCGGTCAACCGCTTGAAGGCCTCATCGGCATTCTCGGCAGACCGTACGGAATAACCCTTCTTTTGCAGCAGGTCCGTCAAAAACATGATCTCGGTCTTCGAGTCATCAACGATGAGTACTTTGTGGATTGCCATCAATTCGCTCCTTGCTTAACGAGTCCGAATTGCCGCACAGCCTGCAGCAATTGGTCTTTGGTAAAGGGTTTTGTCAAATAATCCTGCGCGCCGACCATGCGGCCCCTGGCCTTGTCGAATACGCCATCCTTGGACGACAGCATCACCACCGGCACATCTGCGTATTTGGCGTTGCGCTTGATGATGGCGCAGGTTTGGTAGCCATCCAGCCGCGGCATCAGGATGTCGCAAAAAATGAGTTGTGGCTGGTAATCGTTCACCTTGGCCAGCGCGTCAAAGCCGTCCTCGGCCAGCATGACTTCGTGCCCGCCTTGCTTGAGAAAAATTTCCGCACTGCGTCGAATGGTGTTGCTATCGTCAATGACCAAGACTTTAACGTTGGATGCTGCGGTACTCAAAAAGCATTGCTCCTGATCATGTGTTGGCATTTGCCGACAAACTTCACTTCCTTGGAACCCAACGATCAAATCTGAACCATTTCAAAATCTTCTTTGCGCGCACCGCACTCCGGGCAGGTCCAATTCATGGGCACAGTAGCCCAATGGGTACCGGGCGCGATTCCATGTTCAGGGGCTCCAGCCGCCTCGTCATAAATCCACCCGCAAATCAGGCACATCCAAGTTTTAGTATCGGTCACAGCTTAAAGGGCCTTCGAATAGAATGCAAGGATTGTATAGAAGGACCATAGGCAAAGTGCCGGCTGGTCTTCCCCACTTCGCCATTCTGTCTGATGACAAACCCTAGGACAGGCTCTCCAAATGACGGTACACCAGAATGACGCCGGCCCTACCCCTAAAGACGACGACGGCCCCATCGCGTGCGTTCTGGTGTTCAATGCCAGCGACGCCAGCGGCGCCGGGGGAATCGCTGCCGACATTTCCGCCATAGCATCGGTCGGCGCCCACGCGCTTCCTGTCATTACGGCCGTGTATACCAAAGACACGTCCGAGGTGTACGGCCATTTCGCTATGGAGGACGAAGCCGTGACCGAGCAGGCACGCGCCGTTCTTGAAGACGTTTTGGTTCAGGTGATCAAGGTAGGTTTTGCCGGGTCGCCTGAAAACGTCAGCGCAATCGCCGAACTGGCGTCTGACTACTCGAACATCCCCCTCATTGCCTACATGCCCGACCTGTCCTGGTGGCAGGAAGACCAGATCGACCAGTATCTGGACGCGTTCAATGAGCTGTTATTGCCACTCACCACCTTGTTGGTTGGAAACCACAGCACCCTGTCCCGCTGGTTGCTTCCAGACTGGAGCGCCGGGCGCGACCCGACTGCCCGTGATATCGCCAGAGCTGCCAGCGAGTTCGGCGTTCCCTATACCCTGGTGACGGGCATACCCCTGCCGGAGCAGTTCATCGATAACGTGTTGTGCACCCCCACCGCGGTGTTGTGCAGCGACAAGTTTGAACGCTTTGACGCCGTGTTTTCCGGAGCTGGGGACACACTCTCTGCCGCACTGGCCGCTGTGGTGGCGTCGGGAACCGAGCTCGCTGAGGCCACGTCGGAAGCCCTCGGCTATCTGGACCAATGCCTGGAAAGCGGATTCAGGCCCGGCATGGGAAATGTGCTGCCTGACCGACTGTTTTGGGCCCATCCGCCAGTCGAGGAGGATGCCCTACCTGAATCTTCTTTTGAACTATCGCCCCATGACACACGACACTGACCGAAACCTCGAACTATTTCAGCGCGCCCAAAAAGTCATCCCCGGTGGTGTCAACTCACCGGTGCGGGCATTCAAGGCTGTCGGCGGTACGCCGCGATTCGTATCCCGCGCACAGGGGGCCTACTTCTGGGACGCCAACGGAAAACGCCACATCGACTACATCGGGTCCTGGGGACCCATGATCCTGGGCCACGGCCACCCCGCCGTGGTCGAGGCCGTGCAGAAAGCCATTCTGGATGGCTTCTCGTATGGCGCCCCAACCGAGCGTGAAGTCGAACTGGCCGAGGAAATCCTGAGCCTGGTTCCCAGCATGGACATGGTTCGTCTGGTCAGCAGCGGAACGGAGGCCGGCATGAGCGCCATCCGCCTGGCACGCGGGGCCACCGGGCGCAGCAAGATTCTCAAATTTGAAGGCTGCTACCACGGCCACGCAGATGCACTTCTGGTCAAGGCCGGCTCGGGTCTGGCCACCTTCGGCAACCCCACCAGCGCGGGCGTACCGGCCGAAGTGGTGCAGCACACGCTGGTGCTGGAATACAACAACCTGCAGCAACTGGAAGAAGCCTTCGCCCTGCACGGGCCAGAACTGGCATGCCTGATGATCGAGCCGATTGCGGGCAATATGAATTTTGTTCGTGCCTCGGTGCCCTTTATGCAACGCTGCCGGGAGTTGTGCACCCAACACGGCGCGCTGTTCGTGTTCGACGAAGTGATGACCGGCTTTCGTGTGGCCCTGGGCAGCGCCCAGAGCGTCTATGCCAAATCCATACCTGGCTTTGAGCCGGACATCACCGTGCTGGGCAAGGTCATTGGCGGCGGTATGCCACTGGCAGCCTTTGGCGGCAAGCGCGCCGTCATGGAACAGCTCGCGCCGCTTGGCCCCGTTTATCAGGCCGGTACTTTGTCAGGCAACCCTGTGGCTACCGCGTGCGGACTGGCAACACTGCGCGAAATTCGCACGCCCGGTTTCTACGAAGCGCTGGGTGTCAAAACTCGCAAGCTGATGTCCGGCTTGAAGGCTGCCGCCGACCGGGCCGGCGTGCCCTTCAGCGTGGACTGCGAAGGTGGCATGTTCGGCTTTTTCCTGTTCGATACCCTGCCGCAGAACTACGCCACCGTGATGACCACGGACAACAAACGATTCAACACCCTCTTTCACGGCATGCTGGAGCGCGGCGTGTACTTCGCGCCAGCGCTGTACGAGGCGGGCTTCATGAGCGCTGCGCACACCGATGCCGACATCGCTGAAACCATTGACTGCGCTGCTGAGGTTTTCAGAAAGCTATGATTTTTATAGCTGCACAAGCATATTCGACGAGGGCTAAAGCCGATATTTAGTCAACAACTCCTGTTCATGGGTCTGAAACTGCCATCTGTCAATCGTGCCAACCTGATCACGCTGCTGGTGTTTTTGGTGTCGCTGATCGTCAGTGCAGTGATCATCCGGCAGCTGGAGGCTAGGCGGCTGGACGTCGTACGTGCTCAGGCCTACGCCATCGCCGACGACCATGGTAACGAGGCAAGAAACCATCTCGAACGAGCGCTTTCGGTGGTGTACGCCATGGCCGCACTGGTACAGCAGGGACAGGGGGAGGTAAAAAGCTTTGAGCGCGTAGCGACGAAAATGCTGCCGGACTACCCTGGTGCCTCCGTGCTGATTTATGCGCCTGGCGGCATCATTCGCCATGCCGTGCCGATTGCAGGCAATGAAAAGGCGATTGGTCTGAACTTGTTGCAAGACCCGGTGATGCGGGCCGAGACCGAACTCGCACGCAACACGGGCAAGCTTACTCTGGCCGGACCACTTCAATTGCGCCAGGGCGGAGAAGGTCTGGTGGCCAGACTGCCGATATTTCTGGATCAGTCGGACAACACGACCAACTTCTGGGGCTTTGTCAATGTGGTTCTCAAATTGCCGCAGGCGCTTGAGCCGCTCAAATTGCCCGATCTGTCCTCGCGCGGCTTTCGGTACCGGCTTTGGCGTGTCGAGCCCGAAAGCGGGCAGGTACAAGTCATTCTGGAGTCCGATGCCCGGCCTTTGTCGGACCCGGTCCGGAAAAGCTTTTCCGTACCCAATGGAGGCTGGACGCTGAGCGTGGCACCCACTGCGGGCTGGAGCGACCCGGCGAGCCTGGCGATAAAGACTGGCGTCGCACTTTTGTGGTCCCTGCTATTGGCGTACCTGGTCAAGTTGCAATTGCGCCAGCTGGCCTACCGCCAGGATCTGGAACAGCAGGTTCAGGCCCGCACGCTTGCCATTCAAGCGTCGGAGCGGCAGCTTACCGCCACCCTGGATGCCATTCCGGACCAATTGTTCGAAGTCGGACTGGACGGGCGCTATTACACGTGCCACGCACCGCAATCAGGCCTTTTGGTGGCGCCAATGCAAGACCTCCTGGGCAAGACGGTGGAACAGGTCATGCCTGCAGAAGCCGCGCAGGTGGTCCTTGAAGCATTGGCTGAGGCGCAGGCCCGCGGTTCTTCCCACGGCCGCGAATTGATGCTGACAACGCCAGAAGGAACACGGTGGTTTGCGCTGTCGGTTGCACGCAAGGCCGTCGAAGCAGGTCACCCGCCCAGGCTGATTGTCATTTCACATGATGTCACCGACAGAAGACAGGCTGAGGCCCATGTGGAAAAGCTGGCCTATTTTGATTCCCTTACGTCCCTGCCCAATCGCGTGTTGCTGGCCGACCGGATGCGCCAGACCATGACACAGGTGCAACGGCGCGGTCAACAACTTGCCGTGGTCTACCTCGACCTGGATGGCTTCAAGACCATCAATGACCGCCACGGCCACCAGACCGGCGACCAGATGCTCATTACCCTGGCCAAGCGCATGAAAGAAGCGCTGCGTGAAGGCGACACGCTGGCGCGCCTGGGTGGCGACGAATTTGTGGCCGTTCTCATTGATCTGGAGGATACGGGAGCCAGCGTGCCCATGCTCAACCGGCTCCTCTCGGCGGCGGCGTTGCCGGTGCAGGTTGGAGACCTGAGTCTTCAGGTCTCTGCCAGCCTGGGCGTTACTTTTTATCCGCAAGCGCACGACATCGACCCAGACCAGCTTTTACGGCAGGCGGACCAGTCCATGTACCAGGCCAAGCTTGCCGGCAAGAATCGGTTTCAGTTTTTTGACGCGGCGCAGGACAGCAACCTGCGCAGTCACCACGAAAGCGTTGAGCGCATCCGCCTGGCGCTGGCGCAAGACGAATTTGTGTTGTTTTACCAGCCCAAAGTCAATATGCGAAGCGGCAAGATCATCGGAGTTGAAGCACTCATCCGGTGGCAGCACCCCGAAAAAGGCCTTCTGGCTCCGGCCACATTTCTGCCGGTGATAGAAGACCACCCGCTGGCGGTTTCAGTGGGTGAATGGGTGATCAACGCCACATTGAGCCAGATTGAAGCGTGGCGTGACGCCGGGCTGGATATGGCGGTCAGTGTCAACATTGGTGCACGACAGTTGCAACAAGCGGACTTTGTGGCCCGGCTGAAGACCCTTCTCGCTGCACACCCCCAGGTGCACCCCAGCCGTATCGAGCTGGAGATTCTGGAGACCAGTGCTTTGCAGGATATGGCCCAGGTGTCCAAAGTGATTGCGGATTGCGCGCATCTGGGTGTGCTGTTTGCGTTGGACGACTTTGGCACCGGGTACTCGTCGTTGACCTACTTCCGACATCTTCAGGTTGCCTTGCTCAAGATCGACCAGAGCTTTGTGCGCGACATGCTGGAAGACCCCGATGACATGGCCATCCTGCAGGGCGTGATCGGATTGGCCGCGGCGTTCAAGCGGGAGGTGATAGCCGAGGGGGTCGAGACGATCGCGCATGGAACGGCATTGCTTCAGCTGGGGTGTGAACTGGCCCAGGGTTACGGCATTGCAAGGCCCATGCCGGCCGCGCAGCTGCCCGCTTGGGCAGCGGTCTGGCAGCCCGATGCCGCATGGTGCGTACTGCCGGCATAAACCGCAGAAAGCCACCGGGCCCCCTCGCGCTGCTTTACCCGGCGTGTTTCGTTCGCGCTGCGGTCCGGCTTGCACGCATGGGCGCAGGCTTCTTCGGTTGACATACCCGGTCGACCTGCTCTTCGACCATCCAGCTGCAGTGCTCCAGCTCGTGTACCGCACGGGACTGGATCGCCTTTTGCAACGTCAACGTGGCAATCAATTGGGCTGTAGCCTGATCGCGTGCAGCCGCCATCCAGGACTGAAACGTGTTGTCAAACATCGGGTTGGGAATCATGTAAAACATACCGCATCCTTTCAACGTGAGACTTGATATTTCAGATCACCTTCTTTACTGAGTTATGGTTAAAAACCCGCAGTGGCATGGTCGGATAACACGGGCAATAGCCACGCTACTTGGCCACTTTCATTCAGACGGGCAGCGTAGAATGGGCGCCTTCGCAATCTGCCACCCTGGCGATTCGCCTCTTCCCCGCATTGATGGCCAACCGCTTTTCTCCAGCCTACCCGCTGATCTTTGTGCTTCTGTGGTCGACAGGCTTCATTGGTGCCAGACTAGGACTGCCGCATGCAGAACCCCTGACCTTTCTGCTGATCCGCTACATCGCCGTGCTGGGCTTCATGACCCTGGTTGCGGTGTTGACGCGCGCGCCGTGGCCCGCTGGTCCAAGGGCATGGTTTCATATCGGTATGGCTGGATTACTCCTCCACGGTGTCTACCTGGGCGGCGTATTCATTGCCATATCCAAGGGACTGCCCGCCGGTGTAACCAGCCTGGTTGTGGGTGTGCAGCCCCTGCTAACCGCCGTAGGAGCGGGGTGGTTGCTACACGAGGCCGTCCTCACACGCCAGTGGATCGGATTGCTGCTGGGTCTGACCGGCGTTGGAATGGTGGTTTTCGGCAAGATCGGTACCGGATTTGAACTGAACGCGCTCTGGCCGGCACTGGCGGCACTGCTGGGCATCACTGCGGGAACGCTTTACCAGAAGCGATTCTGCCCGCCGTTTGACTGGCGCACCGGCGCCATTGCGCAGTTCCTGCCGACCACACTGGCCACATGGGCCGTTGCAAGCTTCACCGAAAATTTTCAGGTCCAATGGACCGGTGAATTTCTGTTTGCGCTGGGCTGGCTGGTACTTGTTTTGTCCGTTGGTGCCATCAGCCTGCTGAACTGGCTGATCCGTCACAGCAATGCCGTTAACATTGCCAGCCTTTTCTATCTGGTGCCGCCGTGCACAGCGCTGGTTGCATGGCTCCTCTTTGACGAAGCATTCACCGACCTGGCACTGCTCGGTATGGCGCTCACCGTTTGGGGCGTCTACCTGGCACGCAAGTGATCCTGTCCATACCTGCCGCCCCATACCTGCAACCTGCTCTGAAACTTGCAACCACCATGCTCCATACCATTCAATCTTTCTCCCAGCGACGCGTGTCCTGGTTTTTGTTGGCCGTTACCGCCATTCTGCTGGAGTGCTTTGCCCTGTTTATGCAGCATTTAATGGGTGTTGAACCCTGCAATGAGTGCATTTACGTTCGCGTCGCTGTTTTGGGAATGGCCTTGGCGGGATTGATGGGTGCGATTGCCCCCGGCGTTCGGGTCATGCGATGGGGTGCGCTTGCCGCATGGTTCGCTGCATTGGGCTGGGGTTTGTGGCGTGCCACATTGCTGCTGGATCTGGAGCAAAAGGTCAAAGCGGGTGCCGAGGCCAGCTGCGGACGCTTCAAGGGATTTCCTGAATGGATGCCGCTCGAACGCTGGGCGCCCGATGTGTTTGAACCACGCGCCATGTGCGGCGCGGTGAGTTGGACCTTCTTGAATCAGTCCGTAACGTTCTGGATCTGGGCCGCACTCTGGGGCATCGCTGCGATCGCTATGCTGGTACTGGTCGCGCAATTTCGGTCACCCAAATGATGCGCACCGCCAAACCCAAACTGTCCATGCTGGACCTGGTGGCCGTGCGTGAAGGCAGCACGGTGGCGCAGGCACTTGCATTGGCGCTGCGCACCGCCCAACATGCAGAAATGCTCGGGTTCACACGGTATTGGCTGGCCGAACACCACAACATGCCGGGCATCGCCAGCTCCGCTACGGCGGTTCTGGTAGGACATATTGCTGGGGGAACCCGACGCATTCGGGTTGGATCCGGAGGCATCATGCTGCCCAACCACGCGCCGCTGGTGGTTGCGGAGGCTTTTGGGACTCTGGCAGAGCTGTATCCCGACCGGATTGATCTTGGCCTGGGCCGCGCCCCCGGAACCGATCCGCTCACCATGCGTGCATTGCGACGCAACCGGGTTGAAAATGAACAGGACTTTCCGAGAGACGTTGACGAACTCCAGGCACTACTGGGGGACACCCGTGCGGGTCAGCGCATGGTTGCGAACCCCGGCGCAGGAACCCATGTTCCCATCTGGCTGCTGGGATCGAGCCTGTTCTCAGCGCGACTGGCGGCAGAGCGCGGGCTGCCGTATGCGTTTGCATCGCACTTCGCGCCACAAATGATGATGCAGGCCATTGAGGAGTACCGGCGCAACTTCCGGCCTTCTGCCAATCTGGCCCAGCCCTACATTGCAATCGGTGTCCCGCTGGTGGCTGCGCCCACCGATGAAGACGCCCAGTTCCTGGCCAGCAGCGTGTACCAGCGCGTACTGGGCATTCTGACGGGCGATCGCAAACCGCTGCAGGCCCCGGTTCAGAATTATGCGTCCGGGCTTGACGAGCGCGAGCGCTCAGCCATTGCCGAGTTTCTGGGCATGGCCGTGATTGGTGGGCCTGAGCGGGTTCGTGAATCGTTCGCTGCGTTGCAGAAAATGACCCAGGCCGATGAGTTCATACTCGTGTGCGACGTCTTTGATCCCGAATGGCGCCTGCGTTCACTGTCAATCGGACAGCAAGCCCTGAACTGATTTTCTCGGAGTGGCTCAGTGCCTGAAGTGGCGCACGCCACTGAACACCATCGCCACACCACGCTCGTTGGCAGCGGCAATTACCTCTTCGTCACGCATGGAGCCGCCGGGCTGAATGACGCAAGTGGCACCTGCGTCCACCACCACATCCAGACCATCACGGAACGGGAAGAATGCATCGCTGGCCACCGCCGTACCCGCCAGTGACAAGTTGGCATGTCCGGCCTTGATGCTGGCAATGCGGGCCGAATCCAGACGGCTCATCTGTCCGGCGCCCACACCCATGGTCATGCCATCCTTGCAGAACACAATGGCATTGGACTTCACATATTTGGCCACGGTCCAGGCAAACAGCAGGTCCTGCAATTGCTCCGCAGAGGGCTGCACCGTGGTGACCACTTTCAGGTCTGACAGGTGCAGGATGTGGTTGTCGGCTTCCTGCACCAGCAGGCCGCCGCTGACACGCTTGAACTCCAGGCTGTTGCGACCTGCGTTCAGGATGTCGGCGCGGTTCTCGGGCAGCGCGATGCGCAGCAGGCGCACATTGGCCTTGGCCTTGAACACGTCGAGCGCTTCCTGGGTGAAAGCGGGGGCCATCAGTACTTCCACGAACTGTTTGGCAACAACCTGGGCCGCCGCTCCGTCAACAGGGCAGTTGAAGGCAATGATGCCGCCAAAGGCCGAGGTCGGGTCGGTCTGAAAGGCCTTGCTATAAGCCTCCAGCGCCGTGGCGCCCACAGCCACGCCGCAGGGGTTGGCGTGTTTGACGATGACACAGGCAGTGGCTTCAAAGCTCTTGACACATTCCCACGCCGCATCGGCATCGGCGATGTTGTTGTAGCTCAACTCCTTGCCCTGCAACTGCACGCCGGTGGACAGTGCGCCCAGTGCCGGACTCGCGTTGCGGTAGAAGGATGCCTGCTGGTGCGGGTTCTCGCCGTAACGCATGTCCTGCACCTTGGTGTACTGCGCATTGAACTGGGCCGGAAAGCGGCTCAGCGCGGGCGCGGCGTCACCTGCGGGCACCGCGTCACCGATTTGCACGGAACTCAGGTAGTCACTGATAGCGCCGTCGTACTGGCTGATGCGGTTGAAAGCGGCCACACTCAGGGCAAACTTGGTCTTGTCGCTCACTTTTCCAGTTGACTTCAACTCGGCGATCACCGTGGAATATTGCGATGCGTCGGTCAGCACCGCCACGTCTTTCCAGTTTTTGGCGGCGCTGCGCACCATGGCCGGGCCACCAATATCGATATTTTCAATAGCATCTTCCAGCGTACAGCCAGGTTTGGCAACGGTGGCTTCGAACGGGTACAGATTCACCACCAGTACGTCGATGGTGTCAATCTTGTGTTCAGCCAAAGCGGCCATGTGGGCAGGCACATCGCGGCGCGCCAGCAGGCCTCCGTGAACGCGGGGGTGCAGGGTTTTGACGCGACCATCCAGCATCTCGGGAAATCCCGTCATATCGGCCACTTCGGTCACGGGTAGCCCTTTTTCAGCCAGCAACTTGGCGGTACCTCCGGTGGAGAGCAGCTTGATGCCCTGCTCGTGCAGAGCCCGGGCGAGTTCGATGATGCCGGTTTTGTCGGACACAGAAAGTAGTGCGTTCATGGTGGAGCGGGCGTAGTTAAAAAATGGGGGCGGCTGCTCAAACAGTTCGCGCAGCGCGATCAATCAATCAGTCGGTGTTCCAGCAGCTTCTTGCGCAGGGTGTTGCGGTTCAAACCCAGCCACTGCGCAGCCTTGGACTGGTTGTGCTCGGCCTGCGCCATGACCACTTCAAGAAGGGGTTTTTCGACCGCGCGCACCAGCATGTCGTGCATGCCGCCAGGCTCGGTGCCGCGCAGGTCGCGAAAGTAGCCTTCCAGGCTGGTACGCACGCTTTCCTCAAGCAGCTTCTTGCTCATACAACACATTCCGTCATGTCTCGTCCTCTTGTGTTGGCCACACCGCCGCTTGACGGGATGCGGTCCATCTTCTCGTTCAAACCATCAAAAAACTGCTCTACCGCAGCCACCTGGCTCACACTGTCCTGCAAGGCATTCATCTCGTTGCGAAAAGCCTCGCCACCGGGCAGATCACGCACATACCAGCCAATGTGCTTGCGCGCCGAGCGCACGCCGATGAATTCGTCGTACAGGCTGTAGTGGTCGTACAGGTGCTCCACCAACAGCCGTTTGACTTCACTCACCAGCGGTGGCGCCAGGTGTGTGCCGGTCGCCAGAAAGTGTGCGATTTCGCGAAATATCCATGGCCGGCCCTGCGCCGCGCGGCCAATCATGATGGCATCCGCTCCCGTGGCCCGCAGCACATCGCGCGCTTTTTCGGGAGTTGTGATGTCGCCGTTGGCCACAACCGGAATCTGCACCGCAGCCTTGACGGCGGCAATGGTGTCGTACTCGGCCTCTCCCTTGTAGCCCTGCTCGCGGGTGCGACCATGCACCGCCAGCATTTGCACGCCAGCCGCCTCAAAGGCGCGCGCCAGTGGGACAGCATTCTTGTGCGCCTGGCACCAACCGGTTCGCATCTTCAGTGTGACGGGCACATTGCACGGCGCACATGCGGCCACGACCGCTTCAACGATGGAAAGGGCCAGCGCTTCGTCCTGCATCAGGGCCGAGCCCGCCCACTTGTTGCAAACCTTTTTGGCCGGGCAACCCATATTGATGTCAATGATCTGCGCGCCACGCTCGATGTTGTACACCGCAGCGTCGGCCATCATCTGTGGCTCGGTGCCGGCGATTTGCACGGCAATAGGTCCGGGCTCACCAGCATGGTTGGCCCGGCGCGACGTCTTGAGTGTCTTCCACAAATCCGGCCGCGAGGTCACCATCTCACTGACTGCATAGCCCGCCCCCAGGCGCTTGCAGAGCTGGCGAAAAGGCCGGTCTGTCACGCCCGCCATGGGTGCAACAAACAGTGGATTCGCCATGGCAAAGTGGCCGATGTGCATGCGGATGGATAAGAAAAAGGGGGTGGGGTTTGAAACGGATGACGCGGGTCGCAGCCTATTCTAGCTGCCTAAAATTTCAGCAATTGAAATCCGCAGAAATACTTTGCGCACGCCCACGACACCTGCCCAAGTGCAACCTACACTGCCCGTATGCCCGAATGGATCAACACACTCCTTGCCTTGCTGTCACTGCCCCAGTACAGCCTGAGTACGGTGTTTGTAGTCTCGTTCATCTCGGCGACGTTGCTTCCGCTGGGGTCGGAACCGGTCGTCTTCGCACTGGTGCAACTCAATCCTGATCAGTTCTGGCCCGTGGTTCTGGTGGCAACGGCAGGCAACACACTGGGCGGCGCAGTGGACTGGTGGATGGGCTACGGCGCACATCAGGTCGTGGACAAATACCGGCACTCGCCAACCCATACCAAGGCACTCGACTGGCTGGAGAAATTAGGACCCAAGGCCTGCCTGCTGGCCTGGCTGCCCGCTGTGGGCGACCCGCTGTGTGCCGTGGCAGGCTGGCTCAAGCTGCCGTTCTGGCCATGCCTGGCTTATATGGCAATTGGCAAGTTTGCGCGCTATGTGACGATGACGGCGGTGTTGATCGGGCTGGTCAAGATCTGGTGAGTTGGCCCTGGATGATTAAGATGTCCCTGCGCGAGCTGTTTTTCTCTTTCAAGAAACGTGCACCCAACTGGGCACACCGTCGCGCTCAAGGAGAGTGAATGTCTGGTGATCAGCAAAACCGTGGCGTCACAATGTCGCATGAGCAAGTCCTGCGACACCTTCGCCGGGCCAATGGCGTTGCACGGCGGGCCATGGCACTCGGGCGCCATCCTTTCGGGGCGGTTCTGATTGCTCCGGATGGCGAAACCGTTCTGGCCGAACAGGGCAACGTGGATACGGTCAATCACGCCGAGTCGACCCTGGCGCGCACCGCCGCAACCAACTTCGCAAGTGATTACCTTTGGCAATGCACGCTGGTGACCACGGTGGAGCCCTGTGCGATGTGCAGTGGCACCCAGTACTGGGCGAATATTGGACGCCTGGTGTATGGCATGACGGAACGCCGCCTGCTGGAACTCACCGGCAACCATGGGGAAAATCCGACCATGGACCTGCCTTGCCGCGCCGTATTGGGGGCAGGGCAAAAAACGCTACAGATAACCGGCCCGGTCCCTGAGGTGGAAGCAGAAATAGCCGCACTCCACCAGAGCTTCTGGCTTGCCGATTCAACGCCAGCGCGTCCTGATTGAGGAAGAAACGCCATGGACGAAGCCGCCTACCGCAGCGCACGCGCTCAAACCAACGGCTTGCCGTGTGTGTTCCAAGGCGCTATTCAGGCGCGCGGCGCGACCTGCGAGCTGGTGGCCCAGCATTCGCTGGCCGAGCGTGAGGTGCTGGCCTGCACTCGGTCTGCAGCGCACACCGATTGCGAGAACCTTTTGAACCTGTTTCGCGAACGCGCCACATTCCCCCTGCGTCTGCAACCCGGTGTGCCGCTGACCCATGCCCTTCAGCTGCGCCTGCAATGCGGTGGTCTGTTGGGTTTGCAAAATGCACTGGCTGCCACTGTTGCCGATGTGCACCAGATGGTGCAGCAGGCTCAAATCTGCCACGACGGCCTCATCGGGCTACCCTGGTCACCCATCGTAGACAGCATCAAAGCCTGGCAGCCCCGCAGACGTTCGACTCCCAAACCAGCATAAGCCTCACAAACTTGACCTGATGGAATCGCCCACATGCATGCTGCACTGAGCGCTGCCGTGGCCAGAAATTGCCAAGCACGTCCAACCCGACCACAGCCCAGCACGATGGCATACGCCTGTGCCTGAGACGCTACAACATCAATAGCTAACTATTTAACAGATACGCGGGCTAGAGGCCAAAATGGCTTGAAGAATCCTGTCACGAGCTGAACAGGAAGTTATGCGTCGCAACCCGCATGGATACTAGGTTCTTCTGTTTGCACTTCATTTTCATACCCGCTTTCATACCCGTTTTATGAATTGTGACTACCTCGTTGGGACTTCGATACACCAGCCACCAGCCCAAAAAAAACCCCGACTCATGGGCCGGGGCTTGAACCTCTCAGCTATCACACATCGAGGCCCGCTCAGGGAGGTGAAACGGGAGGCTTGCGCCTGAGCGGATTCTATCTCCCATATTCGGGGGAGATGATGGCCTGGTGTTGCTGCATCCTGCCGCGCTCTTGCCACTTCCAGTTGATTGCCAAGGTTGAGCTAGACTTCAGTTGCCGGTGGATTCTGGATTACCCGTGGATTCCAAAGTGTCGCCTCTCGGTATGCTTCCTGCGACAACCGGCTCCATCGTGGTTCAGGCTACCCCCATTTCCAGTGAGCGTTATCGGACGTTGTACGGACAGGGTGGGCTAATCGCCTGCATTGTTCCTCACTACCCTTTTGCGGCTTGTTTGGTCCAACTGACGCTGTTGGATAAATTGAGTTGGGTATCCCGGTATACGACCCGAAGGCTTACGTAGAGCGAGTTTCCGCTGAAACTTCTACGACCGGGACGCCATCTGGCAGCGGCCTTGTTGATAGTGTACCCATCCTGATAGACTGGGATTGCCTGTGAAGCGAGCTGTGTCACCTTCGCAATATACCCGGCAGTGTCTGTCCTCGTGCCGGGGGCTTTGCTCCACCGCTGGGGTAATGGTTTATAGCGACCCCACTACTTACAGTTCAGCGAAGTGCCACCATAGTTTGGCCTACATTCGTAGCTTTTATTTTTAATATCACTTGCGTGGCTATCAATTCGTTGATTGGTTTCTTGCGCTGTTCGGTTGACTTCGGCACGGGTAACAGCCGCCTGACGGCGAGTAGTCATCAACTGATGATGGCTGTTCCAATAGGTGAACTGTTCCAATGAAATGGGCTGTCCCTTAGCCTTTGCTTGAATGTTCAATAGACACTCCTGCTTAGCTGCATCAGCGAGCTGTTTTCCTTTTTCGTCTCCGATTGCTAGGTAGGAAAACTTGCAGCTTGACGAGCCTGCCTGCATAGCTCTGTTCACGGTTGCTTCAGTTTGTCGTCTATCAGCGGCCTCTAAAGCTTCCGCCTTTTCTCTACTCATATCCTGCCGAAGCGTAGAGGCATCCATGGTGTTTGCATTAGTTTGAACACCAGACTCTGAAACCGTGTTGGTTGAGCATAGAGTGTCGCTGTACGTAATCTTGCCATCCGGTCCCTTGCATTTGCGCACCTGCCCATTCGACGAGACGCAAACAAAAAGTAGCGTTGCCAAAATGAAAATAGCTTTCATTGCTTCCCCCTGTTCAATGGCATTTTGACCCCTCGACTCCTTACGGAAGTTCTGATGAAAGGTCCTAGCCTTCAGTTTACTCTCTCGCCTGACCGCCTCCATCAACCAGATAGTCCGGGTCGTCATGCACCACCGGAAATGCACTCGGATACCGCAGCACCCTATGAATAATGGCGTCGTACCAGCCCGGCGACCCATCTTTCAAAGTGAGGATGTGGGTATCAAGCTCCGCATCCGATAGCTTCGCAAGATGCACAGTGTTGGCGGCGGTCTCCAACTTCTTCAAACGTAGGTCAAGACTACTCATGGCTGTACCCCCGTTCGACATCGGACTGAGCCAGAATGGCACGCACTTTGTCAGCATCCGGTCCACCCTGTTCCAGAAGGTATGCATATCGCACGGCCCGCTCTGCATCGCTGTACTCCCGTGTTGGTGCCCTTTTCGCAACCTCTAGGCGGGCAAGTCTGGTTTCAATCGTTGCCATTGCGCGACTCCTTCAATGCGTTTGGTGGTGACACGAACTGAACGCAAACCGTTTTGCCGTTGCAATCCGGTGCAATGCCAGCTTTGAGGCGTGCCTGTGCTTGGTCCTCTCCCTCATCGCAGAGATAGATTCTCACGCGGTGTTCGGTGTTGATGGTTTTCGATTCCAAGTCAGCTATGCGTTTTTCCAGTGTTGCCATGGTGTGCCTCCAGTTTGGTAATGCGTTCGCTCAAGTCGTCAATCTCGGAAATCTTCGCCATCGAACCCAATGCCGAAATCAGTTGTGCCGCTTGTCCTGGTGCAAGGTCACCGTTTGCAGCCGCGCACAGCATGGCATCGGCCTTGGCTGTCAGAGTGCCACCGTCAGGAAGGGATAGCGTTACCGGCAGTTCTACGCCTTTTAGCGGCGGCAGTACCCTCTCCAGAATCAATCGTGCAGCTTGCACATCACCGCCTTTTGCAGCGGCCACCAGACCGGCCAATATCTCCGGCACATCACCAGACAGTGATTCGCGCATCTTGGTAACGGCAGACACACCGGGCGGTCGGCCTTTCGGGTTTCCAGATTGACCAGCCTTCCACTGGTTCGGGGGGGTCTTGCGTGAAGGGTTCATTTTTGTTTCTCCAGTAATAAAACAGGGGGTTTCATCCAATGAGGTTCAGCAGAATGCTTTCAGTTTCGGTGTCGTCCATGCGCTCAGCGTCGGCCAGATAGCGAAACACGGCCACAGCTTCAGCCTTTGTTTTGGGCTTGATGCGCGCCAGACAGCGGAAAGCAAAGCACTCACGGGCATAGGCTTCGTGCCCTTGGTCGCAACCGTCATGGGCATGGCGCAGCACGTAGAGGTCGTGCCAGTAGGCCAACTCGTGCAGGCAGTCGCTCAGGGTGTTTGGCATCAGGTCAGGGTGAGCCTGAAACCGCTTGTCGACTTGACTATCGTCATAGTCCCCGTAGCCCTTTTTCATCTTCAGTCCGGCAAGGGCGTCAATGGCGAATCGTTCAGCCGGGGTGTCTGCAAACAATGCTTCGATACTGCCAAACCGGGCTGTAGCGGCATGCTGGCGAGTCGCCTTCTTGGTTGACCCGTGGGCCAGCCCCTCCAGGTCATCAAAGCCAATAGTCTGAAATGCGACCGTCCAGTTTCCCGGATTCTTTGAAACCAGGTGTTTCAGATAGCGGTCTGAAAGTTCCTTCAATGGCGTCTTGATGCGTTTCGATGCTTCCATCGCTTTGGCAATCAAATCGGCCTGCCCGGTCCTGATGACTGACCGAAGCCAGAGAACCGCGTCAATCTCTTTATCGCCGGTCACCACCTCCTGTGGTGGCAATTCCGGCACAACCAAGGCTGTCGACTCGGACACTTGAATGGGCGGCAAGGTGAATAGTTCACGAAGCCGTGGGTTGTCCTTGAATGCGCCTGAGCGCGCACAGATGGTCTTGACCGTGCCCAATGGCAACCCCGACAAGCTGGCAACCTCGCGCAGAGAATGACCCCTGCGCAACTCCAGAACTTGTGCCTTGAGTGAAACACCGTGTTTCATTGGTCGCCTTCGTAGATTCAGACGGTGGCGACTTGCTGGGTCAATACCGCTTGCCGCTTCAATTCGAAACGAATGCTTTGAAGATTCGCCGTTGCCTTGTCAGACAGTGAGCGCAGTTCAGCCAGTTCCGAGAAACTGCGGTCTACGTCCAGTTCAGCGGCAATGCCACCAGCCAGATTCAGAATCACATTGCGTTTACCCGGATAGGAGGCAAGTCGCTCTAACCGTGTCGCCCACGCTTGTGCTTCGGCGGCAGCGCGGATAACGGCAGGGTGATTTTCAAAGTCGTCATCGGACAAGCCCCTCGCAGCAGCATTCAAATCGAGTTCTGCCAGTTCGTCGGGTGACTTTGGCATGGGAGTGAAAGTGGGGCATTTCAAAACGTTTGGATTTCGGGTCAACATGGTTATGGTCCTTGAATAGAGGTTTTCTTAGGTTTTCTGGTCAATGGGGGAGGTTCAATTCATGGGCTTACCCCTCTCGATAGCCCCAAGGGCTTGCAGAACGTCCCGGCAGTCACGCGACATAAAGGCCACGCCACCAGCACCACGGATGCGTTCCAGAAAGAACGATTGCTCTGGCCTCAGTTTTCCGGTGGGGCTTTTCACCTCCACACCCAACAGGCGACCGTCACGCAATTGGCCCAGTACATCGGGGCACCCCTTGAAGCCGAATCGAATGAATCTGTTGCCTACCTTGGCAGCGCCTGAGTTCATGCGCTCACTCCAGGCAACGGCAGGATGGGCTTTGAGCGCCTTCAGTACCTCGCACAGTGCAGCGGCCTCGTGGCGGTCGTTTGTGCGCTTGGTCGGGGCTATGGTGTCCCCCAGCAAGTCAGTTGCACCAGAGAAAGAATCAATCATTTCAATGGCTCCCTGCAATGGTTTTCGGCCTAGGTACAAAAGGTACACCCCTAAAGGGTGTTGTACCTATCTGTACCTTTTTAGGCTTGGGTACAAACGGGTACATGTACCTATCTGTACCTATCTGTACCCGGTTCATTTCACAGCCCCAGCAGCACAAACCATCCCGGCGGCTTCATGGATAGCATTGGCTGTAACCAGTGATTTCATGGCGCGGTATATCGGCCCCTTTTCATATCGGCCTTCAAAGTGCGTCACCACATCGCGTTTCTTGATTCCAATTTTGTGGGCTACAAGAAACTCCAGTACGGCACCATCACATTCACTCAGGCGCTTACCTGTTTGCTTCACTGGAGCATCGGCAGCGGACACTACGCACGATGTAGCGGGCTCTCCCCACTTGGTATGCCCCAGAGTCACCACGTCCAGCCTGAACCCGATACGTTCGCCCTTGGTGCTTAGGTCGCGTTGCTTGGTAATCTCCACACATCGCCCGGCAGGTGAATCGCTGATTTCAATCTCGGTGTCCACTGCGGCACGGATACCACTCCATCCACGGGCACCAGCGGCAGCAGCTTTCCCGCTATGGTGAATCAGCAGAAAGTGTGCCTTGCACTCGGTACGGATGCGGTCGAAGCGACGCACTACCAGTCCCATGTCCTGTCCGGCGTTTTCATTCGCACCAGCGGAAAGGCGGGCCAATGTGTCACCCACAATCAAACGCACCTTTTGCCCTCGCTGGCGCTCCAGTTGCTGAACCAGTTTGATAACCCGATTGGTGTCGGCATCACCATCAAACAAATCAATCGGGCTTTGCACAATCGCGAAGTTCGGCACCTTGCATCCGTGGTGCTTTTGGTAAGCCTGTAACCTGCCTCGAACACTTGCTGGACTTTCGGCAGCCAGGTACACAACTAGCCCCGGCTCAGTGCGCTTACCCATCCACGGCACGCCACGGGCCACACTTGCGGCCATGTCGATAACAAGAAAGGTTTTCCCGCTGTTGCTGTCACCATACAGCACACTCCCATCGCCCACAGTCAGCATGCCCTCTATGAGTTCATCAGGCGGCTCGTAGCGGTCGGGCAGTTCATCAGCAAATGCCAACGACACCGGGTAAGACACAGGCGGCTCGGTCGCGGACTCCAACAGCAGCGCCAGCACATCCAAGCCGTCACGCTGTCCAATGTCGTTCGCGTCAAAGTTGTTGGCTTCGCCCGTTGGCATCGCAGCCACCATGCACCCAACGGCGGCGGCAATTTTGGAAGCGTCGGACTCCTTGCCCACATCCGGCACTAGCACCAGCCGGGCGGCATCGTCTTGCTGGCGCAGGGCTTGTGCCACCTTGCCCATGTTCCCAGCCCCAAAGCAAACCACAGCAGCATTGCCAGTCGCTTGCCAGCAGGCCCATGCTTGCCCGATACCCTCCACGATGTAGGCCACACCACCGGGAACCAGTTTGCCCACGGTAAACCAGCCTTGCACAGAGTGGCCGGGCAGGTTCAATTTTCCGGGCTTTCCAGCGGCTTTCAGGCGTGCGGCAACATCGGGCGGCGGTATCAGTTGCAAGGTCGATAGCGTGCCATCCATTGCCATGCACGGCACCACCAATGCCCCGGCCATGCTTTCACCCATGATGCGCAGCGGGTCGCCAGCAGGCACCACGCGCAGGGTATCCATCGGCACCCCGGCGGCACGCTTGGCTGCAATGTAGGTGTGCTGATAGGTGGCGTGTTCGCACCGTGCATACACATCAGCAGCACCCATGCCAACGGATGGTTTGCGCGGTTGTTCTACAGGGCGCGTGGCTCGCTCTGGCAGGGGCATGCGTGTTGCGTTGCCCTCCGTCCATCCGTGGTCACGGGCCATGCCAAACAAAGCACCGGCACCAACACCACCAGGCGCAGTCTTGAAGCTCCGATAGGTAGCACGGCAGGATTGTGCGTTGTAGCTGGGTGCGGATGCGCTCCATTGGTCGAAGTCATCAAACGATAGACCAGCAGCGTGCGCGGCCATGCCTGCTTTTACCCACTGGTCGCGGGGCAGGTCGGCAGGTATGGCGTACAGCGCATCACGGGCGCGGTCTGGGTTGTGTCCGTTAAGCATTGCCACCCCCTTGACGCATGGCATAGAAAGCCTGTTTCGCTTTCGCTGGCAGGCTGTAGAGGGCGATTGGGTTGGGCCAGCCATCGCACCGGATAAGAATGGATTCTGGTTCCCAACCCAGATAATCCAACTCCTTCACGGCGGCAGCCAGCCTCCATCCCTTGCCTTCGCTAATCCAATCAGGCGTGGTCAGGTTGCGTTCCAGCAGGTCGTAGAGTGCTTGCTCGGCTGCACTGCCATGCGGTGGCAACAATGGGCAAAACGGGGCACCAGGCAGGAATGAAAGCTGTTCACTCATGGCACACTCCCAGACGCACGGCGAAGGCTTTCAGCGCACTGAAATCCTTTGCTTCGTAGGTGTAGCCATACTTGCAAACCAGATAGCCACCGTCCTTCAACAGGTGCACGGCATGTCCAGCAAGCGCCAACACAGCGCGAAGATTTGATTCAGCTTTACTGAAACTTTGACCTGTCGGATAATTGAGGTCGTTAGTGATTTGTTCTGCGTTTTGCCCGGCTCCACCCGGGCATTCGCTTTTGTGGGCGGCGTGCATTACAGAACCCCGGTTCCGGATTGCGTGGCAAGGAACTGACGAATGTCACCAACACGCCATGCCGTCACGCGCTCGGAAAGTTTCACCGGCTTTGGATAGCGCCCAGATTGGACACCGCGCCACCAAGTAGCGGATGAAACGGGGATTACAGCGGGAATAATTTGCGCTTGGCGCATGTAGCCCGTGTCGGGCAGATTGTCGAAGGTTGCGGGCGTTGCACACACCCCTTTTTTTTCAAGACACGCAAGTCTGGCGGCACTCATGGTGATTTCCTACCCCGCTGCAATACGGCTGGGCTTAGGAAAAGTTTCTCGGGGCGTTTGACCCTAAATGTGCTGTTGTGAAGTGTGGCGAAACCCTTTATTCATGCGGGTTTCAAGACGATTTCACTCTCTCGCCCAATCGCCCAACTGGGCACGCCCTGGGCACGCCCAACTATTCAGGCTTCCACTGCCAATTCGTTAGGTGGCCGCGAATGGTGTCCCAGTTTGGCGCGGTTCGCCCGGTTGCTTTGTTGTGCTCAATTCCATTGATAGAGGACTCAATCTCTTTTGCTATGGCAGCATTTGATGCCCTCTTACCTTGGCTGTTGAGACGTGAGCCAATGTTCTGCGCCATTTCGAATACGTTGTGCTTTGTTTGCCACCACGGCGCTCCATCAGGCGCAGTTTGAAGGGCTATTCTGTATTGCTCAAATCCCTCCATCACAATGTGCTGCGTTTCCACATCCGGGATGAATGGATGAAAGTCGAGTGATATCCGTTCTTGGTGCGCAGCAGTCAGTTTTGCGACTTCCGAATCAGTGAGGGTTATGACATTGCCATCACAGTCAACTGGCACGGCAATACCGCTGTAGTGCCGTTGGTGTGCTTGTTCAAACTCATCGCGCCAGACATAGACCCCAGCAGGCAGCATTTTCAATGACTCTGAATGAAAGTCCTGCAATCCTGTTTCGTGAGTAGTCTCAGTGGCTTTCAGCTTGTCACTGAGCGCCCGGAGTGGCCTTACAACATTGGATTGCCACCACTTTTGTTGCAACGCCTCGCCGCCGATTGCTCGATGGGCCAGCACACTCTCGAAACAATAGAAGTGCTCATCACCAGACAGTGCCAGGGCAAGTGCATCAGGGGTCATCGTTTGCCAACAGGTCAGAAACGGTATGGCCCGCACCGGAATTGCCTCACGGTCTTTAATTTGAATGACTATGCTCATAGCACCTCCCGTGCCACTCCCTGTGAAGATGCCCAGCAGGCCAGGGGAGGACTGGCTTTTCAACCCGGTTTCGAGGCGGGTCTAGCTGGGGCAATAGGTGGGAGAGCAGGGGTAGTTCGGGACTCAAACCCGACTTTCTCGGCTCCTAACCGAGCGTCCAACGACCCCATCCCCCGCTCTCCCGAAAAACTAATCCAAAGTTTATGCTGCCCTGATGGGTGTCTTTCGAGAGCATTTCTTGATTACCTTTTGCAAGGTTCTGTCTCGCTTTGCGGCGGCGACCTTCTCTGCCTCGGGGTCAGGCCATTGAAGGTCTTTCGATTGGCCCGCAATGCCCGCAATGACACCGAGCATTGCGGTTACAACGTTTGGTCGGCAACCAGTGCCACCGTGCATGTGAGAACGCCCAGCTTTGATAACTTTTTCAATCGTGTCGTATGCGCCAAGGATTGTTTCTTTATCGCCTCGGTTAGCCATGTGACACCTCCCGGCATAGTGGCAGGCGAATGATTGCCTCCAGCGGGTTGTCGCTCTCTACGACTGGAGTCCAGTCAACACCATGCGGTAAGACTGCAACAGCACTACCGGCGTGTTTCCGCAGTGTTTCCAAATACATCCCCGGCTCGGAGACTACGATTTTCATCTTTGGTGCAGGAACATCCGCTACATTCTTCTTAGCCATTTTCAAAGTCCTTCTTTGGTTGTGGTCAGGGGCTGGCTTGTGTTGCTGCACTTGCTGGCCCCGCCTGTTGCCCTGAATAAATCACGTCAGGGCTTCGCTTTAAGTCATGCGGCGCTACGGATGGGTACAACAACCGCACCAGTCTGCCATGTATCAAGCAGGTCGGCCCATTGCTGCATCATGGCTGCGCGGCTGACAAAGTGCTCTGCCTGGTTGTAGGTACCGCGAACCGCATTGCGCTCTGCGTGGGCCAACTGGCGCTCTATCCAGTCAGAGTTAAATCCCAACTCATTCAGGCGGGTACTACCAGTGTGGCGTGTGGCATGGGGGCTGTACTTGCCTGCCCAACCAAGGTATCCAAGGGCCTGCCTCAGTGTGGCGTCGGTCATTTGCTTTTCACGGTCATCACGATGAGGGAACACATGCGCACGGTGCCCATTCACCGCCTGAACTTTACGCAGAACGTCAACAGCTTGCGTCGGCAGGGATAAAACGTGTTCTTTGCGCATCTTCATCCGTTCTGCTGGAATGCGCCACACCGCAGCATCCAAGTCGAACTCTGACCACGTAGCGCCAAGAACTTCACCGGGTCGCGCCAGCGTGAGCCATTGCAGCTTGAACGCGGCCGCAGTCTGGAAATTGCGCTCGTACCCTGCCAGGTCACGCATCAACTGCCCTATCTCGGCCACAGACAGCGGGCGCTTATGCTGGGTCTTGTTCTTGGGTAGTGCCTTGCGAACTGGATAAACCGGGTCTGTGTCGGCCTTCAGCGTTGATACAGCCAGGTCAAACACGGATGAGATGGTGCGCTGTGCTTCGGCAGCTACGGACGGTCCGTTGTCTTTGTTCGCAGCATTAAGCACTTCCAGAACATGGGCTGGCTTTATCGACTTCAGGGGCAACTTGCCTATCTTTGGGAAAACAACCCGTTGGAGCATGTCCAGCCTGCGGGCCTTGGTGACTTCCTCCCAATCGCGCAATCCAAGCCACTCAAGGGCCATAGTCTCAAACGTGTTCGCATTCTCTTGTTGGCGAAATACCCGCTTTTGCTGGCGGTCGTGTACCGGGTTGATGCCCTGTTTCACCAGCCCCCTCGCCTTGATGCGCTCTTCTCGCGCTTCTGCCAGGGTAAACCTACCGCCAGCACGGCGCTCCCGGGATTGCTCGGCAGTTTCACCGCTCGGGGCGCTGGTGTAGTCGCCAATGGCAAACAAGCTTTCTTTAACCGTCCCATCGCTTGCCAGCTTAAAACGGTACCGCCACGCCTTCACACCGGAAGGCTTCACCTCAAGGTATAGCCCCTTTTCGTCAGCCAGCTTGTAGGGCTTGGGCTTAGGCTTGGCATTGCGGCACTGGGTATCGTTGAGCATGGTGGCGTCCCTATTTGGAACCGTACCCGCTTTCAAAAGTGGGTATTGCGGTGCATACCCACCATCGTACCCGCTTTTATATGAGATGGCAAGAAGTGACAAGAAACCTAGTGCTAGCCAACTTCCCTCTGAAAACCGCCTTCTTACTGGTAATTTGAGGCTACATGAAGTCGCCTGAAACTACCACTTTTGTTCACGAGCTGAACAGGAAGTTCATCACATCGCCATCCTTGACGACATACTCCTTGCCCTCGGCGCGCATCTTGCCCGCGTCCTTGGCTCCCTGCTCGCCCTTGTAGGTGATGAAGTCGTCAAACGCGATGGTCTGGGCTCGGATGTAGCCCTTCTCGAAGTCGGTGTGGATCACGCCGGCGGCCTGCGGGCCGGTGTCGCCCACGTGGATAGTCCAGGCACGCACTTCCTTCACGCCTGCCGTGAAATAGGTCTGCAAACCCAGCAGCTTGTAGGCCGAGCGGATCAGGCGGTTCAGGCCCGGCTCATGCAGACCCAGCTCCTCCAGAAACATCAGGCGGTCTTCGTCGCTCATCTCCGACATTTCGGCTTCAAGCTTGGCACTGATTGCCACCACGGGTGCCTTTTGTGCGGTGGCATAGGCAGTAAGGCGGTCCAGCATGGGGTTGTTCTCGAACCCGTCTTCGGCCACATTGGCCACAAACATGGCGGGCTTGGCCGTGATGAAGAAAAACTGCTGCAACAAAGGCAACTCTTCCTTGCTGAAGTCCAGCGTTCGCACCGGTTTGGCCTCGTTCAGCGCAGTCTGACACTTCTCCAGAATGGCGACCAGCTTGATGGATTCCTTGTCGCCCGAGCGCGCCGTCTTGGTAACGCGGTGCAAGGCCTTTTCTGCTGCAGCAAGATCGGCCAGGCACAACTCGGTCTGGATGACTTCAATGTCCGAGATCGGGTCTACCTTGCCAGAGACATGGATCACGTTGTCATCCTCGAAGCAGCGCACCACATTGATGGTGGCGTCGGTCTCGCGGATGTGGGCCAAAAACTTGTTGCCCAAACCCTCTCCGGTTGATGCGCCCGCCACTAGGCCCGCAATGTCCACAAACTCCACGACGGCAGGCACGATGCGCTCAGGCTTGACGATTGCCGCAAGCTGCTCCATGCGCGGATCTGGAACCTCGACGATGCCCACATTGGGCTCGATCGTGCAGAAGGGGTAATTCTCCGCAGCAATGCCCGCCTTGGTCAGCGCGTTAAACAGGGTGGATTTACCGACGTTGGGAAGGCCAACGATGCCGCACTTCAAACTCATGAAAATTCCTTAGAAAACAACCCCTTTTGCACGATCACGCCCAACGTGGACACCGTCGATGTACCCGATCCGCGCATGGCAAGACCGGACAGCAATAGTTATGAACCGGGTATGGATGCGACGGTTTTTCGAGGAATTTGTCCTCGTTTTGCCTAGGGGAAACTGGTGCCAATTGTACTGATCAGCGAATCGATGCTTCGGCGTAGCACTGCTACCGATGGGCGCCTGCTGCGCGACCGCGTGCTTTGCGGGTTTTGCGTGCGAATGGGGCTGCAGAGAAACACGGAATGTGATTGCCCACTAATGAGTTGAACCCAAAGAGCAGAATAGCTCTTACGGTGGGAAATGGGCTTGCTACTCATTCCCATCGCCCCATCTCATTTCCGGAGAATCTTCCATGACTTTGCACTGGGACGAAAAATATAGCCTTGGCAACGAAAAGATCGATGCGGAGCATCACATCTTCCTTGACCTAATTATCGAATTTGATTCCTTGGCAAAGAAAGGGGCAACTCAAGACAAATTGGTTAGAACGCTGAAAGAAATCGGCAAGTACGCAGAGTTCCATTTTCTCAGTGAAGAGAATCTGATGATTGACTGCAATTACCCCGGACTGGAACCACACAAAAAATTGCATAGACACCTGGTTGCGTCTTTGGAAGATCAACTTTTCAGGATCAACTCCGGAACCGGCAGTCCGGGTCAAGTGTTTGAATTTCTATTCGAATGGTTTGCGTTGCACACGTCCAGCGAAGACAAGAAACTTGTATCGTTCATTGGAACGCGTCGGTAGCTTCCACGTCTTTGGTACATCGTCAAGACGAACCAAAGTTTTTTGTCAAGAATTGACGCCGCATCTGGGGGATCAGCTGGAACTGTGCAGATCAGCCTCCGCGCACTTCGCCATTCCAAACCGTGACACAGTTGCGACCTTCGTGCTTTGACTGATACAACGCATTGTCGGCCTTACGGACCACTTCTTCCCAATTTTCACCGTGGGCTGGGTAGACAGCAATGCCGATCGACAAAGTCACATGAACGACTCTTTCTTCCATCTGACCAATCAGCAATGCGGATTTCTGCCGAATCTCCTCAGCACGACTGCGCGCAAAGTCCTCGCCAGTGCCTGGCATTAGCACCAGGAACTCCTCACCACCATAACGACAAACAATGTCCGATCCACGTGCATGGGTTGTTAGAAGAGTCGCCAATTGCGCGAGAATTTTGTCGCCAACGTGATGCCCATGTGTGTCATTGACTTTCTTGAAATGATCCACATCAATCATCAGAAGACTCAATGGACTGCGATCACGCTTGGCACGCACAAGCTCACGATCCAAAGCATCATTCAAGTATCGGCGGTTGTACAGCCCGGTCAGACTATCGCGAAGGGCTTGCTCTCGAAGTTCCTGCTGAAGGTACTCAACCTCCTCCACGCGTTGACTCAACTTTTGATTGGCGACGTTGAGCGCCTCCTCGATCAGCTTACGCTGCCCCAGCTCGGTTTCGGCGCGTGCGAGTGCGACCTTCGTAACGCGATTGAGGGAGTAAACCAAAGTCCCGGTAAATCCACAAAGGGCAGTGTAGGTAACCCATTGCGGAAATCCAACGCTGCGGTTTGGCAAGGGGAGTAGACCAGCGTTCTCGGCCCATATCAGTCCAAACACGGATATCGAGCAAGCAGCCGTCGCATAGATGATTCCTGGGCGATCAAAAAGCAATCCAGAGACGATGACACCCGCCAGATACAGTGAAGTGACTGGCACCCGAATGGTTCCGAGGCTAGCAATGGCTCCCGTAACGCAAACAAACGCCACGACAAGAAGCCATCCCTGCGCCAATGACAATCGGCCACTGCGCGACCAACCCAGCACGGGCAACAGCAAGCAGAACGCAATAACGTTGATGACAATCGCAACGAAGGGCGTCTTGCCTCCGATCAGGTTGCCAACAAACACAGCGATAGCAAAAGCGAGAAATCCGATAGCTATCTTGTTGATCAGGTCAGCTCTGCGCGTCTTGTCGTCATCGCCGTCAAACACAGGTGATCTCAGCCAGCGCGAAATTGCGTTCATGCACCCCCCCCACAAACTGTATTTTGCGACTAGTTTACGCTTCAACATCATCCTGACGCCCTACACGGGCTTGCGACACTGTAAATGCAGGGAGTTGACTCGCCAGCAAATTGCCCTCTATGGCGGCATCCTGAGCATTCCCATGACCAAGAATGGGAAGCACCACAGACTGACGCGTTCCATCGGCACCATGTGGGATTGAGTGAGGGGAATATTGTCAGTGGATTGGCAGGAATTCGGGAGGCGATGCTGGCGTCAATGCGGTAGAGGCTCGTAGTCGTTACGACTTGACGTAGCTTGACAACTTCGCATCCGATGTAGTCATGTGTGTGACCAGCCAATCAGAAACGAAGACCTCCAAATCATTGCCCTTCAAAACTCCAGCAGCAATGTCTCGCGCTATTTCGTCAAGCCTAAGCAGAAGCAATTTGTGTTCTGCTATGTGTGCGTCAATTTCCGGGAAATGAAGACTACGCATAAGGCTCTCTTCATGGGTGAAGTGATCGCGAGTGTGATCGGAAAGACTTTTTGCATGAACAAGACGCAGCTCGTGCGTTTCACACGAAAACAGCATCGTAGCCAAACGAAAAAGTTCGTAATGCTGCGTGTCAATGTCGGCGTGGCCGACTCGGTAAGAGTCTTTCCATTCAAGAGTCATATGTCATTTCTAACACAGTTCAATCTTGAACTGACTGATGGGGATGCAATAGTTGGATTGGCTGGGACTCTGGCGGCTTTGATGGGGCTGAGGCAGGATGGTTTCCCAAAAGCATTGGCGGGCGGACCGATTGGATTGTCGAGCCGATGCTACTCAGAGAATCGTGTGTCCGAATTGACGGGTGGGCAATAGCATCGATCTTCTCCGCTTAGAACGGGTCATGGACAACCTGCGCGATATCCCAAGCCAAACCGGGATCGAGTTGGACCCTCTGACAAATGCCGGAGATGCTGACAAACTAGTCCACGACGTTCAGACCCGTTTGCTGCGTCAGATTTTCCCGCAATGCACGATGACTGCCAATGACGTATTCATTGCGGTTGTGCAACCGTTGCATCAACCGACCTGACGGCATGCGGTCAAGCTTTCCTTTTTGGCCTAGGGTTAGGGGTGAGTTGCTAGCTCGCGTAACAATTGTCTTCACCATGCGAGCTGAGAAGTGGTGCGTTTGCTTGAAGCGACGAACGCCACCATACTGAAACCGCCACTGACGGTGGTTTCGGCTTCGCGCAATGCTGAATTGCCTCAGCTCAAGAACTTGCTCCATGCCCCGATGTTGTGAACATCCTGATAACCATTTTTTTTCAGCAACATCCTGGCCATGCCGCTGCGTGTTCCGCTGGCGCAACCCACCACAACGGGCGCTGAGCGTGGTATCTCGCTGAGCCGGCCTCCCAACTCCGATAAAGGGATGTTGACAGTCCCCGGCGCATGCGCGGCTGCAAACTCGGCAGCCGAACGGACATCCACCAGCATTGCGCCGCGCTGCCGGAGGTCCGGCAGCATGCCAATGACGCGCCTGGAATTCCACCACTTGTATGCAAACCAAAGCGCAAGCGCGATGAATGGCCAATATTGTTCGAGAAAGCCCTGAAAACCCATGTCAACCCCTGTCTGAAATCGATGCTGAAGCAGGGGCAGATTGTGCCCTCATCCGTCCACCCGCATGCGCAGCGTTTCACGCTCCGGACAGAGCATCCACACACGGAACCCAGCGCCTTGCGCTGGACATACAATGCCCTACTTCTGACTCCAAAGAACCTCTCCTACGGGGAAGACCAGTGTATGCCATCCCTGTTCAGGCGCCTGATCCTGATTGTCCTGTGCCTGTGTGCCAGCCCCGGTTGGGGTGCAAATGCAATTGCTGCCGACACATTGCTGCTCGATGACGCCGAACCGGTGGCCTTGCTCGACAGGGAAATAAAAACATGGGTGGATGAAGGCTCACAGGCAACCATTGGGCAGGCGGTGGCCAATACGCTGCGCTTCAAGGCAACGTCCGCGCTGGAGCGCCAGCCGTTTAACCGGCTCGATACGGTCTGGATCAGGTTGCGCGTTCAGCGTGCACCCGGTGCGGGCGCGCTGTGGTCCCTGAACATCCCGCTGCCATCCCTCGACGCCGTGACGCTGTACCAGCCCGATGGCGCCGGTGGCTGGTCCGTGCAGCAGGCAGGCGACACACTGGCCCAATCCCGATGGACCAAGCCCGGCCTGTACCCCGACTTTGACGTGAAGTTGCCGCAGGGACAACCACAGGACATCTACCTCCAGATCCGCAACTTCAAACCGCTGACCGTACCCATTCGCCTTGTCCCCGTGGCACAACGCGACCACCAGCGGCAGCTGGAATTGCTGGGTATGTCCCTCATGCTAGGCGCATTGCTGAGTCTGGCGATTTTGTCGGCACTGCGTTTCATAGAGCACCGCAAGGCCATCGACGGGTGGGCGTCCATGTTTGGCGTGCTGGTTGTAGCAACCATTGCGCAAATGGATGGCATTCTGAATGCATTTGTCTGGGGAGAAATGCCCGACCTGGGCAATTACGCCTCCAGCACCATGCCGGTGGCGGCCATCGGATTCATCCTGCTGTTTGTGCGCGAAGTGTTTGTGCAGTCCGTGCATTTCCGCTGGTTTGACCGGTTGCTGTCCATCGTGGGTTGGAGCACGGTGGCATCGATTCTGTTTTTCTGGGCGAGCAGTCACCTTTTGGCCGATCGGATCAGCGGCGTCTTCATGCTGACTGCCACCACGCTCTCGCTTATTGCAAGTCTATTGGGCTGGCGCAGTGGCTCTGCCATGGCGCGCTGGCTGTCCCTGGCCATGGTGTTCCAGTTTTTGGGACAACTGTATGGTCTGGCGGATGGTGTCAGCATCGTCCCGGTGGTTTGGCAAATGCACTACCTGGCATCCATATCCGCCGCACTGGCGCTTCCCGTTTTGCTTTACGTGCTCAGCCAGCTCACCCATGACCGCAAGGAACTGGTAGTCAGGGCCAGCCATTTGCCAACCCAGGATGCCTTGACGGGGCTGCTCACGCCCGATATGTTTCAGGTCCACTTGGAGCAATCCGTGGCACGGGCCATCCATGGTCGCGAACCAATCGCACTGGTTCTGGTCAGCGTGACCAATCATGCACATATCCTCAAGAACTACGGCGACACCATTGCCGAGCAGACCGTGCTGCGCGCCGTGGTGAAGTTGCAGCGCATCCTGCGCGATGTGGACCCGGCCGGACGCGTTGGCAGCGCGCAGTTTGCCATTTTGATGGAAGGGGTGAGCACGCGCGAGGCTGTGACCGAACGCATGGTCAAGCTGATCGCATCAGGGCTGATACCACTGCCCGGGTTGGTGCCCGAAGTAACCCTGCATTTCCAGGCGGCCTGCGTGATGCTGCATGACAATCCGGTTTCCGCCGACCGGGTGATCGCCGACCTGCACGATGTGCTGGCCGAGATATCGCCCAACAGCCGGCGTCCAATCCGTTTTCTGGAAGCTTTGCCCACAGAGGCCTCGCATCCGAACACACAGTTCATGCAAAACTGATCCGCCTTTTACAATGCCCGTATGACTAGACCGTATGACATCTGTATCCGGGGCGCAGGCATTGTCGGGCGTACGCTGGCGCTGCATCTGGCAGGCAAACAACTGCGGGTGGCGCTGGTGGCACCCGGTGCTGGCAACTCCGACCCCGCGGCCAGCGCAGCAGACGTGCGTGCGTATGCGCTGAATCAGCCATCGCGCCAGCTACTCGAATCCGTGCGCTGCTGGCCCGACGACCACCACGCGACGCCAGTACTTTCAATGCAAGTGCATGGAGACAGTGGTGGCGAGGTCGCTTTCAAAGCGTCGGAGACGCCTTTTGCGGCATTGAACTGGATTGTCGATGTTCCCGCACTGGAGGCGCGTCTGGCACAAGCCGTGCGCTACCAGCCGCTGATCGAAGTCCACAAGACGCCTCAAGCCGCCGCATTGACCGTTGTCTGCGAAGGCAGGGCCAGCAGTTCGCGCGAAGAATGGGGCGTGGAATGGAGCGTCAAACCCTATAACCAATGGGCCCTTGCCACGCGTGTGCATTGCGCCACCCCCCACGCCCAGATTGCAAGACAGTGGTTCGATCAGGGCGAGATACTGGCGTTCCTGCCGATGGATGGCGCGGCAGGGAACCTGTGTGCCATTGTGTGGTCCCTCAGCCCTGACCGCGCACAGCACATGCAAGGACTGGAGCAGGCTGAATTTTGTGCGGCGCTGGAATCTGCCAGCCATGGTGTGATGGGTACGGTTTCGCTCACTTCCGAGCGCAAGGTCTGGCCGCTGCAGCAGGCGCAGGCGCGCCGCTGGACAGGCTTGGCTGCGCAGGGCGCATGGGCGCTGGCAGGTGATGCCGCACATAACATGCATCCCTTGGCGGGGCAGGGCCTGAACGTGGGGCTGGCCGATGTGGCCGAGCTGGTGCGGGTGCTGACACAGCGTCCTTATTGGCGCAGTGTGGGTGACCCCAAACTGCTGCGCCAATATGAGCGCGCCCGCAAGGCGGATTTTGCTGTGATGGGTCAGGCCAACGATGCCTTGCAGCAGTTGTTTACCAACCCCCACCCCGCCATTCAAACCCTGCGAAACTGGGGCATGAACCGGTTTGACAACAGCGGACCAATCAAACAATGGGTTGCACGGCGCGCAATGGGCTCGTCAGGCAAACCGCTACTACAAGGCAAAAAAATTCCATGAAAAGCATCTTCAAAACCCTGCTACTGGGCACACTCGTTGTCTGTTGCGGTGGCGTTTTCGCGCAGGAAGCTGCCATTCGCAAGAGCCTGGCCGAGCGACTGCCCCAGCTCAAGGCGATTGACGAAATTTCCAAAACACCTATCCCCGGCGTGTTTGAACTGCGGGTCAACGGTTCCGATATTTACTACACCGACGCCCAGGGCAATTACCTGATTGAGGGCAACCTCATTGACTTGCGCAACAAGCGCAACCTGACCGAGGAGCGTGTCACCAAGCTCACCGCCATCAAGTTTGACGACCTGCCGCTGAAGGACGCCTTCACCATCGTACGGGGCAACGGCAAGCGCCGCCTGGCCGTATTTGAGGATCCCAACTGCGGGTACTGCAAGCGCTTTGAGCGTGACCTGCAGAAAGTGGACAACGTCACCATCCACATGTTCCTGTACCCCATCCTGGGACCTGACTCGGGTGAAAAATCCAAAGCCATCTGGTGCGCCAAGGATCAGGCCAAGGCCTGGCAGGATTACATGGTGCGTGACCAGCAGGTGCCCGCCATTGCTGCGGGTTGCGACACCTCCGCGCTGGGACGCAATGTCGAACTCGGCCGTCACCACAAAATCACCGGCACACCAACGCTCATTTTCATTGACGGAACGCGTGTGCCTGGCGCTGTGGATTCAAAGCAGGTCGAAAAATTGCTGGGCGATGCCAAAGGTTGAAACCATGGACAGCGTCCACTACCGTGTCCGGGTAGCCGACCTCCATGCCCATCTCTTTGGCATAACGCTCACCGTAGCGACTCCCGCCGCGCAGCAAGTACTGCGTTTGCCGGTGTGGATTCCGGGCAGCTATCTGGTGCGGGAGTTCGCCAAGAATTTGCAGAACCTGCAGTGCCGCCAGAACAAGCGACCGCTCACCGTGCAACAGCTCGACAAGGCAAGCTGGATGGTGGACTGTGACGCCGACAAGCCGCTGGAGGTGCATTACGAGGTCTATGCCAACGACCCGTCGGTACGCACAGCCTGGCTGGACGCCACCCGAGCGTTTTTCAATGGCACCAGTGTGTGCCTGCAAGTTGTTGGCCAGCAAGACCGGCCGCACTCCATCGAACTGGTTGCTTCAAAATCGATAGCAGACTGGTCCGTAGCCATGGGGGCTGACGCACTACACGTTGACAAGCGAGGTTTTGGAACCTACCGCACGGACAACTACGACACGCTGGTCGACTGCCCGGTGGAAATGGGGCCATTCTGGAGCGGCAATTTCACCGCCTGCGGAATCCCGCACCGCTTTGTGGTGGCTGGCGCGCCACCCAGCTTTGATGGCGCCCGACTTTTGGCCGACACACAGGCCATCTGCGAAAAAGAAATCCGCTTCTGGCATGGCGAAACCATAAAAAAGCATAGCAACAAACCTAATAAATATGCGGGCTATAACGCTATTCCATACAAGAATTACGTGTTCATGCTCAATGCCATGGCCGAAGGCTACGGCGGGCTGGAGCACCGCAATTCCACGGCCCTGATCTGCAAGCGCCAGGATCTGCCCCGCCTGCCACGCACAACGCTTGCGCCCGCCACCCACAAACAGCCCGAGGGCTATACCACCCTGCTGGGGTTGATCAGCCACGAATACTTCCACACCTGGAACGTCAAGCGGCTGCGCCCAATCGAACTGGCCTGCTACGACTATTCAAAGGAGAACTACACCGAACTGCTGTGGTTCTTTGAAGGATTCACCAGCTATTACGACGACCTGCTGCTGCGCCGCGCAGGCCTGATTGATAACACCGTTTACCTGAAACTGCTGTCCAAAACCCTCAATGGCGTGGCGCAGGTTCCCGGGCGCAAGCTGCAATCCGTGGCGCAGGCCAGCTTTGATGCCTGGATCAAATACTACCGGCAAGACGAGAACACACCCAACGCCACGGTGAGCTACTACACCAAAGGCTCACTCGTCGCACTGTGTCTGGACCTGACGCTGCGCGCGGAAGGCAAGACCACGCTGGACGACGTGATGCGCGGTCTATGGGCACACTGCAAGGGCGGACCGATGACCGAGCAGGATGTACTCACGGTGCTGATGCAACTCGGAGGCCGGTCTTTTTCAGCGGAACTCGCACAATGGGTGCATGGCACCAACGAATTGCCGGTTGTTGCGCTGCTCGAAAAGCACGGTATCCAGGCACACCCAGAGCCTGACCAGGTTGGCCCGCAGCTGGGCCTGCGGGTCAAGGAAGGAAACGGCTTGTTCATCCAGAATGTGCTGCGCGGCGGTGCTGCTGAAAAAGCCGGCTTTGCCAGCGGCGATGAATGGATTGCAGTACAGCCCGTCGGCAAGAAAGCGGGTCACGCCTGGCGCTTGAATACACTGGAGGACTTCACCCTGTATGCCGGCAACGCCGCCAGAATAACGGCCCTGGTTTGCCGCGACAGGCGCATCTTGCCTCTGACCCTGACGATGCCAAAGCCCAGCCACACCCTGCGCCTGACCGTGCAGGACGAAGTACGTGCAAACGCCTGGCTAGGACAGGGCGCCGTTACCTGACCAGTCATTTCCTTACACCCATCCACCAACCTGACAGTCTGAACCATGAACTACGAATGCATCACCACCCGCATTGAAGGCGAAAAAGTTGCCCTCATCACCCTGAATCGGCCCAAGCAGCTCAATGCCCTGAACGACCAGTTAATGGACGAACTGGGCCACGCTCTCAAGGGCTTTGATGCCGATCCGGCCATTGGTTGCATGGTGATCACCGGCAGCGAGAAGGCCTTTGCGGCCGGAGCCGACATCGGTGCCATGGCCACCTTCACGTTTGCAGATGCCTACAAAGGTGATTTCATCACCCGCAACTGGGAAACCATCCGATCCATCCGCAAGCCGGTCATTGCTGCCGTAAGCGGCTTCGCCCTGGGCGGTGGCTGTGAGCTGGCCATGATGTGCGACTTCATCATTGCCTCCGATACCGCACGATTTGGCCAGCCTGAGATCAAGCTGGGCATCATCCCCGGAGCCGGCGGCACGCAGCGGCTGCCCCGCGCGGTGGGCAAGTCCAAAGCCATGGACCTGGCACTGACCGGCCGCATGATGGATGCCGCCGAGGCCGAGCGCGCCGGCCTGGTGAGCCGCGTGGTGCCGCAGGACAAACTGATGGACGAAGTGCTGGGAGCAGCGCTGATGATTTGCGGCTTCTCGCAGATTGCCACCATGGCCGCCAAAGAAACCGTGAACCGTGCCTTTGAAGGCAGTCTGACCGATGGCCTGTTGTTTGAGCGCCGCCTGTTCCACGCCCTTTTCGCCACGAAAGACCAAAAGGAAGGTATGGATGCCTTCGTCAACAAACGCAAAGCCGAGTTCACCCACCAGTGATTTTTGGCTATAATCTGGCGCTTCGGTCGTATAGCTCAGTTGGTTAGAGCGCAGCATTCATAATGCTGATGTCGGTGGTTCAAGTCCACCTACGACCACCAAACATTGAAAAGACCGTTGACCCGCTGGGTCAGTGGTCTTTTTTTCCATCAGCCTCTGGATACACACCATGAACCGCTGCACTTTGCTACCCCAACCCCGTACATCCCTTGTGCGTTTTGCCGTGTTTTGCGCATGGCTCGGTGCATCCCTGTGCGCCTGGTCGCAGGAAAGCGTCCGCCCATTTCCCGCCGGCACGCAGCGCGGCACCCTTCAGGTGACCCAGCCACCCGAGGTGCTTCTGAACGGAAAACACGCGCGCCTGTCACCAGGTGCGCGCATCCGCGGCGAAAACAATTTGCTGCTACTTTCAGGTTCACTGGTGGGTAAAAGCCTGGTTGTGAACTATGTGCGCGACGCGCAAGGCATGGTGCACGAAGTCTGGTTGCTCAATGCAGCCGAGGCGCGGCAAGACATGCCTGGCGCACCAGCGCAGAGCAACTATGTGTCGGACCCCGCACCTGCCGCTACAGATGGCGCAGCGGCAACAGCAACAATGCCAAAAAAACCCTAGCGGCCAGTTCCGGGTACAACGCCCGGTCTCAGAGCAAACAGGGCCATAGCCCTCGTCGATTCTTTGTAGGCAGCTACAAAATCAATAGCATTTTTTCGGAGCGGTCACCATGACCAAGAAAGTATTCATCAAGACCTTTGGCTGCCAGATGAACGAGTACGACTCGGACAAGATGGCCGATGTTCTGGGCGCAGCCCAAGGCTATGAGCCCACGCAGAACGTGGACGAGGCTGATCTCATCCTGTTCAACACCTGCTCCGTGCGCGAAAAGGCACAGGAAAAGGTGTTTTCCGACTTGGGCCGGGTGCGCCATCTGGCCCGCAAAGGTGTGCTCATCGGCGTGGGCGGCTGTGTTGCCAGTCAGGAGGGCGCCGAGATCATCAAGCGCGCGCCTTTTGTGGATGTGGTGTTTGGCCCGCAAACCCTGCATCGCCTGCCGGAAATGCTCAACGCCAGAGCGGCACTGAACCGCCCGCAGGTGGACATCAGCTTTCCGGAGATCGAAAAGTTCGACCACCTTCCACCCGCCAAAGTGGACGGCGCCTCGGCTTTCGTGAGCATCATGGAAGGCTGCTCCAAATACTGCAGTTACTGCGTGGTGCCCTACACCCGCGGCGAGGAGGTTAGTCGCCCATTTGAAGACCTGCTGGTCGAAGTGGCCGGGCTGGCTGATCAGGGCGTGAAGGAAATCAACCTGCTGGGGCAAAACGTCAACGCCTGGCATGCCCCCATGGGCGGCACCACCGAAGTGGCCGACTTTGCCACCCTGCTGGAGTATGTAGCAGATATCCCCGGCATTGAGCGCATCCGCTACACCACCAGCCACCCTAACGAGTTCACGCCCTCCCTCATTGCGGCGTACGACCGGATTCCCAAACTGGTAAGCCATCTGCACCTGCCGGTGCAGCACGGCAGCGACAGGATACTGATGGCCATGAAACGCGGCTACACCGCCATGGAATACAAGAGCACGGTACGCAAGTTACGCGCCATTCGCCCGGATATGGCCATGAGCAGTGACTTCATCGTCGGCTTTCCGGGGGAGACCGAGGACGACCATGCACGTCTGATGCGCTTGATGGATGACATTGGCTTTGACAACAGTTTCAGCTTCATATTCAGCCCGCGCCCGGGTACCCCGGCCGCCAACCTGCATGACGACACGCCCCACGCCGTGAAACTGAAACGCCTGCAGGAAGTGCAAGCCAACATCAATGCCAACATCAGCCGCATCAGCGAGAGCCGCGTGGGCACCGTACAGCGCATTCTGGTGGAGGGCGTATCCAAGCGCGACGCCACCGAACTGATGGGACGCACCGAATGCAACCGGGTGGTGAACTTCGCCGCGCCCTCGCGACTGGTGGGTCAACTACTGGATGTTCGTATCACCGAAACACGCTCGTATACGCTGCGTGGTGAGGTACTGACAGACTGACGAAAGCTATCAATTTAAGAGCGCACTACCCCCCCAACTTGCGGGGGACCTGGACCTGAAACGCGTTCAAACTGTGCTTCAGAATGGCATCTTGGGCATGCCGCCCATGCCTTTCATGCCACCCAGGCGCTTCATCATCTTCCTCATGCCGCCGCCCTTCATTTTCTGCATCCGGTCCTGCATCTGCTCGAACTCCTTGAGCATGCGGTTGACTTCCTGAACATGGACCCCGGCGCCCGCAGCAATGCGGCGCTTGCGCGTAGCCTTGATGAGTTCAGGCTTGCGGCGCTCCAGCGGCGTCATGCTATGGATGATGCCTTCCTTGCGCTTGATGTCTTTCTCGGCACGGTCCATATCCACGTTGCCGGCCTTGGCGGTCATGGCGGCGGGCAACTTGTCCATCAGGCTGGACAGACCGCCCATCTGCTTCATCTGCTGGATCTGGGCGAGGAAGTCGTTCAGATCAAATCCGGCCCCGCTCTTGACCTTGGCGGCCAGCTTCTGTGCCGCAGCAATGTCCACACCGGAAGTGACCTGCTCCACCAGTGCCAGGATGTCGCCCATACCCAGAATACGCCCGGCGTGGCGCTCGGCGTCGAACACCTCCAGGCCATCGAGCTTTTCGCTGGTGCCGGCAAATTTAATGGGGGCACCGGTGATCTGGCGCACCGAAAGCGCGGCACCACCGCGTGAATCACCGTCGAGCTTGGTCAGGATGATGCCGGTTAGCGGCAACGCTTCCTTGAAGGCCCGGGCCGTATTGACCGCGTCCTGACCCTGCATCGCATCCACCACAAACAGGGTTTCCACCGGGTTCAGCGCCGCGTGCAACTGCTTGATCTCAAGCATCAGCACTTCATCGATGGCCAGACGGCCCGCAGTGTCCACCAGCAGCACATCAAAAAAATGTTTCCTGGCATAGTCCAGCGCGGCGCGACCAATGTCGAGGGGCTTTTGATCGGGGGTACTGGGGAACCACTCGGCACCTGCCTGCGCTGTCACGGTCTTGAGCTGCTCGATGGCGGCCGGGCGGTACACGTCACCCGACACCGTGAGCACCTTCTTCTTGCGCTTTTCGATCAGATGCTTTGCCAGTTTGGCTGTCGTCGTGGTCTTGCCGGCGCCCTGCAGGCCCGCCATCAGGATCACTGCAGGCGGCTGCGCGGCCAGGTTAATGTCACTCACGCCCTCACCCATGGTGGCGGCCAGTTCCTTGCTCACGATGCTCACCAGCACCTGGCCCGGTTGCAACGACCCCATCACCTCCTGGCCCAGCGCTTTTTCCTTGACGCGGGCAATGAAATCGCGCACCACGGGCAAGGCCACATCGGCCTCCAGCAGGGCCATTCGGACCTCGCGCAACATATCGGAGACGTTGGTCTCCGTGATGCGGGCCTGGCCTCGCATTTCTTTGACGAGCCGGGAAAGTTTGTCGGAAAGGGCGGAGGCCATAGGATGTGTACCGGTACGGATAGCAAAACGCTAAACTGTACCCATGATTTTAGCCAGTGCGCCCCCAACCAGCCTGATTTTGTCGATCCTGGCTGCTTCCGCCTATGCATTGCCTGCCCTGCGCGCAACGCGCATGAATGAACGCGCAGCCCGCCTGTTGGTTGGCTTGGCCTGGCTTTTGCACGGAACAGTTTTATCGGTCACGCTGCTGGGTGAGCAGCCGCATTTCGGGTTTGCACCCGCCATGTCCGTCACGGCATGGCTGGTTGCAGCGGTATACGCCATAGAAAGCCAGATTTTTCCGCAACTGCCAACCCGCTGGACCCTGTGCGTGGTGGGCGCCGCAACAGTGATGGTGGCATTCTTTTTCCCAGGAACCCCCATACCCGCGACGGCGTCAGCCTGGCTGGCCTTGCACCTTGCCTTTGGCGTCGCCTGCTACGGCCTGTTTGGCATTGCCGTGGTCCATGCCTGGTTCATGACACGTGCAGAAGCCCGTATCCGCCACGCCAAAGACCCCAACAGCGGGCTGCCCCTGTTGACGCTTGAACGGCTTACCTACCGTTTTGTCGGAGCCGGCTACGTGCTGTTGAGTGCCACGCTGCTGGCGGGTTTCCTGTTTGGTGATGCGCTATATGGGCATGGTCATGCCTGGCGATGGGACCACAAGACCATTTTTTCCGTGCTCGCATGGTTAACGTTCTCGGTCTTGCTGATAGGACGATCAGCGTTCGGCTGGCGAGGAAGAAGAGCCGTCAGCGTTCTGTACGTCGGATCAACCTTCCTGTTGCTCGCCTATGTCGGATCACGCTTTGTCATGGAAGTCATTCTGGGGCGCTCCGCATGAAGTTCTTGTTGGTATTCTTGGTCGTTCTCTTGGTGGCATGGCGCTGGCGGGCATGGCGGGAATCCAGGCTGGCAGTGAAGACCAAGGCTCACTTAGCCCAGAGCGCCAAAAGCATGGTGCCCTGTCGCCTTTGCGGAGTTCACATTCCTGCCAGCGATGCAGAGACGAGTGCCCTGGGCTCGTACTGCAGCACGGCACACCGTGTCCAGATGGAAGGCTGAATGACCACCCTGCCGACGAACACGCCATCGTGGCTGGATCCGGGGGCGCCGGACACCATAGCGGGCGCGGCAGATACTTCGTATGAAATGATCCGGCAGTGGCAGGGTTTCATGACCGCCCGAATGGTTCTGGGGCTGGTTCTGGTTACCCTGCAAGCCACACTTCTCATCACCGGCACATCGCATAGCAAGGCTTATATTGCCATCAGTGTGGTCTATCTGTGTGGCACATTCGCCAGCAAACTGCTGATCAAGCCACGTCCGCTTGGCCAATCATTCAACCGCGTGTGGGCCGCACTCGTTGGCATTGACCTGCTGACCTTTTCAGCACTGCAGTTGCTGCAAGATGGCACCAACAGCAACAGCACGATCAACTACACGCCATTGTTTGCATTGCCGCTGCTGGTCGCCTCCGTGCTGGGCTCATTGCGGCTGGCACTTGGGACCGCAGCAGGTATTACGGTGTTGATGCTGGCCGTTTCAGTGTGGTCCTACCTGCAGAACCCCAACGATTCAACGCCATATTTTGTGCAACCTGCACTCAGCGGGGTCGGGTATTTCGCCATTGCATGGCTCTCCAATCAATTGGCAAGCCGCCTGGCGGCGGAAGGGCAGCGTGCCCGCCAGAGCCAGGTGGCAGCCACCATCCAGCGCCAGGTCAACGAACTTGTCATTGAGTCCCTTCCTGATGGCGTGCTGATCGTGGACGAGAGAGGCTCGGTTCGCGCGGCCAATCCGTCTGCGCGGCAGCTATTGGGGTCCGATCAAGCCTTGTTCGCGCCCGTTTTTGAACTCAAGGATGATCCCGGATGGCTTGCGCTGCTGAATCTGACGCAGCTCAGTTTCAGTTTGGGGCGCAGCCTGGAAGAAGATGTCACGATCCGGCACGGAAGCAGCGGCCCCAGTCGCGTCCACGTCCGCACGCGGTTGGCCGCATCGCAGGGCATTGCCGGTGAGAGCCTGTGTGTGCTGTTCCTGCAGGATCAGCGCGAACTGGAGGCGCGTTTGCGAACCGAGAAGCTGGCAGGCATGGGCCGGCTGTCAACCGCAGTAGCCCATGAAATCCGCAATCCGCTGTCCGCCATTACCCAGGCCAATGCACTACTGGACGAAGATGTTGACGACCCCAGGCTCAAAAAGCTGACGGGCTTGGTCGCGCAGAACGCCAAGCGCCTTGAGAAAATTGTCAACGACATTCTGAATGTCTCCCGCGTGCAGCCCTATGACCCGACCTATCTGATGCCCACGGTGCCACTGGATGCAACCATTCACCGTATTTGTGGTGACTGGGTTACCCAAACAGCCAGCCAGCGGCGCCTGACCGTCCACAGCAGTGATACTGCCTCAGGGGTGCGCTTCGACACCGAGCACCTGCGTCGTGTCATGGTCAACCTGCTTGACAATGCCCGGCGACACACCATTGACCAGGCGGATGCCATTCAGGTGTTCATGGGAACGCAACATTCGCGGGACGTTACGGTGTCGGTGTGGAGCGATTCGCCACCAATGGATCCGTCCGTCGAGCGCCACTTGTTCGAACCTTTCTTCTCATCGGACAGCCGCTCCAGCGGGCTGGGTCTGTTCATCTGCAGGGAGTTGTGCGAACGCCACGACGCGTCATTGATTTACCAGCGCGCCATACGCGTGGCGCGCGGCAATGCAACGGACGGCAATGAGTTTGTCATGACCCTGCAGAAGGCCGTGCAGCCCGATAATGCAACAACCCCGGAAAACCCTGGCACACCATGGCAACCCCCTCTGTATTGACCAACACACAGGTTCTGGTGATCGACGATGAGCCCGATTTGCGCACGCTTTATGAACTGACATTGTTGCGTGAAGGCTACCGCGTGGATACGGCCGGAAACGTCGTGGAGGCACTCCATGCGCTTGACAGGCAGCGCTTCGACGTCGTGATCACGGACATGCGCCTGCCCGATGGCCAGGGAATTGAGGTGCTGAATTATTTGAAGGCGAAGCAGCGCGCTGAACGCTGCATTGTCATAACCGCCCACGGCTCAGCGGAGAATGCGGTGGAATCACTCAAGGCAGGCGCATTTGATTACCTCACAAAACCAGTAGACCTCAAGCAATTCCGGTCTGCGATCGCGTCGGCCGTGCATGGAACCGCACTCCCTGCCGCGCAGTCTCGCAAGGTTCCCGATATTCGGTCAGGAGAGCCGGTTGCGGTGCTACCCGGCGGGCTTTTGGCACTTGCCAGGTTGTCAGGCGAGTCTGCAACCATGCGCAATGTGAAAGAACGCGTTCTCAAAGTCGCCCGCAGCATGGCACCGGTATTGATACAGGGCGAATCTGGAACTGGCAAGGAATTGGTGGCATGCGCGTTGCACGCCAACAGCCACCGGGCCATGGGGCCATGGGTTGCAGTCAACTGTGGCGCAATTCCGGAAAACCTGCTGGAAACCGAGTTCTTCGGCGCAAAGAAAGGTGCCTACACCGGGTCGGTACAGGACCGTCAGGGCTTCTTTCAGGCAGCGCAGGGGGGTACGCTGTTTCTGGACGAAATAGGAGACTTGCCGCTGGCCATGCAATCCAAATTGTTGCGCGCCATTCAGGAGCGTTGCGTGCGGCCGGTGGGTTCCAATCAGGAAGACCCGGTTGATGTGCGCATTGTCAGCGCTACGCACAAGGATCTGGCCGCGGAAGTGAGCGCAGGACGGTTTCGGCAAGACCTCTTTTATCGTCTTAATGTGATCGATATCGTGATTCCACCGCTGCGCGAGCGCAGTGAGGACCTTCCGGCCCTTTGCGCCGAATTATTGATCCGAATTTCGCAGGACTCGCAGATGCCAGTTCCACGCCTTGCTGCCGGCACCATCGAGCAGTTGGCGCAGCTTCCGTTACTGGGAAATGTCCGCGAGCTTGAAAACCTGTTGCACCGGGCCGTAGCGCTGTGCGATGGTGATGAGCTAACCCTTGACGATCTGCAAAACTCTCCGAGCAGCAGGGCGCCGCTGGATGCGCCCGCGCCCCCATTGACCGCATTGTCCGTTGCAACGTCCCTGCCAACGGATTTGCAAAGTCATCTGGACCAGCAGGAGCGCGACATTCTGGTGCGCACATTGAAGGAAACGGGCTTTAACCGCACGGTTGCAGCAAACCGGCTGGGCCTGAGCCTGCGCCAGATCCGCTATCGCATTGCCAGGCTCAAAATCGACGTTCCCCGCGACGACGACGCCGATGAGTAACACGCGACCACCAGCGAGCAACGACTGGGAAGACGGCTGGTACCGTTCTGCACGAAAACTCACCTCCCCAAATTTCGGCCCCCGACCGCCGTCTGCAACCGTTGACCTGATCGTGTTGCATTCCATCAGTCTTCCGCCGGGTGTTTATGGCGGAAATGAAGTGCAGGCACTGTTCACCAATCAACTGGACTGGTGTGCACACCCCTATTTCCAGAGCATCAAAGGGCTGGAAGTATCAGCCCATTTCTATATCCGGCGCAATGGGGAAGTCTGGCAATTTGTGAGCTGCGACGACCGCGCCTGGCATGCCGGTGCTTCGCGCTATCGGGGGCGCGAAAACTGCAACGATGACTCCATCGGAATTGAGCTTGAGGGAATGGAAGGCGGCAACTTCGAAGCTTTCCAATACCAGGCACTGGCGGCCTTGTGCCCCGCATTGTGCGACCGCTACCCCATCGCACACATTGCGGGACATGAACACATTGCACCCGGGCGCAAGACTGACCCGGGGAAGGGGCTTGATTGGACTTTGTTACAAAAATTGGTTGCATGGCCAGATCAGTGTTTTCCCGCAGAAGTTTTAAAAACATCCTGAAATATCCCTGCCGGCACGGCCAACACATCGTGCGGGCCACGCGCTGGGATAACTGAAGATCAAATCCGGTAGCCTTTGCTGCATGCGGATTTCCGGACCAATTGCTCTGGAAACCCGCACCACATCTGGGCCAAGCGCCTCAAACCACGATGCCACAAGGCCTGGGCGGCCAATGCGAATCTGTTATCGCGCAGCCAACACAAACGGCGGTGGCAGAACATGATCCCAGCGTTGCTGCGCGCTTTGTGAAAAATGCCCCGGTACACTACTGGTAGTGGCTTGCAAGTGCTTCAGACCCCATATATAGTGTGTGCTGTCCAAACGGCATTGCGCCAACGATCACGCTGCATGCGCAACAACCGCCGCGATCAGCACCAACAAAAACATTGATTCAAACGAGGAATTCATGCACCCTGTCTCACACTCCGCCCTGCAGCCATCCATGGTCATGCTGTCGGGTCGCAGCGATCCGGTGACCGATACCGGCACCATCAGTTTATTGGCGAATTACCAGATCATTCGGCGCAACGGTGCGGTGGTCCCTTTCGAGCCCAACAAGATTGCAGTTGCAATGATGAAGGCCTTTCTGGCCGTGCACGGAACCCAGGGCGCCGCATCGGCCAGTGTCCGCGAAGTGGTTGATGCACTCACCCAGCAGGTGATCCGCGCGCTGGTGCGGTCGCGCCCCGGCGGTGGCACCTTTCACATTGAAGATGTTCAGGACCATGTGGAACTGGGTCTCATGCGAGGCGGACACCATGAGATCGCACGTGCCTACGTGCTGTATCGCGAACGGCGCACCCAAGAACGAGCGAAACAGGTCGCTATGGCGACCCCTGATGCCCCGGTGCTGCATGCGCTCGAAGGCGGCCAGCGCGTGGTCCTGGACATGAACCGGCTCAAAGCACTGATTGAAACGGCATGCGAAGGGCTTGGCACGGACGTCAGGGCAGAACCCATCCTGGCCGAGACCATGCGCAATCTATACGACGGCGTACCCATGGATGAGGTCTATAAGGCATCCATTCTGGCGGCGCGTACCCTCATCGAGAAAGACCCCGACTACACCTATGCCACTGCGCGGCTGCTTTTTCACACCATCTCGCGGGAAGTGCTTGGCCAGGAGGTTGCAACGGGCGATATGTCCGAAGCATACCGGGTGTACTTCCCCGGGTTTATCAAGCGCGGGGTGAGTGCGGAGTTGCTCGATGAGCGGCTGATGCAGTTTGACCTTCAACGACTGGCATCTGCGCTGAAAGCCGAGCGTGACCATCAGTTCGATTATTTGGGTTTGCAAACGCTGTATGACCGCTATTTCCTTCACATTGGCAAGACCCGCATTGAGCTTCCACAAGCCTTTTTCATGCGCGTGGCCATGGGACTGGCACTCAATGAAATCGATCGTGAAGCCCGCGCCATCGAGTTTTATGAGGTGCTTTCCCGCTTCGACTTCATGTCCAGCACACCCACATTGTTCAACAGCGGCACACGCCGCTCGCAACTGTCATCGTGCTACCTGACGACCGTTCCGGACGACCTGGATGGCATCTATGAGTCCATCAAGGAGAACGCGCTCCTTTCCAAGTTCGCCGGTGGCTTGGGCAATGACTGGACCCGTGTCAGGGCACTGGGCTCGCACATCAAGGGCACCAATGGTGAATCCCAGGGTGTGGTCCCTTTCCTCAAGGTAGTGAACGACACCGCCGTGGCCGTCAACCAGGGCGGCAAGCGCAAGGGCGCAGTGTGCACCTATCTGGAGACATGGCATCTGGATATCGAGGAGTTTCTAGAGCTACGTAAGAACACAGGTGACGATCGCCGCCGAACACACGATATGAACACGGCAAACTGGATTCCGGATCTGTTTATGCGCCGTGTCATGGAAAAGGGCAGTTGGACCCTTTTCTCCCCTTCCGATGTGCCCGACCTCCATGACCTGTTTGGGGCCGCCTTTGAAAAGGCCTACGTTGTCTATGAGGAGAAGGCTGCGCGCGGCGAAATCACGCCGGCCCGCACGGTTCAAGCCAGTGATTTGTGGCGCAAGATGCTGACAATGCTGTTTGAGACCGGTCACCCCTGGATCACATTTAAGGACGCATGCAACGTACGCTCGCCCCAACAACATGCAGGTGTCGTGCATTCCAGCAACCTGTGTACGGAAATCACGCTCAATACATCCGACACGGAAACCGCGGTCTGCAACCTGGGCTCGGTCAATTTGCGTCAACACCTGCTGAACGGATCACTCGACCACGCGAAACTCCAGCGCACGATTTCAACCGCGATGCGCATGCTGGACAATGTGATTGACATCAACTACTACGCGGTCAAGAAGGCACGTGATTCCAACCTGCGCCACCGACCGGTCGGGTTGGGCGTCATGGGATTTCAGGACAGTCTGTACGAACTCCGCATTCCTTATGCAAGCGATACGGCAGTCCAGTTTGCTGACCAGTCCATGGAAGCGATAAGTTACTACGCCTATTGGGCCTCCACAGAACTCGCCAGAGAACGTGGAAAGTATTCGAGCTTCCGCGGCTCCCTATGGGACCAGGGCATTCTGCCGCACGATACCCTCAACCTTTTGGCAGATGCGCGAGGCGGCTATGTCGAAGTTGATCGCTCAGCAACCTTGGACTGGGAAGCGCTGCGCAAGAAGATTTCGGTCGATGGCATGCGCAATTCCAACTGCGTTGCCATTGCGCCAACAGCAACTATTTCCAACATCATTGGTGTTGACGCTTCCATTGAACCCAGCTTCGGCAACCTGTCGGTAAAGTCCAACCTGTCAGGCGAATTTACGGTGATCAATGGCTACCTGGTGAAAGACCTGAAACGGCTGGGGCTCTGGGACGATGTGATGGTGATGGACCTCAAGCATTTTGACGGTTCACTGGGCCCGATTGACCGTGTGCCGCAGGATGTGAAGCAGTTATACGCCACCGCTTTTGAAGTAGAGACGAACTGGCTTGTCGAAGCAGCCGCACGGCGGCAAAAGTGGATTGATCAAGCCCAGTCGCTCAATATTTACATGGCCGGCGCATCTGGCAAAAAGCTAGACGAGACCTACAAACTGGCGTGGTTGCGCGGACTGAAAACAACGTACTACCTGCGCACCATGTCCGCGACGCATGCCGAAAAATCGACTGTCGCGGCAGGAAAGATGAATGCGGTTTCATCAGGCAATGACGCCAAGGGATCCACACGGCCATCCAGTGCATTGGAAGCTGCTGCCGCCGCGGCGCAAATGCAAATGGAAATGGCCACCCACGCAGCAACCGATATCAAGTTCTGTGGTGTTGACGATCCGACTTGCGAGTCATGCCAGTAGTAGAAAAAGTGCGCATTGAACTCCAAGTCGATGCAATTGAACAACACAAAGCGGCAGTGAAATGCATGATTACTTTTCATTTCAATTCACTGCTTCCATAATCCGCTGATTGGAAATATTTATGTTGACCTGGGACGAAGAAGTCAAGCCCACATCGTTATCGAATTTTGCGCTCACACCGTCAAACAAGTTGGCAGTCGAGCGGGCGCAAACCACCTCCCCGAATACCAGTATCCCGCTTCGCATGAAGGCGGAGGACAAGCGCATCATCAATGGAAAGACTGATGTCAATCAGCTGGTACCGTTCAAGTACAAATGGGCGTGGGAAAAGTATCTGGCCAGCTGCGCCAATCACTGGATGCCGCAGGAAGTCAACATGACACGCGACATCGCTTTGTGGAAAGACCCGAACGGACTGACCGAAGACGAGCGCAGGATCATCAAGCGCAATCTTGGTTTTTTTGTAACCGCAGACTCGCTGGCGGCCAACAACATCGTTCTGGGTACATACCGGCACATCACAGCGCCTGAGTGTCGGCAGTTTATGCTGCGCCAGGCGTTTGAAGAAGCGATTCACACCCACGCCTACCAGTACATCGTCGAATCCTTGGGCCTTGATGAGAGCGAAATTTTCAACGCATACAACGAAGTTCAGTCCATTCGTGACAAGGACCAGTTCCTGATTCCCTTTATTGAGGCGATCATGGACCCCCATTTTCATACAGGCACACCGGAGGCTGACCAGACACTGCTCAAGTCCCTGATTGTTTTTGCCTGCCTGATGGAGGGACTTTTTTTCTACGTTGGCTTTACGCAGATCCTGGCCTTGGGGCGTCAGAACAAGATGACTGGTGCAGCGGAACAATACCAATACATCCTGCGTGACGAGTCCATGCATTGCAATTTTGGCATCGACCTGATCAACCAGTTGAAACTGGAGAACCCCGGTTTGTGGACGGCAGACTTCAGGACGGAGATCAAGGGGCTTTTTGAAAAGGCTGTCGAATTGGAGTACCGCTACGCTGAAGACACCATGCCGCGCGGTGTATTGGGCATGAATGCATCCATGTTTAAAGGCTATCTGCGCTACATCGCAAACCGGCGGGCAACTCAGATTGGACTGGAAGCGTTGTTCCCCAACGAAGAGAATCCCTTCCCATGGATGAGCGAAATGATCGACCTCAAGAAGGAGCGCAACTTCTTCGAAACTCGAGTCATTGAATATCAATCCGGTGGCTCACTTTCCTGGGACTAACGAAAGCTATGCCCCAACCCATTTCATCCGAGCACTCACTTCATTCCAGGAAGTTTGTTTTCGGATGTCACCCCATTCATGTCGCTGGGAACCTGCCCAACCGCATGAGTCGCTTCGGACCGACCAACGGGCTTGAAGTGCTCTTTGTAAATTGATCAAGGAGAAAATCATGGCAACTGCAAAAAAACCGGCCGCAAAGAAGGCCGCTCCCGCAAAGAAAGCTGCGCCTGCAAAAACCGCTGCGCCAGCAAAGAAAGTAGCTGCTAAAAAAGCAGCCCCGGCAAAAAAGGCTGCGCCAACAAAAGTAGCGGCACCCGCGAAAAAGGCTGCTCCTGCTAAAAAGGCCGCACCTGCGAAAAAAGTAGCTGCAAAGAAAGCAGCGCCCGCCAAAAAGGCTGCGCCAGCGAAAGCCGCTGCTCCCGCGAAAAAAGTAGCCGCTAAGAAGGCGGCTCCGGCCAAAAAGGCTGCTCCGGCCAAGAAAGCCGCCGCCAAGAAAGTAGCCGTAGCCAAAAAGCCGGTAGCCAAAAAAGCAGCCAAGAAGCCGGCTGCGAAGAAAGCCGCGAAAGCACCCGCTGCTGCTGCCCAGACCGCTGCTGCACCTGCTGCCCAGACGACACTTAACCCCCAGGCGGCATGGCCTTTCCCGACTTCAAGCAAGCCTTAAAGGCACGTTGACACAGTTCAAGGCCCGGGACCGACAGGTACCGGGCTTTTTTCATCAGGGGTAAAAAGACAGCAATCGGTAACCTGATATTTTTTCAGTGTTTCCAGAATGCTTGAGTGCCAGCATCAACGAAGCATTCAACTCGCCTCCGGGAACCATTTCGGGATTCCCATCGCCGAAATCACCTGGCAAAAACACACGTCGAATCACAGGCTTCTCCTGCATGTCGATTAATGTCAGCTCCATGGCGGGGGTCGCAACCGCCGTATGCGCCATGTTCTTCAAAGAAAAACTCAACTGATACACATCAACGCGGACTTTCGTGAAGGAAGAACTGTCAATTACCACCGATTCAATTTGTCTGAATGGCGCGACCGCACATCCTGCGACAGCACATAATGATTCGAGCAGCGGCCTTGTAGCCGGTGCCACTACAGCAATCCGGTCACGCTCATGCAGCGCCAACTGCAATACCAACAGAAAACTGAGTAGCAAACACAGCAAAATCACCGCCGCTTGAACCGATCGTTTGCCCCAAACCGAAGGTGATTGAACCGGCTTTACAAAAGACGGACGTACTTCTTCAAAGGTCCTGACTTCAGTTGCGGCCAGTTCATCCTCGGGCTTTGCCATCTCCACAACGGCAGTTCCCGGAAAAATGGGAACTGCATCCAAAACAGGACTCTCGCTGGGGTCCAAATGCAGTGCATGCGGATTGACAGTGAGAAAAGGGTCCACCGCAGGCTCAATGGCTTCGACCGCTTGAGCAGCTGTGCTTTCCTCCAACACTATCGGGGGCTGTTCAACCAGCGAAGGGGTGGGGCTTTGCTGATCGTCGACTGCAGCAGCTACAGTGACTGCAGGCGGCGGCGTAGGAGACTGCAGATTGGCGTTGGCATCAAAAACCTCACTACATTGGCCGCAACGCACCCATCCGTCCGATACCCGCAACTGGTCGGGCACGACCCTGAACATCGTGGCGCAAGCGGGGCATTGTGTTATCAGGCTCATCAGCGCAGCATTGTAGAGACCCGATCTTCCCTGTCACAACGTAGCGGTCATCAGGATCCAGCCATCCTCTCGATCGGCAATCGTCAAACGGCAATGTGGTGCATAGGCGGCAATCAGTTCATCCGCCTGACGCTCCAAAATGCCGGCCAAGACCAGTTGCCCTGCCGGAGCTACATGCGCACACAACAAAGGGGCCAGAATCTTGAGTGGGGTCGCCAGAATATTGGCCAGCACCACCTGAAAAGAACCGATGGCTACATCCGGTAGTCCAGCATACAACGTCACTGCGTTGGCAGCAGCATTCAGCCGGGTCGACTCGACGGCCGCCGTATCAATGTCAACAGCGACGACCTCTGACGCACCGAACTTTGCTGCGCCAATGGCCAAAATGCCGGAGCCACATCCGTAGTCGAGCACCCGCCCCCGTTGCGGGAACCTGGCAATCCAGCGCAAACACATGCGCGTGGTGGGATGCGTGCCTGTTCCAAATGCCAAGCCGGGATCCAGTCGAATAACCTGCCTTGCCTGCGCAGGTGGCTCATGCCAAGTCGGCACAATCCAGAATTCGGAGGAAATCTCAACCGGAGCAAACTGGGATTGCGTCAGCCGCACCCAGTCGTGATCGGGAACTTCGGACATTCCCAGGATTTTGCAGGCTGAAAAAAAATCCTGTGCTTGCAGCAACACCGCAGCCTCCTGCGCGACTGCTTCATCCGTAAACAACGCCGTGACGCGTGACCGCTGCCAACCACCTTTGGGCGCAGGCATGCCAGGCTCACCAAACAATGCATGTTCTGCGTCAGTTTGCGCATCCGCATCTTCTACGCTGACGCTCAAGGCATCCAGCGCATCCAGTACTTCGCTGAGATGCTCGACCTGTTCCTCAGGACACATCAGGCTCAGTTCGAACAGTGCCATCGACTAGCGCCTGCGCTCATCCAGCCACTGCTCAAGGTAGTGGATATTGGTTCCACCGATCATGAACTTGGCGTCCACCATCAATTCACGGTGCAGGGGAATGTTCGTATTGATACCTTCGACAACCGTTTCTGCCAATGCAGTACGCATCCGCGCCATGGCCTGCTCACGGGTGTCGCCATGCACAATGATCTTTCCAACCATCGAGTCATAATTCGGCGGGACAAAATAGTTCGTGTACACATGCGAGTCAACGCGAACACCAGGCCCGCCCGGCGCGTGCCAAGTTGTGACACGACCGGGAGATGGCGTGAACTTGTAGGGATCTTCCGCATTCACGCGGCACTCAATGGCATGACCACGAACTTCAATTTGCCGTTGGGTAAATGGCAATTTCTCGCCGGCTGCTACCATGATCTGTGTGCGCACAATATCAACGCCGGTTATCAACTCGGTCACGGGATGCTCTACCTGAACTCTGGTATTCATCTCAATGAAGTAAAACTCACCGTCTTCGTACAGGAACTCAAAAGTTCCAGCCCCGCGGTAGCCAATTTTCTTGCAAGCTGCAACGCACCGCTCTCCAATGCGCTCAATCAACTTACGGTTGATGCCTGGCGCCGGAGCCTCTTCGAGAATCTTCTGGTGGCGTCGTTGCATGGAGCAATCACGCTCGCCCAGGTAAACGGCATTGCGGTGCTTGTCCGCCAAAATCTGGATCTCGATATGGCGGGGATTCTGGAGAAACTTCTCCATGTAAACCGCCGGGTTGCCAAAAGCAGCACCAGCCTCTGCTTTGGTCATGGCAACCGCATTGATCAATGCCGCTTCAGTATGCACGACACGCATTCCGCGCCCACCACCACCACCGGCTGCCTTGATGATGACCGGATAGCCGACTGCCTTGGCCATTCGCCGGATCAGCGCGGGATCATCGGGCAACTCGCCTTCGGAGCCTGGCACACAGGGTACGCCAGCGCGAATCATGGCCTGTTTGGCCGAGACCTTGTCGCCCATGATGCGAATAGACTCAGGAGTCGGGCCAATGAACTGAAAGCCGCTTTTTTCGACCCGCTCGGCAAAATCCGCGTTCTCGCTCAAGAAACCGTAACCGGGGTGGATCGCTTCGGCATCAGTCACTTCCGCCGCGGAAATGATTGCCGGCACATTAAGGTAGCTCAGCGCCGAAGGCGCCGGACCAATACAAACAGCCTCGTCTGCGAGTTTGATGTATTTGGCGTCCCGGTCGGCCTCTGAATAAACCATAACCGCTTTGACGCCCAATTCACGGCAGGCACGCTGGATTCTCAGCGCAATCTCGCCACGATTGGCAATCAGGATTTTTTTGAACATGGGTGTGCCTTGGGCGGCCTATTCAATGACGAACAAAGGCTGGCCATACTCAACCGCCTGCCCGTTGTCGCACAGTATTCGGGCGATTGTTCCTGCCTTGTCGGCCTCAATTTCATTGAGTATTTTCATGGCTTCAATGATGCAGATCGTCTCGCCTTCTTTCACAACAGTGCCAATCTCGACAAAAGTCTTGGCGCCAGGCGACGCCGAGCGATAGAACGTGCCCACCATGGGTGACTTGACCGTGTGCCCGACCTCGACAACCTCGGCAGGCGCAACGGCCAAAGGAGCAGAAACAACCGCCGCGGGGGCCGGTGCCGCAGCAGCCGCGGCGTGTACTGGTAAGGGGGCGTACACAGCACCACCACCCTTGACGATTCGTACCTTCCCTTCCGCTTCAGTGATCTCGAGTTCCGAGACATTGGAATCCGAAACCAGATCGATCAGGGTTTTGAGTTTGCGTAAATCCATGGTGTCTCCAAGAGCCGTAAAGTAACAGGGGCGAATCTACAGCAAATTTACTATTTGCTGATATTTTTTATATATAACACCCACATCAGTCGATAAATTCACCTAACTTTAGAGAAAAGACAAACCCATTTCGTAGTGAACCACCGACCATTTCCTGCCTTGAGCACTATTTTAGTCGAAGCCACGCCGCTAGATCGTCCGGCGTCAGGCGCCCCAACTTTCGGTGAACGACCGCGCCTTCCGCGCTCAGAACAACCGAGAACGGCAGCCCACCCGCAAGATTTCCCAAACCACGAGCCAACTCACTGCCCGACATTCCCGCCACAGCAACCGGAAATTCAAGCGGCATTTTTTGAAGGAATGACTGCACCGACGTCATCTTATCCACAGCCAACGCAAGAACTTGCCATCCATTCACTTTATTTTGACGGTAAAAGTCGTTAATTAGAGGCAGTTCCTCGATACATGGCGCACACCACGTCGCCCAGAAATTTATCAGTACCGGCCTGCCCCGAAAGGACTCCATCGCAAGGCGATTGCCGTGCGGCGTATCCCATTGCAAAGACCAAAAGCCATCTATCGGGGGAGGCGCAACAGGCGCCGCCACCGAAGGCAGTTTCCACCAGGCGAATCCGGCTCCTACGGTCGCAGCGGTTACGGCTGTCGCTCCCAAAAGCCAATTCCGTCTTGAGGACACTGGAAATGTCTCTGGCGGTGTGGCGCCCGGCTGACCCGGATCCGTGTGAATATCAGTCATGGACACCATCATGCAGCAATCCGCTCAAGGACGCGATATCCCCACGCTGCCGTCGACCGCCAGAATCTGCACGCAGCGCACCGCGCAAATCATCAAAGTCATGGATCAGCAAGTGCAGCCCCACATGCGCATCAATGGGTTTGCAGTAGGCGTGCACGCTCAATGCATCCACACCATCACCACGAAAACCCGTCACCGTGCGTGTCTCGTAGGATATTTTCATGTCAATTAGCGTGATTTCAGCTGATTTGGTGTCATCACAAAACAACTGTAAATAAATGTCGGAATTGCGCGTTGCCGTCCCGCGCCAAACCGCCCCGGCAATGTGCGGGCGAAAGGACTCCAGTCGCCGCATCCACTCCAGGGCCAATTCCCTCAATGCCCTTAACTCAACGGGTTGCGTCTCCGCGCAAAAGATCGCAACATAGTCCGTTACCTCCCGCTCGATCTGGTCGTTGTCGGGAAGCGGTGTTCGTGGCGGCAAGCCCATTTGCTTTAGTGCCCGCCGTTTGGCGGCACCAAATTCAAGACCTTCTTCGACCACCATGCGCGCAGCGACAGCCGCTATCTCCTGCTTCAGATTATTCATTGCGCCATTTTGCACCGGCAGGCTTCATCGTTTCAGAGATGGCCGTGTTGCCGCAACTTGCTCTATTTTTGATAGCTATTCACCCTCATAAACCGAGGGTAAAGCACCTGTTTGGCACCAAGATGCCCCGTAGAATAGACGAATGCACATTCACATACTCGGCATTTGCGGCACCTTTATGGGTGGTCTGGCGGCGCTGGCCCGCGAAGCGGGGCATCGGGTCACGGGTTGCGACACAGGCGTGTATCCGCCAATGAGCAACCAGTTGCGCGCATTGGGCATCGATCTGATTGAAGGATTTGGTGCCGACCAGATGGCTCTGAAACCAGATATCTTCGTAGTTGGAAACGTGGTGAGCCGAGCCCGCAATGCCGCCGGCAATGCCAAGTTCCCGCTGATGGAAGCCATTCTGGATTCGGGGTTGCGTTACACCAGTGGTCCGCAGTGGTTGGCCGAGCATGTCCTGCAGGGACGCCATGTCATGGCGGTTGCCGGCACCCACGGAAAGACCACAACAACTGCCATGCTGACGTGGATTCTGGAAAGCGCTGGATTTCAACCCGGTTTTCTGGTGGGGGGGGTGCCGCTCAACTTCGGGGTTTCTGCGCGCTTGGGAACAGGCGATTTTTTCGTGATAGAGGCCGATGAATACGACACCGCGTTCTTTGACAAGCGCAGCAAATTCGTTCACTACCGCCCGCGAACCGTGATTCTGAACAATCTGGAGTTTGACCATGCAGATATTTTTGACAATCTGGCGGCCATAGAGCGGCAGTTCCACCACCTCGTTCGCACCATTCCAGGCGCCGGACGCATCGTTGTCAATGGGCTCGAAGAGAGTCTTGCGCGTGTCTTGAACCAGGGTTGCTGGAGTGGGGTGCGCACGTTCGGAAGTGCGGTCAGCGATTTTCAGGCAGACGGAGAACCCGGCGCGTTTGGGGTACTCCAGGCTGGCAGGTTGGTAGCACGGGTGGATTGGCCTGTATCTGGCGTGCACAACCAGCTCAATGCACTTGCGGCGATTGCTGCGGCTGAACACGTTGGCGTTTTACCCGAGATCGCGGCGCGCGCTTTGGGACAGTTTGAGAGTGTGCGACGCCGCATGGAGGTTCGCGACCGTGTCACCTTGAAGATGCCGCCGGGTATTGGTTCAACCGCATCGCCTGTCACAATTTACGACGACTTTGCCCACCATCCGACGGCCATTCGCACCACCATCAATGGCCTTCGACGCCTTGTCGGTAGCGCCCGCATATTGGCCGTATTCGAGCCGCGCAGCAACACCATGAAACTGGGTTCGATGAAGTCTCAGTTACCCTGGAGTCTGGAGGAAGCAGACCTGGCTTTTTGCCATGCAGGCGGACTGGACTGGGATGCCGCTGAAGCGTTGGCAAGCATGGGAAATCGGGCTTGCGTTTCCCACAGCGTGGACGACACAGTTCGGCAAATTGTGAAGGAAATTCGCCCCGGTGACCATGTTCTGTGCATGAGCAATGGAAGCTTTGGTGACATTCATACCAAGCTGGTTGTTGCACTGCAAGAATGATGGTGTTTGATACAAAGTCACCGGCAGTTGCGAACATCACGTTATGAATACTACTTGCCTGTCCAGAAAAGCACTCCAATGAACTGGCTGCAGAAAATCCCTGAAAGTGTGCGCTCTGCGAGCGGGCTGGAGTGGAAACTTTGGAAAAAACTCCCCCTGATCGGACTCGTTGGTACCGTTTTGCCGCTGTTGTGTTTGCTGGCGATGCATTTTTTTGCGGAGACGCCAGCCAGTGCGGCGCAGGACAGATGGCTCCAGTTGGCGGACTATTTCGTCTGGGCGGTGCTGATATTTCATTGGACCATGGTCATAACAGTGGCTATAGGGTGTGTCATCGTCATGATCATGAAGGGTCCGGCCTACGTGGCTGACAGTTACCCGGTATCACACGGCGACAAACCCCGTAGTGCCCATGAGACATCCGAGGAGGCTGCTGCTTCCCGTCCAGGGCAACCAAGGGAAACTACGTAGTCCCCAGTCGTTAGCATCTGGACCTTGACCGCCCATCAAGGAGTTCACGATGCATACCCATTTCACTGAAAGCGCGCCGCACGGCGCGCTGCGCAACAAGGTTGTGAGTGCCGCCGAAGCGGTCCGACTCATCCATGACGGCGACACCGTTGCCACCGGCGGATTTGTCGGCATTGGCTTTGCAGAGACGGTGGCCGTGGCCATTGAAAAGCGCTTTCTGGATCTGCAGGAAGAAACAGGAACCGGATCGCCACGAAATCTCACTCTGGTCTATGCCGCAGGCCAGGGCGATGGCGCTACGCGGGGACTCAATCATCTGGGTCATCCCGGAATGGTCAAACGGGTCGTTGGAGGACATTGGGGGCTGGTGCCGGCATTGCAGAAGTTAGCCATTGAAAACGAAATCGAGGCCTACAACCTGCCCCAGGGAGTCATTGCCCACTTGTTTCGCGACATCGCTGCGCGCAAACCCGGAACGCTGACACATGTGGGACTCGACACCTTCGTTGACCCTCGGTGGGGTGGCGGAAAAATCAATTCGCGCACGACAGAAGATCTGGTGCGCCTCATGCTGATCGATGAGAAGGAGTACCTGTTCTACAAGACCTTCCCCATCTCGGTAGGGATCATTCGCGCGACAACGGCGGACCCCGATGGCAATCTGACCATGGAGCGGGAGGCTCTGACCCTGGAGGCTTTGGCCATCGCAATGGCGGCACGCAATTCCGGGGGCATTGTCATTGCACAGGTCGAACGGATTGCCGAACGCGGAACCCTTCATCCTCGCATGGTCAAGGTTCCCGGCGTTCTCGTGGATGCCGTTGTGTTGGCCACGGAGCCCGCGCACCACATGCAGACTTTTTCCGAGCAATACAACCCGGCCTATTCCGGTGAGATCCGTGTTCCGCAGGACTCTTTGCATCCCATGCCATTGTGTGAACGCAAGGTCATTGCCCGCCGCGCGGCGTTGGAGTTGCGACCCAACTGTGTGGTCAATCTGGGCATCGGAATGCCTGAAGGTGTGGCCAGCGTGGCCGCTGAGGAGAGGATTATCGACCTTGTAACACTGACCGCAGAGCCCGGTGTGATTGGAGGCATACCGGCCAGTGGCATGAGTTTTGGTGCAGCCGTCAACGCGCAGGCGATCATCGATCAGCCAAACCAGTTCGACTTTTATGACGGTGGTGGTCTCGACATTGCCGTTCTGGGCTTGGCACAGGCTGATGCGCAGGGCAATCTCAATGTCAGCAGATTCGGCCCGCGTTTGGCGGGTGCAGGCGGTTTTATCAACATCAGTCAAAATGCAAAGACGGTTGTCATGGTTGGAACATTCACTGCGGGAGGGCTTCATGTGACCCTTCAGGGTGGCCGCCTGCAAATCAAAAGCGAAGGTTCCACCCGCAAATTTGTCCGAGCGGTTGAACACCGCACATTCAGTGGTCGCGAAGCATGCAAGCGCAATCAGCGTGTGCTGTATGTCACCGAACGCTGCGTGTTCCAGCTCAAGCCCGATGGAGACCAAGGCTGCCTGGAGTTGATCGAGATCGCGCCCGGTGTTGACCTGGAGCGCGACATACTTGCCCATATGGACTTCATGCCATCCATCAGCGAAAACCTTCGCCTTATGGAAATATCACTGTTTGGTGAGGAACCGGTTGGCTTGCGAGAGCGGTTGTTGGCAACACCACTGACTGAGCGTTGCGAACTGGACCTCGACCACAAACTGCTTTTCATCAATTTCGAAGGGCTTGCGGTCGACGAGCCAGAAGACATTGTCAACATCGAGCAGCACCTCACTGCCCTTCTGGAACCCTTGGGGCACCGCGTTGCCGTCGTTGTGAATTACGACAGTTGCAGCATCCTGCCGCCACTCATCGATGACTATTCCGCCATGGTCAAACGATTGACCGACCGCTTCTACAGCCGGGTAACCCGCTACGGAACCGGGGGGTTTCTCAAGGCCAGGCTTGAAGCCCTCAAGCCCGCGTCCGAGGCTTCAGTATGACTTATATCAAGGCGCAACGTGGCATGCACGCGCACACTCTCGGCATTCTTTACCGGAGGATCTTCCATGAAATTAGTTTCTGACCTGTTTGGCACAGACTACGGTCTGATGAGCATCAGCGGCATCATCTTCATGCTGGGTATGGGTGTCTTTTTCTGGCGGTTCTTCAAGCGCAAGATGGCTGAAGATGCGGCTGCCGCTGCAAAAGCAGGCCGATAAACTGCCCGCCAAAGCGACTGGTTAAACGGTCGCTTTCAATGCATCCAGCCGCACGATGCGGTAAAGGCGGCCGTGTTTATCCTGGGGTTCCAGGACGCCTTCGCGCACCAGCGCGCTGATCTCGCGACTGACGGTTTCCATTTTCAGATCCATCATCGCGCCCATATCTTCCCTTGCAAACAGGGTGACGAGACTTTGATCCACGTCGTCTCGCATCTTGAGCACAAAGTTGCTCACCCGGTTGCGCGCACTGCCGAAGTTGATGTCCACCACCCAGTCGTCCGCGTTTTTGAGCGCACCCGACCATTTTTCCATCAGTTTCTGATGCAAGCGCGGTGACTGTGCCTGCAACGTGTGAATCACAGCCAGAGGAACCCGGCACACCGAAACATCGGTCAAGGCAACAGCATCACAGTCGTACCGCGCATTGGCCAGCGCAGAAAGCCCTGCCACGTCACCGGGACGCAATACCCGCACAATGCGCTGACGTCCATCCGGCGTGTTGCGTACCAACTTGAGAATGCCCTTGCGCAAGGTGAATATGCCCAACGCCGATTCGCCCTCGTGAAACAGTGCGGTCCCCAGGGCAAACTCCAGATCATCCACCGGGGCGTGGATCATCTTGAAGTCTTCCTCGTTCAGATCGGCAAACAGCACCATTTCCCGAATGCCACAGGCTCGGCAATCAGACGTGCCCTTCCAGGCAGATTCAGTTTTGATAGGGATCATGGGTAGCAAGCATCGCTTCAGGTTGGAACCGGGCATTTATACGCCGAGGTAATTGTGTCACGGGAAATTACATGCGTGCTTACGGGGTCGCATGGGTATTTCGCACGCATAGGGAAAGCACTTACACTACAAGTAATTAATCAATTACTTCACTACCCATGGAATTGGCAAGCAAGGCGCCCAAACAAGCCACTGTAGTCCGCCAGGCTGGACTGATGGCCGCTGCGCTGCAGTTGGCCGCACAGGGCAATCCGACCGACATCACCACCGCCGATCTGGCGCGTGCGGTTGGCATCACTCAAGGCGCAGTCTTCCGGCACTTTGAAAGCAAGGAAGCCATCTGGCTGGCGGTTCTGGACTGGACGGCCAAAACCATGCTGTCGCGGCTTCGGGACGCAGCCAATGGGTCGAACAACAACTGCTGGGAATCACTTCCGGGACAAAGTGCCTCTGCTGAAGTTGCAGGGCGCTTACCGCCACCCCTTGACGCGCTGCAAGCCATTTTTTCCGCCCATGTGGAATTCCTGATCGCCCACCCTGGCGTTCCGCGGGTGATTTTTCAGGAGCTGCAACACGCAGTTGACACGCCGCTCAAGGACCGGGTACGTGACCTCATGCAACAGTACCGCATGTTGGTGATGGCCCAATTGCAGCGCGCGCAAGCGCAAAACCAACTCCGGAAGGGAACGGATTTACAGGCTGCGTCCGCACTATTTCTGGGTGCTGTGCAAGGCCTTGTCATGCAAGCGCTGTTCAGCGGCCAGATTCAGACGATGGCCGTTCACGCCCCCGGCGTATTTGTCATTTACCTGCGCGGCATTGCCACGCAGGAAGCCCTCCAACACATTGCGGAGAAGTCCGCACTTCCCGCAGAAAGCAAGCCATGAACCCATCCCCTCTGTTGCTGCGCCGCCTGGGCATTGGCGCTTTGGCCGTTGCGCTGGTCGGCGCACTGGCGTTTGTCGCACTGCGCACCGGTCCGCTGGCTCCCATTAAGGTAACGGTTACCTCCGTTCAAGAGGGCAGACTGAGCCCCGCCATCTTTGGTATCGGAACGGTGGAAGCCCGGCGCAACTGGATGGTCGGACCTACCGTGGCCGGGCGTGTACTCAGTGTGCGAGTCGACGTGGGTGACACGGTGAAAGTCGGTCAACTGCTGGCCGAAATGGACCCGGTAGACCTGGACCAGCGTCTCGTTGCACTGGACGCCGCACTGGCCCGCGCCAGCAGCATCCACACCGCTGCCCAGGCCCAGGTGGCTGACGCTACAGCACGGCGCGATCTGGCGGCGCTGAACGCCAAGCGGAACCAGGACCTGGCCGCGCAAAACTTCATCAGCCCCGGCGCACTGGAGAGCCGACTGCAGGAAAAGGCCTCGGCCGACGCCGCCTTGCAAGCCGCACAAGCCAATCTGAGCGGTACGGCGCAAGACATCATCCGACAAAAGGCCGAACGCGCCGCCTTGCAGCAGCAGCGCGGCAATGTGCGCCTTTTTGCCCCGGCGGACGGCGTGGTCACAACCCGCGATGCTGAAGCCGGTAGTACGGTGGTAGCAGGGCAACCCGTGCTGCGCCTCATCGATCCCGCCAGTCTGTGGGTGCGCATGCGCGTGGACCAGGGCCGCTCAAACGGACTCGCGCCTGGCCTGACAGCCACCATTGCCCTGCGCTCACAACCCCGAACGCCATTCCAGGGCCAAGTAGCCCGGGTGGAAATGCTGGCAGATGCGGTAACCGAAGAGCGCATCGCGCAGATCGCCTTTGCCGGCGCGCCCGCTGCCACTGGAACCGTGCGCGCTTCCATCGGTGAACTTGCGGAAGTCGAATTGCAACTCCCTGAAACCGCTTCAGCCCTGCTGCTGCCCAACGCCAGCATCCAGCGCCTGCAGGGGCAGACCGGGGTGTGGCGACTGTCTGAGGGCAAACCGACGTTCACTCCCGTGCAACTGGGTACCAGCAGCCTCGATGGACGGGTGCAAGTGCTTGATGGCTTGAAAGCCGGTGATTCGGTCGTGGTCTACAGCCAGAAGGCATTGACCGAAGGCGCTCGCGTGCAGACAGTGGACGCATTGGTCAAAGGCGGCAGTGGCGGCAATGCAGCCAGCGCAAGAACAGGCAGTACGCCATGATCAGCCTGGCAGGGCGCGACATTGCGCACAGCTGGAGCAAGTTTGTGCTCACCGGCATCGGTCTGGGCCTGCTGATTGGCGTCACGCTGACGATGGCCGGGGTCTACCGTGGCATGGTGGACGACGCCCATGCCCTGCTCAACAACAGTGGCGCCGACCTGTGGGTGGTACAGAAGGATACGCAGGGTCCCTATGCCGAGTCGTCCAGCATCAAGGACGACGTGGTGCGCAGCGTGCGCGGCATGCCCGGCGTTGCGCAGGCCGCCAATGTCACCTACTTCACGATGCAGGTGCAAGGCGCGGATGGCTCCGACACCCGAGCCATGGTGGTCGGCATCGAGAGCGGTCAGTCCGGCGAGCCGGGTTATCTGGTTGGCGGACGCCAGATCACGCGCGGCCACTACGAAGCGGTGGCCGACGTCAAGACCGGCTTTGCGCTAGGGGAGCGCATCCGCATCCGCCGCCACGACTACACCATAGTGGGCCTGACCCAGCGCATGGTGTCGTCGGGTGGTGATCCGATGGTCTTCATTGCACTCAAAGATGCCCAGGAAGCGCAATTCCTGAAAGATAACGATGCCATTTTGAACGACCGCACCCGCACGGCCGCAAACCCCGCCTTCAACCGTCCTGGTGTGCCGGGCCTCCTGGATGCCGTGCAGGCGCTGCAAAGCAGCAGCCACAGCGTCAACGCGGTACTGGTGCAGCTGCAACCGGGTTTCGGGCCAGACCAGGTGGCAGAGCCCATTCGCCGCTGGAAGCACCTGGAAGTGTTCACCCGCGCGGGCATGGAGGAGATTCTGGTCGCCAAGCTGATTGCCACCTCGGCCAAGCAGATTGGCATGTTTCTGGTGATTCTGGCAATTGTCAGCGCAGCCATCGTTGCCTTCATCATCTACACCATGACGCTGGGCAAGATCCGCGAGATCGCAGTGCTCAAGCTGATCGGCACGCGCAATATCACCATTGCCAGCATGATCCTGCAGCAGTCGCTGGGCCTGGGCCTGATTGGCTTCGTTGTCGGAAAGGTGGCCGCCACGATATGGGCACCGGTGTTTCCCAAATTTGTACTGCTGCTCACGCAGGACGCCTTCACCGGCCTGATCGCCACCCTGGTGATTTGTGCACTGGCCAGCACACTGGCGATACGCACCGCGCTCAAGGTCGACCCGGCCGCGGCGATTGGATGAATGCCATGCAAGCTCACTCCACCACCATGACCCCGCACGTTGCGCAACCTGCGGCGCCTGGCATCGCGCCGGGCAACGGCGGCATCCTGATTGAAGGTCTGCGCAAGGTCTACGGCGCGGGCGACACCGCCGTCGAGGCGCTCAAGAACGTCAACCTGCAGGTCAGTCCCGGCGAGGTGGTCGGCCTGGTCGGCCCTTCCGGCTCGGGCAAGAGCACGCTGCTGAAATGCCTGGGCGCCATCATCGAGCCCACATCCGGGCGCATGACGCTGGGCCAGGACGTCATTTATGACGACGGATGGAAGGTGCGCGACCTGCGCACCCTGCGGCGCGACCGCATCGGCTTTGTTTTCCAGGCGCCTTATCTGATTCCGTTTCTCGATGTGCTTGACAACGTCGCCCTGCTACCCATGCTGGCCGGCCGGCCCAACGCCCGGGCCCGCGAGCGCGCCCTGGAGCTGCTGACCGCCCTGGACGTGCAACACCGCGCCAAAGCCCAACCATCGCAACTTTCGGGCGGCGAGCAGCAACGCGTGTCCATCGCCCGGGCACTGGCCAACCGCCCACCGGTGATACTGGCCGACGAGCCCACTGCCCCGCTGGACAGCGAACGCGCGCTCGGGGTGATGCGCATCCTGAACCACATGGCCCAACAGGCACAGACAGCCATCATCGTTGTCACACACGACGAGAAGATCATCCCCACCTTCAAGCGGATTTACCACATACGCGACGGCCAGACAGAAGAGGAGGCAGGCGAAGGACGCTCGCTGGACTGATCCACACAGAGTTCATGCCAAAACTGGCATTCAGCCCTCGTACCCATTGAGAATATAGCTATATATGTGATAGCATCAAGCGTGCACTGCAGGTCAGAATCGCAACGTTCACCGCACCTATAAGTCCACCTGCTGCAAAGATCCTGCCTGCCCTGATTCATACAGAAACACGCCGCTGCTACGCACCTGGCCCAGCGTCTGGTTGCTGGCCGTATTGACGGAGAACGGGCTGGCCACGCTACCCAGATACAGCGCCCCAACACCGTTTTGCGCAAGGGAAGTGAGCTGGTCTTTTCCACTGGCATCACGCTGCCACACACGCAACTGGCTGTAGACCGCATCGCCCTCGTCAATCCAGTGATTGCCGTCCTGATCGTAATGCTTCAAATCGGCAAAGCCGTTGCCACTTGCGGGACCAAACAGTTCGGATCCATTAGTGACTTGGCCATCGCCATCTTTGTCCAATGCCAAAAAACCGCTGCCACCGGTGACAAACGCAATGTTTTCGTTCTGGCCATCGGAATCCAGGTCAAAAGCGAACCGGGTGTCGGCAAGCTCGGCACCCGTGCCATCAAAATTGATCACCAATGGGTCTTTGCGCACCGCATCGCCCGCGCGAATCGAGGTGTTGCTGGTCTGCACAAACGAGCGACTCATCTCGAGCTCCAACGTGAAGTTGATCTGCTGACCGTCTGCCGTCTGCACCACCCCTTGCGCGCTGACCTGCGTGGTTTCGGATTCAGCGACCACTTCCTGGGAGTCGAATTCCATGCCCCAGCCCTCCGGGGCATTGGCGGGTGGCCCAGCCGGGGCATTCGTCGCATTCGCTGCAGTCAAGGGCGCAGCAGGCTCAGCCATTCCTTGCGTCCCTTTCAATTCACATTGGTCAAAGACCGTCACCGCACGACCGGTGATCGCCTCCACCATGCTCATCAGCATTCGCAGGCGCGGGTCGTTTCGAACTGCCGCATTGGCCTGGTCAACCGCGTCCACCGCTGCGTCTTCCGCTTGTGGCGCAGACGTCGCGGATGCGGCCTGGCGGCTGGCAAGTGCCTGCGCCTGCGCGGACAACGACACCCAGGTGCTGGACCCCGCACCGGCCTGCAAGCGCTGGCCTTCAAAGTCTGGTCGTCGATGCCCGACCCATGCGCGCAGTGAGGATTGCTGGGTGCGCTGCAGCACGCTGGCGTGCTGGCTTTGCATGTCGACGGTGGATTGGTTGATCTTCATACCGCTGTTTATCGGTAGAAATGAACTGGATTTCAGGGTCTTTTTGGGCTTTATTTTTTCCAACAGCCGTCATGGGGTGGGTTGTCGCGGTCAAACGGAACCCATGCACCGCAACTTGTGACGCCGCAGGACATCCAAACCGTCTACTGGAGAGTCCGAGCGCCTGTTGTTGAGACCTTGCCTGCGCCGCAGCCAAAGTTGCCGCACCACACATACGGCGCGCGTTTAGCGATATTCACCCATATTTATCCTGCAGTTATTTTCAATATTGTTCGAAAAAACAAGACTATTTTGACGCATTTCCCTGCTGTCACAGTCGCTCTTCCATCAGCATCATCCTGCTGTCGCTCTGAATAGGTGAAGGGACTTACGTGCTGTACGCAATTTCATGGTTTTTGATTCTGGCGCTTCTTGCCATCTGGTCAGTCGGGGTGTGGGGACTGCATTCCATCGCCGCCTGGTCCATGCATGGCATCGGTGCGATGGTGGGGCAGTCGTCTCAGATGGAATTTTTGTCGATTCCTGGCTGGGTGAGACTGTGGTTTCCCGCGGATCTGGTTTTGGCCTTCAAGACAAGTGCTGCAGCAGTTTTGCCGTGGGTTGAATCTCTACTATCCACCTTGCCCGCACTGGCGGACTGGTTGGCACCAGTGGCATGGATCGTATGGGGAATCGGATTTGTCTTGCTTGCCCTCGGCGCGTTGACACTTCACGCCGTCGTTTCAATGACCCACGGGAGGCGAGCCCAATGAAACCCACCACCCCACGCTGGAGGGACAGGCTCAGCAAGTCGCTACCCAACCGCGATGGATTGTCGGCCCACCCCTGGCTGCAGCCTGTGGCGGACCGGCTGCTTCATCCACAGCTTTGGAGGTTTCAACACGAGGCGGTGGCGCGCGGTGTGGCGGTTGGCACTTTTTGGGCCTTTGTGATTCCATTTGCCCAGATCGTGGTGGCCGCAGCGCATTGCACCTGGTGGCGCGCCAACATACCCGCGGCGGCGGCGATGACCATGGTGACCAACCCGTTGACCATTGGGTTCTGGCTTTGGCTGGCCTACCAGACCGGTGCGCTGATCCTGGGTCAACCCATGGTTGAGCCGCCGTCAGTTGACAGTAGTGCACCTTCCTGGCTTGCAGAGTTCGGATGGCCCACGGTGCTGGGCATGGGCCTATTTGCGATTGGCGGCGCCGCATTGGGTTATGTAGGGGTCAAACTGGTTTGGCGTCTGCGCGTCTCTATGAAGCTGCGCGCGCGGCGGACTGTTCCCTGACTTCCTGCACCTGTCAAAGCATATTGTTTTTCCGAAGAATACTTCTTAAATACACTGCTTTTTTATTAGCTTTATAGCCACTATCCTTGGCCCGTTGTTTCATATTTAAAGGAGATTCACATGAAGCGCTTGCTCTCACTATTGACCCTGGTTTTTGCCGTTGGTCTTTCCTCTGTGGCCATGGAAGCCGAAGCCGCGAAACGCATGGGCTCCGGCAAATCCATGGGCACGCAGCGCCAGGCCGCGCCAGACAAGGCCCCCACCAATACAGCCACGCCAGCCGCTGCTGGGACACCGGCCGCCGGCGCTGCCGCCGCAGCGCCTTCGCGCTCGTGGATGGGACCGGTTGCCGGACTCGCCGCTGGCCTGGGTATCGCGGCTCTGGCCTCCCATTTTGGATTTGGCGATGAATTGGCGTCGATGGTGATGATGGGCATGCTGGCGGCTGCCGTGATGGTGGCGATTGGCTTCTTCATGCGCAAGCGTGCAGCCGCGCAGAAGTCCAATACCAATGCGTCAGGCCCCGGCGGACTGCAATATGCGCATGCGACCCCCGCAACTGCACGCGATTCAAGCAACAGCACGGACAACAGTGCATCGGCCTACAAGGTTTTGATGCCCAACAGCGGCGGCAGCACGATTGGGTCGGGAATTGGTTCCGGCATAGGTGCCACCAGCGCAAGCCGGATTCCCGCAGACTTTGACTCGGCTGGCTTCGAGCGCAACGCCAAGGTTAACTTCATCCGTTTGCAAGCCGCCAACGATGCCGGCGATCTGGACGACATCCGCCAGTTCACCACACCGGAAATGTTCGCCGAGCTCAAAATGGAACTGGCTGATCGCGGAGCAACAACCCAGAAGACAGACGTTGTGAGCATCAACGCGAACGTAATCGAAGTGGACGAGGACGCAGACCGCTATCTGGTTAGCGTACGCTTCACCGGTGTGATCCGCGACGACAGCAACGAACCGGACGAGGCGTTTGACGAAATCTGGCATTTGATGAAATCACGTCAGGGCAACAGCGGCTGGGTACTGGCTGGAATTCAGCAATCGTCCTGATTCCGGGTGCCTTGTGATCGGCCCCGCTTGTCGCAGTGCACTCGCGCTGTGCAAGCGGTGCCGTTCATACGGGGCGTCCTTTTTTGCGCTTACGCGCTATCGGCTTCATCTACGCATGGATAATCATGTCGATGGACTGGGAGCAATGCGTCATTGACGTTCAAAAACATGACTGATTTTGTCAAACTGGCGCATCTGGTGGCGGCCATCCTCTGGATGGGCGGAATGGCATTCATGCTTCTGGCACTTCGACCGGCAGCCGTAAAACTGCTGGAGCCACCTGCACGGCTCATGCTGATGGGAGCCGTGTGGAAACGCTTTTTCCTTGTCGTTATGGTGTCCATCGTCACCCTGTTTGCATCAGGCTCCCATCTGTACACAGCGACCTTCAGGGCCATCAAAGCAGCAACGGGACAAGGCTCGGTTCCGCTTGGGTGGAATGTGATGCTGGTGTTGGGTCTGTTGATGATGCTGATTTTTGGCCATATCTACTTTGCCGGTTACGCACGATTCAAACGCGCTATCGCTGGACAGGATTGGCCGTTGGCCGGCAAAGCTGCCGCACAAATTCACACACTGATGGTCACCAACTTCGCCCTGGGCTGGCTGAGCATCGCCGCAGTTCGTCTGGTTCGCTAATGCGCCGAACCAGTTAAGTCACGTATCCAGGGCGCACCGCTCAGCCCGTTTTGTGCTCAGCCAAGGCTGTCTGAAGCTGGACAAAGGCAACGTCCAAGTCGGTCAGCAGCAGTTCAATACGTGCCCAGTCAGCGAATGCACAGGACTCCTCCATCTGAGCGGCAAGTTGCGCCATGCGCTCAATGCCCAGATTGACACCGGAACCCTTGGCTTCGTGGCTGAGTGCAGTGACCGCTTCCACGTCGCGGTTGGAAATGGCAACCCGCAGCTTTTCAAGCAGGGTCACTGTGGTGGAGACGTACAAGTCAAAAAGGCTTTGGATCAAATCGGGGTCGTCACCGAAAAAATCCTCCAGACGCTCAAAATCAATCGCCACGGCAGACACCTGCGGTTCCTGCACAACATTCGGCTTTACGGACTCCGGGGCGGCAACAGCTGGCAAGTCACGCTCCTGCAACATCGGGGATCCGGCCCACTGCGCCAGCGCCCGGCCCAATTCGGCTGGTGCAATGGGCTTGCTGATGTAATCATCCATGCCGACATCGATACAGCGCTCGCGGTCCCCCTGCATGGCATTGGCCGTCATGGCGATGATAGGGACGCGCATATCGCCAGCGTGCTGCTCCGCCAGCCGAATGGCCTGCGTGGCCCTGAAGCCATCCATGACCGGCATCTGGCAATCCATGAGCACCGCCGAATAACCGTGTCCTAAAGGGTCGGTCAACGCATCAAGTGCCTCCTGTCCATTACCCACAATGCGCAATGCGTAGCCCAATTTGTTAATCTGAAGCTTGGCGACTTTCTGGTTGACCAGATTGTCTTCTGCCAGCAGGATCAGCCGCCGACCCTGCGTTTCATTCATGGGGTTGGCCGTCGCAAGCAGGTGGCTCTGCGCATGACCTGACTTGAGTGAGCGCACCAGAAGCTCGGGGTGGTCCGACAAACTGTCAAAAAGCTGTGACTGGCGCACCGGCTTGGCAAGGCAGTCGACGAAGCCTGCATTGAGGGCCCGTTCCCACAAGGCATTTCTGTCATGCGCGGTCATCATAACCAGCCGCATGCCGTCAAACTGGCGGTTGGAGCGCACCGCAGCAGCCAATTCGAAGCCATCCATGGTGGGCATTGAATAGTCGATCAGCGCCACACTGTAAGGGCGACCAATATCAGCCGCATCCTGCATCAGTTTGAGCGCCTCTTCCCCACTGGCAGCGCCATCGTTGCGAAGATTCCAGGATGCCAGGAAACGGTGCAGGATTTTGCGATCGCTTGCGTGGTCGTCCACCACCAGCACGCGCATCCAGGAAGCGTCCAGTGCCAGCGATTGCAATCCACCGGCCCTCTCGGTGCTTTCAAAATTACTGTCCAGCGCATCCACCATCGGCAGGCGGAACCAGAAGGTTGAGCCCTGACCCTGCGTGCTGATTACCCCAATTTGCCCGCCCATCAGCTCCACCAACTGCTTGCTAATGGCCAAGCCCAGGCCGGTGCCACCATATTTGCGCGTAGTAGAACTATCCGCCTGCGTGAAAGACTGGAACAGTTTGGACTGGGTTGCCTGCGACATGCCAATGCCTGTGTCCTTCACCTCAAACCGTATCATGGCCTGGCCGGCAACCGTTTCACCCAGCAAACGGATTTCAACGCTTCCGCTGTCGGTGAACTTGATGGCATTGCCAATCAGATTGAGCAAAATCTGCCGAAGCCGGGTTGGGTCACTGCGCAAGGCACGCGGCAAGGCCGGGTCCACAAAACTGGTCATGGAAAGCAGTTTTTCGCGTGCTTTGGCCTGCAACAGTTCGACCGTCCCCTCCACTACCTGAACCGGCAGGAAGTCGGTGGTGTCAATTTCCAGCTTGCCCGCCTCAATCTTCGAGAAATCCAGAATGTCATTGATGATGGTCAAAAGGGCGCTGGCAGAGTCTCGCACCACCTGCGTGAAGTCCCGTTGTTCGGCGTTCAGGGAGGTGTCCAGCAGCAGGTCCGTCATGCCGATGATCCCGTTCATCGGCGTTCGAATCTCATGGCTCATGTTGGACAGGAACTCGGACTTCAGACGTGAATTTTCCAGCGCCTGGTCGCGCGCGTCGCGCAACGTGCGCTCGGCTTCCTTGCGGGGACCAATGTCGGTCAGCAACCCGATGCAATGGGTAATGTGCCCTGTTTCGTCGTGCACCGGTGAGCAATGCAACTCCGCTGCATACCGCGTACCGTCCTTGCGTGCGCAACTGAGCTCTATCGTAAATCCCCGGCCATCCATCAGATCGGCATACAGCTGACTGAGTTTTTCCGGTCGTTCGCCTGGTGCCGCCAGCATGGCAGTCCGATGCCCAAGCACCTGCTGAGAAGCGTAACCAGTGATGTCAGTGAAGGCCGAGTTGACATACTCGATGGAGGGGCCATCCTGTGTCACGTCCGCATTGGCGATAAAAATGCCCTGCCCGATTTCCTGCAGCGCGGCTTGCTGCAGGCGAATACGCGATTCGCTGGCCTGGCGTTCACTGATGTCCTGGAACGAAACCAACGATCCCGCCACTTTGCCATCGAGCAACAAGGGCTTGGAGCGGTAGGAAACCGGGAAGCAGTTGTTGTTGCGGTCAACAAAATGGTCTTTCCCGTCCAGCGAAACACCTTCACTCAGCACGGCAATCAGAGGACACTCCTCGCGCGGGTAATGCCCGCCATCCGGCCTGCTATGGTGAATGGCCAAATGCGCCTGCTGCCCAACCAGTTCTTCTGACTTCCAGCCCAGCAATTGCTCTGCCGCAGCATTGATGAAGGTGATGTTGCCCAGCATGTCAGTGGCATACACGCCATCGCTCAGGGTGCCCAGCATGGTGTCGCTCTGCAGACGCTGTCGTTCCACCTCGTCTTTGGCGCTCTTGGTAGCGGCCAGCGCAGCACTGAGTCGCCCCATGAACAAAACTCCCGCGGTGGCACCCAGTACCAGCACAACCGCCAGCAAAGCCGTCTCCATGTGCTTGAGCCGGTCTTTTTGTTGCTCAAGCTCCATCTCCAGTGTCTTGAGTCGCAGGTCACCCTCCAGAAACAGGCGATTCGCATTCTCATCCAGGCGCTCAAAGTTTGGTGGAACTTGCTTGAGCAGGATCGCAATCTCGTCCTCCACCTCAAAAAACAGCCTGCGGTCCTCCCGCTCCTGCGCTTGCCAGCGGCGGCGCAACTTCTCCTCCAGAGTCTTTGAAAATTCACTGAGCTGCGCCAGTTGAGGCTCAATTTCAATGACTTCCATGACCACCGCCTGCCCCTTGGCCTCAGGCTGGTAGCTGGCCTCGCGCAGTAGCGCGTCCTGCCCACCCACATTCAGGCGTAACTCCCTGCGCACCGTGCCGCCGTTTTGCAGCACACCCAGATCGTGCCGAAGTTTTTCAAGCTGGCTTTCGACGGTGTTACGGATGCGCTCGAAGCCGTTGACATTCTGTGTCACCGCCATGCGGTAAATGTCTTTCTCGACACCCTGGATGCCGCGCACAATTTCTTCGCCCACGAAAAGGCGGGCACGTTCGTTGTAACCCCGCTTGCTCAGGTCCGATTCCAGGTCATTGAAGAACCAGCGCAAACCGAAGACCATGCCAATGCACAACAGTACGACGAACGCCAGCCACCGCAAAGGTGTATCCCCCCGCCTGTCGGGATAGCCACCCAATTCCTGACTGGAATTTGGCATACAGTCAGGCTCGGCTACTTGCCCGAAACGGGTGTTTTGTTGTCCAGGAAGCCGTGCTTGCGGAAGATGGCCTGCCCTTCTTCGCTGGCGGCCAACACCATGAAGCGGCGCGCAAGATCCGGCTGCCGGGAGCTCACCAGCAGCCTCAGTTCCAGAGCTTGTGGCTTGGCAAGATTTGGGGGAAGATCAATGGTGTCCACGCTGCCGATGTTGTCTGCAAAGTAGCCCACGGCCCGCCAGTTCATTGCCAGATCTGCCTCTTTTCGCTTGAGCGCCAAGGCAAGACTGCGCGAGTCCGGCGAGAGAAAGGCAGCCGCTTTAACCACTTTTTGGTAAATACCCAAGCCGTCCAGAATATCTTTGGATTCCTGTCCAACACTTCCCGATGTGGCATTGCCCACGATAGCCGACAGATCCTTGCGCAGCAACTCCTGTGGGTCACCCTTGACCTGTTTCGGATTTCCCTTCTGAACCATCAGGGCCATCTGGTTGTAGCCCACCGTCACATAACTGCCCAGCAACCCATCCTTCAAATATTTGGCCCGAAACGATGGCTCCCCCGGCAAATACCAGTCGCCCACACCGCTTTTCTTGGCTGACTGGTACAGGTGTTCCGAGCCACCCTGGGCGATCGACAACTTGACGTTTTCCCGTGCTTCAAAAACGCGGGCAATTTCTGTCATCGGGTGCACCATGGTGATGCCGCAATACAACAACAACTCGGGTTTGGCCCCCTGTGCGAATGCACTGCCACCCGCAAGAAGCAACACAGTGGCCAATGCACGGTAAAACTTGCTGGACATAATCAATTTTCAGAAAAGTTGTCAATCCGTCAATTAGACACCAAGCGGGTTGACAACTGGCAGCGTCGGCAGCATGGGTCTGCCAGAATATTGACAGATGTCCCGGCAAGACGGATGGTCTGATCACAGGAGAGAACACCCATGAGAGTCCCGGAGCACGTGCAAGCCATGTGGCTCGCCTATTCGACCGTTGCAGGCGGTGTTGAAGACGACAGGTTCTACGAAGCATTCAGCTTTGGTGATAGCGCGTCCATGGCAAATGAACTGGGGCAACTGGTGCTGGCTGGCGTCAAGAGAGCTACCGCCGGTGCCGTGTGGGCATACGAGGCCGGCGGAGAACGACTGCCCAAACCCGGGGACCTGAGCGTAGTCGTTGACGCATTGGACCAGCCGCTGTGCATCATCGAGACTACGCAGGTGGATATCGTGCCTTTTGACGCAGTGTCGGCCGAGTTCGCGGCGACTGAAGGCGAAGGCGATGGTTCCCTGGCATATTGGCGCAACGTACACGAAGCGTTTTTCTCGCGCGAATGTGCGCAATCCGGCCATACCTTTAGCACCCGCATGGCAGTGTCTTGCGAGCGATTCCGGGTGGTTTTTCCGCTCAACGCCGGGAAGGAATTGGCCGCATGACGACAAGTCACTGCGCAAATTCTGCTGTTGGCGCTATTGGGCGTCTCACGGTCGTTTGCCTTTTCACGCGTCGGACCTTTTCGGCTGGGCGCTTGGATACCAGCGTCCAACCCTGACGTTCACATGTCATTGCAAATCCAGATCTCTGTTCACATAGCGGCGCCAGCAAAAGCTGTCGCTGTCGTTGACGCAGGACTTGACAGCCACAATATCGCAAGCGCACCGCTGGTCGATGTTCAACTCCTTCATGTGATCGCACAAAACCGGGACGGCACGGTCGTTGGCGGCGCCATCGGCCGAACGTGGGGTGCTTGCTGCGAGCTACAGCAGCTTTGGGTGTCGGAAGACTTGCGATCAATTAGCATCGGCACCCAGTTGATGGACGCGTTCGAACATCAAGCACAAAGTCGGGGTTGCCAACTGGTGTACCTGGATACTTTTTCGTTTCAGGCACCCGTCTTCTACCAAACCCGTGGCTATGCTGAAGTGCTGCGCATCGTGGGCTTTACCGGCGGCGTCATCAAGTTCACCATGCAAAAGCTGCTGGACACCAAGGACAACTGAGACAGCCTGGCATGTCCATCAGCTGTCTCGTCCGCGGGAGAAGTTGGATGCAAGCCGAATGAACCAGACCGCATGCGCTTGATGGAAGAAATGTGACTGAAGCCCATACATTCATTGAATAGATAGCTATTAATTTAATAGCGTTTCACTATCTGTACGCATGCTGACTATTTTTTGAAGGTGTTGGAAATCACCGACACCACACCCGTTTTTCCGGTGATACCTTTGCGCCCTGACTAGAACTCCACCGCAAACACCATGCCTAAAACTCTGATTGAACCTTTCCGCATAAAAAGCATTGAACCCATACGCATGACCACGCGCGAGGAGCGCGTGCGGCTGCTCGAGGAGGCCAAGCTCAACGTCTTCAAGCTGCGCGCCGAAGACGTGCTGATTGACTGGCTGACGGATTCCGGTACCGGCGCCATGTCCAGCCGCCAGTGGGGTGCCATCATGGAGGGCGACGAGAGCTATGCCGGCGCGCGCAGCTTCTACCGTCTTGAATCCGTGATACGCGACATCACTGGCATGCAGCATTTCATCCCCACGCACCAGGGCCGTGCAGCCGAAAAGGTGCTGTTTACAGCGGTATGCAAAAAGGGTGAACTAGTGCCCAACAACTGCCACTTCGACACCACCCGCGCCAACCTGGAATACCTGGGGATTGAAGCGCTGGATTTGGTCATTCCCGAAGGCCTGCAGCCGGCGCTGGTCTACCCGTTCAAGGGCAACATCGACCTGGAGCGGGTCGAGGCTGTGCTCAAGGCAGAAGGACATCGCATTCCGTTTGGCATGATCACCGTAACCAACAACACTGGCGGCGGGCAACCGGTATCCATGGCGAACATCCGCGCCTACTCGGCCCTGCTGAAGAAGTATGGCAAACCCTTCATCATGGACGTGTGCCGCTTCTCCGAGAACGCCATGTTCATCAAGATGCGTGAGCCGGGCTACGAAAACACATCCATCAAATCCATCGTGCAGGAGATGTTCTCGTACTGCGACGGCTGCACCATGAGCGCCAAGAAGGACGGCATGGTCAACATTGGCGGCTTCATCGTGCTGCGCAGCGACGAGTGGATGGATGCGGCCCGCAACGTGCTGATCATGACCGAGGGTTTCCCGACCTACGGCGGGCTTGCCGGGCGCGACCTGGAAGCATTGGCCGTCGGGTTGGTAGAAGGAATGGACGAAGATTACCTGCGCTACCGCCTGCGCACCGCCGAGTACCTGGGCGAGCGGCTGGAGGCCTGTGGCGTCGGTTTCGTCAAGCCCACCGGCGGCCACGCCGTCTACATCGACGCCAAGACCGTGCTGCCGGACATGCCTATTGAAAACTACCCCGCCTGGGCACTGTGCAACGCCCTCTACCTGGAGGGCGGCATCCGCGGCGTGGAAATCGGCTCGGTCATGTTTGGCAAGCGACTGGAAAGTGGCGTGGAGACTTTCCACAGCATGGAGCTGGTGCGCCTGGCCTTTCCCCGCCGCATGTACACGCAGAGCCACTTTGACTACGCCGCCGAAGTCATCGCGGAAGTCAAAGAGAAGGCTGCCAGCATCCGCGGCGTCAAGATCACCAAGCAGCCTCAGTTCTTGCGCCACTTCACCTGCGAATGCGCGTGGGTTGAGCGTTGAGCATTTTTTAAGCGGGTGAAAGACGAAGGACTGCGAAGTCCTTCACGGGCACTTGTAAAATCAGTGCTCTACTTCTTCTAGGTGGTTTTTTCATGTCCTTCACTTCCATCCGCCAGGCACTCACTGCTGCTGTGGTCGCCGTTCTGGTTTCTGCCTGCGGTGGCAGCGGCAGTTCGGCACCTCCTCCGACCGGCGGGATCACCGTGACGCCCGGCGATGGAACTGCGACCGTGACCTGGACTGCAGCACCTGGCGTAAAGTACTGGCTGTTTTACGCACCCTCTTCCACCATTTCCAGCGTCGATTGGATCAACATTCCCGGCAGCCGGGCGATTTTGGATGTCACATCGCCCTACGTGCTGACGGGGCTGGCCAATGGCTACACCTACTCGTTCACCGTCAATGGGCGCAACGGTGATGGTCCGGGGGGACCGGGCGCTCCAACGGTCTCCATCATCCCGCGTCCCGCTGGTGCAACCTGGTCAAGCGGCAGTTCCATGGGAGCCGATACCATGCGCAGCATCACATACGGCATCAGCACGGCGGATGCACTGGGGTACTACGTCAGTTTTGGCGACGCAGGCAGCACCTATCGCAGTACCAACGGAATCACATGGAATGCGGTAACCCCTGCAGCCAGCACCCCACTCAATGCAGCCGCCTACACCTTGAGCAAGTTCATCGCCGTTGGGGATGGTGGAAAAATTGTCTATGGCACCGACCTGGCGGCCTGGAGTACTGCCAACGCAAACACAACCGAGAATCTCAATGCCATCGCGAGCAGCGGAGCCATGGCGGTCGCCGTTGGCAACAATGGAACCCTGCGTGCATCGGCTGACGGCGTGACCTGGACCGTGGTTGCATCACCGACTACGCAAAACCTGTATGGCGTTGCCTACGCGGGCAGCGGGATTTGGACCGCGGTCGGCGCAAAGGGCACACTGCTGACCAGTAGCGATGGCCTGAACTGGTCGCTCGTTGCTTCCGGGACAACTGCAGATCTGCGCGCTGTGGCTGTGCAGGCCACGACGCTCTACACCTTCTTGGCCACAGGCAATGGTGGAGCCATCGTGCGCAGTACGGACAATGGTGTGACCTGGGCCGCACAGACATCCGGTACAACGGCCGACCTGCTCGCCGTGAGCTCTACCTACAGCCAGTTTCTGGTCACAGGAAGTGGCGGTGCTGTGCTGACCAGCCCGAGTGGCATTACATGGACAACACGTACCAGCGGCACCAGTGCCAACCTGCTTGCAGTGCTCAGTGGTTTTGCGCAGTACGTGGCCGTGGGCCAGAACGGCGTGAACATCAACTCGCAATAAGTACCGTGCGCGGCGGGAATCCCGCTGCGCATGGATACCCGCCCGGTCAAGCCGACCGGCGTTCCTTGACTGCCGTTGACAAGACGTCCAGCGACTGCAACGAATCATCCCATCCGAGGCAGGCGTCGGTAATACTTTTGCCGTACTCCAGCGCGCTGGAATCATCCTTGCCGGGGGTGAACTTCTGAGCTCCGGCTTGGAGATGACTCTCGACCATCACGCCGAAGACCCGCCGTGATCCGCCGGCAATCTGGCTGGCGATACTTCGCGCCACATCGATTTGCTTTTCGTGCATCTTGCTGCTGTTGGCGTGGCTGCAGTCGACCATCAAGGTCTCAGGCAATTTGGCCTTGACCAGATCTGCGCACGCAGCGGCGATGCTGGCTGCATCGTAGTTGGGCGTCTTGCCGCCACGCAATATCACGTGACAGTCCGGATTGCCATTGGTTTGCACGATGGCAACCTGTCCGTTTTTGTGCACCGAGAGGAAGTGGTGCCCACCCGCAGCGGCCTGGATGGCATCCGTGGCAATCTTGATGTTGCCGTCAGTTCCATTCTTGAACCCGATCGGGGCAGAAAGACCAGACGCCAGTTCACGATGCACCTGACTCTCGGTAGTGCGTGCTCCAATGGCACCCCATGAAATGAGGTCTCCCAGGTATTGGGGCGAAATGACATCCAGAAACTCACTTCCAGCTGGCAAACCCAGGCGGTTGATTTCAATCAACAACTGGCGCGCGATGCGCAAACCCTCGTCAATCCGGAAACTTTCGTCCAGATACGGATCGTTGATCAGGCCTTTCCAGCCCACCGTTGTACGGGGCTTTTCGAAATACACCCGCATGACGATTTCCAGCGTGTCGGCGTATTTCAGCCTCTGCTCCTTGAGACGGTGCGCATAGTCAAGTGCGGCAGCGGGATCATGAATGGAACACGGACCAATCACCACGAGCAAGCGGTCATCCTTGCCAGCCATGATGTCATGGATGGCGTGGCGCGTGCTGGTTATCAGTTTTTCAACACCGGTACCCTGGATCGGAAAAAAGCGAATCAAATGTTCAGGGGGAGGTAACACGGTAATGTCCTTGATGCGAGCGTCATCCGTCTGGCTGGTACGGTCCGTTTGATGTTTGGTCTGCTTGGGCCAGGCATCGCGTTGGGAAGAGGCTTTTGAAGTCATGGAGTGGCTCCTGTGTCGGAAGTTGATAAATGAATGGATGGGGCGACAAAAAAAAACCGCCGGTGTTTCCGGCGGTTAGTGGGGACTTGGACGTTTTCTTGTCAGGTACGTTCAGATCTCTCTACCGCCAAAAGCGCTTGAGAACCAGAAGTAGCTAAAGTAAAAACGTCCGATGTGCATGCGAATACTGTAGCACAACAGTCGCTCAATCTGCCTGACGCCGTGCCCGCGCAGGCAACACCAGGTAAGCCATCAGCAAAGTTACATGGATGCAAGGCGCGTGAAGCGACGAGAACTCAGGCAGTCCCGCCGACGGTCAGCCCATCGATGCGCAGTGTCGGTTGCCCTACACCAACCGGCACGCTTTGGCCTTCTTTGCCACATGTTCCGACACCACTGTCGAGCTTCATGTCGTTGCCGATCATGCTCACGCGTTTGAGACATTCCGGACCGCTGCCGACGATGGTCGCACCCTTGACAGGGTAAAGAATTTTTCCGTTCTCGACCCAGTAGGCTTCACTGGCCGAGAAGACAAATTTTCCTGATGTGATGTCAACCTGCCCTCCACCAAAGTTGGTTGCATACAACCCCTTCTTGATGCTGGACACAATTTCGGCGGGATCCCGGTCACCGCCAAGCATGTAGGTGTTGGTCATGCGCGGCATGGGAATGTTCGCATAGCTTTCACGTCGGCCATTTCCGGTGGGTGTCACTCCCATCAAGCGGGCATTCATGGCATCCTGGATATACCCCTTGAGGATGCCGTCTTCGATCAGAACCGTGCGCTGGCTCGCATTTCCCTCATCGTCCACATTGAGCGATCCACGGCGATCGGCCAGGGTTCCATCATCAAGTACCGTAACACCCTTGGCAGCAACACGTTGCCCGACCCGCCCGCTGAAAGCACTGGAGCCTTTGCGATTGAAGTCGCCTTCGAGCCCATGACCAATGGCCTCGTGCAGAAGTATGCCTGGCCAGCCAGGTCCTAGTACCACGGTCATTTCACCGGCCGGCGCGGGTCGCGCGTCCAGGTTGGTCAAGGCTGCATGCACCGCTTCGTCCACATACTTTTCAATCTGGGCATCATCAAAGTAGGCCAACCCAAACCGCCCGCCGCCCCCGGCAGAACCCATTTCACGACGGCCTTTTTGCTCGGCAATAACCGTTACGGACAGACGGACAAGGGGGCGCACATCGGCCGCCAGCGTACCGTCCGCCCGAGCCACCATCACCACGTCATATTCACTCGCAAGTCCGGCCATGACTTGGGCAACACGCGGGTCTTTGGCGCGGGCCAGTTTTTCCACCTTGCCCAGCAACGCTACTTTGGAGGCACTGTCCAGTGTGGAAATGGGGTCTACTCCGTTGTACAGGGAGCGCGCCTTGGCAATCTTGGTGCTCGCCACCCTGATACGTCCCTTTTGGGCGGCGCTTGAAATCGTACGCACGGTGCGGGCCGCATCCAGCAGACTGGCCTCAGAAATATCGTCGGAATAGGCAAAAGCCGTTTTCTCGCCGCTCACCGCACGCACGCCGACGCCCTGGTCAATACTGAACGAGCCGGTCTTGACGATACCTTCCTCCAGGCTCCAGCCCTCGGACCGGGTGTACTGAAAATACAGGTCGGCATCGTCCACCTGGTGGGCCTTGATTTCACTCAACGCACGCGCCAGATGGGTTTCATCCAGGCCAAATGGGGTCAACAACAGGCCTTTGGCCAAAGCCAGGCGTTCAATGGTGGGTTCGCGAGAGATCATTCGGGCATTTTAGGCTGCACATAGCGTTTAGCGTTGGAGGTAGCAACAATCCCGGGCTGTGGGTCCGAAGATCGGAGGCTGATTTGCTAGACCAGCAGGGTCTGGTGAGGCCACCAGGCTTCGGGCTCACAGACCAGCGAAAGGACAAGTCACCTAGGACTGCACCAACCGCTTGGAATTGGCAATCGCCATCAATATTCCCACTGCCAGCCCCAAGGTCACCATGGCCGTGCCCCCGTAACTGATAAAGGGCAACGGCACTCCCACCACGGGCAATATGCCGCTAACCATGCCCATGTTGACAAAGGCATACGTGAAGAAAATCATGGTCACACTTCCCGCGAGCAGCCGGGAAAACAGCGTGGGCGCCTCCAGCGCTATGGCCAATCCGCGCAGGATCAGGAAGAGGAACGCCACAATCAGCAGCAAATTGCCCACCAGCCCAAATTCTTCGGAGAACGCCGCAAAGATGAAGTCGGTCGTGCGCTCGGGAATGAATTCCAGATGGGTTTGCGTCCCTTTCATGAATCCCACTCCGGTGACACCGCCTGAACCGATGGCAATCATCCCCTGGATGATGTGAAAGCCCTTGCCCAGAGGGTCGCGCGTAGGGTCCAGCAAGGTACAGATGCGCTGCTGCTGATACGCGTGCAGCACAGGCCACCGCATGCCATCCGCGCACAGTGTCGGCTCAAAGACGACAATGAGCGTGACACCAATCAAACCCAAGATCAGCGGTGGAATGACGAGCTTCCAGCTCATGCCAGCATAAAAAATGACCGACATCCCGGTTGCCAAAATCAGCAGTGCCGTCCCAAGGTCCGGTTGCTTCATGACCAGGCCCACGGGCAGCCCCAAAAGGACCGCAGCGACCCCAAAATCCAGCGGGCGCAACTGGCCTTCGCGCTTCTGAAACCACCAGGCCAGCATCAAGGGCATGGCAATCTTCAGAATTTCACTGGGCTGTATGGTGATGCCGATATTGATCCAGCGGCGCGCGCCCTTTTTGGTTATGCCGAACACCGCGACCGCAATCAGCAAGGCAACCCCCGCTACGTAAAGCGGCACGGCCAACGCCATCAACCGCTGCGGAGGCACCTGGGCCACGACAAACATGATGCACGCAGCAATCAGCATGTTGCGCCCATGATCCTCAAACCGCGTTCCATGGTCAAAACCTGACGAATACATGGTCAACAGGCCAGCACACGCCAAAGTAAATACGGCGAATGCCAGCGGGCCATCAAAGCCAGAAAACCACGGCGCGATACGCCGCCAAACTGAGGGTTTATCAAAAACAGAGGCCATACTGGGGTGCGATTATCTCCGCTAAGGCCAAAGTCTTCCCGTTGGCACTAAACGCTAAGCTGAATTTCGATGACGGTCTTGCCGGGTTCGCTGACCACCTCTAACTTCGCGCCGATGGATGCGGCTCGCTCGCGCATGGTGGCAAGGCCTTTGCGCCGCCCCATTGCAGGATCGAAGCCGCAACCATCATCCACCACCCGTACGAATACCCGCTCAGCCGAGCCGACCATTTCAGCGCACCCTTCCACCGTCAAAACACGGGCTTGTGCGTGCTGCAGCACATTGGAAAACGCCTCGAACAGCATGAACTGCAATTCGCTCATGGCGTTGGCGTCCAGACCATTGCAAACCGGTAACAGATCGACGTTCCACCGCAGTTCAATGCCCATGGCCGCGAACCGGGGACCCAAGCGATAGCGCAAATTGGCCAGCAAGGCCGTGACATCACCGGGCGCCAAATGAATGGAATCAATGGACAACTTGAGCTGATCCAGCGCATCGCGCAAGGTAAGCAGAACCTCGTCGCGCATCGGACCCAGGCCTCCGCCTTGGCCGCTCTGGAGTTGACGCATCGCCGAACTGATGTGTGCGCCCACGCCGTCGTGCATATTGCGCAGGATGCGCCCACGTTCGGCCGTGCGCTCTTGCTGGCGCGCCAGCACTTCCAGCCTGGCATAGGATTCCCCCAATGCGGCTTCCTTCTCGGAAACTCGCGTGGCCAGTGTGCCGAGAAGATCATGCAACTGTCTGCTCGTGGCGCGAAACCGCATCAACGCCACGTATCCGAGTGCCAGACCAAACAATACGGACGAATAGCGCAACAGGGTATTGGCCCCATATGCCTGCTCAAACCGGAATATGTAAATATCGCGCAATGCAACCACAATGTTGATGAATGCAGCAGCGGCAACGATGCGTCGCTCTGAGTTTCCATGCCTTATGGCACCCCAAAAAAAACTGACAATAAAAGTCAGCATGGTGCAACCATAGGCGACGTACCAGGCGGTCAACGCCAGCGGCTGACCGAAACCCAATGCCCAAATGGCAAACGCCGGTCCCATCGCCATGATCCACAAAATCGCCTGGCGCAGACGTCTCGTCCACCACTGTGCTCGCCAATCGGCTAACTCCATACAAGCCAGGGTCATGCTGCCTCCCCATATGTCCAGCGCAATGACCTGAACAACGCCCCACCAGGGCCAACGCAGCAGTGGCTCCTCCACCAGCACATCTCCTACGTATACCGCCCAGAACAATTGGGCCGATGCAACAAAAAAATACAGAGGGTCACGCCCGGGGCGCCCACCGTTGGGAAGCCCGATATCAGTACTCCACAATGCCAGAGCGGTCAGGGCCACCACGAAACTGAATGCAACGACCGCGATCGACCCGGTTACGCGCCAGCGGTTGTCGTTCTCAAACAGCGGAAGCACCTCGTCCTGTGGTCCGATCATGACCCTGGACAGCCCGCCCCGTCGGCCAACATCTGCCCGAATGTAAATGCGCAATTGATTGGTGGTGTGCAAATGAGCGCCGTCCACGGTGACGTACCGCGCCACTCTTCCAAAGTCCGCTGCGTTGTACACCTGTGGATCGCCCGCACGCGGCGCCATGACGCCATGGGATTGCAATTTCACGCCGTTTAGCCACAGTTCGTAGACACTGCCCAAGCGCGGAAGGTAGATGCCCCAAACGTCGAGAGGTGCCTCAGGCAAGTCGAACTCGAAATTGAAAATCGCTTCACCTTGCTGGCCAGGGTTTGCACGGTCCCAGTGATAAGGCAACTGCAGTTCGTTCTGGACCGTTACACCATTGACGATGACAGTGGCTTGCGCTTGCGTCAGCGTCAACACGGTCGCCTCACTGGCACCGGCCCAGGCCATGCAAAACACGAGCCATAACACCAGCCTGTTGCCAAACCACAGACGACCCTCACGCCAGAAGGCAGGCTTGCTCATTCTTTGCTGCGCTTACATAGGTTGCGGTAACAGCCCCATTCGGCTGGCTTCATGAACGGCTTCTGTTTTGGAATGGACTTCCAGCTTTCCGTACAGGCTTTTGATGTGGGTCTTGATGGTGTGCACGCTAAGATTCTTCAAGTCTGCAATCTCGGAATACGAAAATCCGCGCGCAATAAGCTCCAGGACCTCTTGTTCGCGCGGTGACAAAATGCTCTTTTCGTTCTCAGATGCTTCTTTTTTGATAGCAACAGATTGTTTTTCTACAAGGGATGACGCCGCATTTGACTGCAGGGACCGGTATTTGGTGAGCACCCGGCGGGCGATCATGGGTGATATGGGCGAGGCCCCGGCCTTCATCTCCAGAATTGTCTTGGCAATGTCATCGGGAGCCGCATCCTTGTGGATATAACCCGAGGCACCAGCCTCGATACTGGCCAGTACATTGTCTTCGTCACCAAACATGGAAATTACCAGTGCCTCGCAGGCGGGGTTGCGCTGCCGGGCGTGGCGAATCACATCCAGGCCGCTGCCATCGGGCAGTCCCAGGTCGGCCAGCAATACGTCAACACTGGGCGCCACATCATTGAATACCGCTTTGGCTTCAGCCACCGTAGCGACGCTCGCCACCAGCATGAGCTCCGGGGAGCGACCTACGCTGGCAGCAAAAAATGCCTGCATCTGCGGGTCATCTTCAACAATCAATACACGCCACACCGGGTTGCACTCCAAATGAGGCCAATGGTGCCCCGATGGCGCCATGGCGGTCAAGTTCAGAGCATATCTGCATCCTGCACGCGTCAACCCCTCAATGCGGTAAGTTTTGGATGCCAATCGTCGGACAAGGGGCATCGTGGGAGAATGCCACCCTATGTTTTTATTGTTTGACGAAGCCGGAAAATTCATGGCCGGCAGGGTAATGTCTGAGACGGATGCCTCCGCTCAGGTTGAGCTGGACAGCGGCAAGCGGGTCAAAGTCAAGGCCGCCAACATGCTGCTCAAGTTCGAAAAGCCATCGCCCGCCGAGTTCATGGCCACTGCACAGGCGACCAGCCAGGAGATTGAACTGGAAATGGCCTGGGAGTTCGCGCCTGATGAAGAGTTTGGTTTTTCCGAGCTGGCACGTGACTATTTCTCGTCCCAGGCGACGCTGTCCGAACAGGCGGCCATGCTGTTTCGCCTGTTCGAGTCGCCCCATTACTTCCGTCGCGCCGGCAAGGGGCGATTTCGCAAGGCGTCCGCCGAGGTGATCGCGCAGGCACTTGCCGCTATCGAGAAGAAGAAAGCCGTGGCCGCGCAAATCACCCAGTGGGCCAACGAGTTGGGGGCCGGACAGTGCCCCGATCCCGTGCGCGAACAGCTGTACAAGATTTTGTTCAAGCCCGACAAGAACGCGCCCCAGTACAAGGCCGTGGTCGAGGCTGCGCGCGCTACCCACACCGCACCACTGGAATTGCTGCAAAAGTCAGGCGCCATCGCGTCGCCTTACCTGTTCCACTGGAAGCGTTTCCTGCTGGAAAACTTTCCCAAGGGCACGGGCTTTCCCGCACTGGCGGCTGCGGCCATTGACGAGAGTGCTCTGCCCCTGTCCGCTGCACAGGCCTTCTCGATCGACGACTCGCAGACCACCGAAATTGACGACGCCCTGTCCGTGCAAGGACTGGGAAGCGGCACCATCACCCTGGGCATCCACATTGCGGCACCGGGCTTGGCCATCCAGAGTGGCGACGCAATCGACCAACTGGGGCGCACCCGCCTGTCGACTGTGTACATGCCAGGCTACAAGGTCACCATGCTGCCCGATCCACTGGTGCAGACGTACACCCTGCAAGCCGGGCGCCACTGCCCGGCGCTATCGCTGTACGTGACACTCGACGAAGCGACGCTGGAGATCAAGAGCCACGAATCGCGCATCGAGCGCGTCAGCATCACCCACAACCTTCGCCATGACCAGTTGGACACTATCGTGACCGAGTCGTGGCTGCTGGATCCAGCTTTCAACCATGAAAGTGAGCCAGAGCCCTTGCCCGCATTACGTGAGCAGCTATCATTTTTATACCGCCTTGCGCGCGACCTGAAGGCCAGGCGCGAAGTTGTGCGTGGCAAGCCCGAGACGTTCAACCGGCCGGACTACAACTTTCGCCTCGCTGGCAACGATGGAAAAGAGCCGCAGGGAACTGAAACGGTGCAGATCAGCACCCGCCAGCGTGGCGCGCCGCTGGACCTGATCGTGGCCGAGGCCATGATTCTGGCCAACAGCACCTGGGGCAGCTGGATGGCCGAGCTGGGCGTTCCCGGCATTTACCGCAGCCAGGCTTCGCTTGCGCCCGGCGTCAAGGTGCGCATGGGAACCAAGGCCCTGCCGCATGCCGGCATTGGGGTCAAAAGCTATGCCTGGAGCAGCTCGCCACTGCGTCGTTATGTAGATCTGGTTAACCAATGGCAGATCATTGCCTGCGTGCAGCATGGCAAGACCGCCGCACTGGCCGCGCCGTTCAAGCCCAAGGACGCCAGCCTGTTTTCCATTATTTCCAGCTTCGACGAGGCCTACAGTGCCTACAACGGATACCAGGGCGCCATGGAACGCTTCTGGACGCTGCGTTTCCTGCAACAGAATGGCATCACGGAGCTGGAGGCCACAGTCTTCAAGGAAAACATGGTGCGCGCCGACACACTGCCCCTGGTCCTGCCGGTTATGGGGGCACAAAACCTGCCGCGCGGCGCCCGCGTGCGGGTGAAACTGGGCGAGATGGACTTGATCACCCTGGACATCAGCGGCACTGTGGTCGAACGGCTGGACGCTGCGTCGGCGCAACCGGGCGGGACGGAGGTCCCGGATGAGGAGGATGACGAGGTATCCGGACCGATTGCGATCGCAGTCGATGTGAACGAACCGGCCGATGGCTCCAGCGATAATCCTGTGCCGTGAAACTCCTGCGGTCCCTCAGCACCCTTCATATCGCACTGCTCGTATCCCTGGCGGTGCATGCCGCGTTGCTGACCATTCGCTTTGTCGACCCGGAAACCTTCAACCGGGTATTTGAAGACACCCCGCTGGAAGTCGTCCTGGTCAACGCCCGCAGCGACGAAAAACCCGACAAGGCCCGGGCTATCGCACAGACCTCGTTGGCGGGCGGAGGCGATGCCGAAGTCGGTCGCGCCACCAGCCCCCTTCCTCCCTCTGCGCTGACCGACCTGGGTGATGCTTCGGAAGAAGAGACTGAGCGCCGGTTGCAATCGCTGCAAGAACAACAGACTCTTTTGCTGACGCAGGTTAAAGCCCAGCTCGCGGCATTGCCGCCGCCTGATCCCAACAAGACTGCGAGCAAGGCGGACCAGTTGGAGCGCGAAGCCAAACGACGCCAGCTGGTCAAGATCCTTGCTGAAATCGAGCGGCGCATCAACCTTCAAAATGCCAGACCCAAAAAGCGTTACATCAGCCCCTCCGTGCGGGAAGAGGTCTACGCGGTCTATTACGATGCGCTGCGGCGCGCTATCGAGGACCGGGGCACGGAAAATTTTCCACATTCCGGTGGAAAAAAGCTCTACGGCGAACTGACCATGATCGTGACCGTCAACCACAACGGAAAGGTTATTGACACTGAAGTGGTGGAAAGTTCGGGCAACCCCACACTGGACCGTCGTGCGGCAGCCATTGCACGTTCCGCCGGACCTTTTGGTCATTTCAGCGCAGCCATGCGCCGACAGGCCGAGCAGATTGTGGTTGTCTCCCGTTTCAAATTTACCCGCGATGAGACGCTGGAAGCGGCGGTTTCGGCTCGTCAATGAAGGCGCTGGGACGTTGGCTGGGTCTGGCGATACTGGCATTTGCGGGTTTGCAGCTATTTTTCGTTGCCCGCATCGCCGTGATGGCAAAAGTTGCGCCGCATTCCACGAGTTTTCAGCGGTCAGAAGCCTGGCGAATTGCCTCTGAAAAGGGTACCCTGCGATGGCGTCAGCAGTGGGTCGCGTACAGCGCCATATCGGACCATCTCAAGCGCGCGGTGATCGCTTCGGAAGACGATGGCTTTAGCAACCACGATGGAGTGGACTGGATCGCGCTCGAAAAAGCGTGGCAAAAGAACACCAGGGCCGAGCAGCGCGCAGCGATCCCGAAGGCCGCTGCGAAGGTCGCTTCCGCGCAGTCCACGCCCAAGCCACCCAAAATGGTGGGGGGATCCACCATCACCCAGCAGTTGGCCAAGAACCTGTTTCTCTCGGGCGAGCGCACATTACTGCGCAAGGGCCAGGAATTTATCCTGACCATGATGCTCGAAGTCTTGCTGGACAAGACGCGGATTCTGGAGCTTTATCTCAACAATGTGGAGTGGGGCGAAGGCGTTTTCGGCGCAGAAGCGGCTGCGCAGCACTACTACCGTAAACCGGCATCGCAGCTCGCAGCTTATGAGGCTGCGCGCCTTGCCGTCATGCTGCCGCGACCGAAATATTTCGAAAAGCTGCCCAACTCCGCTTATCTCGCCAACCGCGCTGGTGTGATCACTATGCGGATGGGCGACGCGCAATTGCCATAGCCACCACACATACGGTCTGTATCATGGCGGCCATGCTTGCCAAGATCATGAGCCTGTTTCTGCTGGGACTTATCCGTGTGCTGACCGGCTCGCAGGCGCGCTGGCATGGCTGCCCTCCAAAGGCCGAGCAGCGCATCTATTTCGCAAACCATCAAAGCCACGCGGATCTGGTCATGATCTGGGCCGCGCTTCCCAAAGAGTTGCGCGCCGTAACGCGTGCCATTGCTGCGCGGGATTACTGGACCAAGACACCTTTCAAGCAGTGGATCACAACGGCCGTTTTCAATGTGATTTATGTCTCGCGCGACCGCGCTGCCGACGAGGACCCATTGGAGCCCTTGTTTGAGGCCCTGGAAAATGGTGACTCCATCATCCTGTTCCCGGAAGGTACGCGCGGCTTTACCGGGGAGCCTCAGCCGTTCAAGGCCGGACTGTACAACCTGGCATTGAAGTACCCCAAGGTCGTTCTGATTCCCGCGTGGATCAATAACGTACAACACGTTCTGCCAAAAGGCGAGGTGGTGCCGGTTCCCGTGCTGTGTTCAGTTACTTTCGGTGTGCCGATGCAGCTTATGGTTGACGAGGATCGACGCGCGTTTCTGGAGCGAGCACGCGCGGCGGTTGTAGCGCTGCGCGACGTTTGAACGGCCATGTATTTCTACCTCAAGAGCCTGACCCCCACGCAGCAGATTGGCGCCCTGTTTGTCACCGTATTTGGCCTGCTGCTTCTGGCCAGCATTGCAGCATTTTTGTTGTCTGTACGCGACCACGGTGAGGGCGTTTTGGCCGAACTCCGGCAACGGGAACTGCACCGGATCAACTCCATCCTGCGGACCAGTTGGCTCATGGTTCTCGTGTTCTGGATTGGATGGGCAACAGGCGACGGGGTTGCCCTGACTTTGTTTGCGTTTGTCTCATTTTTTGCGTTGCGGGAGTTTTTGACGCTATCTCCAACCCGCCTGGGCGACCATCGCAGCCTGGTAGCCGCATTTTTCTTGGTGTTGCCGTTTCAGTACGCCCTGATCGGGTTCGGGCACTTCGATCTGTTTGCGGTGTTTATTCCCGTCTACGCTTTTCTGGCCCTGCCTCTGGCAAGCGCGCTGGCAAACGACCCCAAACGATTTTTGGAGCGCAATGCCAAACTGCAATGGGGCATCATGGTCTGCATTTATGGCATGAGCCATGTGCCAGCGCTGTTATTGCTGAAGTTTCCCGGCTACGACAACCGAAATGCATTCCTGGTGTTCTTTCTGGTTATCGTCGTTCAAGTGTGCATGGTTACGCAACACTTGGCGTCTCGAAAGCGCAAGCGCCCGCCGGTTGCGCCCGCCATTAGCCAGAGCTTCAACTGGGATAGCTGGGGTATTGGCATCCTGACCGGAAGCCTTCTTGGTGCCATGCTGGCGGGCATCACACCGTGGGTTCCTGGCACGGCTTTCGCCGCCGCATTCATTGCATGCATGGCGGGGTCCTTGGGACATTTCGTCATGAAAGCACTCAAGCGGGACCGCGGCATTCCAAGTTGGGGAGCCGAGGGACAGTCTGTCACAGGCGCAGGTGGACTGCTGGATCGGGTCGACGCACTGTGCTTTGCAGCTCCCGTGTTCTTCCACTCGGTGCGCTGGTATTTTGGTGTTTAGCTGTCCAGTCGTCTCTGCACATGCCTCCCGCGACACAACATTCACACCATGCGCATATTGGGTATTGATCCAGGATTGCGTACGACCGGATTTGGCGTCATTGATGCCGAGGGCCCGGTGCTGCAATATGTGGCCAGCGGCACCATCAGTACACAGCATGTTGAGTTGGGAGCCCTACCCCAACGTCTCAAGGTGTTGTTCGACGGAATCGCCGAGGTGGTACAACGCTACGAACCTGACTGTGCGTGCGTTGAGATCGTGTTCGTCAACGTCAATCCTCAATCTACCCTATTGCTGGGGCAGGCGCGCGGCGCTTGCATTACAGCGCTGGTGTCACGCAACCTGGCTGTTGCGGAATACACGGCACTGCAAATGAAGCAAGCTGTTGTTGGCTACGGTCGTGCGGATAAAACGCAAGTCCAGTCCATGGTGCAGCGGCTCCTCTGTCTTCCAGGCCTGCCCGGCCCCGATGCAGCAGATGCATTGGGACTGGCCATCACGCATGCCCACGCGGGCAATGCCATGGCGCGCCTTGCGAAGGCAACCGGGCTGGGTGGCAAGATCGGCGGCAACTACCGGGCTGGGCGAAGCCGCTGAGCCAGAACCAAAAGGCAAATGAAATCTGGCCTCGAATTGCGGTTGCAATTTCGAAACCAGTGCCTATAGTTGGTTCATGAGGGAAGTCTTCAAGAGCACCGATAGCTCCCAAAGCGACCCTTTCGAAAGGTGGTTTTTATAGACAAGAATAGCAACAACTTCACCCTTCACCCGGTCCCGTTCGGTCCGGTTAACGTTACCGCCCCGTAACGTCAAGTGCCACACCAATGTGGCGAAACAGCAAAACCCCGCGTAGCCCGCGGGGTTTTCGCGTCTGTGCTTCCTTCGCATCTCATCCGGTATCCTGAGGGCCGGGAATTGACAGCCTGGCTGTTTCCATCGAATATTCGAGAATCGACAATTCAGCAGTAATCAAAGCAATGCATTTCGGACGCAAGAATGACAATCTGGGTTTCCCCAGCCTCGATATGGAGGAACAGGATCCACAAACCCGCAAGATGCCACTACACGAACTCCCGCAAAGTCACCAGATGGAAATGGCCTTGTCTGTCGTCAGGGCGTTCCATCCGCATATCGCAGATGCAATAGACCGGTTTTGGGGATTTCAGGAGTGCTCGGACTACCTGAAGAAGCTGATTTTCGATGGTGCGGATCCCAAGAGCCACACACGGGCAGGATTCAGACCGGAAGTGCTCTCAGCGCTTTTGAGCCTGCAATCGTTTCACGTCGTAACGATGCGTTGATCCAGCTGGATCAATCGACCTACCAGGCACGGGCCAACTGCGAAAATCCCTGGGGAGCCTGGCTCTCGTCTTCGAATGTCACCAGTTCCCACGCCGCATCATGCGCCAACAGCGCCCGCAGGAGCTTGTTGTTCAGTGCGTGCCCTGATCGAAAAGCGCTGTAACTGGCCAGCAACGGCTTGCCCACACAATAAAGGTCCCCAATCGCATCGAGCAACTTGTGTTTGACGAACTCGTCGTCGTACCGCAGACCCTCGGCATTGAGCACCTTGTAGTCGTCCATGACGATGGCATTGTCCAGACCACCGCCCAACGCAAGCCCGCTGGTGCGCATCATTTCCACATCTTTTGTAAAGCCAAACGTGCGTGCACGCGCGATGTCGCGTGAGTAGGAATCGACGCCCATGTCGAACTCCACCCGCTGACCGGTGGAGTCCACCGCAGGATGGTCAAACACGATCTCAAAGCTGAGTTTGTAGCCGTTGAATGGATCCAGTCTGGCCCACTTGAGGTTGGCACCCTCACCCTCGCGCACCTCCACTGGATATTTCACCCGCATGAAGCGCTTGGGAGCGTTCTGCAATTCAATTCCGGCACTTTGCAGAAGAAAAACGAAAGACGCGGCCGAGCCATCAAGTATCGGAATCTCTTCAGCCGTGATGTCGACAAACAGGTTGTCTATACCAAGGCCCGCGCATGCCGACATCAGGTGCTCAACCGTCTGCACTTTGGCAAAACCATTGGAAATGGTGGATGCCATTCGGGTATCCGTGACTGAAGGAGCCGATACGGGAATGTCCACCGGAGTCGGCAAGTCGACCCGGCGAAAAACAATTCCCGTGTCCGGCTGCGCGGGTCTGAGGGTTATTTCAACCCTTTGCCCGCTATGCAGTCCGACGCCAACGGCGCGCGTCAAGGACCTGAGCGTTCGTTGTTTGAGCACTAGCCTATTTTATCAATCTGCCTGTTTCCTGAGAAATGCAGGGATTTCGTAGTCATCCATGCCCCCACTCGACAGCGCATCCACTTTGGCCGCTGCAGAGGTGCGATCGCCAGGCCGGCGCCAGACGCTGGGTGTCGACATGCCAGCGTAGTCCGGCTGCGCCACTCCCATGCCCAGACCACTGCTTGGAGCGGAACCGCCAATCGGATTGTTAAGGGTTGGCACCTGAAACGGCACATTGTCTGTTCCGGTGCGCAAACCACCCTGCACCACCGTAATTGGTTGCCGACGTGCGCCCTGACGGGACAGGCCTGTTGCGACAACCGTCACGCGAATGTTTTCGCCCAATTCATCGTCATAGGCGGTCCCGTAAATGACATGGGCATCGGGCGACGCGTAGGCACGGATTGTGTTCATCGCCAGCTTGGACTCGCTCAATTTGAGTGACCCCTTGGCTGCCGTAATCAACACGAGTACACCTTTGGCGCCTGACAGATCGATCCCTTCGAGCAAAGGGCAAGCCACTGCCTGTTCGGCAGCGATGCGCGCGCGGTCCGGGCCACTGGCCAGAGCCGTGCCCATCATGGCCTTGCCGGGCTCGCCCATCACGGTGCGCACGTCTTCAAAGTCGACATTCACATGGCCGGGAACGTTGATGATTTCAGCAATGCCACCAACTGCGTTCTTCAGAACATCGTTGGCATGGGCGAAGGCTTCGTCCTGCGACACATCATCACCCAGGACATCCAGCAGCTTTTCGTTCAGCACAACAATCAGCGAGTCAACATTCGCCTCCAGCTCTGCCAGACCGGCATCGGCATTGCTCATGCGACGCCCGCCCTCAAAGTCGAACGGCTTGGTCACCACGCCAACCGTGAGGATGCCCATTTCCTTGGCCACGCGCGCGATCACCGGAGCGGCTCCGGTTCCGGTACCGCCACCCATTCCGGCTGTAATGAACAGCATGTGCGCACCTTCGATCGCAGCACGGATATCAGCTTCCGCAAGTACAGCGGCTTCGCGGCCTTTGTCAGGTTTGCTGCCGGCGCCCAGGCCGCCTGCGCCAAGCTGGATGGTCTTGTGCGCAGTGCTTCGCCCCAGCGCCTGTGAATCGGTATTGGCACAAATGAATTCAACCCCGCCCACTGCCGAGCAAATCATGTGTTCCACGGCATTTCCGCCACCGCCACCTACGCCGATTACCTTGATTTGTGTTCCCTGGTTAAACGTCTCTTCTTCAATCATTTCGATGGCCATCTAGTGCTCCTTGGGTTGCAATACTATATTTCAATACGTTGACAAATTTCGGTCCCTGACCCCCCTGAAAGGGCAGATTTCTGCATATTTCCCGAACATGCGGGCTGCCTCTTGCCAGCCAGATTTTTTTTTCCATGATCAGAAGTTCCCGATGAACCAGTCTTTGATGGAACCAAATGCGGTTTTCATGGAACCATTCTTTTGTGAAACCTTGTAGCCCCGCATGCGTGCCAGCCGGGCTTCTTCAAGAAGGCCCATCACGGTGGCAGCGCGAGGCTGCGCGACCATGTCGGCCAGCGCACTGGAATATTTGGGAATGCCGCGGCGTACGGGCTTGAGGAAAATATCCTCTCCCAGCTCCACCATGCCGGGCATGATGCAACTTCCACCGGTCAGCACAATTCCGGAGGACAAGACCTCTTCATAGCCGGACTCACGCATGACTTGATTCACCAGCGAAAAAATTTCTTCGATGCGCGGCTCAATGACACCGGCGAGCGCCTGCCTGCTGAGCATGCGGGGGCCGCGGTCACCCAGCCCCGGAACCTCCACCTGCGTTTCGGGATCCACCAGAAGCTGCTTGGCGTGCCCACTCTCAACCTTGATTTCCTCGGCGTCCTTGGTCGGCGTGCGCAGGGCCATGGCAATGTCGCTGGTGATCAGGTCACCGGCAATCGGAATCACGGCGGTATGGCGAATCGCCCCGTTGGTAAAGATGGCGATGTCCGTTGTCCCTGCACCGATATCCACCAGGGCAACACCCAGCTCACGCTCGTCCTCGGTCAACACCGACAGGCTAGATGCCAGCGGGTTAAGCATGAGTTGCTCCACCTCCAGACCACAACGGCGCACGCACTTGATGATGTTTTCCGCCGCGCTTTGAGCACCGGTGACGATATGCACCTTGGCTTCCAGGCGGATGCCGCTCATGCCAATGGGCTCTTTGACATCCTGGCCATCGATGATGAATTCCTGCGGCTCTACCAGCAGCAGGCGCTGGTCGGTGGAGATGTTGATGGCCTTGGCGGTCTCGACAACGCGCGCGACATCGGCAGCGGTTACCTCGCGGTCCTTGACAGCCACCATACCGCTGGAGTTGATGCCACGGATGTGGCTGCCAGTAATGCCGGTGTAGACCCGGGTGATCTTGCAGTCCGCCATCAGCTCCGCTTCGCGCAGGGCCTGCTGGATGCTTTGCACCGTGGCATCGATGTTGACCACCACTCCGCGCTTGATGCCGTTGCTGGGCGCCGCCCCCAGGCCAGCCAGCTTGAGCTCGCCACCCGGCAACACTTCGGCCACCACGACCATGACTTTGGCGGTTCCGATATCCAGTCCTACGACCAGGTCTTTGTATTCTTTTGCCATATGGAGTCCTGCTGATTTCTTCTTTCGCTATTTTTTCCGGGGTGGTGTCGCCGTTGCACCCGTTGAAACACCGCGCAAACGAATGGCATAGCCGTTCTCGTGGCGCAAATCGACCGATTCCACCGAACCTGGCCGTCTCTCATAACGTGAGGTGACCTGCGACAGCGTTTTGCGGAACCGCTGTACACGTGCCATGACGTCCGACGCCCGGCCGCGACCCAATTCAATCGTGGCCCCCGTGTCAAGACGAGCCCGCCAGCTGCCGCCGCCCGACAGTTCGAGAAGATCCAGCGGCAGCTCCAGCTCTTCAAGCAGTGGCGCCAGCAAGCGGTACATGGCCAGCACTTCAGGACCGTGATCATCCGGGCCATTCAGACGCGGCAATGTGTCCTGCTCGACTTCGCCTACGTTCGCCTCAAAAACTTCGCCAAAATTGTTGATCAGACGCAACTCGCCATCGCCCCCCCAATAGGCAACGGGCTGGTGCTCCTGCAAGACAACCTGTAAGCGATTGGGAAACTCGCGACGCACTACCGCATGGCGGACCCAGGGGACGGCCTCAAAGGCGGCACGCACCCGGGCCAAATCCAGCGTGAAGAAGGTTCCAGCGAGACGGGGCGCCACATTGGCACGCAATGTCAACGCATTGTTGTGACTGACATCGCCGGACACCACAATGCCCTTGATATCAAAAACCGGCAAACGCGCCACCCAGCGCGCAGCGGCAACACCCGCAGTGACGATGAACGCGGCAAAAAGAACCGTGGCCGTCATGTTCATCAGCTTCACATCCATGGGCGTTGCCGCGGTCCGGTTCATCGATAGGCTCCCGAGTCCAGCGCAGCGGCTTGCAACAGCTGCAGGCACAAGTCTTCGTAGCTGATGCCCGCCGCCTTCGCCGACATGGGCACCAGGGAATGGCTGGTCATTCCCGGCGAGGTGTTGATCTCCAGCAAGTAGGGCTTGCGTGTCTTCCCGTCGATCATGACGTCGACACGCCCCCATCCGCGACAGCCCAGTACCCGATAGGCCTTGAGGACCAGCGCCTGAATCACTTCTTCCTCGCCGGCAGGCAAGCCGCACGGGACTAGGTATTGCGTAGAGTCGGTAAAGTACTTGTTCTGGTAGTCGTAATTGCCGTCTGGTGCCACGATGCGGATGACCGGCAATGCAACTGCGACATCACCGCTGCCCATGACGGGGCAGGTCACTTCGTCCCCTTCAATACACTCCTCGCACAAAATATCGTCTTTCAACTGGTTTGCAGCTTGCACGGCCGATGCCACTTCGGCGCGGCCGATCACCTTGGTAACCCCCAGGGATGACCCTTCACATGCCGGCTTCACGATGAGCGGCAAGCCCAGCGACTCCGGGATCGCCACGAGTTCCTCGGCGGAAAACGCATCGCGGCGCAACAGCTGGTAGCGCGGAGTGGGAATACCCTCCGACAACCAGATGCGCTTGGTCATCACTTTGTCCATGGAAATACTGGACGCCATGACGCCAGACCCGGTGTACGGAATGCCCAGCAGTTCGAGTGCTCCCTGCACCGTTCCGTCTTCACCCAGGCGCCCATGCAGCGCAATGAAGCAGCGCGCATAGCCCTCGCGCCGGAGTTCCCCCAGGTCCCGCTCGGCCGGATCGAACGCATGCGCATCCACGCCTCTGGAGCGCAACGCGCTCAACACGCCGGCACCCGACATCAACGACACCTCACGCTCGGCGGAGACGCCTCCCATCAAGACTGCTACTTTGCCAAACTGACTCATAGCCCTCGTCCCTTCTGCTTTTCCAGCTCTATTATTTGTAGCAAACTCACAACCTGGGCAGGGACCTCACCAATTGATCCTGCACCCATGCACAGCACCACATCACCAGGCTGTGCGTTGTCCACAATGACCTGGGGCATCGCGACGATGCTGTCCACAAAGATCGGCTGAACCTTGCCCGCATCACGCAGCGCGGCTGCCAATGCGCGGCCATCTGCACCCGCAATCGGCGTTTCACCGGCCGAATAGACCTCGGCAAGCAGTACGACATCCGCCAACCCCAATACGCTGACAAAATCTTCAAAACAATCGCGCGTTCGGGTGTAGCGGTGCGGCTGAAACGCAAGCACCAGGCGGCGCCCAGGAAATGCTCCCCGGGCTGCGGATAGCGTGGCCTGCATTTCCACCGGGTGATGGCCATAGTCGTCCACAATGGTGAGTTCGCCACCGTGGGGTAAAGGCAAGTCGCCGTAATGCTGAAAACGCCGCCCCACGCCCTTGAACGCACCAAGCGCCCGCACCACATCGGCATCTGCGATGCCGAGTTCCTGAGCGACCGCTATGGCTGACAGTGCATTGAGAACGTTATGACGGCCAGGCAGGTTCAGGACCACATCCAGGTCAGGCAAGCCCAGGCCCTTGGTCCTTCGAACCGTGAAATGCATCCTGCTTCCCACCGCGCGCATATCGACGGCACGCAGTTGGGCCTGATCGTCAAAACCGTATCGCACCACCCTGCATGTGACCTGGCCCGCAATATCGCGCAGCGCCGCATCATCGGCGCACAGAATTGCGGCCCCGTAAAACGGCATGCGGTGCAGGAAATCGACAAACGCCTGCTTGAGGCGCCCAAAGTCATGACCATAGGTTTCCATGTGGTCTGCGTCAACGTTGGTGACAACCGCCATCACCGGCAACAGTTGCAGGAACGAGGCGTCGGACTCATCGGCCTCGACCACGATGTATTCGCCCTGGCCCAGGCGTGCATTGGCACCAGCGCTGTTGAGCCGTCCGCCGATCACAAAGCTCGGATCCAACCCAGCCTCCACCAGCACGCTGGCCACCAGGCTGGTCGTCGTGGTTTTGCCGTGCGTACCGGCGATGGCAATGCCTTGCTTGGAGCGCATGAGTTCGGCCAGCATCACTGCGCGCGGAACTACCGGAATGCCCAGTTCACGGGCTCTCAGGACCTCGGGGTTGTCGCCCCGCACGGCAGTCGACGTGACGACTGCATCCGCCCCGTCAACATGTGCCGCCAAATGGCCCACGCTGGTCCGGATTCCCAGCGCAGCCAGGCGCTGAAGTGCACTGCTGTCTGACAGGTCAGAGCCGGAGATGCGGTAGCCCATGCTGAACAACACCTCGGCAATGCCCGACATACCCGAACCGCCGACGCCAATGAAGTGAATATGCTGAATGGCGTGCTTCATGCGCACAGCTCCTCGCAGGCGGCAACCACCGCCTCGGTGGCGTGGAGTTTTTGGAGATTTTTGGCCGCCAGTCCGCATGTAACAAGCAGAGATCGCTCTGTTTTTTGTAGCAATTCGGCCAGCAACTCAGGAGTCAGCTGGCTTTGCGGAATCAGCCATCCTGCGCCCTGATCCACCAGAAAACGTGCATTCTGGGTCTGATGGTCATCAACGGCCGACGGGTACGGAACAAAGATGGCGGCGGCTCCTACCGCTGCGATCTCTGTCACGGTGCTGGCACCCGCGCGGCAAATGACGCAGTCGGCATCGGCAAAAGCCTGTGCGGTATTGTCAATAAATGGCGTCAAGTCGGCCTGCACACCGGCTGCTGCGTAGTTGCTGCGCAACTCGTCGATCTGTTTCTCGCCACTTTGATGCGTCACCAAGGGACGATGCGCTACAGGAATCAAAGCCAGGGCTTGTGGTACCACCGTGTTAAGTGCACGCGCACCGAGACTACCACCCAGCACCAGCACACGCAAAGGACCGCTACGTCCGGTAAACCGCTCGGCAACAGGTGCCTGAGCCATGAACTCCTGGCGCAGGGGATTGCCAACCCACTGCCCCTTGGTCAACACGCCGGGAAACGCGGTAAAGACACGACGTGCCAGAACAGACAGAATCCGGTTGGACAGGCCAGACACCGAGTTCTGCTCATGCAGCACGAGTGGCTTTCCCATCAACACGCCCGTGACCCCGCCGGGCATGGTGATATAGCCGCCCAGTCCCACCAGAACATCCGGCTTGACACGGCGCAGCACGCGCCGACTCTGTTGCATGGCCTGCAGCAAGCGCACCGGCAATGCGAGAAGCGTGCGCAGCCCCTTGCCCCGAACACCCGAGAAGTTCACGGTCTCCAGAGTGAATCCACGGGGAGGAACCAGACGGCTTTCCATGCTGTCAGGTGTTCCCAGCCAATGCACACGCCAACCGCGTTCACGCAGGGCCTGCGCGACAGCCAACCCCGGAAAAATATGTCCCCCGGTTCCGCCCGCCATGATGAGCGCACACTTTTGCCGCATGGGATTGGCGCAACTCATACGCGGCCTCCATGCATGAGTTGGCGGCTCTCGAAATCAATGCGCAAAACCACAGCAATTGCCACCATATTGATCAAGATGGCTGATCCACCATAACTCATGAGCGGCAAAGTCAGGCCCTTGGTCGGCAAGGCGCCAAGATTCACACCCATATTGATGAAGGACTGAAATCCCATCCAGATGCCAACACCCTGTGCGGTGAGCCCGGCAAATACGCGCTCCAGTGCAATGGCCTGACGACCGATATGCATGATCCGCCTAGTCATCCATAAAAAGAGACCGATAACCACGAGTACGCCAACCAGACCAAACTCCTCGCCGATGACCGCCAGAAGAAAGTCGGTGTGGGCCTCGGGCAGCCAATGCAGTTTCTCCACACTGCCACCCAAACCCACACCAAAGATCTCACCGCGACCAATCGCGATGAGTGAATGCGACAGCTGGTAGCCTTTGCCTAATGCGTACTTTTCGGTCCAGGGATCCAGGTAGGCAAAGATGCGTTCCCGGCGCCATTCACTCAGCGCAATCATCAAACCGAAAGCCACGACCAGAATGGTCGCGATTAGAAAAAACATGCGCGCATTCACCCCGCCAAGGAACAGGATTCCCATGGCAATGACTGCAATAACCATGAACCCGCCCATATCCGGCTCGGCCAGCAAAAGCAGACCCACCACCGCCACGGCCATTGCCATGGGCATGACGGCGCGAAAGAAATGCTCTTTCACTTCCATCTTGCGCACCATGTAGTCAGCCGCGTACAGCAAAACGGCGAATTTCGCCAGTTCGGACGGCTGAAAACTTAACGGCCCCAGAGAAATCCAGCGCCGGGCACCGTACACCACTTTGCCAACCCCCGGAATCAGGACCACAACCAGCAAGAGAAGGGCCACAACAAACAGCCAGCGCGCGTAGCTTTCCCAGACGGACACGGGGACCTGAAAAGCGATCAGGGCAACGACAAAGGCCGTCACCACCCACAGCGCATGGCGCACCAGAAAGTAACTGTGTGTGTACTTGGCAAACTTTGGGTTGTCGGGCATGGCAATGGAGGCCGAATAGACCATGACCAAGCCCCAAAGCAGTAACGCGACGACGACCCACACCAATGCCTGGTCGAATCCCCGGGTTTGCGGTATGTCGGTCGTTGCCGCAAAAGAGCCTCGTCCACCCAGGCGCACCGGCAGGGTGGGCGCAACCTGCCCACTACCCGATGAAAACCATCCCGACACTGTTTGAGCCCAGGTACTCATCCCTGCGCCTCCATGTCGACCCCGGCTGCCAGGGCAAGATCCCGAACCGCATCGCCAAACACGCGGGCACGGTGCTCGTAGTTGTCAAACATGTCGAAGCTGGCGCAGGCAGGTGACATGAGCACGGCATCTCCAGCGTGGGCGCGCTGGTTGGCCTGCGCCACGGCATCCTGCATGGAGGTGGCATTCACCAAGGCAACTCCGGTCTGTGCGATGGCATCGTGAATCAGCGGCGCGTCTCGCCCAATGAGAATAGCGGCGCGGGCGTACCGTGAGATGGGCATTGCCAATGGAGAAAAGTCCTGCCCCTTTCCTTCGCCGCCCAAAATAACGACGACGTGTCGGTCGACGCCCAGCCCCTCCAGCGCTGCGACCGTTGCACCCACATTGGTACCTTTGCTGTCGTCAAAGAACTCGACGCCGTTCAGAATACCGATTGACTCGACGCGGTGGGGCTCTCCCCGGTATTCGCGCAATCCGAACAGGATGGGCCCGAGTGCGCAACCCGCAGCACCACACAAGGCAAGTGCAGCCAGAGCATTGCCGGCGTTGTGGCGACCACGGATACGCAGAGCATCGGCCGGCATCAGGCGCTGAAAATGCAGGTCCTCCTGTGCATCCTTCTTCTTGCGCCGTGTTTCGTCAGATTCGAGCGCCCGAACCAGCCAGACCATGCCATTGACTTCCTCAATGCCAAAATCTCCAGGGCGCTGTGGCATGCCTGTGCCAAAGGTTACATAGCTGCGGGGCGCCACGCCTTTGACGGGCGGTGGCAACATGGCCATGACCAGAGGGTCATCGCGATTGAGGACCACAAGGCCGTGTTGGCCAAAAATCCGTGCCTTGGCCTGCGCGTATGCCTGCATGGAACCATGCCAGTCCAGGTGGTCCTGCGTTACATTGAGAACCGTTGCTGCTGCGGGTTCAAAGGCGGCAGGAATGTCGAGCTGAAAGCTCGAAAGCTCCAGAACCCATACATCGGGAAGCGTATTTGCATCCAGTGCGCCAGACAGCGTATCCAGAAGCGCAGGACCAATGTTTCCGGCCATTGCCACCGACTTGCCAGCCCAGTCCACCAGATGACGGGTCAGTGACGTCACCGTGGTTTTTCCATTGGTGCCCGTAATTGCCAATACCTTGGGCTGATACTGCTGGGACTCAGCAAGGTCTGCAAGGGCCTTGGCAAACAGACTGAGTTCGCTTCCGACCCATAACCCCAATGCCTGGGCCGCCGCTAGAACACCCGCAACTTCCGTCGGCGACAGACCCGGACTCTTGAATACGGCACGAAAGTCTGTTCCTTGCAGCAGGTCTGCGTCCAGGGAACCATGCAAAAACTCAACTTCAGGCAAAGTCGCGCGCAACAACGGCAGCTGCGGTGGCTCCGCCCGCGTGTCAGCCACCGTCACGACCGCCCCCTGGCGGACACACCAGCGCGCCATGGACAGCCCCGAGGCGCCCAAGCCAAGAATCAAAACCTTGTGACCATGCAATCCGGACACGTGCTACCTCAGCTTCAAAGTCGATAGGCCGACCAGACACAAGAGCATCGTGATGATCCAGAAACGCACAACCACCTGCGTCTCCTTCCATCCGCCCTTTTCAAAATGGTGATGCAGTGGTGCCATCTTGAGCAGACGACGACCCTGACCGTACTTCTTTCTGGTGAACTTGAAATAACTCACCTGCACCATCACCGACAGGGCTTCCACCACAAATATGCCGCCCATGATGGCCAGCACTATCTCCTGCCGCACGATGACAGCGATCGTGCCAAGTGCCGCACCCAAAGCCAGTGCTCCCACATCGCCCATGAATACCTGTGCCGGATGCGTGTTGAACCACAGGAAGGCAAGTCCAGCACCCCCCATGGCACCACAAAACACCATGAGTTCGCCAGAGCCCGGAATATGCGGAAAGAACAGGTATTTCGAGTAGACGGCACTGCCGGTCACATAGGCAAAGATGCCAAGAGCCGACCCCACCAGCACCACCGGCATGATGGCCAGACCATCGAGCCCGTCAGTCAAATTGACCGCATTGCTGGACCCCACGATCACGAGATAGGTCAGCACGACAAAGCCAAAAACCCCCAGGGGATAACTCACTTCCTTGATGAAGGGCAACAAGAGGCCAGCCTTGGGTGGCAGGTCTACATCGAAGCCGGATTTCACCCAGTTGAAGAACAGTTCCAGCACGCGCAAGTTGGAGTTCTCCGAGATGCTGAATACAAGGTAGAGCGCGGCGATGAGACCAATCACGGACTGCCAGAAATACTTTTCCCGAGAGCGCATGCCTTCAGGGTCTTTGTTCACCACTTTGCGCCAGTCGTCTACCCAGCCAATGGCACCAAACCCGAGCGTGACCAGCAGCACAATCCAGACAAAGCGATTGCTCAGGTCCACCCACAACAGGGTTGAAATGGCAATTGACAGAAGGATCAGAACGCCGCCCATGGTTGGCGTGCCACTTTTGTGAAAGTGCGTCTCCAGACCGTAGCCTCGCACAGGCTGCCCGATCTTTAGTTCGCGCAGCCGCCCGATGACATAAGGTCCTGCCGCAAGGCCGATAAGCAGTGCAGTAACCGCCGCCATCACCGCGCGGAAGGTCAGGTAATTGAACACCCGGAAATGCCCCAGTTCGGGTGACAGGGTTTGCAGCCATTGGGCCAGGCTCAACAACATGAATGAACTCCAGACATCAACTCAACCCACATGGCTACGCTCCGGTTGCGGCACATTGGCGGCCCGACTCAGCACAGCCTCCACCACACGCTCCATTCGCATGAACCGCGAGCCTTTGACGAGCACACTGCCGGCATCGGGCAACACACTGAGCAGTGCGTCGACCAACTGGTCTGCGGACTCAAAATGCTGCCCACCTTCGAACGCGTTGGCGGCGCACTGTGCCAGCTCACCCACGGTCATCAACCTGTCAACCCGCTGGGCCTGGGCATAGGAGCCCGCTTCGGCATGAAACTGGGCGCCCTGATGCCCCACTTCGCCCATGTCACCGAGCACCAATAGTCGCGGGCCGGGCAAATCGGCCAGCACATCAATGGCAGCGCGAACCGAATCCGGATTGGCGTTGTAGGTGTCATCCACGAGGGTGACTTCACGCCCCCCCAGAGTCAGCAACAAAGCCCGCGAACGTCCCTTCACTGGAAGAAAAGATTGCAGCCCGTCGATTACGGCCTGTTGTGATACCCCGGCAGCAAGTGCCGCCGCCGCCGCCGCCAGGGCGTTCTTGACGTTATGGCGACCGGCAATGGACAAACGGAATGTCAATTCATGACCCAATCCTTGGGCCCGAACGTCCCAAGCGTCGCCATTCCAGTGGGCGTGCTGGCAGGACAGGGCATCAGCACCGGACTGCGCATTGAGTGCAAATGTCACGGTACGCCGGCAACCGGCAAGGTCCGTCCAGACATTGGCAAAAACATCATCCTGCGGAATAACAACTACACCATGGTCGCCAAGGGCGCTGATGACCGATCCGTTCTCCTGTGCAACCGCCCGCACCGTATGCATGAATTCCATATGCTCGCGCTGCGCGTTGTTCACAACCGCCACGGTGGGTTGCGCTACAGATGCCAGAGCAGCGATTTCACCGGGGTGATTCATGCCGAGTTCGACCACCGCGATCCGATGGTGCGACCGCAATCGCAAAATAGTCAATGGAACGCCGATATCGTTGTTCAGGTTTCCCTGGGTTGCCAGTGCGCCGTCAGGACAGAAAGCGGCCAAAATGGAGGCCAGCATCTGTGTGACCGTCGTTTTGCCGTTACTTCCGGTGACCGCGATCAACGGCAAGCTGAACTGTGAACGCCAACCGCGCGCCAACTCTCCCAGTGCAACCCGCGTATCCGGAACCACGATCAGGCCCATGCCGTCGACGCCACGAAGGTCTGCGCTGGCATGGCACATTGCAGCAACGGCACCGCGCTGGCGCGCCTCCAGCAGAAAATCATTGGCGTCAAAGCGCTCACCCCGCAGCGCAACGAAGAGATCGCCCGGCTCCACCGTGCGCGTATCCGTATGGACACGCCCGACCTGCACGGTCCCATCGCCTTTCAGTTGTGCATTGGGCAGCCACTCCATAGCCTGAGCAAGCTGCATCATGGCGTGCATGTTCGCACCTCACCATCGGACACTCTGCGCCCCAGAAGCGCCTGCTCTGCATGCGCACGGTCGAGGAACGCGTATTTGACACCCGCGATTTCCTGCGTCGCTTCGTGCCCTTTTCCAGCGATCAGAACGACATCTGCAGGAGCGGCCCTGGAGATGGCGTCAACAATCGCCTGCGCGCGATCAGACTGCACCCTAACGCTACGGCTTTGCACGAGCCCCAGCAGCACTTGAGAAATGATGGCTTCCGGCCTTTCGCTACGCGGGTTGTCACTGGTCACCACCACCTGATCCGCCTGCTGCGATGCAATGGCACCCATCACCGGTCGCTTTGCCGGGTCACGATCACCGCCGCAGCCAAAGACGCACCACAAACTGCCCGCGCGTTGTGTCGCCAGTGGTCGCAGAGCAGCAAGCACCTGACGAAGCGCATCCGGCGTATGGGCGTAATCCACCACCACCAAAGGCTCATCCGTGCCGCCCAGACATTCCATGCGTCCCGGTACGGCATGCAACTCGGAGCAAGCAAGCACGGCCGCCTGCAACGAAACACCAAGACTTCGCATGGAGGCTATGACACCGAGCAGGTTGGTCACGTTGTAGGCACCGATCATGCGGGTCCTCAACGCATGCGTCTCTTGACCCTCCACCACATCGAATCGCAGCCCGTCAGATTCGTAGGCAATGGCACAGGCCCGCAGGCGTGCGTTCTGGGTGCTGGATACGGTCCACACATCCAATGCGGTACCCGACAAATCCAGTGCTAACTGGGCACCCTGTGCATCATCCACATTGATCACCGCACACTCCAGACCCGGCCAGTCAAACAGCCTGCGTTTGGCATCCCAATAGCTTGCCATGCTGCCGTGGTAGTCGAGATGGTCCTGTGTAAAGTTCGTGAATACGGCAACGCGCACATGCGTGCCGTCCAGTCGGCTCTCGCCAATTCCAATGGAAGACGCCTCCATGGCACAGGCTTTGAGCCCGTTGGATGCGAACTGGCGTAAAGTCCGCTGCAACAGAACAGGGTCTGGTGTTGTCATACCCGTTGCGATGACACTGGTCATGGCGGCAGACCCTGAAATCACAGCCCCGCAAGGGGGGCGCCCTACGCCCAGGGTTCCCACCATACCGCATGGCAAAGCCGCCGGACCCGGCAACGCCGACAGGGCCTGAGCCAGCCACCAGACCGTTGATGTCTTGCCATTGGTTCCCGTGACAGCGATCACAGACAAGTCGGCGGAAGGTGTATCGAAAAACTCGGACGCAATGCTGCCCGTAGCGAGCTTGAGTCCCGCCAGGCTCGCTGTGAGCCCTTGCGCGAAATCCACTGCACCCAACCCCTCGTGTTCAACAAGGCAAGCTGCGGCTCCCCGCTTCAAGGCGTCAGGAACGTATTGGCGTGCGTCAATCACCGTTCCGGGCCAGGCTATGAAGCCATCGCCAGGGCGCAGTGCACGGCTGTCGGAATGCAGCGTACCGGTCACGCGCTGCTTCAACCACTGTGCCGCCTGGGTGCTGGTCTGTAAGCTCAGCATCAGAAGCTCTCTTGCGCCGCTTGGGCGACGATCTGAGGACGAACGGCCATGTCGGGCTGTATGCCCATCATGCGCAAAGTCTGCTGCACCACTTCACTGAAGACGGGCGCAGCAACTGCGCCCCCGTAGTACTGACCCGCAGTGGGCTCATCGATCATGACGGCGACCACGATGCGGGGATTGTCAATCGGAGCCATGCCAACAAACCAGCCGCGGTATTTGCGATTTTTGTCGCTGCCATAGCCCTTGCCAATTTGCTTGTAGGCAGTGCCCGACTTGCCACCTACTGAGTAGCCCATGGTTTGTGCTTTTTGACCGGTCCCTCCAGGGCCAGCGGCCATTTGCAGCATTTTGCGTACCTGACTTGCAGTTCGGGCGGAAAACACCTGAACTCCTGCAACCAGCTCCGTATTTTTCGACAGTGTGACCGGGATGATGTGACCGTCTCGGGCAAATACGGTGTAGGAGCGTGCCATCTGAAACAGGGATGCGGAAAGACCGTAACCGTAGGACATGGTCGCCTGCTCGATCGGGCGCCATGTCTTGTAAGGCCGCAAGCGCCCGGAGACCACGCCCGGAAAACTGACTTGCGGTTTTTGCCCGAAACCCGCCTGCGTGAAAAGGTCCCACATTTCATGTGGCTGCATTTGCATCGCAATCTTCGTCGTGCCAACATTGCTGGACTTCTGGATCACGCCTTCTACGGTCAGCACGCCATTGGGATGCGAGTCTGAAATGGTTGATCCGGTAATCGTTATGCGACCCGGCGAAGTGTCAATGATGGACTGCGGTGTCACACGCCCGGATTCCAGGCCCAGACCAATCGTAAAGGGCTTCATGACGGAGCCGGGCTCAAATGTGTCGGTCAACGCACGGTTGCGCAACTGCTCGCCGCTAAGATTGCGACGCTTGTCGGGGTTGTAGCTGGGATAGTTGGTCAGTGCGAGAACCTCACCCGTCAACGCGTCCAGTACGACAACACTGCCAGCTTTTGCCTTGTGCTCGAGTACGGCCGCGCGCAACTTTTGGTACGCAAAGAACTGCACCTTGCTGTCAATGCTCAGTTGCTGGTCTTTGCCATCAAGGGGTGGTATCTGGTCGCCCACATCCTCGACCACGCGGCCCATTCGGTCCTTGATGACGCGGCGCGAGCCGTTGCGTCCGGATAGTTCGGCATTGAAGGTCAGTTCAACTCCCTCCTGCCCCTTGTCCTCTACATTGGTGAATCCCACGACATGGACAGCAGACTCGCCTTCCGGATATTCCCGCTTGTACTCCTTGCGCTGATAAATGCCCTTGATATTGAGCGCGCTGATCTGACGGGCAACCGATTCATCAACCTGACGCTTTACCCAGACGAAAGTTTTATCTTCATCCTCGAATTTCCTGCCCAGTTCTGCGACAGGCATTTCCAATAGCCTTGCCAGACGCTGCAACTGTTCCTTGTCTATCTCGACATCTTCAGGTATGGCCCATATGCTGGATGCCGGCACACTCGAAGCCAGAATCAAACCATTGCGATCCAGAATTCGACCCCGATTGGCAGGCAGATCCAGCGTACGTGCAAAGCGGACTTTCCCCTGATGCTGAAAAAAATCATTCGCGACCACCTGGATATAGGCAGCGCGCGCGGCCAGACCACAAAACGCCAGAGCAATGGCACCGACTACCAGCTTGCTGCGCCAAACCGGGGTCGGGCTGGCCAGCAAGGGGCTCGATGTGTACTGAATGCTGCGGCTCACCGGCTCACCTTCTGCCCGGCGGGCAACACACCGCTGGCCGCTGACTCTGTTCCAGTGGCGAGCGGAGCCGAATACGTCACATAAGTTGTGATGCCAGGCGATGCCAACTGCATCTGCAACTTTTCCCGGGCAAGTCGCTCGACCCGGGCGGGCGTGGCCTGAGCCCGTTTTTCAACCTGCAGACGCCCCCACTCGGTCTCCAGGCGCGTAGCCTCACTTTGCGCCTTGTCCAGCTCCGAGAAAAGGCGGCGCGAATCATATTGCACACCCACCAGATATAGGGCGCTGACCAACACGGCGAGCGACAGAACCAGATTGAGCCGCATCACGCCTGTGTCCTTGTCGCTACACGCATGATCGCGCTGCGCGAACGTGGATTGCCATTCACCTCCTCGGTGGATGGCCTGATGCGTTCCAGCGCCTTGAGCTTCATGACCTTGGGCTGTGCGAACGGTGCGCGGCGATCGTACTCATCGCGGGAATGCTTGGCGATGAACTGCTTGACAATGCGATCTTCCAAAGAATGAAAGCTGATGACTGCCAACCGTCCCCCAGGTTGCAGTACATGCAGGCAGGCCTCTAACGCCTGTTGCAACTCTTCAAGCTCGGCGTTGATGAAAATCCGAAAAGCCTGAAATGTGCGCGTTGCAGGGTTCTGGCCCGGCTCGCGGGTTTTGACCTGCTCAGCCACGAGTTGGGCCAGATCGGTGGTGGTTGAAATTGGGCCCCGTTCCTGTCGGCGAGCAACAATCGCCTTTGCAATGGGGCCAGCAAACCGTTCCTCACCATAGTCACGAATCACCTCCGCAATCTGGCTGGTGGGCGCGGTTTCCAGCCACTGCGCGACGCTCTGGCCGCGGGTGGTGTCCATGCGCATGTCCAGCGGGCCGTCGTGGCGGAAGCTGAAACCGCGCGCCGGGTCGTCGATCTGCGGCGAGCTGACGCCCAGGTCCAGCAGGATGCCGGCCGCTGAACCCGGCTCCAGCACGTGCAGGCAGGCCTCTAGCGCTTGTTGCAACTCCTCAAGCTCGGCGTTGATGAAAATCCGAAAAGCCTGAAATGTGCGCGTTGCAGGGTTCT
>JBPOIP010000016.1:0-18678 GCA_052034395.1 Pseudomonadota bacterium
TAATTATTGCAGTAGTACTTTTAGTTCTTTTTGGTGGTAAAAAATTACCAGAATTATCAAAAGGTATTGCAGATTCTATAAAAGAATTTAGAAAAGCATTAAACAACAAGTCAGAAGAGTAATTTTAGTAAATCGATAAAAATGGAATACATTGCTGCCCTCATTTTTCCTTTTATTCTTTTGCTTGCAGAAAAACTTTTTCCATACCCTTATTTAATTGAGGAATTGTTTAAGTTTTATTTGGCAAAAAAAGCAGATTCAACTAAAACAGCTATTTTTTTAGGTTTAGTTTTTTCTTTGTCTGAATCTGTGTTCTATTTTCTTAACCCTGTCTATTCTCTAAACGCTAATCTCTTTGCTTTTCGCCTTTTTTTGGTAAGCGCCATGCATATAACTACAATTCTTGTAATGCATTACTTCACAAACAAAAAGAACCTCTGGCCAATTGGTTTAATTCTTGCGATGGCTATTCACTTTGTATTTAATTCACTTGGATCAACTTTGTAGAAACTAATACAGTATCCATTGCGAGCAAAGCGAAGCAATCTAATTTCTAGTACAGATTGCCACGTCGTATACACTCCTCGCAATGACGCTAGGCACATAATTATGTTATACTTCCCCCAAAGTTAAAGGCTAATTGCAGCTTTGACATAAATTATCCTGAAAGGAGGATCGTTTGAACCTAAGAGTATTGGTTTTTTGGATTGGAATAGTTTTCAGCGTTATGGCAGGTTATTTTTTATCCAGAGCAATTTTTTCTGGAAAAAATAGAGAGCAGGAAGCAAAGCTCTCATACAGAGCCTTAGTTACGATGATAATTTCGTTGCTAGTGCTAATTGCTTCATTTTTAATAAAAACCAATTAATCAGACAAAACCCAAGACTAGGAACCTTGGGTTTTTTATTTTAAGACAGCAAAATAGACAAGGCCACGGTCCTAAAATTAGGAACACGACTATGCACGGTCAGTTATTTGGCCTGACTACTCTACTTCTTAATAGATGATTAAAGGTGTAAGTTACCTATAAACCTTCTATACCTTAATTATTTACTAACTATGTTATCAGCCGCTACCCAGACCTCTTTACCCTCATAGACAACTCTCACTCTTTTCTCTCCTCTCTCAACTTCGATTGCAGATTTTCCTGAATCGATTAACTCTAAAACAGTATTTGATCCTTCATCTTGAAAAGCACTCACCACACCATCAATTGAAACAAGATCCACAACTTTTAATGCTTTGTAATTAACTGTAGTGCTCCCTAAGACTTCTGTTTTTGTATTTGCTCTTACTACTGCTACTTGAGGTAAGACTATCTTCTTAACAGCAATAGATGACGACAAAGCAGATATCGTTGCTAACACCAAAAACACTGCAAATTTGTCAAAAGTATTTGTTTTAGCTGTTACAACTGCAGCTTTTTTCTTTTCTTTTCCAAGCAGCTTTCTCATATATATTGTCATGAATACAAAACCAGTAACTACAGCTACAACAACTCCCCAGACTCCAATTGCTTGCGAACCACCAACAAACCCTAATATTGAACCTGAATTGCTAGCCTCACTTACCATATCTTTTAATTTTTCAATTTTTTCTTTACTTGAAAGTATTTCCAAACTTGCCTCTCTGTAGCTTTTTATTTTTGCCTCAGGAGTTATACCATCTTTTAGTAAATTTTTAGCTTTTTCTAGTGATACATCAATATCGCTCTTTAACGTAATTCCTTGTGCATAAAAAGATGTCTTTTCTAATGGCTTTATTAAATTGTCTGCTTGAGTTTTTAATGATGCAATCTCATCAAGATTTATCTGCCACACATCTTCAACTCGTACTCTAATTGTTTTTGTTTCACCAGGTTTCAAAGAAAAGTTACCTTCTACATAAAGCTGATCTTTTTCTGTGTCATATTTAACTTCTGTTCCTGCATCACTATTTATAATGTGCTCTTTTTTAACCTCTTTTGGAAGATAATATTTAAGAGGCACTTCCTGACTAATCAAGACAGAAGGGTTAGTTATTAGTGTTTTAATTACAATGCTTCCCTCTTCTAACCAATTTGCAACAAAAGCGGTCTTACTACTACTTACTAGTAACTTTTTGTTAGCAAACAAGAGTCCTCTAAGGCCCAAAACTTTATTTTTAAGTTTCTTTTCGCCTGTAATATCTGTGTAAACAGAGTCTAGAGCAAGCTTGCCTTGTGGGACTTTATTTATACTAATTATTTTTTTGTAAAGAGTGTCAACACTTTCTTTAACAGACAAGTATGAATCAGATGTCCAACTACCTAATATTTTATTTACCTCTGATATATTTGTGTCAAGAATTTTTGACAAGTTTTCTGTCTCAGCTATTCTTTTATTTATACTTGCTAGAACTTTTTGTGAAGCCTCAACATATGTAGAAGCTCCAAGCATTTCTTTCTTTAAAGATTTACTCTTACCATAACTTGAAACACCAGTTGTCACATAACCTACCGTCTCTCTGATTGCTTTTATTTCTTCTCTTAGGTCATCACCTTCTTTTATCCCCCATGTATCTCTAATAAAATTAACTTTTCCAAATAATGAATCTGTTGATGATGAGTCGTTCTCCTCACCTAATATATTTTTAATTTGTGTTAAATTATCAAGAATTTCTCTATCTGTTAACTTATCCCAGTTTCTATTCGTTTTTGTAATTGTCGTGCCTGTATATAATAAGTTTATATACAATTCATTTGATATATTTTTACTTTTTTCAACTCTTTCACCTAAATCAATATCTTTAACTTCTTCTAATGAATTTTCTATTATTGGTTTATTTACAAGCTCTTCGACCAAGAGCCTTGTCTCAGTTGTTGTCTTTTTTATTTTTTCAATATCTGCATTTGATACATTATTTGTGGTTATATTTTCTCCACTTGTCAAACTTCTAGATGCATAACTCCAAACATCAGCTACTATATTATTAAAGCCTGTAAGAGTTCTGCCTGAATATCCCCAAACTGCTGAGGCAATATCTGAGCTACTCGAAACTGGAGCTTTAACTTCAAAGCTCTTATCAATACACATGTGCTCACTAGATGTAGTATCACAGCATATTTCTCCTCTATAGTAACCTTCTGTTGTAGGTGTAGTAAAAGTATGGCCATACCATCCATCAGCAGTAGAAGTTAACGACTGACTGCTTAGATGATTAGTGCCATCAGGATATTTTGTTGAAAGCGTACAAGTGGCTGCGGTATCAGGGACATAGCTATCATCGTATAAAAATTCTCCAATAGTACAGTTCTCTGAAGCTACACAAGATGTAGACCCGACAGCTTTAACAACTGATGGGGCCGCTAACCAGAAGACCACTCCCGTAAGTAGACTTATACCGCCTACAAAGAGAGTGGACTTCTTAGACTTATATGTTTTTGATTGGGCAGAGCACATATATTTTATTTACCTAACTTACTTACTTTTAACAGCGTTCTTAAACTCTTTAATAGAATCGCCTATTCCTTTAGCAAGTTCTGGGAGTTTCTTTCCTCCAAAGAAAACTAAAAGTAAAACTGCTACTACTATTATTTCTGTTGCACCTATGTTTTTTAGCATTTATTAAAGCTCACCTCCATTTTCATATTAATATCAGTATGTTCTTCTAAAAATACCTTGTCAATAGGTATTTTGAATTTTGCTAATCACATCACAATCACATCACAAATACTGTAATTAGCCTCAAATATATCACAGCAATGTTATTTGACACAATGATACGATAGTGATACGATTATTTTAATATGGCGATATTATCATACAATTTATCAGACACTATTCAGAATAATATTAATTCTATTGAGTCATTAAGATCTAAAATATTATTAAGCCCAATTAAGCCTAGGACAGAATTAAAAGCTAGATGGGAAGCAAATCTAAGTAAAGCCTACTGGGGCCTAACTCTGGCTGAAAATCCTTTAACAAAAATCCAAATGGGCAAGCTTATCTCAAAGCCAACAACAAAAAGATTAAGTATCCCAGAAAAAGAAGTGCTGTGCTATATAGATACTCTGAAAATGATTCGGGAATATTGGACTGCTCATGAGTCTGCCCTATCTACCAAAAACATATTAGAAGTATACGACCTATCTTGCAAAGAAGTATTTGGAACTACAGCTTCATATTACAAATCAAAAAGTGATGAAGTAAAAAAAATTTTAGATTTTATTGAGTCTGGTAAGGACCATCCTGTAATTAAAGCGGGACTTCTACAAATTGAAATTATTAAGTTGTCCCCTTTTGAAAACGGAACAGGGAGAGTTGCAAGGCTGTTGTCTCATTTAATGCTAGCAAGGTTTGGATATGATTTAAGAGGGCTGTTAGTTATTGAAGATTATTATAGAAATGATTTAGTATCACTTAAGGAAGCTACACAGTCTGCAGAAAATTATAAAAATGCTACAAAATGGCTAGAATATTTTACCGAAGGTATAAGACAAGGGATGGAAAAGACCCTTAAGTCTATTTCTGGAACTGACATAAACAAGGTCAACTCGTTGTGGAAGCTAAACGAGAGGCAAAAAAAGATATTGGACAGCATGGAAAATCCAGAATTAAAAGTAACTAATAAAATAGTGCAAAAACAATTTGGGATAAGCCAAATCACAGCCTCCAGAGACTTATCAAAAATGGTAAATTTGGGGATCCTCCTCCCCCATGGTAAAGGAAGAAGCGTCTTCTACACGAAGTGAAACGTGTGCAAGCTCCGCTTTAGACGAAGTCGCAAGCTTTGCTTATACGAAGTGAAACTTGTTTATACGAAGTAATGCAAAGCAGACACGAAGTGAAACGTGTGCAAGCTCCGCTTTAGACGAAGTGAAAAAAAGTTTTATATACAATTCGTACAATTAGTTACTTCACATTCAGGATTTAGTTCTTCTCCTCCATCAGTATACGAAGCTATACCGTCTGGAAGTGGATATTGTGGAGGATCTTTGCTTTCGTCACGAACAAAATAGGAGCATTTAAACTGTGAACAAGCGCTTACACTATATCCTTTTTTTCACAGGTTCTCCGTCTTGCCCGATTCCAGATTCTGTATACAAATACACTGTAACTTTTTTACGGCAATTTGAAAGTTGAACTGTTTCTGCATTAGCCATAATCTATTTTGTACTACGCAATGCGTTCCTTCAGCGCATTGTAAGCACAGATTACGACAAAGTCTAAAGCAAAGCTTGGCACTGCGCAGTCGTCACGCGATGCGTTCCTTCAGCGCATTGTAATATTTTTCCAAATAATCTTCTGCTTTGTTCCAATCACCTTTATTCTTTGCAACGTTTGCAAGAACCCTTAAATGTGCAGCTTTTGCTGCTTGGAAAAGTGAAATTCTATATACCTCTGCTAGATGCTCTTTTGTAGTTTCTTCTACTTCCCCTTTTTCTTTTCTCATTTGTACTTCAAGAGATGCAACGATTTCAGGCTCAAAAGCAAGTTTTAATTCATCTTTTAATAACTTGTAAAACTTTTTAAGCGATATTTTTGCTTTGTCCCATTTGTTTTTTTCTTGAAAAACCACTGCTTCTAAAGTAAATTTAGCAGCTTTTTTGGCAAGTTCTTTTGATAGACCATATTGTTCCTTTAGATGCTTTACTGAATAGTCCAAAAAGCTAACGCCTTCTGGAATATTCCCAAGTCTCCACCATTTAAGTTCTAAATTAGCTACTAAATGTGGATCAAATGTAAAATGTTCCATAGCATCATTCCCTCCAAACCTTCTTCTGCGCCTTGAAAAATCAATTATTACATCACGAAGTTTTGCTGGTGTCATGTCAGGTAGATGGCCTAACTCCCAGTAATATTCTGCATAATTTAATTGCCATGGTAAAAATCCAGAAGTTCTCTGTTCACCTGATGTTCTAATAAATAAATCAACATATGGATATGGCTGATCGCCTGTATCAAGGTATGATGCAAACAAATCTTTATCTAAATCTTCTGCTTTTACGCCATCGTTTATAATTTTTCTTGTAGCACGAAGTATTTCGTCATGACCGCCATAGTTAATAGCGGCATTAAATACATGTTTTTTATAATTTCTTGTTTTTTCCTCTAAATCTGTGAATACTTTTACTAAATCTTTTGGAAGATCATCTTTTCTTCCTAAATGAACAAATCTAATTTGCTCTTTTGCTGCCCTTTTTTCAATTTCTTTAGCCATTCCCTTATAAAGAGTCATCAAATAAGCGATTTCTTTTGGATCCCTATCCCAGTTTTCAGTAGAAAATCCCCAAACCGTGAATGTATGTACTCCCCAATTTCTTGCAGCCTCTGCAATTTTTAAACCTGCTTCAAAACCTGCTTTGTGGCCCTCTAAGGTATACATTCCTTTTGACCTTGCCCACCTTCTGTTTCCATCAAGGATCATAGCAATATGATTTGGAACAGTTGTGTCTTTTGGAAGTTTTATATTATCCATGTTGTTGAATTATACCACTATCAAGATCACACTTTCACACCATCAAACAAATCAATCATTTGAGGCTGAAATTCCTTGATGTGTCTATTTAATTTAATGATATCTTCTTTAAATATTGCGGCAATTCCATCAAATTCACTTCTATCTAATCTGTCTACATTATTCATAATCGCACCTACTCTTTTTTTCCAGTGCTTTTTGTATAAGTCCACAGCGAATTTTGGGAATTTTCCAATGGATTGTTCAAGTCTTGGAATTGAAAAATATTCTTTTTTGTCTGCCAAATATAAATATTTTTCTCCCAATGTAGCACGGTTTCTTAAATCAGAATGGTTATGTATCAAAGTCATTATTTCTATTTTATTATCCTCTTTCAATCCAACTTTATTTAAAATTGACTTTGTTATTAATTCAAATGGAAGATGCCCAATCACAAATCTTTGCCTATCATGTAGCAGTCCTGCAATCACCAAATTATCAAGCCTAACTTCACTGTGAGGGTCAAACCTGCTTACAAATTTCGTTATATTTAAAGCAACAGGTATGCCGTGGTTTACAACATTATGAGCTGGGTCAACAGGCAATACACGATCGAGTACTAAAGCAATTTCCAAAATAGATCTGACTTGGTTAGGTTTTTCGAATCTATTTTCTGCTGTGTTAAATAACAATTCCATGCTTTATTAGTCCTCATTTCTTCCAAAAACCCACGAAGTATTTCACTTGCCCAGCCTGATTGATTTTAAATTTCGTCAACCAGACAGGACAAGCACTTTTGAAACTCATTTACCAGATTTGAAATGCAGCCATACACCTGTTGCAAAGTCAAACAGCATCAAAACTGGATAAACGTAAAAAACCAGCGACTTTACATTGGGCACCAAATTCCAAATCGATACCGTCGCCCGAGCAATCTCAATTGCAACGCAATAAGTTGCAATTGCAATTGCGGCTCTACCCCACGCCCAGGCTGTGTTGGTGTTATTTCCTACAGAATCAACATTCCAGATAACAACAGCACCAACGGCAACGCAGAACACAAACATAGGTAGATCACCAACCACAAACGGCAACTTCGTTTCGATATCAAGATGATATACATCTATCATGTAAGCGATGAACGTAGCAGCCACGATGAGAAACGAACTATCAGTCTTTAATTTATGGATTGTAGACATAACTCATTCTCCTTTTTTTACCTAAACGTGCGATGGGTTATTAGAACAACTGGATTTTAGCACAAAAATCATTTAAAAGTTAAAAAAGAAATGTATTGACAATGTATGTACATGTATAATATAATTATCATGTTCAGGTTTGAGTATAATCTTGAAAAAGATACTATACTAAAAAAGACTAGAGGTATAGGTTTTGAAGAGATTATTGATATTATTAATGAAAATAAGATTCTGGAGGATATCAAAAATCCTAGTTTTAAAAGGTATCCAAATCAAAGAATTTTTGTTCTAGGGTTTAAAGGTTATGCTTTTGTCGTTCCTTATGTAGTAGACAAAAAACGAAAGGTTAATTTCTTAAAAACATGTTGGCCTAGCAGAAAATATACTAAAAAATACTTTAAATTAATAAAATGACAAAAAAATACGATCCATTTAAAAATTTAGTGTTAGATGAATACGAACAGGAGCTTGAAGACTTTATAAATAAAGGTAAATTTGTACCAATGCCTAAAAAGCAATTTGAAAAGTACAAAATTGAGCTTCAAGAGGCTGCAAAAAGACATATAGAAAACAGACAAAGCATTACAATTCGAGTTAAAAAGCAAGTTGTTAATAAAATCAAAGAAAAGTCATTAAAAAATGGTATTCCCTACCAAACAACGATTAATGTACTTTTGGGTCAATATGCCGACGGTAAAATTGATTTAGCAATTTGATAATGGAACCTACACACTTTGAGGCACTCTACAAAAAATATATGTCCCCTCTTACCCGTTTTGTATTTAAAAAAATAGGCAGTGACCCAGAAAACGCAGATATCATAGTCTCAGAAACATTCGAAGCTGCATGGAAGGGATATAAAACATTTCAAAATAAATCTTCTTTTTTTACGTGGCTTTGCAGAATTGCCTTAAATAAAATTGCAGATTACTACAGAGATCAAATAAATAGACGTTCACATTTAGTTGTTCCTACACTTAAGCAACTATCTCAGATAGAGTCAAAAGACATCGCAATAGACGAAAAGATAGCACTTGATGAGATGAGAACAAAAGTAAGTGAAGTCCTAAATTTATTACCTGAAGAAAAGAGGAAGTTACTACAATATAAGTATTACAGAGATTTATCCTACAAAGAAATATCACTTGAGCTTAAAATTTCACCAAGAGCAGTTGAGGGAAAAATTTATAGAGCAAAAAAAGCCTTTGCTAAACTTTTTTCTTGGCAGTAAATTCCAATTTTCTATTCTCCGGCGCTTTTAATTTCCAAACAAACACTTTCCAAGGGAAAATTATAACTGCATTAAATATCCTCTTCCACCTTTTAGGCTCCTGTAAAAATCTATACACCCACTCGAGCCCCAACTTCTCCATCCATTTAGGTGGAAGCTTCATATTGCCTGCAACATAATTAAATGTACCACCAAGGGCAAAAGCTCCAGTAACGTTTAAAATGCGATACAAATTTCTAAATATCCATTTCTCTTGCTTTGGAGTATTTAAGGCTACAATTATTAAATCAGCTTCAAACAATTTAATTCCTCCCAAGATCCTTTTGTGAAGCTTTCTATCGTTTTCTGAAATTGGCTGAGCGTTTCTATTATATTGTGGGAACTCAATATTTGTTTTAAAGGTTATATTTTTATATTTTCTTTCAAGTTCTTCTTTTGCCTTTTGAGACTCTCCATGCTCGCCGCCAAATAAATAAACTCTAAGTTTTCTTTTATCTGCAATTTCCATAACATCCAGAAACAACTCCCTGCCTTTTATAATTTCGATATTCTGATTATGCAAATATTTATATGCAAACTTTAAGCCTATACCATCAGGAATTGACAAATCAGACTTTCGTATTGCCTTCTCAAGCAGCCAGTCCTTTGTAGCCAGAAGTAAATTCTCAGGATTTGGAGTAACCACAAAAAACTTCTCTTTAGAATCAAGCCTAGAGTTGATAAAATTTAGCACTTCGCCCTTATTAGTGATAGAGATCTTTATTCCTAGTATTTCACCGTGTTTTCGCTCTACTTTAGGATATTTTCGCTTATTTTTTACCATTTTTATTTTAAAATTTTTAAATACGCTTGAAAATTAATGTCCAAGTTTCACTTTGTCCTCTATTTTTCTTTAAAAAATTCTTAATATTTTAAAAATTTATTACCTCAACTTTATTTCGGTAATTAAATTATTTTTAACAAAACCCTGTATTTACTATAGACACCTAAAGTTTTGGTAAAGTTATACTTTTACGCATTTTTGTATAACTTTTTACTTCAAATTTTAGCCTCAATTTTTTTGACTTATCCTCAACCCTTGCACAATCGTTTTGTTTTATTAACTATTTACTATACTCTATTTACTATACCCTATTTCTACCCTTTTGTAGTAACACTTCTCTTCCAAAGTTCAATGTTTTCAAGTACTAAACCTGTGCCTCTAACAACACAAAGAAGTGGTTCATCTGCCACATGCGCGGGGACACCTGTCTCCTCTGTCATTAATTTATTAAAATTACGAAGGCTAGATGTTCCACCGCTCATCACGATCCCCTTATCTATGATGTCTGAGGCTAGCTCAGGAGGCGTATCTTCAAGAACAGCCTTAACTGCGCCTATCATTTGCATTAGTACTGGTTTTATTGCTGCAGTTACTTCTGTAGAAGTTACAGTAACTGTTCTAGGAAGTCCAAAGACAAGATCGCGACCGGATATCTCAAGTTTTTCCTCTTTTGGAAGCTCTAAAGCTGATCCTATTTTAATTTTTATATCTTCTGCAGTCGTGTCACCTATTACTAAATTATGTTTTTTCTTTAAATGATTAATTATTGCCTCATCAAGTTTTGTTCCTGCAACGCGAGCAGATTTATGAACAACTACGCCACCCAAAGATATAACAGCTGCTTCTGTTGAGCCTCCACCTGAATCTACTATCATATGACCACTAGGGGCTGAAACAGGAATTCCCGCTCCAATTGCAGCAGCGAGTGGTTCATCAATTAAATATGCATGTGCTGCTCCTGCAGCTAGTGTTGCATCAAGCGCTGCACGCCTCTCCACCTGAGTACATCCTGCAGGAACACAAACCATGACATCTGGGCGAAGAAGGAAAGAAGAAATGCTCGCGACGGCCTTGCCGAGACCCGCTTCGCGGGCGACAGCTTTGCTGATGAAATATCTAAGCATGGCTTCTGTTGCTGAATAATCAGCAATTACCCCTTCTCTCATTGGCCTATTTGCCATTAATGCTTCTGGAGTTCTACCAAGCATTTTTTTAGCTTCTTCTCCGACTGCTACAATTTTATTATCATCAACGGAAGTTGCAACGACTGTAGGTTCATTGGCAACTATCCCTTCCCCAGCCACCCAAACCAAAGTATTTGCAGTCCCCAAATCTATTGCTATTTTTTTTCTATTAAACATAATTATAGAGAATACACTATAACATTGAATTATATAGTATAATTTAAGATATGAGAAAGCAAAGCATGGTGCATCGCAGCAAAAACAGAAATATGACAAAAATTCGCGTATTCGTATTGTTCTCCACCTTCGCGATTGTTAGTTTTTTTGGTTATTTTGTTGGATTAATTGCTAGAGGATACCAGTTTGATACAGTTACTTTTAAATTTCTAGCAAATGGTATATTAGTTGCAAAATCTGACCCTGATGGAGCATCTATATATATTGATGGTGACTTAAAAGGAGCAACAAACACAAATTTAAAGCTTGCTCCTAAAACATATGATGTAGAAATTAAAAAAGATGGCTATATCTCTTGGAAAAAGAAACTAACAATCAAAAAAGAAGAGGTCACCCAGATCACAGCTCACCTATTTAAAACTGCACCATCTTTTTCCCCAATTACGTTCGACGGAGCAGTTAATCCCGTAGTTTCGTCAGATTTCTCTAAAATTGCATATACAAATGAGGACGGACTGTGGATTATGTCTGTTAGTACCCTGCCACTTGGATTTGCAAATGACCCATTTAAGGTAACTGATGGTATGTTAAAAGGAGCTACATATTCATTTTCTCCAAACAACAGAGAACTACTTTTAGAAACTAAGGCAGGTATTTACGTATTAAATACAAATGAATTTGTAAAACAAACTGAACTTGTTGCATCATTATTACAAAAAGAGACAATTCTTAAAAATTGGAAATTAGAGAATGACAAAAAAGTAGCATCAGAACTTAAACTTGTTCCGATAGAATTATCTGAAATACTTTTCAAAAACTCGTCTAGCTTTTCTTTTTCTGCTGACGAAACGATGGTTATGTATACCGCATCCAGTGCAGCTACCCTCAAAAAAGACCTTATTGCAGAACTTCCAGGTAGTTCAACACAAAAAGAAGATAGAGATATCAAAATAGGTAAAACCTATATTTACGATATCAAAGAAGATAAGAATTTTATGGTAAATGAAAATGGAAAATCACTTTACTGGCTGCCAACATCAAGACACTTGGTATTACCTGATAAAGGAAAAATTGTAGTTATGGATTATGATGGTACAAATAGACAAATTGTATTCTCAGGAGATTACATTGACCCAAACGCATTTCCTTTTGTTAATGCAAGCAAATTATTAATACTTACAAACCTTGGCTCCCCATCAACTACTTCAAACTTATATAGTTTGAGCATTAAATAATGTGTCCCCACTAGGAATCGAACCTAGATTTAGGGATTAGGAATCCCTCGTTCTATCCATTGAACTATGAGGACAGGTAGAATATAACGTATTATATAATATTTAGGGATATAGAATCGATTAATTTATTTTTTCCACTTTGGGTTTGCCCAGTCAAGCTCGTCTACTTTTTTACCTTGCTTCCAAAGCACATCATGAATTTGTTTTTGCATATCAGCAACTCTCTGATTTTGGATTTCAACTCCAAAGATATCATCTCCGTCCCAATATGAATAAGCTACAATATCATTGTAAATATCAATGTTTTGATCTATTTTTACGATTCTTTCAGATATAAATTTTGATTTCCAAAAACTCCAATCACCAGCAGGTTTCTTACCTTTAGCTTTCATCCAACTCTTTTTATACTTTAAATATTGATCAGAATATATATCATGCACCTTAAATTTCTTTTCAAGCATGACTTTATTTAGTTCGAGTGTGAATTTATCGCCAATAATATCGTTCCAAAAACGATATGAATATGTTCTATACAAGCCGTTGCAATTAGTTAAATGCCATATCATCTGCTTCATTCCCTCAATCCCACGATAGTATGTAACATTAACATTTGGAATGTTTTTTGATTCCAAAGCTTTAACTGAATCAGAAAAAAATTGGAAGGATTCATTCAAAGAATTTGCTTCTGACAGTTTTTTTCGGACTAAAAATTCAATGGTATTTAAATCAACTGCCTTAACTGTCTTTTTCTTGTATGCAGGAACTTCTTCAACTACCCCATTTTTTACAAAATCTTCAATAAGTCTATATAGCTTTGTGCGTTCTAGTTTACAACTTTTTGATATTTGTAAAAGAGTTGATGGACCTTCTTTTATGAGCCCAATATAAATTAAGATAGCATCGTTTGAATATCCTAATTGTGTTAGAAAATTTTTTATTATTTCTTCCTGTTTGTGCATATTTTACACAACAATTTTACACTTTTAATTTTATTAGATAAAGTACCAACATGCAAAACAATTTAAATTTACTAGCTAGAAAAATAATTGCAAAAAATCAATATATTTCTATAGCAACAGCAGACAAAAGTGGCGTGCCTTGGATATCGCCTGTTGTATACACAATAGACAATAATTGGAATATGTACTTTGTTTCAATGCCAAACTCAAAACATTGCCTAAACATAAGCAAGAACAAAAATATTGCATGTGCTATTTTTGACTCACATCAGAAGTGGGGCCAAGGAGTTGGGCTGCAAATCGAAGCTGAATCAGAAGTACTTGGTGTGAAGGACTCTCTTAAAATTGCAAAAAATTATGCTTTAAGAAAATATCCATATGGTGGGATTAATACCAAAGTAGCAACTGATTTTATTAAGTCTATGGTATTTAAAAATAGAAAATACAAAATATACAAAATTACTCCAAAAGCAATTTGGATGAACGATCCAAATGCAAAAGTAGACATAAGAGTAAAAATTGACCTGAATAAATAAGCTTCAAATTTGATAGAATTGATTTTCAATAACGGATAGAAAATTCGGGGTGTAGTGTATCGGTAACATGCTGCGTTCGGGACGCAGAGACACTGGGTTCAATTCCCAGCACCCCGACCATATTGGGAAGTCTTACTTTTTAGCAGGGTGTTAAATGGCTCTTTAAGCCGATATGACGCCACTTTTTCATCATCAACTGCTATGTTCAAGAAGATTATTCGGCAAATTGTATCTTTTACAATTGCATCACCAGCTTTGACCGTCATAGCGGCGTTTTTTGATATGTTCAAGAACTCTTCAAGGGTTAATTCGTCATCGTCTTTGTCTACAAGTTTCGCTTTTAATTTCTCCATGCTAGCTTCTATCTGGGTAAGGTCACGTTTGTTTGTCTCTAGTTCCTCTTTATTGATTTGATAGACAGTCTCGTCATCTCTGATTCTTGGTAAGCTAAGGGCGATTCTTCTAATCTCTGTTTGTAAATGTCGTCGTTGCCCCTGATAGCTTGCTATTTGTGAGCGTATCTTTTGAAGCTCGTTGTCGCCTAAAGTTTTAAGCCCTTGATAGTATTCTTTGTATTCTTTTTCGGTCAGTTTAAGACCGTCTTTTAAGAAGTCGTAAATAAAATCAAAGATTATTTTAGCCCGAATAGATGCCTTAATTTTTGTCGGGTCGCCTCGAAGTTTAGATTTATTCTCCGTAGTATTTCTAACGCACGACGCCGTATCACAACGGTAATACAAATAGTTCTCTTTACGGCCACTAGATGGGCCTACAACCATGTTTCCACCACAATAGGCGCAATCTATCATTTGTTTTAGAGGGTAAAAGTTTTCGTGCTTGGTTTTATAAGGATTCGGCCTCTTTAATGACAGGGACTGAACTTTATCGTATAAGTCACGGCTAATCATGGCCACAAAATCTTCTTGCATTTCGCATAGGTCGACTTCTTGTTTTGCCTGTACGAGTAAGCCAAAGTAGAAGGGGTCTTTGAACATGTTACTTAACTTCTGCGTGGTCATGTATTGCTTGGCTAAATAGTTTTTGCTTTTCTCGCCTTTTATAAGGCGGAAATAGTTATTCTCATTAAGGTATTTAGCGACTTCTTCTAAGGACTGATTGTTGGCTCTCATTAACCACGCATCTTTTATTAAGTCGAACTTTTCCCCATCGGGTCTGTAAATACCGTTTTCATCACGTAGATAGCCATGCTTAAAGATAGGCGTTTTCCCCTCTCTGTGCCTTCTTCTAACGCCCCGTGTGACGTCCTGTGATAACTTATCGCTATACTGTTTAGATAAAACAAACGCCATTCCGAGTAACATTTTTCCGTTAGCGTCGGGTGAGAAGTGATGAGTAACGAATTTTAAGTCTTGAATTATCTCTTCGTCTACCATTTCAATCAGGACACCCGCCTCTAGGGCATTACGGGCCAATCTATCAGGATGCCAAGCGAGTATCGCATCATATTGACCTTTTTCTATCGCTTGAATCATGGAATCAAAAACTGGTCTTCGACGAGGAATTTTTGCGGATTTTTTCTCTTCTAAAATATCAATGATATTTAGGCCAAGTCGTTCTGCCAGCTTTTTACATTCATCTATTTGGTCGGGAATTGAACGTAATTGACGCTGTGGGTCATCGGTTGATTTACGGGCGTATAGAACATATTTTAGCGATTTGAAATCGACTTGGTTTTCGTCATCATACATATATTTACTTTAATTCGTGGTGCTATTCTTCCAGTTCTTATCTACTCTAGTTCGATTGATTTTCTCTAAAGAGCTTTGCTGTGACAATAAACGTTTGTAGTTTCCTAACACCTTAGATTTGTTACCTACTAACTTAAACTTTTCAAACAATGCCACCCAGGCACTTATATCTACTTGGCTAGGTTTAACAGAGATAGAAAAGTGTTTTGTATTCGCAACTTCATTTATCGCGTTTGCGTTCAAGACTTTAGATAAACCCTTAAAGATACTGGGGGCAAATTGGTTGAATCCGAAAGTAACAAAGTCGTAAAACAGGTCTATGTCTTGTGTTAATACCTTCGGCGTTTCAAGTTTTTGAAACCTAATCATTACGGTATCGACCATTGGCCGAGGGAAGAAGTCGTCTTTCCTAAATTCATGGAATACAGAAGTTTCGAAGCGACTCTGAATTAAGACCGAAACCAAACTATTAGTAGTCGCGATTGGCTTACCTATGAACTTTTGGGCGGCCTCTTTTTGAACGATTAAATAACTATCTTTTGACGGGTTATTTGAAAAAGTTAGCTTCTTAATAATGTTAGCTGTAAGGTTGAAGGGTATATTCGAAAATACTTTGTAATCATATTTAGGTAGTTCGTATTGAAGGAAATCTTGATTTACAACTTCGACAAGATCCTTATTAGTAAATGTTTCTATGAGTTTACGAGATAGGTTGTCGTCTATTTCGAAGGCAATAACTTTTCTGGCCTTATTTGCCAGTTGTTTAGTGATTATGCCTTGACCTGCGCCAATCTCTAAAACCACATCGCCGTCGCTAATAGACGACTTTTCTAAAAGACTTCTTACTAAGTCGGTACTTTTAAGGAAATTTTGGGAATACTTAATTCTAGTTCTCATATAAGTTATTGGTTCTCCGTGAACGGCTTTCCATCAACTAACCATTGTTTAGTTAGTTTATCCAGGCTACCTACAAAGAAATTGATACTGCCATCATCTTCGAAATGTAAATTTATCGCTTCAACTTTTTCAGGTTCGCGCGTGAACTTTGCCACCTGGTCGTTAGAGAAGTGAACCTTAAAGCCATAAACTTCTTTATCATTCTTTAGAATCTCGAACACTTCATAATTTGGCCATTTGTGATATGTCTTTACGGCTTTATAGAAGGCTTTTGTCCACGAATGGGCGTTAAACAAGGCTTCATAGAACGCAAAACATTGGGTCATTAAATGCTCGATTTCATCTAAAGACTTTGATGAAGCGATTCCGCCGTCGGAATATCGAAATTCGGTATCAGTTAAACAGTAATCGGAATGATAAAAGCTATTACGAACTGTGTCACTAAAGAATTCGTCAATAATTTCTATCAGCTTTTCCTCTTTCGCTTCTTTGGCAAGCTCTTTGACTCGTAACATTTTTTGCTTTGTAGAGGGTGGTATTGCATATAACGAGCCTTTTTTTCTTCTCACTAGGTCTAAAAACGGACTAACATTATAAGGTCGCCCATTTAATACATTCAGCGTATTAGCTAGTAAATTCCACGGTAGAGCCATTTCTATTGCATGCCCGTACATCAATAAACCTATGCGGTAGACACGCTTTGAAGATGGATTTTTTTTACTTTCCTCTGCCAGTAGCTTATTAAAGTCATCGAAGAAATCATAAACTTCGTACGTAGGATCCCAGTGTCCATAATGCATGCCAGAAACTTGAAGGGTATTGTACAAAGATTCAACGGGGTTCTTTTCAATGGCCTTCTTAAACAGAGATTTCAAGTATTCGTGATATTTCTCGAAGGCTTCTTGCTTACCATCTACCACTTTGACATTCAACGCCTCTTTAAGAAGCTCATCTTTATTAAATTTTCTGTCTTTTCTTGCACCTACGCGGGTGGATTTGATTTTTCCTTCTTTTGCCCATCTACGAATTGTATTTGGGTGAGTTCCTAGCAAGTCGGCGGCTTCTTTTACACTTAATAAATCACCTGTAGACTTATAGATGTTTTTGTTGAAAGTGGCTTGGTCTGTCATATTAAGTTAACTAGAGTTAACAAAATCAATATACCAGACCCACCCAAAATTATCAAGATCTATGCACGAAGTGTTGCCTTATGTTTTTTGTTGTACTTGCCGTGCCTTTTGCCACTTTTCTATTGAATAATCAGTATGTTTTTTCATAAGTCCTTCTAACAATTCAGCTTCAAGCTCATTACGTGGTGCGCCCAGTTTGGGGTTTTGGTATGGGTCGTCGTTTTCTTCCACCGCACCGATTCTATCTACCTTTTCCAGCCACCACATGGCCGCATTTACGTTAGGTTGAATTTCTTTTAATTCGATATAAGTGGGTTGATTCGTAATTGGGTGAGTGAGTTTGTAGTAACTGGGCTTACGTCCCATTATCGACTCTGCTACTGTCATTCTTGATCGTACAGACACATTATTCTTCGCCAGGCTAGATACCCCGCGAAATGCGTCTGATTCCTTCATGTATTTTTGTCGTCTTTTTTCTGGTAAGCCAGCCGATTCAGCCGAGAATTTATAGTCGCCAGTCATGGAAAGCACGAACAAATAATGACGTAGTATTTCGCGGGTTAGTTCTCGTTTTCTGCCACTATCTTCTTTTATTGTGCCGTCGGGGTTGGTACGAAGTTCAGCGACTATTTTCCTAAAAAGGGTGTCGGTAATATATTTTTCTGTAAATTCGTTATCACTAATGACATACATATATGTTCAAGATGGACTTGCTTAATAAAAGAATTGTCACTTTATATTTTCTTCTTCGCCTGTAGCTGGGTTCTTACGAACAAATCTACCCTTAAAGTGATTGTATCGGACTTCTTCATCGTCTAGTTTGATACGGTTACCATTCTTATCTTTTATACTTACTTCGTTTTGCTTGGCTTCTGGGCCTTTGGTTTCAACCTTTTTCATTACATCGACTACCTGTTTGATAGGATTCGTGCTTTCAGGTGTGGTTGGTTTTTTTGTGTTACTAGTATTGACCATATTATTTTTATAGAACCGCGCCAGGTGGCGTACTTTCGATATAACCCTTAGTATCGGTACATTCCATTATACTGAAATTGGTTACTAGATTCCAGGATTGCTTGGCTAAATACGGCGTAGTTGAACTTACTTCTATCCCAGTATTTGTCGATTGATTCACGAAGTGGTATAAAGTGTTCAAGGTTCGTCTTAGCAACTCGACA
>JBPOIP010000051.1:0-72083 GCA_052034395.1 Pseudomonadota bacterium
AATGTGCAGGCGATGGTCCCGGCAAATGCACGCCCCAGGATGTAGACAAACAGATTGGTACCTGCCCACCGCCGAATGACAGCGCCTACACAAAGAGCCAGTGTCGCTGGCAAAACACCGTGCCAAAACAACTGGGTCACCAGAACGCTGAACTCGGCATTCGTGATCAGACTGGAAAGCACGGCGACGATCGTGAGAACGAGTATCGCCAGGGGCCAACCCATCATCAGCGTCACAGCACAAGCGCCGGAAAGCTGCAACGGGAGTGGCATGGTCTGCAAGCGCGGTATGGCCCAAATCCATGGCAATACCACCAGAGTTCCCATCAACGGGGACAAGAGATCACCACCTTCGAGCATTCGCCATGGCCGCATCATCAGGGCAACGAAGATTGCCACGAATAAAAGGGAAACTTCAAGATTCATGGGGTGTGAGGTCGGCTGACCGGCTCAGCGGGCGGAAGCTCCAATCGCGCTACTGCGAAATATCGGATTCCGATTCACGCATTTTCTTGTGTATGAAGCCGTGAAATCCAACGGCCAGACCCAGTGAAATGACTGTCACGACAAGTGCGACCAGCCCGTAGTCCGTAGTAAACAGGTCAAGAAACAATTGCATGAACGCTCTTTCTGCGTGATAGACATTTCAATTTTATCCCGCGTAGTACTCTGCCCCGCGCAGCAGGCCTCATCTTGTGCAACGCCAGCAGCAGCGCCGCTACCTTGTCATCTTCGCAGTACAGGTAGCTCAAGCAATGAGATCATGCTTCACGAATGCTCATTGGCGGTGGTCATCACCGCGATGCCCGCTCGATCGCCGACGACTGCACCGACACGCGTTGGATATACTTTTCCACTTGGGATTTAGTGGAAGAAGTTCGACTTTTACGCTTGACAAGAAAGAGGGTTGTTGTGAGGGAGTCCTGTTTGGCTTGCCCAGAGTAGCTGGATGGTGCCACTGGCCTTTGCTTGAGGAGAGACACTCCATACGGACCTTGCGACATATACATTACAGACGTGAATAGATGAGGAGACCAGCGATGGCGTCTACACCGCCGATTCCGAACGGGATCGATTTTGACAAAGAGTTTCGCGCCCAAATTGCAAAATTAACAGGCGGGCTTTCTCCAAAGGCATTTTCTGCCGCGTGGGCTGACTGGGCTTCACATTTGGCGCTCTCGCCTTCACGGCAGCTTGAAATTAAACAAGAACTGCTGTCGCGAAGTGCAGACACATGGAACTTTGCGCTGAAAGCTCTGTCTGGGACGCCCGTAGCGCCCAGTGACGACTTCGATGGAACAGCGGATCCCCGCTTTGGTAAAGCGGATTGGTCGCAATGGCCGTTCAATGTCTACGCAAGGGCGTACCAGAACAGTGCCGCACTGGTCAACATGGCTGTTGAAGGTGTCGAAGGGGTTGACCCGTACCAAGAGAAGTTGGTTCAGTTCGCAGTTCGCATGTTGTTGGATGCCAGTGCACCATCGAACTACCTTGGTGCCAATCCTGAACTGCTGGCTCTTACGCAATCCGAAAAAGGCCAGAACCTTGTTCGTGGGGTCAAGAATTGGCTTGAGGATATCAAGAACACGCTTGATGGTGCTGCTCCGACTGGAACCAACGAATTCGAGGTCGGCCGAACCGTGGCGATCACCCCTGGGAAGGTCATCTTCCGCAACGAGCTGATCGAACTCATCCAGTATTCGCCAGCGACAAAGACGACCCATGCAGAGCCATTGCTCATCGTTCCTGCTTGGATCATGAAGTACTACATCCTGGACCTGAGTCCGAGAAACTCTCTTGTGAAGTTTCTTGTGGATCAGGGTCACACCGTGTTCATGGTCTCCTGGAAGAATCCCAGCCCGTCGGACCGCGATGTGAGCATGGAGGACTATGTTACCAAGGGATTTCGGGCGGCTCTTGATGCCGTGACGTCTGTTGTGCCGAATCGCAAGGTGCATTCAGTGGGTTACTGCATCGGCGGGACGCTTCTTTCCATTGGTGCGGCGCTGCTGGCCCACGAGCGCGATGAGAGACTGGCTTCGATCACCTTGTTTGCTGCGCAAGCAGATTTCTCTGAGCCTGGTGAGCTGGCGTACTTTATCAACGCGAACCAGTTAGCCATGCTGGAAGCCACCATGTACAAGAAGGGAGTACTCGAGAGTGCGCAAATGGGCGGTGCATTTGCACTTTTGCGTTCACGAGACCTGGTCTGGCAGCCAATCATCAACAACTACCTGAAGGGTCAGCGAGATACGATGATTGACTTGATGGCGTGGAACGCAGATGGCACTCGCATGCCATACCGCATGCACACGGAGTACCTCAATCGTCTCTACTTGAACAACGAACTTGCCACCAATAAGTTCTCTTTGAACGGACAATTGATCACACTCTCGGACATCAGCGTTCCCATGTTTGTGGTCGGCACCGAGACCGACCATGTGGCACCGTGGACTTCGGTGTACAAGATTGGCAATCTGGTACGGTCGGACGATTACTCGTTCCTGTTGACTTCTGGCGGCCACAACGCGGGCATTATTGCAGGCCCTGTTCATCCCAAACGGCACTTCAGGCTTAAGACAACGGGACTAAACGCGGCGCACATTGGTACCGAGCAATGGCTGCAAACTACGGAAAAACAACAAGGCTCATGGTGGCCTGTATGGCAGCATTGGCTTGCGGCGCATTCCAGTGGTCAAACCAAGCCTCCTCAAATGGGTTCATCACGCAAAGGCTACAAGTCCATCGATGACGCGCCCGGCAGCTACGTAAGACAGCGGTAGTTTTGAAATAATGGCCATAGGCAACGCGCGATCTAGTTGATGGCGCGTCAGAGGCAGTTATCGCTTTCGAGTATTGGCCGCGTCAGCAACAGAAATCCGGCCGGCATCCACTCACGATGCCACGCAAACGACAGCCGCGTTATGAAACCGTGGGTATTCAAAATCGTCCAAGGTATCGATTTCTCCGAGCGATAAAGCACCGTACATTCTTTTGTGACCCGTTGCGCTATGGATTTGCTTCAATTCTGTGGCTGCATCCGCGTCAAAATGCATGCGCCGACCCGCACAGTAAAAAATAAGCAGAGAATTTGCGACTGTTTCCACCGTGTTGGATTGCAATAACACTCCAATATCTTGTGCACACAAGCTTTCGCTAAGCGCTGGGGCCTTGAGCAATCGCAGCATCGAGTTTGCGGCTATTTCGCCTACGCACACAATTGAGTCGTCGTCGCCCAAGCCGACAGGAATTCGAACAAGGACGTCCATCGCGGTGACCAGCCCAAACGGAAAGTGCACGGCGTAGTCGTAGAAGTTCTCCTTGGTCAGTTCAACTGCGTACTGCTCCCAAATGATCTTCTGGTAGGCCGCAAATGCGGGTTGACCATCAATCTTGACGATCCGGTTACCCGTTGCGGATGTGGCGCGAAACGGAATGTCCGACTCTTCGTAGGCATGGTGCACAGCGGAATTCATTTTTTTGGGGAAATACAGCCCTAAAACACCGTTTTGGACCAATCGGTCATTGTTGAAAAGGCATGGCATTGACTGAAAGCTTTCGCTACCTGCGTTGACCCCGATGTAACGTGGCGCCTTTTTGAGATAGGCATGGGTGTCGTTTAACAGCGTGCCAATGTGGGGAAGCATTGCATCAAAAATGGTGAACAATGTTCCGCGACTGTCATCTATTGCAGGAGTCGCTCGCATCAGGTCTTCGATCGCTGTTTTGAAGCGTGTCGCACCCTCCTCGTGCATTTCCTCGAGCAAGAATGACCCTGGTGTGGTGCCCATGCAAATCAGAAGTACACCATGGTTTCGAAAACCCTCTGAATCAATCAAGGCAGGAAAAATTGCCCCATGAAGAGAGACCGCCTGTGCGCGACAAGCATCCTGTACAAGAGCAACGCGGGCTTTCTCGGCCTCGGGTAGCAGCGCCAAAAGAGACATGGAAGGCCAGTTCTGCTTCCAACGCTCAATGACCAATGCAATGGCTCGGCTCTGCGCCTCAACAAACTGATGCTCGATAAACATGGGGCGATTTTAGGAGGTCTCTATCGGTCAGGCGTTGACAGATGTCGCGCCAGGCACAAACAGGCGACAGGCACTCACAGTCCGCCATAACCGGTGCTGCCCGGTTGTTCCAGTGTCAGAGTTTTCCAAAGTATCCAAATGCCGGTGCCAAGGCCGTGGGCATCACGTGCGCGGCCCGCTCGGACGTATTCTTGTCGTTTTTCAAGCATCAGCCTGAGAGCCAGCGTTTCAAGTTCGGTTAACCGCTGGTCGTGGATGTCAACAGCAGAGAGCATAGAGCAAGTCCAGATCGAAAAAATTTGAATGCGATCTCAGCACCTGTTCGGGGATCCCCCTTTGGTGCTTGCGTCCCCATCATAAGCCGTAAGATACCAACTACGTCTCCAGGCTTTGGCATTTGCAATGTCAAGGATGGGGCTTTCTGAATCCTCCTCAATTACAGTGTGTTGCCTTGTTACTTACTGCAAAAACCTATATTGATGCTCTGCGGATGCAGCCCCATCCGGAAGGTGGTTTCTTTGTGGAAACCTATCGCAGTACCCAACTTGTTGGTGTCAGCTGCGCCGATGACGGTGTCGTGGCTGACAAAAGCGCGTGTACCGGTATTTACTTTCTCCTTGAAAAGGGCAATTTTTCGGCATTTCACAAAATCAAGTCCGATGAAATGTGGCACTTCTACGCCGGTCAGGCGTTGGATGTGCTGGAGCTTCAAGACGATGGAGAGTTGCGGTGCACACGGTTGGGGTCGGATCTCCTGCGCGGCGAGGTCCATCAACATGTCGTTCGGGCCAATACCTGGTTCGCATCCCGGGTAGCACAAGATGGGGCGTTTGCCCTGGTGGGCTGTACGGTGGCTCCCGGTTTTGAGTTCGCCGATTTCTGCATGGCTGACCGTGCCACGTTGCTGGCGGATTTTCCGCAGCATCGCAAGACGATCATCGAATTAACCCGCTGAATTGATCAAGGGATGCTTACTGCCCTGGCAGGAGCATTCATGGTAAAAATAATCCGGAGTGATTCATCGCCAAAATGAAAACCCGGCCTGAAGCCGGGTTTGGTCCCTGAGTACAGGGCACGCTTCGCGTGAGGCAATCGCCTGATCGAAGAATGGTCGATCTACGCAAAATTTCTTTGCGCCAGATCAAAAAATTGCAGCGCATGCCGATTTACCCCACGCCGAGCGAATGGTGTGCTGCGCAGCATTTCACTTCACTTCATCGCTGCTCCTTTTGAGCGGCTGCTGCACTGGCCTGCGCTTTTTGGGCAAATTCCGCACGCAGTGCCTTCAGTTTTTCCCGTGGGTCTTCGCGAATGGTCGTCTGGTCCAGCGCCATTTCAGCGATGAACCGGCTCGGCAGTGCTGCGACCATCTCGCGCCCCTTTTTTCGGCGACGGGTCCAGCTTACCGTCAGGCTGCGTTGCGCCCGCGTGATGCCAACGTACATCAATCGTCGCTCCTCCTGAAGACGCTGTGCCCGATCTTCATCTACAGCTTCCTGTGCGCTTTCAGAGCTCCTCACCGCCTCTGCCCCGTCGCTGAGCTTGAATGGCAGCATGCCCTCCGTTACACCGACGAGCAGTACATGTGGCCATTCCAACCCTTTGGCAGCGTGCAGCGTCGAGAGCGTGACGACGTTCTGGTCCTTTTCCTGCTCATTGATAGTCGATAGCAGGGCAATGGTCTGTGCAACCTCGAGCAGGGTTTTGACTTCGCGTACGGACGCGCCCGCCACATCCTCGACGGTGCCTCCGCAGCGCAGAGCCATCCAGTCGCAGAACTCTATGACGTTCGACCATTTTGCCGCGGCTACTTTGTCGCTGTCTTCTCCATCCAGAAGATGCTTCTCGTACCCGATTTCCTTTAGCCAGTCTTTCATAAAGTCCCTGGCCGCTTCCGCGCCCTGGGTTTGGCGGGCCCTGTGCTCAAGTTCATTCACATAACGCCCGAATTCATGCAGGCTGCCAACAGCCTTGGCTGGCAGAACCGACGGCAGCGAACTGGAAAACAGTGATTCAAAGAGACTTTGCCGGTACTGACTGGCGAACTGTCCCAGCGTGCCCAGGGTCTGGTGGCCGATGCCGCGCTTGGGTGTAGTTACAGCACGCAGAAAAGCGGGGTCATCATCATTGTTGGCCCACAATCGAAACCATGCACAGAGGTCCCGGATTTCGGCGCGGTCGAAGAAACTTTGTCCACCCGAAACCTTGTAGGGGATGTTGGCCTTTCGCATGGCCTTCTCAAATGGCTTGGCCTGGTGGTTCGCGCGATACAACACCGCAAAGTGTCCGTATTCCCTGAACTGCGAGCCTGCCTGTGCAAGCGTCCCTTCAGCGCGCAAACTCTGGATGCGGGCAACGGCGCGCTCCGCTTCGTGCTCTTCGTTGTCCGCATCGACCACCCGCACCGGCTCGCCCTCGCCCAGGTCGCTCCACAGGTTTTTCGGAAACAGCTTGGGGTTGGGGCCAATGACATTGTTGGCCGCCCGCAGGACGGCGCTGGTTGACCGGTAGTTTTGCTCGAGCTTGATGACTTTGAGCGCGGGAAAATCCACGGGCAGTTTTTTCAGGTTGTCCAGCGTGGCACCCCGCCAGCCGTAGATCGACTGGTCATCGTCTCCCACCGCCGTCAGGCGGGCCGCTTCGCAGCGGGTACCACCAACCAGCAGCTTCAATACTTCGTACTGCGTGGCATTGGTGTCCTGGTATTCGTCCACCAGAACATGCCCTAAAAGCCCTTGCCACTTATGTCTGACATGCTCATAATTTTGTAGAAGTTTCAGGGGCAGGCTAATGAGATCGTCAAAATCCACGCTCTGGTAGGCAGTCAGTCGCTCCTCATAGCGTGCCATGACGGTAGCCGTGATGCGGTCGTTGTCGCTTTCTGCCTGCATCAGGGCCTGCGCGGCGTTGAGCCCGGAGCTTTTCCAGGCGCTGATGGTCCATTGCCATTGACGCGCTGTGGCTGCATCGGTGCTGCCTCCCGCGTCTTTCAGGATGTTTGTGACGTCGTCACTGTCCAGAATGCTGAATTGGGGCTTGAGCCCCAATGCGGATCCATCCAGCCGCAGCATGCGCACGCCCAGGGCATGAAAGGTGCAAATCAACACGTCCTTTGCCGCTTTGCCAATCAAACCCTTGGCACGCTCGCGCATCTCGGATGCCGCCTTGTTGGTGAATGTAATGGCCGCAATGCGCTGTGGGTCCATGCCCGACTGGATCAGGCGCGCAATTTTATGGGTGATCACGCGGGTCTTGCCCGACCCGGCACCGGCCAGCACCAAACAGGGGCCGTGCAGGTAGTTGACCGCCTCCTGCTGTGCCAGATTGAGGCCATGGTTCGTTGCGGAGGGGGGTGGGGCAGAGCGGGAGGGAGAGGACATGCAGACTAAGGGGCGGGCAAGCGCGCAATCTTACCGGGTGAAAGGTTCGGGACGCCGGAACCGGTTGGCCCGTCAGGAGGCGATGGAGAAAAGGTGGTTCAAATTTCCCTGACAATGCCGTGGTGCTGCACGTATTTGTCGTTACATTTCCTTTCTTTGCGCTTGTCCTGTGCGGGTTTGTGGCCGCCCGCAGGCGAATGCTGCCGATGGCCGCCATTCCTGGCCTGAATACATTCGTACTGTTTTTTGCGCTTCCCTGCATGCTCTACCGCTTCGGCGCCAGCACCCCTATTGGGCAGCTGCTGGACCCCGGTGTTGCGCTTGTTTACTTGGTATGTGCCCTGACCATGGTCGGTTTTGTGGTGACGGTGACGCACCGTGGACGCATTGGGTGGAACGATGCGGCTTTCGGGGCGCTGGTGGCTGCATTTCCGAATACCGGCTTCATGGGAGTACCCCTGGTTGTTGCCCTGCTGGGGCCTCGGGCCGCCGGACCCGCGATCTTGCTGGTGTTGATCGACATGGTTGTCACCACCTCGCTGTGCATTGCGCTCTCAAGATTGGACGGGCATAAGGGCTCCGGCGCGTCGGCAGGTCAGGCGGCCAGGAATGCACTCAAGGGCGTGGCGGCGAATCCGCTGGCCTGGTCCATTTTGCTCGGCGCACTGGCATCTTCGGTGCAGTTTGAATTACCCAAGCCCCTCTTCCAGACGGTTGGGCTGCTGGCCGATGCCGCCTCGCCCGTGGCCTTGTTCACGATCGGAGCCGTTCTGGCACGCGCGCAAGCCATGGCACACGCTGGCGAGGCCCATCCGGTGCACTGGCTTGAAGTGATTCCGGTGGCTGCCTTCAAGCTGTTCCTGCATCCACTCCTGCTATTTGTGGTGGGGCGCACGGCGATACTGATTGGCGTTCCAATGGATCCACTGGTTTTGACAGAACTGGTTTTGCTGGCGGCGTTGCCGAGCGCCAGCAATGTGTCGCTCCTTGCCGAGCGCTATGGTGCGGACAACGGGCGAGTTGCCCAGATTATCCTGGTATCAACGGCCGTTGCATTTTTCAGTTTCTCTGGCGCCGTGGCTTTGATGACCTGACGGCAAGCATGTGCGTCAAATCGACAACGGGTCAACATCAATGGCCCAGCGTATCAGCCCCTTTCCCTCTGGCTGTGTGCGCGTGGCGTGCAGCGTCGATTGCCAGCCCGCCAAAAAGCGTTGCAGCGCGGCGCGCGACGGGCTTTCGACCAGCATTTGTGCACGCTCGATATTGGCGATGCGCTGAATGCTCATGGGCACCGCAGGGTAAAGGGTGATTTGCCCCGTGTCGTCGTGCGCTGCGGCGCTGGCGGCATTCAAAAACCCTTGCGCCACTTCCTGCGTGCGCGCTTCTGCACGCACCAGTGCCTGTGCGGTGAAGGGCGGTAGAGCCGCCTGTTCGCGTTCTAGTAGCTGTGCATTGGCAAAGCTGGGGTAGTCATGCCGCTTGAGCGCGGCATACAGGGGGTGGGCCGGTTGAAAGGTCTGAATCCACACTTCGCTGCGTGCGCCCAGGCGTGCATCGCGTCCAGCACGGCCTGCAGCCTGCATCAAGAGGCTAAAAAGTCGCTCAGGCGCACGGAAGTCACTTGAAAACAGGGCACCATCGGGGTTGACTGCGGCCACCAGCGTGATGCGGCGAAAGTCGTGCCCCTTGGCGATCATCTGGGTACCAACCAGCACATCCACATCACCGGCATGCACGGCTGCCAATTGGCTTTGCAGTTCGCCTTTGATCCGTGTCGTGTCGGCATCTATGCGCGCCACGCGTACAGGCTCTCCATCGGGAAATGCGTCACCAATGCTGTTGGGTCGTCGCACATCGGTCAGCAGTTCTGCCAGGTGCTCTTCCAGCCGTTCGGTGCCGCGGCCCAATGGCGCAATGTCTGGGTTGCCGCAGGTGGGGCAGGCACGTGGTACCCGCTCGGTATAACCGCAATGGTGGCAGCGCAGGGTGCGGTCGACCTTGTGGAACACACGAAATGCGCTGCAGTGCGTGCATTCACTCTTCCAGCCGCACTCGGCGCAGTGCAGCACCGGTGCATAGCCTCGACGGTTCAGGAACACCATGCTTTGCTCGCCGCGTAGCACGCGTTCCTTGATGGCCTCCAGCAAGGGAAGGGAGAACACCGCATTGCGGGGCTGGTGGTTCATGTCCACCCGGCGCACCAGCGGCAGGCCGTCAGGTGTGCCGGCGATGGAGCGCATCGTCTGCTCTGCCGAGGCGACTTGCGGGTTGACTGTATTCACTGAAGCCGACCGCGTGCCGATGCGACTGGGCATGTGCAGGCGCTGATAGCGCCCGCCCTCTGCGGCCGGGCGACTCTGATGCCAGCTTTCCAGAGACGGTGTGGCCGAGCCCAGCAGAACCTTGGCACCGTCCAGTCGTCCCCGGTAGATCGCCAAGTCACGTGCAGAGTAGCGTGCTCCTTCGCTGCTCTTGTAGCTGGGGTCGTGTTCTTCGTCCACCACAATCAGGCGCAGCTGCGGCATGGAGGCAAATACCGCCATGCGTGTACCCAGCACAATGCGAGCCGTCCCGCTGTGCGCCGCCAGCCAGCTCCTGAGTCGTTGCGGGTTGGTCATGCCACTGTGCATGGATACCACTGCATCCGGGCCGTACAGCGGCGTAAACCGGCCTTTGAAGCGTTCTTCCAGTTGAGGCGTGAGGTTGATCTCCGGCACCATGATCAGTGCCTGCGCGTGCGTGGAGCTCGTCAGAAGGGTTTGCACACAGTGGAGGTAGACCTCGGTTTTTCCGCTGCCCGTGGCTCCAAACAGCATGAAAGGCCCGGGCTGCGCGGTAATCTGCTGGATCACGGCGGATTGTTCTTCACTCAGTTCGGGCACCGTTCCTGCGCACGGCTGCAACGAATCGTTGGCGCCCCGGTGCATGGCCGCTGCCGACTTGCTGCGCTTCAAGCGGCGCTGAACCTGAAGGGGTGAGAGTTCCCGTATCTGGGGTGGCAGCGCAGCCAGTGCCACTTCGCCCAGTGATCGCTGGTAATACTGTGCTGCAAACGTAACCAGTTGTTGCCAGGTGGAGCCGAGCGGGGCAATTCCGTCGAGCATGCCCACAACGGACCGGATTTTTTCCGGGTCAAATTCACCGGTTGCGTGTGCGGACTGTGCGTCCCACACAATACCAAGAGTCTCGCGCTTGCCCAAGGGCACGCGTACCAGGGTGCCCGGTGGTAGTGCCGACTCACTTCGATAGGTCAGTACCGAACCCAGCGTGGCATGGGCCGGCGTCTGGACCAGCACACAGACCCAGTGGGTCATGGTGTATCGCTGGGGTTTACCCCATACCACACCCGGGGTAATGTCACTTGAGGCGATTTATTCATGTGAACTTGTGAAAACGGCGCTAAGTGGTTGATTTAAAAACACTTTATGCGAAACCCAACGAATCTGTGGATAACTTTGTTGATATCTTGTCCCGGGGGCTCCCAAAGCCTTGAAAATCAAGGCTTTGGCTGGACTGCCCGGAAAAAAAGCAGATTTCAAAATCCTTATGAATCAACAACTTACGAGCGCTATGGGTTTAATAGCGCTGATCCATCAAATTGTTGTGTCCAAAGTAGCACCTTCACTATTTTTGTGCATAAGTGCAAGCCGCTGTTTCAAATTTCGGTCAAAAAAATGGTAGGAAATCATGCACGCATTGCACGGGAATGGCTGTGCACGGCTTCTACCAGTGCGGCTACATGTTCGGGCGGTGTGTACTGGCTGATGCCGTGGCCCAGGTTGAAGATGTGCGTTGGGCCGGTGCCGCTGCCCAAGTAGGGTTTTCCAAAGCTGTCCAGCACGCGCCCCACTTCGGTTGCAATCTGCGCAGGCGGAGCAAAGAGCACATTGGGGTCGATGTTCCCTTGCAGTGCCTTGCCCGGACCGTTTTCGCTACCCCCAACCAAAGCGCGGGCCTTGCCCAGATTAACGGTCCAGTCAAGCCCCAGCACTTCACAATCCAGCGCAGCCATCTCCTGCAGCCACAGGCCACCGCCTTTGGTGAAGACGATGCGTGGAATGCGTACGGTGGCACCATTCGCATCGGTCGAGGTGGTCTTGAGCTGGGCCAGCACACGTGCCGTGTAGGCCATTGAAAAAGTCTGGAATGCGCCGTCGGCCAGCACGCCGCCCCAGCTGTCAAAAATCATCACGGCCTGTGCGCCCGCGTCGATCTGGGCGTTCAGGTAGGCGGCTACGGAGTCGGCATTGATGGCCAGAATGCGGTGCATCAGATCGGGCCGGCTGTACAGCATGGTCTTGACCAGGCGGTAGTCGTCCGAGCCTGCGCCCTCGACCATGTAGCAGGCCAGGGTCCAGGGGCTGCCAGAGAAGCCGATCAGCGGCACGCGGCCTTTGCCGTCGGTCTGGGTCAGTGCCTTGCGGATACTCGACACGGCGTCAAACACGTATTGCAGTTTGGCCATGTCGGGCACGGCGAGTTTGTCCACGGCCGCTTCGTCGCGCACCGCGGTGGCAAAGCGCGGTCCTTCACCCTGGGCGAATGACAAGCCCAGGCCCATGGCGTCCGGCACGGTCAGGATGTCGCTGAACAAAATGGCAGCGTCCAGCGGGTAGCGGTCCAGCGGTTGCAGCGTGACTTCGGTAGCGTAGTCGCGGTTGGTCGCCAGGCCCATGAAACTGCCTGCCCTGGCGCGCGTGGCGCAGTACTCGGGCAGGTAGCGGCCAGCCTGGCGCATCAGCCACATGGGTGTGTGGTCCGTGGCCTGGCGCAGACAGGCTTGCAGAAACGAAGGGTTCTGCAGGTTAGCGAAAGTGGGGTCTTGTGCGCCTGTGGCGCCGGGGGTGGTGTGCGGTGCGTTCATGCACATATTGTCGCGCACTGGAAACTAGCCCCCACGCTCCGCCGCTGCGCGGGTCGCTGCCCCCCAAGGGGGTGCGATTCATCTTGGGGCGGCCCGGCGGCGAATCCAGCACCCACGCTCCGCCGCTGCGCGGGTCGCTGCCCCCCGAGGGGGCTAAATCCGCTTGGGGCGGCCCGGCGCGGATTTGCCGCCTCCGCGCTGCACCGCTGCGCGGCCGGTTGCTCAGTGTTGCCGGTTTCGGTGTTCCACCATGAGGCATTTGTTTTGCACGACTTGCAGGCCCGCGTCACGCGCTTTTTGGGCTGCAACCTCGTGTTGGATGCCCAATTGCAGCCAGACTGCCTTGGCACCGATGGCAATGGCCTCATCCACCACGGGCGGCACATCCTCGCTGTTGCGAAATACGTTGACCAGTTCGATGGGGTGGTGGCGCGCGGCCTCGGCCAGACTGGCGTAGGCGAGTTCACCCAGAATCTCGCTGGCATTCGGGTTGATGGGGATGATGCGCCAGCCGTGGGCCTGCATGTAACGCGCCACTCCATAGCTCTCCCGGTGCGTCTTGGGGGACAGTCCCACGACGGCAACGGTGCGGTAACCGGTCAGGATATTGGCTATGGTGGCTGTGGTGTCGGGTGTGTGCATGGGTTACCCGTTGGTTTGGGGACAGCGCGTCGGTGAGCTACGGTCTGTCCCGCAAGTCTTCACAATGTCGCCAGCGCCGCCCGCAGCACCTGTGCGTCCAGAATCTCGGAAAATACCACCGGTGGTTTGCCGTTCTGGTGCAGCACATAAACCGGCACGCCGCTGCGCCCAAGCTGCTCCAGCGCGCCCGTGATGGTCGGGTCGCGGCGCGTCCAGTCGGCACGCAGCAGGGTCACCTGGTGCTTGCGCATGTCAGCCAATACATCGGCATTGCTGAGCGTGGTTTTCTTGTTGTACTGACAGGTGATGCACCAGGCAGCGGTGAAGTCAACAAACACCGGGCGCCCGGCGGCCAACTCAGCTTCCACCCGGCCCGGTGCCCAGGCTTGCCACACGGCAGTGGTGCCAGCGCTTGCTGGAGACGCAGCAGCAGTGGCATTGCCAGACTCCTCCATCTTGGTAATCAATGGGCCGATAGTCCCCGTAAAAATAGCGAATAGTGCTATAGAAACTGAAGCGAATGCGATGCGGGAACGTCCGTCCAAACCCAGCGACCAGACGACCAGTGCCATGCACAGCAGCAACGCCAGCAGCGCGCCCGCGCCATCGACTCCGCTCAAGTGTCCCAACACCCACACCAGCCAGATGACAGTAGCGAGCATGGGGAATGCCATGAAGCGGCGCAGCGTATCCATCCAGGCCCCCGGGCGCGGCAGAATATGTCCGACGGCTGGAATCCATGCAGCCGCCAGGAAAGGCAACGCCAGTCCCATGCCCAGCGCCGCAAAAATGCCCAGCGCCTGGGCTGCGGGCAGGCTGATCGCGTAGCCCAGGGACGCACCCATGAAGGGCGCGGTGCAGGGCGATGCAATCGCCACAGCCAATACGCCGGACAAAAAGGCATCGACCACCGGGTGGCGCGCCTGCAGCGATGCCAGCTTGTGCGGCAGCAGCATGCCCACTTCAAACAGGCCCGCCAGATTCAAGCCGATCAGGGTAAACAAGGCGGCCAAGACGGCCACCACGGCGGGTGACTGCAGTTGAAAGCCCCAGCCCAGCTGTTCGCCGGTGGCCCGCAGCGCCAGCATCAGCGCACCCAGGCTGACGAACGACAGCACCACACCCAGCGTGTAGGACAGCCCTTGTGCACGTTGCGAGCCTCGACTGTGTTCGCTGTGTCGCGAAAACCCCAGCACCTTGATAGCCAGCACCGGCAGCACGCAAGGCATGAGATTCAGAATCAGGCCACCCAGGAGGGCCGCGCCAAGTGCCAGTATCCAGCTACTCCATCCCGTCGGTTGCGCCAGCGGCAACTGTGCAGCGGTGGACGCGGTGGCCGTTGCAGACGTTGCATTGCCGCTGCCAGGCTGGCTGACTCCAACCGGGGGCTGGAGCCCAGCGCTTTCCAATGCGGGCCAGGCACCACTGACCGTGGCCACCGTGCGCAGGCTCTGTGCGCCCAGGGCCAGCACGATGGGGAGCTGGTCTACCGTGCCCTCCCGCTGAACGGACAGCGGGAAGCTGCCACTCCATACGCCGTTGTGCCAGACCTGTTTGCCCGGGCTGGGCAGGCCGTCACCACTGACCTTGTCAGCCGTTTGGGGCGATGTCACCGGCTCGGCGATGTTGGCTGTTTCGGGAAAGGGCTGCAGCGCGCGTCCGTGCCAGCTGGCGGGGAGGCCGCTCACGGTAACGGCGAAGCCGTTGCCCTCCAGTTTTGCCTGTGACTTGCCAGGCAAGTCGGTGGGGCTGGCGGCGCGGGTGGCTTCGAAGTCGCCTCCGTGCGAAGCCGTGGACCCTTTGGCGGGTACGCGCAGCACAAAGTTGCCTTCCTGGGGAATGCACTCCTGGCGGCACACCAGCCACGAGGCGCTCAGGCGCACTTCCAGGTCACCGCCAGGCGTGGGCTGAAAGCCGCTGGTGATGGTCAGTGGCACCGGCAACAAAATGGTGTCACTAAAACCATAGTTGGCCATGCTGCCAACCGGGATGCGCTGTGGCGTGGGCCAGACAATGTCGCCCGCCGTCGCACCGGTGGGCAGCGTCCACTGCAGAACGGTGGGTAAACCCGAGTCGCCAGGATTCTTCCAGTAGGTGTGCCAATGGGGCTGGTGCTTGATCTGCAGGCCCAGCCACACCGATTTGCCAGCGCTGACGCCATCGGGCGCATGGGCCAGCAGTTCCGCGCGCACCTGTTCGTTCTGCACGACGGCTGACGGCGGACCGCCCTTGGTCGCATTCAATGAAGGAATTTGGGCAACAGCCCCCGTGGATATTGCGTATGCAGCTATGAAAAACGTAGCAATCTTGCGGGCTGACGAAAATCGTGTTGTGGCGCTGGCAAGCAGTGCGCGGAGTCGGAAAGTCAAAGTCATTGCAAATTAGGAGCCTGCGTACGCAGAAAAGTTCCGCCTGGCAGTCGAACAAGGGGAGTAGCGGATTGTGGCATTGCGCGCCATTGGTGCAAGTGTCAGTCCAAATCCAGGGGGCTTTGCGTAAACACGGCAGGCAATTTTTTGGGTGCCTTGATGCGCAACTGCTTGTTCACATTCTCTTGGCCAAAGACGACCTCTATGTCGGCTATGGCAACGCCAAACTGCGGCGCCAGAAAGCGCACCATATGGTCTGTGGCTTTGCCATCCCTGGGCTTGGCGGTGACGCTGATCTTGAGTTGCGTTCCCTTGGGCTTTCCAATGGCGTCCTTGCTGGCGGAGGGCTTGCCCAGAATATTGACGACCAGTGTGTCGCCGTCCCACGCGAAGAAGGAGTCGCCGGTGATGTTGCGGGGGCGTTGCGTAGCCATGGGGTGCATGATACTGACCGTGTCGGGCGCAGACGGCGTTACCATCCATCTACAGCAGCACCCCGCACGCCAAAGACCATGCCCAACGTACCGGACGTTTCGACTTTACCCTCAGCGCCTGCATCGGCACCGGCTTCCCGATTCTGGGCCGACTGGAGCACGCGCGATTTTTCGCATTGCAGGGAGCAGGGCACGCTGGACCAGTTGATTGCCGTGCTGCCGGTGGCAGCCACGGAGCAGCATGGACCGCATTTGCCCCTGCGGGTGGACAGTGCCTTGGTGGACGGGGTGATTGGCGCAGCACTTTCCCACCTGGCGGCGGACGTGCCAGCACTGTTTTTACCCACACAAACCGTGGGATTGAGCCCCGAGCACGCGCGCTTTGCTGGCACGCTCACACTGAAGGCAGAAACCACGATTCGCCTGTGGACCGACATTGGCGAGAGCGTAGCCGCCACCGGGGTGAAGAAGCTGATGCTGCTCAATTCTCACGGCGGGCAGGTGGGTGTAATGGACATCGTGGCCCGCGACCTGCGAGCGCGTCTGGGCTTGCTGGTCTACAGCGTGAACTGGTTTGGCCTGCCGCTGGTGGGGCCGCAGGGCCAGGATGTGAACGACCTGTTTAGCGCGCACGAACACCGCTTTGGCATCCATGGCGGCGAGATTGAAACTTCGATGATGTTGGCGCTCGCACCGGAGCAGGTGGACATGGCGCGTGCGCAGAATTTTGCATCGACGTCTGAGGATCGCGCCAGGCGCTTTGACATTCTGGGCAATGGCAAGAGCGCCAAGCTGGGCTGGCAGATGCAGGACTACAACCCGCTGGGTGCGGTGGGCAATGCTGCGGCCGCCAGTGCGGACAAGGGGCGTGCCGTGCTGGACGCAGCAGGGCACGCCCTGGCGCGGTTGCTGGGCGAAATCCATGCGCTGCCACTGTCGGTGTTGACCGAACCGGCCGACTGATTGTCCTGCGGCGACTTTGGTCTAAACTTGCCGCGAAGGAGGTACCGGGACACGCGAGATCCCGATGCGCGCGATACCCATAATTTCCATGTCAATACGATCGCTATTCGCTGCGGCTTTGCTCGGTCTGGTGGTGACATGCACGGTCGCGCAGGAAGTGGAGCGTCACTTTCGGGTTGGCATCACGTCGTTTCGCGACAAGGGATCTACGCTCAAGGAATGGCAGCCAACCATCGACTTCCTGGAGGCAAGCATTCCTGGTGCCAGGTTTGATGCCGTTGCGTTGAACATGCCCGAGTTTGAGGCGGCACTGGTCGCCAAGAGGCTGGATTTCCTGATTACCAATCCGCAACACTACATCGCCGTGGAACACCGGTTTGGCGTTTCGCGCATTGCAACAATTGTCAAAAGTGAAAATGGCGTGATCGTCAACCAGTTTGGTGGCGTGATCTTCACCCGGTCAGACCAGTCTGACATCACAGCCTTGCGGGACCTCAAGGGAAAGAGAATCGCTGCCACCGACAAGACGTCGTTTGCGGGCTATCAGATCCAGGCAGATTTGCTCAGAACGCACGGGCTGGATCCAACTGAAGATTGTCAAATTTCGTTTTTGGGGTTTCCGCAGGATTTGTCCGTATCGGCGGTCCTCAGCGGCAAGGCCGACGCCGGTTTTGTGCGGTCCGGTCTGCTGGAGTCCATGGTCCATGAGGGGAAGCTTGATCTCAGCCAGCTGCGGGTACTCAACCCTGTTGTGGTCAACGACTTTCTGAGTCGGTTTTGACGGAGATTTTGCAGCGCATCAATATTGCCGCATGTCAGGGCTATGAATACTGCCCACAAGCCGAAGTGTCTGCCAGTATTGGCGTGAGCATCTACGGCCGTGACGCCATGGACGCGAAATCCCTGCTACGGCATGCGGACGAGGCGATGTACCTTGCAAAAAAATCCGGAGGAAACCGGCATTGCCTGTCGCCCGTGACGTCCTGATCACTCTGCGCCGCACGGGTTCACGCCATGCGATCCACGGCTCCAGCAAGGGCTGGTCGCAGACCGGTCCAGTGTCGGAATGCCCTCAAAGCTGATACGTGCCACGCGTGTGTCAAAGCCGCTCACCCCCTGCTTGTCCAGCCTGAGCCGCAGCACCCAGCCGCGTCGCTGGTTGTCGTTGTCGGTTTCCTTCATCACGAAGTTGCCCACGCTGTAGATGATGGGCTTGCCGCGGTAATGCTCAATGTCCTGGGTGACATGCGGGTGGCCGCCGATGACGGCGTCAGCCCCGGCGTCCACCATTATGCGGGCCAGTTGGCGCTGTCTGTCGTTTGCCATGAGTTCGTTCTCCCAACCCCAGTGCATGACCGGGATGACGAGGTCGGCGCGATGTACGGTGCGCGCCTTGCGGATGTCATCGACCACCTGTTCGTCCTCGCTCCAGGCGACGCCGGGCGCATCAAAGTCGGCCTCGAAGCTGCGCGGCATGAATTCGTTGTAGCCCAGCAGCGCAATGCGCAGGCCCTTGCGCTCGATGACCAGCGGGGTGTGTGCTTCCGACAAATTGTTGCCCCCGCCAAACTGGGCCAGACCCGCACCTTTGAGTAAACCCAGCATTTCGGCGAAGGCTTCGCGGCCAAAGTCACCCGAGTGGTTGTTGGCCAGGCTCACCGCGTCAAGGTGGCGCTTGAGCACGCCCAATGTGCGTGGGTGGGCGCGAAAGGTGTAGTTTTTCTCGCCCGCGTTGCCGGTAGTGGCCACGACGCACTCCAGGTTGGCGATGCGGATGTCGGCACTGGCAAATACCGGGCCAAAACTTGCCAGCGGGTCCTCGCCTCGTGCAATCATCTCGCCCGCAGTGTCGTCGAGAACGATGTCGCCCGCAAAGACCAGACTCACGGTGTCGTCTGAAGCAAAGGCCAGCGTGCTGCCGGTCAGCAGCAACAGGACGCAGACCCAGCGGTGCCAGTGTGCGCTCATGGTTGTATGCCTTGCAGCGTACAGCTGTAAATCAGTTCCCGCTCCACCACGCCAGCGTACAGATGCTGCTCGCCGGTCAGAGGGTAGGGTGTCTGCGATACGGTGTAGGGTGGCAGGTACTTGGCCTGCTGAACCAGAACGGGCTGGTGCTTGGTGTCCATGTAGGCGTAGAGCAGGATGCGGTCGACGCGCGCGGTGCTGCCGACCATCACCGCTTTGAAACGAAAGCGCCCGCCAATGTCGACCGAAGGCACCGGATAGGGATCGGCGACGGGACTCGCTTCAATGGTGTGCGTCGTTCCGGCATACGTTACCTGGCAGCGCAGCAGTGGCGCGGCAATGGCAGCTGTGCTGGCAAAAAGTGTGGAAACGGCAAAGGCGCTTATTGCGGCAGCCCATCGCTTGGTGCCGCCGGTCATGCTTCAGCAATCAGGAGTAGGTGATCCATGGCGCATATTCTGCACCGTCCAGGTGGGCCAGCGAATTGAAGGTCAACAGCAGGTGGCGTTTTGGGGTGAACAGAAACTCGGTCACCGCGCTGTTGCGGATTTGCATGTTCAGCTCAATCGTCTTCTCCGGAACCGTTCCCAGAATGTGCCCGACGGCCGTGCTGATGGGCCCGCCGCTGCTCACGATGAGCACATTGCCGGTGTGCTGCTTGCGCACATGGTCCAGTGCGCTGGTCACACCCTGCACAAAGTCGCGGTAACTGGGCATGCCCTTGGGGCTGACCACACCGTTCATCCACTGGGTGAGTCCGTCGCGCAGCAGACGGAAGTGGTATTTATACATCTCGGGCGTATCGGTGGGAGCCAACGGATCCGGGTGAATGGCGGCAATCACGGCCTCGCTGTCGAACTCGTTGAGACCCGGCCAAAGCTCGGGTTCCAGATCCAGGCCAGCGCCTTGTTTGATGCCCGCCCAAGTCTCAGCATGGCGCTTGAGCGTGCCGGTCAAAACGGCTTCAAACACCAGTTCCTTGCCTGCAAAGTATTCGCCCAGGCGCACGCTCTGGCGGTGGCCCAGTTCGCTGAGCTTGTCATAGTCTGCAGCGCCAAAAGAGGCCTGCCCGTGTCGCACCAGATAGAGATTTCCCATGCGATGAATCTAAGTCATGCATGGCCCGCGCCATGTCGTCGCGGCGACACCCGAGCGCGCTGAGCGCCGGCGGACTGCCCCGAGGCACGAGGCTTCCCTTGGGGCAGCGCCCGAACAGAGTAACAGAGCGTAGGGGCTGCCTTTCACAGCGACAATGCCCCGATGATTGCTGCGTATGACTTGTTGGCCCTGTGTGCGGCCGCCTGCTGGGCCACTACCGGTGCGCTGGCAGTTACGCCGGTGCGCCATCTGGGCGCGTTTGCGTTCACGCGCTGGCGCATGCTGATGGTGGCTGCGATGCTGTGGGCCGTGGTGGCTGCCACAGGCAGTTGGCACAGTCTGTCGCCGGATGGTTCACTCACCCTTGCCTTGAGTGGCCTGGTGGGCATCTTTATTGGCGACACGGCGTTGTTTGGCGCAGTGCAGCGCTTGGGCCCGCGCCGCGCCAGCGTGCTGTTTGCCACACATGCTGCATTCAGCGCCGCACTGGGCTTTGCGGTGCTGGGCGAGCGCATGGGCGTACAGGCGGCTCTGGGAGGCGCGTTGACCCTGGGCGGCGTGATGTGCGCCATTCTGTTGGGTCGCCACAAGGAGGAGCAGCACGCGTGGGAGGCTGACCACGGATCGCTCAAACTCGGCGTGGGTCTGGGACTGGTTGCCGCGCTCTGCCAGGCCGTCAGCACCCTGATTGCCAAACCGGTGATGTCCGGTCAGGTGGGTGGGGTGCTGGTGGATCCGGTCGCTGCATCAGCCGTGCGCGTGTCGGTCGCCTGTGCGGCGCACTTTTGTGTACTGTGGCTGGGTGTGGGCGCTGCACGGGCCATCCAGCCCCCTACGCGGCGGGTGTTGCTGCAAACCGCGCTCAATGGTTTTGTCGGCATGGGCCTGGGCATGACCTTCATCCTGATGGCGCTGCAGAAGGGCGATGTAGGCATGGTGGCCATTCTTTCGTCGGTGACGCCGGTGCTGGTATTGCCCATCCTGTGGTGGCAATTGCGCCGCGCGCCCGCCTGGGGTGCCTGGCTGGGCGCGGGCCTCACGGTGGTGGGGACGGGGCTGATCCTGTTGCGCTAAGCCGGGCTCAACGCATCTCGAACGCCTCCTGGTGGAACCGGGCCTGTGTGCCCAGGGCGCGCAGTCCTTCGCGCAGCGAAGTGGCCAGTCCGCCGGGTCCACAGAACCATATTTCCGCCTTGCTGTTCCCTTGCAGCGCTTTTGCCGTCAGTGTGTTTCCCTGTCGGGCCCCGTGAATATGCAATTGCACGCCGGGCAGCCTGACACACAGGTCCTGCAGGCGTGTAACAAACGCATCGCCGTCCTGGTCGCGGGTGCAGTAGTGCAAATCGGCCACAGGAGCCTGTTCGGGGTGGTCCTGCAGCGATTCCAGCCACGCCAGAAAGGGCGTTACGCCAATGCCACCGGCAATCCAGATCTGGCGCGCCTTGGGGTTGCGGCGTTCCAGGTCGAACCGGCCGTAAGGTCCCTCCACCCGCACGGTCTGCCCGTTCTGCAGGCGCTGTGCCAGTGCGCCGGTGTAGTCACCCAGCGCCTTGATCTGGAAGGTGACGGTGCTGTCACCCAGGTTCGCGTTGGCAATGGTGAAGGGGTGGGCGCCTTCGCGGTCGTCGAAGGTCACGAACGCAAATTGGCCCGGCCGGTGGCCGTGCCAGCCGCGCTCGAGCTGGCAGCGCACGGTGGTGATGTCGCTGGACGGGTGCTCAATGGCAACGATGCGCCCGGTCGCTTCGCGGCTGCGGCCAATGGCACCCATCAGCGAACGGACGGCGCCATACACACCCGCCACCAGCAGCGTGGCCAGCAATGCACCGGCTGGTTGCAGCCAGTAGCCCGCGGGAGCCAGCAAGGCAGCGTGAAAGGCCAGCATCAGGTAGATCACGGGCATGGCCCTGTGCAGGAAGCGCCAGCTGCGGTACGGAAACTTTTTCCACAACGTGATCACCAGCATGGCCAGCACCGCGTAAATGGCCCACTCGCCCATTTCGCCCGCCAGGTCACGCAGGATTTCCAGCAGGCCGGTGAATGGCTGCTTGGGCACGCGGCCCTCGCGGCCAATCAGGCCCTTCAGAATGTCGCCGGACATGTCCAGCAGCCAGTGCAGCGCGGCAAATGCCACGGCCAGGATGCCGGCCCATTTGTGCGTGCGGTAAATGCGGTCCATGCCGCCCAGAGGCGTCTCCAGCCAGGCCGGGCGCGTGGCGAGCAACATCACCAGCGACATCAGGGCAATCGACAGGAAGCCGCTCAGGGTCAGCAATTGCTGGCGAGCAAGCCACAGTGGGTGGACTCCGTTGGGTGGAATTGCCTGCGCCAGGTCCCAGCCCCAGGCCAGGCCGACCAGCGCCAGTAACAGTGTGATCAGTGTTTTCATGGTTTGGCAGCCTTGGGTGGGAGGTCGTCGCGGCAACGGCGCTCGCTGCAGTCCGCCGACGCACGTGCACGCCGGTCGGATGCCTCCGGTGCCTGCCTGCGTGCGCTGTGGTCCAGGATTTCGCCAGTTGTCGGGTGCACGTCCAGCCGTACACGACCGCCCTGGCGATCGGTGGCACGCACCTCGTAGGCGCCATGTTCGCGCTCTATCTTCTCGATATTGCGGTAGCCGGCAGATTCCAGCTTGGCGTAGATCTGTGGGATGGGTAACCACGCCTGTTCGGTGGTGGCAGATGCCTTGCGTTCGCTGGCCTTGGCGGGCAGCGTCACAGCCATGGCGGTGAGCAGCGCGCCAACGAGGGCCAGCGTGGAGAGGGTGATACGTTTCATGGGTTTGTCCTGCGGTTCATTCGTCGTAATAGCCCAGTTCGGCCTGGGTGTGGCAGGCCGTGCAGTTGGCTCGGGTGCGCACGTCCTTGTGTTTCCACTCCCAGTCGGGAACCTTGCGGTGTTCGCTGACCCACTTGGGCAGTTCGGTGATGCGCAGGGGCGCGTTGGTGGCGGAGACGCTGCGCAGCAGCTTGTTTCCATAGCGCTGCCCACCCTGGTCACCGGCGTTAGCCACCAGATAGGCGGTGATCTCGGCGGCCAGCTTCGGGTCGACCGAGGCGTCGTCGCCAAAGTGGTCCTTCAGATTGGCCATCATGCGCTGCCAGGAGCTGGCAGGCAGCATGGATGGCGCAAACGGCATATGGCAGCTGCCGCATTCTTCCTTGACAACGGGGTTGGTCACCGGTGCAAAGAAGTGGTTGCCTCCGGCCTGGGCGCGACCCAGAACCAGAGCCGAGAATCCCAGCACCAGAAGGCCGAGAATGATGGGGCGATAGGGGATGGCCATGGCAGACTCCGGTTCGGTGCGTGGTTACTGGGCCAGCATGAAAGTCAGCCAGTCGCCCTTTTCCTGGTCCGTGCAGACGCGTCCCAACACCTCCGTGCAGTTGCGCTTGAACCACTTCTCCACTTTGGCGGGGTCGGTGTATCGCGTGGGGCTTGTGGACAGGGCCATGGCGTCAATGGCTTTGCCGGACGGCGCGCGACCGGCGCTGCGCGTGTCCTTGCCGTGGCAGGACGTGCAGGCGGGTGTGTCGGGTTTGCCACCGGTAAAGTTCTGGTTGTGCAGGGTTTTGCCGCGCTCGGCCGAGAATCCGCCAAAGGCGGGGTTGGCCGCTTTGGCGGCGCTGGCATACTGCGTCAGCTGGTCTTCGCGCACGCCCGCCTGGCTGGTGCTGGAAAGTACGATGGCCAAGCCGGCCAGAATTGCAGAGATGTTCAGTTTGAGTGGCATGGAGAGCTCCTTGAAACGGTGAAGATGGGAGCGACTATGCGCGGGGTGAACTGAACAGAAAGTGAATCTCCCGTTCATCTGGCGTTCAGGTTCGCCGTGCCAGCCCCCAGCGACCGCCCGGCAGGCCCAACGGCTGAAACCAGACACTTTTCCAGGCCCCCAACCCGTGCCATACTTGGCCGGATATGGTTGAATTGCCTGTCTGCCTGAATTGCCTATTCACTTGAAAACCCTATCCGTTGTCCGCCTGCAGGTGATCGTGCGTGGTCTCGCACTGGCTTGGCTCGCTTGCATGGCCGCAACGGCCGTGGCTGAACGCGACCCGCTGAACGAGCCCACCTTCACCGCCGTGGGCGACACACGTTCCATCAATGACGGTGTGGTCACCGCGCTGGCACAGGACGAGCGCGGGCTGATCTGGATCGGCACCACGGTTGGGTTGGTGCGATACGACGGCTACCAGTTGCGCCGAGTGCCCGTTGCAGGCAAGCCCGAAACTGGCGCTGCGCCCGCACCGGTTGGATCCAGTTTTGTGCGCACGGTGTTGTCGGCCCCGGGCGGAGTTTTGTGGGTGGGGCTGGATGGTGAGGGCCTGGCTCGGCTCGATACCAAAACCCAGGTCTGGACCCGCCATAGCCCGGACCCCAAAAAAGCGGGTGCGTTGACCAATGGCACGGTGCGTGCCCTGGCCCTTGACCCGGATGGCGCGCTGTGGGTGGGCACCACGGGTGGTGGCCTGCACCGTCTTGGGCCACAGGCCTCGACTTTCGATAATCACACACGCTCCAGCGGCGCCTTGCCCGACGACCGTGTGCAGTCCCTGCTGGTGGACCGCCGCGGGGACCTGTGGGTGGGCACCTGGAACGGTCTCGTGCGGCTGCGCCGTGGCGCCCAGAGCTTTGAGCCGGTGTGGTCAGAGCCTTCCCGCGCAGGCAGTCTGGCCGGACGCATCGTGGCCATGCTGGGTGAGGCACCCGACGGCCGCATCTGGGCCGGCACGCGCCAGGGTGAGCTGGTCCTGATTGATCCAGCCAGCGGCGAGGGTGTGCTAGCCGAACAGGCGGTAGATTTGCCAGGCGCCCGCATACCCGGTGCCACGCGCTCCTACACCGCCATGGTTGTGGCCGGGCCGGACGAGATATGGGTCAGTGGCGCAAACGGCATCGAACTGCGCAACAGCAGGAGTGGGAGCATCGTGATGCGCCTGGTGCGTGACGCGAGAAAACCCTGGGGACTGGCCGCCAACAACGTGGTGGCGCTGCTGCGGGAACGCTCGGGCAGCCTGTGGCTGGGGAGTTACGGCGGTGGTTTGCAACGGCACAGCCCCAGCAGTGGCATGTGGGTGCGTCATGCTGAAGTGGACGAAAAAAGCATACTGTCCAATGGCGACGTGCGCAGCTTGCACCAGCTGCGCAACGGTGAAGTTTGGGTCGGTATGGGTGAACGTGGCGTGGCCGTGCTGGACCCTCAGTTGCGGCAGATAGGCCAGATTTTGTCGACCGACTCCGGCCCCGAACGCACCACTGGAAAGATGTCGTTCAAGGGCGCTGGGGTGGGGGCCATTACCCAGTCCGCTGATGGATCGGTTTGGGTGGGCACGGACGGTGGTATCTACCAGTTCAACCCGCAACGCCAGTTGCTGCGCAGCTACGTCGCTGGCAAGGGGCGTGCCCGGCGCATGTTGGCCACGCAGGACGGCAGCGTCTGGGTGGGCACACAGGATGGCGTGTTCCGGCGGGCGCCGGGTGGCGAGCGCTTTGATCGGTTGAACCTGCACGAGGGCGGCGTGCTTAATGGCACCGTCAACGCCCTGGCCGAAGCCGCAGACGGCAGCGTCTGGGTGGGCGGCAACATGGGCTTGTATGTGGTGCCGCCGGGTGGCGCGGGCCTGCAGCCGGTGATGTCACCGCCGGGTCAGGGCCTGCAGCAAAAAGTGATTCTGGGGCTGCTGGTGGACCGTCAGCAAACGCTGTGGGTGGACACCAACGCAGGTCTGCACCGCTTGGTGGGGCAGGCCGGTGGTCAGGCGAGCTTCACGCTGGTTGCCGATTCCGGTGGCGGCAGTTTCGGTGCCAATCTGCTGGACGATGCGCAGGGCCGCATCTGGACCCACCAAAACGTGTTTGACCCGCGTGACGGCAGCCGCTACGAGTTGAGTCCGGCCGATGGCGTGGACATCGGCACAGGCTGGTTTCGCAGCTATACCCGCCTGGCCGATGGTAGCATGCTGTTTGGTGGCAGCACTGGCATGCTGGTGGTTCAGCCCGAGGCCTTCAAGCCCTGGGTGTACTCCCCGCCGCTGGTGATCTCCGAGTTGCGCCTGGCCGACGAGCGCGTGCCACCCGCCACCACGCTGACACTGACGCCCACGCAGCGCAATTTCAGCGTCGAGTTTTCGGCGCTCGATTTCAGCAGCCCGGAACGTTTGCGCTATCGCTACCGGTTGCACGGCTTTGACGCCGACTGGATCGAGACCCGATCGGACTTTCGTGTTGCCAGTTATGGCAACTTGCCGCCGGGCGACTACCTGCTGGATATGCAGGGCAGCAACCGCACCGGCCAGTGGAGCCCGCAGACCCTGCGTATGTCGATCAGCGTTCAGCCTGCGTGGTGGCAAACCTGGTGGGTGCGGTTACTTGCCGTCATGACGGGCCCGCTGGTGGTGTGGGGCTTGGTGCATTCGCGTACGGCGGTGTTGCGCCGCCGTCAGGTCGAACTCGAAGCCAAGGTCTATGAGCGCACAGCCGAGCTGGAAAACCTATCGCGTGAGCTGCAGATCAAGTCGGCCGCGCTGGAGGCCAGCAGTCTGATTGATCCACTGACCGGCTTGCACAACCGGCGCTTTCTCAACCAGTATCTGGATGCCGAGATCACGCAGGCCTTGCGACGTCACGAAGAGCACCGCCAGCATGGAACGCCGCTGGCCGAAGGTGCAGACATCGTATTTTTTCTCCTGGATATCGACCATTTCAAACAGGTCAATGACCAGCATGGCCACGCTGCCGGTGACGCCGTGCTGGTGCAGATGCGCCAGCGCCTCCAGCAGGCTTTCCGCCAGGCTGATTACCTGGTGCGCTGGGGCGGTGAGGAGTTTCTGATCGTCGCACGGACCACAACCCGCGCACAGGCGACCGAGCTTGCCGAGCGCGTGCGCGGGTCCGTGGCCGATGTACCTTTTGTGCTGGCCGATGGCACCTTGCTGCACAAGACCTGCTCGGTGGGCTTTGCAGCCTTCCCGTTAGCGCCGGCTTGGCCGACTGCGCTGGAGTGGCCCGCTGTGGTGGACCTGGCGGATCAGGCCCTGTATGCCGTCAAACATCATGGCCGCAATGGCTGGCTGGGCGTTGTCGAGGCTAGGGCCGAGTCAGCCGACGCACTGCGCGAAGCGGCCAGGCAACCACTGGGGCAATGGGCCGCCAGCGGTGCCGTGCACTTGGTGGGTGCGCCCGGTCATGCCGCGCTGGACAGTCTGCGGGTGCGGGAAAGCGCGACGTAAACGGGGTGCCTGCGGGCGTGACTGTATGGGCCGTTCATCTACCGTTCAGGTTTGCGGCGCTATAAACGGCACCTGAGTTACCCCTTTTTGGATTGGAACCGATGTCACACCCTCTCTCCCGGCTGCGCTGCTGCACTCTCTGCCTCTGTCTGGCCCTGCTGGCCGCTGGCGGCGCGGCCCATGCGGGCGACGAAGACCACGAACGCGCCCGCAAGGCGCTGGAGGCCGGCGAGGTGCTGCCGCTCAAGACCATTCTGGAAGGTGTTGAGCGCGCCTATCCGGGCCAGGTCATGGACGTGGAGCTGGAGCGTGAACACGGGATCCGCGGCGAGCGCTGGATTTACAAGGTGAAGGTCCTTCGTAGCGGCGGCGTCCTGATACGGCTCAAGGTGGATGCCCGCGACGGCGCGGTGCTGGGCAGCAAGCCTTCCCGGCATTCCGCACCGGCAGGAGAACGCTGATGCGCATTCTGGTTGTTGAAGACGAACCCACCCTGCAATCACAGCTGGCACAAAGCCTGCGCGAATCCGGTTACGCGGTCGACGTGGCTGGTAACGGCGTAGACGGTCATTTTCAGGGTGATACCGAACCCTATGACGCCGTGGTGCTGGACCTGGGGTTGCCGCAGATGGACGGCATTACGGTTCTGCGCAAATGGCGTGCGGCGGCGCGCACCATGCCGGTACTGATCCTGACCGCGCGCGATGGCTGGCACGAAAAAGTGTCCGGCATTGACGCAGGGGCAGACGACTACCTTACCAAACCCTTCCACATGGAAGAACTGCTGGCCCGCCTGCGTGGCCTGATCCGGCGTGCGGGCGGACATGCCAGCTCGGAGCTGGTGTGTGGCCCGCTGACCATGGACGTGCGCAACAGCCGCGCCCTCATCGATGGCCAGGCGCTGACCCTGACCAGCCACGAGTACCGGGTGCTGGCCTACCTGATGCACCACCGTGACGAGGTGGTGTCGCGCAGCGACCTGGTGGAGCACATTTATGAACAGGATTTTGATCGCGACTCCAACACGGTCGAGGTCTTTATCGCACGGCTGCGCAAGAAACTGCCACCGGGCTTGATTGTCACCGTGCGCGGTCTGGGCTACCGCCTGAGTGCCGGCTCCTGATGCGCTGCGCATGACACCTTCCGACTGGCGCCCTTCGCTGCGCATCCGCCTGCTGGCAGGCACCCTGTTCTGGGTGGTGGGCACGATTCTGGTTGCGGGCTGGGGTCTGGGTAACCTGTTTCGCCAGCATGTGGAAGCCCAGTTTCACGCCGAACTGCGCACCCATCTGGACCACCTGACGGCACAGATCACGCTGGATGATCAGGGCCGCGCGCAGCTGGCCCTGCCGCTGAGCGACCCCCGCTTCGGGCGGCCCTACTCCGGGTATTACTGGCAGGTTGACACAGCCGGGTCGGGCGCAACCGCTGCGAAGGCGCTGCTGCGCTCGCGCTCGCTGTGGGATACGGCTCTGGCCGTGCAACCGGATGCACTGGTGGAAGGCGATGTGCATGTGCACCCTGTTGCAGGCCCGCAGAACAAGCGCCTGAGCGTGGTGGAACGCATGGTGCGCATGGACGACAGCCCCGACGGCAAACCCCACAGCCTGCGCTTGCTGGTCGCGGCCGATGCCGACCTGATGGAAGGGCCAGTGCGTCGCTTCAACGGTGCGCTGTGGCTGGCACTAGGCGTGCTGGGCGCGGGCCTGGTGCTGGCGGCTGTGGTGCAGGTGTCGGTCGGGCTGTCGCCGTTGCGGAGCCTGCGCACCGCGCTGGCCAGGGTTCGTGGGGGCGAAACGCAGCGCCTTGACGGTGACTTCCCCGTCGAGGTGATGCCGCTGGTCGAAGAATTCAACACCGTGCTGGCGCACAACGCCGACGTCGTGGAGCGCGCCCGCACCCACGCTGGTAACCTGGCGCATGCCCTGAAAACGCCGCTGAGTGTGCTGGCCAATGCAGCCCAAGCCCCGCAGCAGCAGGACCCGGAGCTGGCGCGTCTGGTGCTGGAGCAGATCGGCCTGGCGCGCCGCCAGGTCGATTACCACCTGGCGCGTGCCCAGGCCGCTGCTGCCATCCGCGTGCCGGGTGCCAAAACTGTGCTGCCGCCAGTGGTCGAAGGCCTGGTGCGGGTCATGCAGCGCATCCATGCAGAGCGCGATATTTCCATTACCCTGCCAAGCGGTGCGCCGGAGCTGGCCTTTCGTGGCGAAACACAGGACCTGCACGAAATGCTGGGCAACCTGCTGGATAACGCCTGCAAGTGGGCGGCGCACCGGGTGGAGATCCGTGCTCTTGCGGACGGTGGCATGTTGACCATCACGCTGGATGACGACGGACCTGGGCTGAATGCACAGCAGCGTGACGTCGTGATGCATCGCGGTGTGCGCGCCGACGAGCAGGTCCCGGGGTCGGGCCTGGGCCTGGCCATCGTGGACGATTTGGCGCGGCTCTATGGTGGTCGGATAGAACTGCTGGTTTCCCCGCTGGGGGGCTTGCGCGCTGCGCTGACGTTGCCGGCGATGGTGTGAGCGGCTACAGCGCTCGCAGACGGCTTTGCCAGCAGTAGCAGTGCCAAAATGGCCGCTATCCCTCGTACATATTGGATATACAGCTATTGATTTCGTAGCGCGTCGGAAAGCATGGCGCTGTCGACGTTACCACCGCTAAGCGCCAGGCAAAGATGTCACGCATGGCCTGGGCCACCCCGCCATTGCTCTGGGCCTGACCCCTTTCAGCTTGGTCGTCGCACGCCAGGTCTCGAATAATCAGGAAATGACGCAGTACACTTGCACTACACGGTGATAGCACCTATGCTGTCACAATGATCCCGATTGTTTTGGACACCAATGTGCTCGTAGCGGGCCTGCGTTCGGCGGGTGGGGCGTCACGTGCCGTTCTACGCCGGGCTTTGGGCGGCAGTTTGCAGCCATTGTTTGGCAATGCCCTGTGGACGGAATACCAGGACTTGCTCGGCCGTCCGGTATGGGGCGACGCCACCACGGCAGACGAGCGGCGCGACGTGCTGGCGGCGCTGGCGCGGCAGGGGCGATGGGTTACGGTGTATTACGGCTGGCGCCCCAATTTGCCAGATGAAGGCGACAACCATCTGATCGAGCTGGCGCTGGCTGGCGGAGCGCAGGCCATCGTCACCCACAATTTGCGTGACTTGCGCGGTGGTGCGTTGCGTTTAGGAAACCTGCGGGTGCTGACACCCGCGCAATGTTTGGAGGAGTGGACATGAGTACCTTGACCATACGGCTACCTGACGACACCGCGCAGCGGCTGAAATCGCTGGCGCAAAGCCGGGGTCTGAGCATGAACAAGCTGGTGGAGCAACTCAGTGCCCATGCGCTATCGGCCTGGGACACCGAAAACCACTTTCGTGCCATGGCGGCCACGGGAGATGTGCAGAAGGCGCTGGCTGTGCTGGACAGGCTGGACGCTGAGGATGCGCAGGCGCCCGCGCTCTGACGATCAATTCGAGCCTGGCCACTTTCTAAGTCCAGCGGGAGTCAGACGCACAAGGGAAGCACGCGCCGGATGGAGGCGTGCATCGCTCCGAGCGTGCTCCCTCTTTATTGTCAATGGACAAACTCGGTTAACCACAAGTTCCGTCTGGAAATAGGACAGTCCCAGGTGGACAAACAACCGGAACCACAACCACCACCGGTGCTGCCTCCGTCCTGAACCCCACCGACCGGTTCACCGCTTCCGCCGCCACCGATCCATCGGCTTGCCGGATATTGCGCGTGCCCACCAGCGTCAGCGTGTAGACCGTATTGGCGTCCAATTCAGAGACCGTGCGGGTGTTACCCATGGCCCAACTGGTTGCGCCCCTTCCACCGGTCAGTGAGCAGGTTCCCGTCGCGCCATCCAGATCGATGATGTTGCAAGCGATTGACACCGAGGACGACGTGGCATTGCTCGCGTCTAAACTGATGGTGGTTGGCGCGTCCACCGCTGCTGCGCGCACCGTGACCGCAAAGTCCCGGGTAGCGAAGCCTTCACGCCCGTCGCCCACCATGATCTTGACCACGGCTTCACCCGTGTAAGCCGACTTGGGAGTGAACAGGGCGGTATTCCCCGTGATGGCAACAGCACCCTGAGCGCTCTCTGCCGTCTTGATGCTCAGATCATCGCCATTGCTGTCCCGGAAATACGATGTGATGTTGGCAATGGTGAGCGGCGTATCGACCAGCGTGGGGACGGCTACCACCGGTGTGACGGCGGTGGGTGCATTGTTGATATCGGCAAGCAGAGTGACCTTGGTGATCTTGCCGGCGTCGTCGGTCGCCGTAAAGGTGATGCGGTACGGATTGCCCTTGGTGTTGCCCGAAACTGATGCCGGTACGGTGATGCTACGGGTGGCTGCATTCCACACCACCCCGCTGGGCAGACCGACTAGATCGGTGATGGTGTTGTTGCCCACCAGCGCGCCCAGATCCATCTGAACAGAGCCGGAGCCTACGACCAGTGAGCGGTTGAAGGTTGCCGCCTCCGGTGGTGGCGCTACGTTAGGAGCTTCTCCCCCCCCCCCCCCCCGCAGGCCGAGATGGAAAGGGCGATCACCGTCGACTGGACGAGCGCTGCAACGGTGCGTGTTGGGTCAATGCGCATGCTGGGTATCCCTGTTTTTTTGGTTGATGGAAGGCCAATTGTGGCAGGCGTTTTGCGCCCAGTGCTTGATGCAGGACAGGGATTGAGCCCGTCCGTTTCGCTTCCCGCGCCCAGGCCTGTGGACAGCTCACCGCACCACTTTCAGAACAAAATACGGCTTCAGGCCTCGCAGATACTGGATATGCAGCTATTGAGTTTGTAGCACGCTGGCAAACATGGCGCTGTCCACATTGCCACCGCTGAGCGCCAGACCCACGGTTTGACCGTCCAACCGGGCGCGCTCTTGCATCGCTGCAGCAAAGGCCGCAGCACCCGCGCCCTCGGCCAAGTTGTGGGTGCAGGCAAAGATGTCGCGCATGGCCTGGGCCACCTCGGCATCTGTCACCTTGACGATGTGGTCGATGTTGCCTTGCAGGATGGTCAGCGCCTCGGCATCGGCCACGCGGCAGGCCATGCCATCGGCCAGCAGCGTGGTGACTGGCGCTTCGACCACACGACCGGCCGCCAGCGAATCCGCATAGGTGGTGGCGTGGGCGCTGACCACCCCGACGATGCGGGCACGGTGACCCAGCGCCTGCTTGGCGATGATGGCCGAGCAGGCGCCCGAGCCCTGACCAATGGGCACGTACACCACGTCGAGCTGCGGCACGGCCTTGAACAGTTCCCACCAGTACGTGGCCACGCCACGCAGCAGGTTGACGTGAAAGCTGGGCACCATGTGGGCGCCGCGCTGTGCGGCCAATTCAAATGCATGTTCACGGCTTTCCTGGAAGTCCGTGCCGTGTTCGATCAACGTTACGCCCAGGGCGCGCATGGCGGCATTCTTTTCCAGCGAATTGCCGTGCGGTACGACGATGGTGCACGGTACGCCGTGGGCGCGCGCTGCCCAGCCAATGCTCTGGCCGTGGTTGCCGCGTGTGGCGCTGATGACCTCCCTGGGCAAGCTGCCGGACTTTTTCAGCTGGTCGAAGTAGGTCAGCCCGCCGCGAATCTTGAACGCGCCCACCGGCGTGTGGTTTTCGTGCTTGACCCAGCAGGCGGTGCCCAGCTTCTGGCCCAGAAGCCCCCAAGCATATTGGGGCGTGGCGGCGAATTCGCGGTAGACGACTTGGGCGGCGTCTTCGATGTCGTTCAGGGTGGGCAGGTTCATGTGTGGATCTCGATGGTGCCTTTAGGGGTTTGCAGGGTGGCGCTCAGTAGCGCAGGACCGTTGGTAATGGCAATGGTGGTCAGACCGATGGCATGCAGGCCATGGCGCAGCGTGTCGTCCTGCGGATGCTGCAGGCGCAGGCCCTGCAGGGTTGTACCGCAGTGAGGCATGGCGTCTGTGGGGTGCACATCGCCCCACTGAATCAGGGTAGGCAGGCAGCCGTCGAGCAGCCGCTGGCCATCAGGGCGCACCGTGATCTGCCACTGCAACAGGCCATGGGGCGTCATGCGCGAGGCTTGCAGCACGGCACCCCGGTCCACACCCTGCGCCAGCGTGCTGGCCATGATGACCAGGTGGTCCAGTGCGGGGGTGTCGGTGGCGATGGCCATGGTTTTGGGGCCTATGACCGGGGTTCGCCCAGCATCCTGGTCAACCAGAAGGCAGTTGCCAGCGCCAGGGAGCCAAAAATCGCGGCCCCGACGGCTTGCCCGGCCAGCACTTCGACCGGCCCGTAGTGCGCGCCCCACCAGGCAAACGGGATGGTGCCCAGCGTGGCACGCGCCCAGTTGAAGCCAGTGGACCACAGGGGTCGCCCCAGGTTGTTGAAAGCGGCATTGGCAACAAACAGCGCACCCATGAAAAAGAAACTGGCCGCCAGCCAGCTGCAAAAGGCGTGCACCATCTCTGCCGCCATGCCGTCGAGCGAGAACACGCGGATCAGCGGCCCCTGGAAGAGCGCCAGCAGCAACCAGGCCAGTGCGACGGAGCCCACCATGAAGAACAGGCTGGCACGCAGACTGTCACGCACCCGATCGAATCTCTTGGCACCCAGGTTTTGCGCGAACACCGGGCCTACCGCACCGCTGAGCGAATAGATCAGCCCGAAGGCCACCGGCGTCAGGCGCTCGATGGTGGCCTGGCCCGCCACTGCCGACACGCCAAAGGTGGCAACGCTGTGGGTGACAAAAGCCGCAGCCACTGGCGTTGCCAGATTGGTCAGTACGGCCGGCCCGGCCACGACCGACAGCAGTCGGGCGTCGGCTTGCAGTCGGCTGCTGTCAAAGCGTGCCAGCAGGTGGTGTACATGCCACGCCCCATACAGGCCCACGCTGACCAGCACGGTGCGTGCAATCACCACCACAATGGCCGCGCCGTCCAGGCCCAGTTTGAAGCCGAAGATGAACAGGGGGTCGAGCAAGGCCGTCACCAGGGCCGGCAACAGCGTGACCATCATGGCCCGGCGCGCATCGCCCACCGAGCGTAGCAATGCCGAGCAGACCATGCCCACACCCAGCATGACGGTTGAGGGCAGTGAGATGTGCAAAAAGCGCTGGGCCAGTTCCAGAATGCGGTCGCGCGCGCCCAGCAGATGCAGCAGCGGCTCCAGAAACACCAGCGTCAGGCCCGACACCAGGGCGGCGATACCGGCCACCAGAACCAGGCTGGAGGTGGCCAGCGCGCGGGCTTCCGGCATGCGCCCGGCGCCGATGGCGCGCGACACCGTGGCCGTGACGCCAATCAGCAGCCCGATGAACAGCGACAGCATGAAAAAACCCACCACACCGGCAAACCCGACGGCGGCGGCAATGGCCTGCTCGCCCAGCATGGAGATGTAGAGCAGGTTGATCAGATCCACCGCAAATATGGCGACCAGACCAATGGCACCGGTGCCCGCCATCACCACGACGTGGCGCATCAGCGAGCCGGTGACAAAGCGCGGCGGCGGTGCCGTCACAGGCTGACCGTGCCCGAGATGCAGGTCACCACGTCGCCCCCCACCCAGACCTGGCCGCTGGTGTCGCGCGCCAGATGCACACGCCCGGCACGGTCCAGGCAAGTGCCCTGGCTGGCGGTGTAGGTTGTGGGTGCGTAGTCCTCGGCCATCAGCCATTGGGCCAGGCTGGCGTTGAGGCTGCCGGTGACGGGGTCTTCGGTGACGCCAACCGGTGCGGCAAAGGCGCGCACTTCAATCGTGGGCTCGGCGTCGCCCGCAGGGCTGGACGCATCGCCGGCGCCACCAAAGGCGCGCGCCTCGCGGTTGGAACGGGCAATCAATGCCGGTGCCGCTGCCGGTGCGGTCGTTTCCACGGCGACCACGCCCACCTTGACTCCCAGGTTCTTGAGCGCCAGGTGGTCGGGCTCCAGCGCCAGCACGGTCTGCACGCTGTCGAGCAACAGACCCAGCCACACCGGGCCGTTGTCCAGCACCTGCGCGGCAATGACGTGCTGCTCCAGGAGGCCCAAAGCATGGGTTATCTGCGCCAGCTGCGAGGGGCTGGGTGCACTGCGGGTCAGTGCCGGCGCGGCAAAGGCGAGCTGGCCGCCATAGTGGCGAATCTGCACCAGGCCAACGCCGCACTCCTGCAGGATGTACCCCCGGGTGCGCGGCTGGCCACCGGCTTCCAGCCAGGCGTGGCAGCTGCCCAGTGTGGGGTGGCCGGCAAACGGCAGTTCAGCGCCGGGCGTGAAGATGCGTACGCGGTAGTCGGCACCCCGGGCTGCACCCTCGGGTGTGGGCGGCAGCACAAAGGTGGTCTCTGACAGATTGGTCCAGTGGGCAAAGTGCTGCATCTGGGCGTCGCTGAGGCCGCTGCCATCCAGCACCACGGCCAGCGGGTTGCCGTAGTACGGGGTGGCGGTGAAGACGTCCACTTGTTTGAAGGGGCGTAGTTGCATGCGGGCTCCTCAATCGTTCAGGCCGTTGGGCATGACTCAGGCTTTTCGGTGCTCGGCAATGGCCGCAGCCAGCGCAGCAACGCCCTTGCGGATCTCGTCGCCATCGGGCGTCACGAACGACAGACGCATGGTGCGCGGGTCGCCATGGTCGTTGTAGAAGGCCGCACCCGGCACAAAGGCCACGCCCTTGTCGACGGCGATGGGCAACAGGTCCTGTGCGTTCATGCCTTCGGGCAGGCGCGCCCACAGGAACATGCCACCATCGGGTGAATTCCAGGTCACATCGGCGGGCATGTCTTTCTTCAGTGCCGCCAGCATGGCATCGCGCTGGCCCTTGTACAGGGCGCGGATGGTGGGGATGTGCCGGTCCAGAAAGCCGTCTTTCATCACCTCGGTGATCATGCGCTGGTTGAAGCCGGGGCTGTGCAGGTCGGCAGCCTGCTTGGCCTGCAGTAGTTTGGGGTACACCGCCTTGGGCGCCACGATGAAGCCCAGGCGCAGGCCGGGTGCCAGCACCTTGGAAAACGAGCCCAGGTAGATGCAGCCATCGGGGTTGCGGGCGGTCAGCGGTGCGGGTGGCTCCTTGTCAAACCACAGGTCACCATAGGGGTTGTCCTCAACCAGCGGCAGGTCCAGCTCGGCGGCCTTGACCACCAGCGCGGCACGGCGCGCCTCGCTCATGGTGCGTCCAGTGGGGTTCTGGAAATTGGGCAGCACGTAGAGGAAGCGCGCCTTGTCGGCGCCATTTCCTGCTTTGCGTGTCAAATCCGCAATGTCCACGCCTTCATCATCGCTCGCCACACTGTCGATGGCGGGCTCCATGGGCGTGAAGGCCTGCAGGGCGCCCAAGTAGGTGGGCGTTTCCACCAGCACGCGGCTGTCTGCGTCAATCAATATCTTGGCGACCAGGTCCAGGCCCTGCTGTGAGCCTGTGGTGATCAGCACCTGGGCCGGGTCCACATTCCAGGGCAGGCGGTCAGCCACCATCTGGCGCAGCGGGCCAAAGCCTTCGCTGGCGGCGTATTGCAGCGCTGCTTGCGGCTCGGTGGTCAGCACCTGGGTGCAGGCGGCGGTGAATTCGGACACCGGAAACGTCTTGCTGGAGGGCAGGCCACCCGCAAAGCTGATGATGCCGGGCCGCTCGGTCACCTTCAGGATTTCGCGGATCACCGAAGGGTTCATTCTGGCGGCGCGGCGCGCCAGGGTCCAGTGGGTTTGGTTCATGTCAGTCCTTCCTTTACCGGGTTGTCAGGGGTGTTTGCCGTAGGCTCGTTCCACCAGGGCCACGCGCAGTTCGTAGTGCTCATACCATTGTGCCTTGCCCGTTTCCTGCGCGACGCGGTGTTCGGCATCGGCGCGCCAGTGGGCAATGGCCTCCAGGCTGGCCCAGTACGACACGGTGATGCCAAATCCATCGGCACCCCGCGTGCTCTCCGCGCCAAGGTAGCCCGGCTGCTGCTGGGCCAGTTCGACCATGCGTTCGGCCGTATGGGCGTACGCGTCCGCGCCGGTCTGGGTGCGCAGCGAAGAAAAAATGACCGCGTAATACGGTGGCGCGGGCAGGGTGGCGAAGTTGGGGTGGGTCATCAAGCTTTGGTGTTGGTCAATGTGTTTGGTTGCGTGTCTTCTTTGTTTGAAGTAGGGCCCACGGGGAGGCTGGCAAACCGCTTGCCAATGAACACGGTGGCCACCACGGCCAGCGCGAACCCCAGTGTGACAGTTTCCAGCGATTCCCCCAATAGCGGCACAGCCGCCAGAATACTCAAGAACGGTTGCAGCAGTTGCGTCTGGCTCACCTTGAGTGCGCCGCCCATGGCCAGGCCCCGGTACCAGGCAAAGAAGCCAGCCCACATGGAAAATACCCCCACATAGCCCAGCGCCAGCCAGGCCGAGGTGTTGACGCTGTGCGTGGGCCAGGTGAGCAAAGCGCCCGGCAGGGTCAAGGGCAGTGCCATCACGCACACCCAGCAGATCACGCGCTCGGCACCCAGGGCGGGTGTGACCTGTGCGCCATACACGTAGCCCATGCTGGCTGCCAGCACGGCGCCCACCAGCAGCGCATCGGCCCACTCCAGCCCAAAACCGTGTCCTTGGGTGCTGGCACGGATCAGCGAAAACAGCACCACCAGCCCGCTGCCCAGGGCTGCGCAGATCCAGAACCCCCATCGTGCCCGCTGGTGCAGCACCAGGGCTGCCATGGCAGCGGTTGCCAGGGGCAGCAGGGCGGTGATAACCGCCGCATGGCCGGATGTGACATGGCGCAGGGCAAAGCCCAGCAGCAGCGGGTAACCCAGGGCGTTGCCCAGCAGCGCCAGGGCCAGCGGCTTGCGCTGCGCCGGTGTGGGGCGCGGTGACTGGGTGAGCAACAAAAACACCAGCGACAAGGCTCCTGCCAGCGTGGCGCGGCCAAAGGTGACAAACCAGGGCGACAGTTGCGGTGCATCGGCCGTGCCCGTGGCCAGCCGCGTCATGGGCAGGGTGACCGCGAAGATGGCCACGCCCAGCGCCCCCAGCCACAGGCCCAGGCGTTCGCGTCGGGCATTCATAGAGCGGCCATCCAGAGGGAGGTCGCCACCAGCACCAGGGCCATGCAGCGGTTGAACAGACGCAGCCGCATACCGCTGCCTTCGGGGCCGCGCAGCCAGTCGCGCAGCAGCGAGCCCATGGTCGCATACAGAAAATTGCTGGAGAACGCAAAGCCCATCATGGTGGGCACCACAATGGCCAGACGCTGCCCCGGGTCGTTGTGCCCGGCAACCCAGCCGCTCACAATGGCCAGGGCCAGCATCCAGGCCTTGATGTTGACGAACTGCAGCGCCGCGCCCTGCCAGAAGCCAACGGCCAGCGCAGCGGCGCTGGCCTCGCTGAGCTGGCGTGCTTGACTCAGCTTCCAGGCCAGCCACAGCAGGTAAGCCACCCTCACGGCCTTGACCGCCCAGCGCAGCAGTGGCACAGCCAGCAGCAGGGCACCCAAACCCAATGCGCACAGCAGGAGCAATGCGCTCCAGCCCAGGGGTACAGCGCAGACAAACGGCATGGCACGGCGCAGTCCTCCATTGGCCGCCAGCGCGGTCGACAGCGTGGTGTTGGGCCCCGGCGTGAAGCTCATCGCCGTGGCCAGCACCAGTAGAGCCGTAAATTCTTGCCAAGTCATGCGCCAGACTTTATAGTTGAAAACAACACAGTACCAGTACAGTTTATGGGTCATTGATGTGAACTGTATGGTCAGTTGGGGCAACACAGGCCGGCTTGTCGGGTTAGCGCATTTTCTCGGGTTGACCCGTTCATAATGGTTGCGCCAGCACCTGGCACACACAAAGACAGACCGACTATGCCGCTATCCTGGAACGAAATCAAATCTCGTGCGCTCATATTCAGTCGCACCTGGGCTGACGCCGCGAATGAAGACAGCCAAGCCAAGCCGTTCTGGATTGACTTTTTTGAAATTTTTGGCATTACTGATAAGCGCGTGGCCACCTTTGAGCTGAACGTCAAAAAGCTGGGTGGTGCGCAAGGTTTCGTTGACCTTTTCTGGCCCGGCATGCTGCTGGTGGAGCAAAAGTCACGTGGCAAGAGTCTGGATGGCGCGTTCAAACAGGCGTTGGATTACTTTCCCGGCCTTGCCGAGCGCGACCTGCCACAAATCATCATCGTCTGTGACTTTGCTCGCTTTCGGGTGCACCGGCTCACCAACCATGAGACGGTTGGGTTTGAACTGAAAGACCTGCACAAAAATATCAAACTCTTTGGCTTTGTGGCGGGCTACAAGGCGCTGGTGATCAAGGCGCAAGACCCGGTCAACATCAAAGCGGCCGAGCGCATGGGTCGACTGCATGATGCGCTCAAGGCCAGCGGTTACGCCGATCACCCGCTGGAAGTGTTGCTGGTGCGGCTGCTGTTTTGCCTTTTTGCGGATGACACGGGCATCTTTCAGCCCTCGCAGGCACTGCGCACTTTCATCGAAGAACGCACTGCCGTCGATGGCTCTGATCTGGGTTCGCGCTTGGCGCAGTTGTTTCAGGTGCTCAACACGCCAGAAGATAAGCGCAGCAAAGCTCTGGACGAGCAGTTGGCAGCGTTCCCCTATATCAACGGCAAGTTGTTTGAAGAATCCTTGCCCATGGCAGACTTCACCGGCGCCATGCGCGAGGCCTTGCTGGACGCCTGTGCGCTGGACTGGTCTGCCATCAGCCCTGCTATTTTTGGCAGCCTGTTTCAGAGCATCATGAACGTGCAGTTGCGCCGCACGCTGGGGGCGCACTTCACCAGCGAAGAGAACATCCTGAAGGTCATCAAGCCGCTGTTTCTGGATGCGCTGTGGGCCGAGTTTGAGAAGGTCAAGCGACATAAGAACAAACTGTTTGAGTTTCATAAAAAGCTACGCACCCTTACCTTTTTTGACCCCGCATGCGGATGCGGCAACTTTTTGGTGATTGCCTACCGCGAACTGCGTGAACTGGAATTGGCTGTGCTCCGCGCCAGCATTACCGACGGCCAGTTGGGTGTGGATGTGCACGGCATGATCAATGTGGACGTGGATCAGTTTTACGGCATTGAGATTGAAGAATTCCCGGCCCAAATAGCGCAGGTGGCCATGTGGCTGGTCGACCACCAGATGAACGTTCGCCTGAGCGAAGAGTTCGGGTTTTACTTCGCCCGCATTCCGCTGCGAACGTCGCCGCATGTGGTGCATGGGAATGCGCTGCAGCTGGATTGGAACGAGGTGCTGCCAGCGCAGCGGTGCAGTTTTTTGTTGGGAAATCCGCCGTTTGTGGGCAAGAAGGAGCAGACGCCCGCGCAGAAGGCAGATTTGGCACCGGTGTTTGCGCCGCTCAAAGGTTCGGGCGTTCTTGACCTTGTGGCGGCTTGGTACATCAAGGCGGCGGACTACCTTCGTGGAGTGACAACGGCGAGTGCGGGCCAGATGCCGGGGGCTCATACGCTTCGCTTTTTGAAATCGCCCCCAACATCCGCCCCGCACTCACCTTTCGATTCTGAAGTGGCGATTTCGACCCGCGTGGCATTCGTCTCCACCAACAGCATTACGCAGGGGGAGCAAGTGGGCGTGCTGTGGAGCTGGATGCTGGCGCAGGGTGTGCACATTCACTTTGCGCACCGCACCTTTAACTGGACCAACGAGGCACGGGGCAAGGCAGCCGTACATTGCGTGATCATCGGCTTTGGGCTGGAAGACTTGCCCGGCAAGGTGATTTATGAATATGACGACATCAAGGGCGACCCGCATCCGGTTCCGGCAGCGCATATCAACCCCTACTTGGTCGACTATGCGGATGTACTTCTTCAACGGGTGTCGCGCCCCATGTGCGCCGCTCCACCCCTTGTAGAGGGCATCACGCCACTGGATAACGGAATACTGGCATTCACCGAAGACGAACATCGTGCGTTTCTAGGAAAAGAACCGTTGGCTGCAAAGTGGTTTCGCCCATGCCTTACGGGGAATGACTTCATCAACGGGCTCTCCAATTACTGCCTCTGGCTGTCTGATGCAACGCCGTCTGAATTGCGTGCCATGCCGCACGTCATGGAACTCGTTGCCAAGGTGAAGTACTTTAGAGAGAACAGCAAATCCTCCCAAAAATTCGCCGCCACGCCATGGCTTTTCCGTGAAACCACCATCCCGACCCGCTACATATTGATTCCGAAAACCAGTTCGGAGCGTCGAAACTTCTTTCCCTTGGGCTTCGTGGAAAACGTTGTCGTTACCAGTTCAACGCTCTACATGAGGGGTGGTGGCGTATACGAGTTCGGTATTCTTTCCAGCACCATGCACAACGCTTGGGTCCGCTTTGTCGGTGGAAGGCTGAAAAGCGATATTCGCTACTCCAAAGACATCGTCTACAACAACTACCCATGGCCCGAGTTTTCGCAGAATTCCAAGCCAAATCAGCCTGCATCCCGCATTAATACTGCGCAAGCAGCTATCGAAGTCGCAGCACAAACTGTGCTTGACGTGCGCGCCAAGTTTCAGACCGGCGACCAGCCCGCTACGCTGGCGGACCTGTACGACCCGCTCACCATGCCACCCGAATTGCTTAAGGCGCACCAGAAGCTGGACGCCGCCGTGGACAAAGCCTACGAGGCCAGCGGCGGCAAGAAGAGCTACAAGAGCGACGCCGAGCGCGTGGCGTTTCTGTTTGAGCTGTACCAAAACTACACCAGTCTGCTGCCTGCAGATACCGTGAAGACGAGAATCCGAAAGTCAAAATCACAGGATCAAGCATGAACCCCGCATCAAGACTCAACCAACTCGTCCAGTTCTTTCATTCTGCCAATCCCAATGCCGCGATCAAGGATGCGTGGGAAAAGTACATGGGTTCGGAATCGACACCGCTAACCGAGGATGAAGTATTGGACGTGATACTGGCGGTGTTGGCCGAAATTCGCGCGATGGAGATAAAGCTGAAGGAAATCGGCGTACCAGCGGACTTGTACACGGAATGTGTCACTCAACTTCGAAACGGTTTCTCGCCGACCCAACTCGCAACCGCATGGAAGACTCATCAAGACCAAATGGTCAGGCGTGCGACACCTTTGGCGCTTCAATGGGCAGCCTGGGCGTTGAGTCAGTTTGATGAAGATGAGATTGATGCGGAGGACATGGAGTCCTTGCAAACCAGCTTGGTGGAGCAAGAAAAGCTTTTACAGGAAGCGAATTTGCCCGCAGGCTTGCGCAAGATGCTGGAGCACCAGACCGCAGCTTTGCGCCGCGCACTCCATCTCTACAGAATTCAAGGTGTAGCGCCCTTGCGCAAAGTTGTGTCGGATTCGGTCGGCGAATTGCAAACGGCTTCCACGGAATTGGTGGCGACAGTGGAGAAGGGTGATCCCAATGCCAAGCAGGTGCTAAAACAGGGCATGTCGTTGATTGGCAAGGCAGCAGAGGTCGCAGACAAGGGCTCAAAAGTCATAAAGTTTGGTAAGGAGGTTTATGCGCTTGGTACGAGTACCTGGTCGGCTGTTCAAGGGCTACTTGCCTGAAGGTCCGCTACGTCATACGCGTCTAAGGAGATTCCAATGCCCACACTTTCAATTTTTTTCGGCATCATCATTCGCATGTGGCACGACGACCACCCGCCGCCGCATATTCATGTGGAATATCAGGGGTTCGAGGCATTGGTAGAAATTGTTACTGGGGCAGTCAGTGAAGGCGAACTGCCGCGCAAGGTGGCTTCCATCGTCAAAGAGTGGTGTCTGGTACACCAGGCTGAGTTGCAAGACAATTGGCAACGCGCCCAGCGCTTTGAACCGCTGGATCGCATTCAAGGAGCAGATCGTGATTAAAGTTCTCAATGCCCGCCCAGCAGGAGATTTCAAACTAGAGCTAGACTTCAGCGATCACACGCAGGGGGTGTTTGACGCCGCTGCCTACCTCGCAACGCGCTCCGGCCCGTTACTAGACAAGCTGCGCGATGCCACCTACTTCGCCCGCGTTTTCGTTGACGCTGGCGCGCTATGCTGGCCCAACGGCCTGGAGCTTTCCCCGGCCAAGGTTCGCGAGCTAACCCCTTTACATACAGCGGCCTAAGCCGGAGAGGTTTGATGAGTGCAAGCAAACGCACTGCATCAGAGCAGGAAATGATTAACTCACCGCTTCAAATTCATTTCGACGGATGCGATGCAGGCTGGATTGCTTTTCACGAGACTGTGGGAAATCAGGCACTTGATCTGCAAATGAACCATTGGCTGGAAAGCTGGCTCGCGCAAGAAAATTCCACTTCTCAATGGAGTTGGACCAAATGGCTACCCCGGGCGATATATCTCACTCTGACGCGTCTTTCAAACCTTCGTAAAAATGCCGCCCGCCATGAACTGTCCTGCCAAACTGCCAGATAGGTACAGAGCGCTTTACCTGAAAGCGTTGGAAGTCGTTCTGCCCAGCCTGTCGGATATGTGCCGCGACGTACTTTACGAGCTATGGATCGCGCCGGAGCACACCAATAGTGCGGGAGCGATTTCTGATCAGCTGGGCGTAAAGGTAGTCACTGTAAATCAGGCAATGGCACAAGTTGGTCGCGCTATTCTCAAGCACATGAGTTTGCCTGCATCCGAAGAACGCCAGAGGTTTCAGCGACCTTGGTGGATATTGGCTCGGCAGGGTAGGCAGTCATTGGTTCGAGGGTTTCCATGGGAATTGCGCCCGGAGGTTTTGGTGGCACTGGAATCATTGGACTTGAATAGTGTGATGGTTCGTGCCGATGATGAGTTGGCGGCGCAGGCGGGCATCACAGAAGCGCAGGAAACAACGGTTACTTTGGCGTATAAGCGGCGTAACGCTCTGGTCCGAGAAAAGTGCCTCGCGCGCTTTACACCCATCGCATGCCAAATCTGTGGGCTTGATTTTGCAACGGTGTACGGACCGACGTTTCGAGACTGTGTTCACGTTCATCATTTGAACCCGTTAGCCTTGGCCCAAGGCCCTCGTTGCGTCAACCCGGATGTCGATTTGATTCCGGTCTGTCCCAACTGCCACGCGGTCATTCATGCCCACGGGGAAGTACGAAGCCCCGAGTCTGTTCGAGCGATGATCCGAAATAACCGCACGGTTCCGTAGTGTGTGAAATCTTCAAGGGCCAAGGAAATGGGTGACGAAGTAAAGTATCAATCGGTCTTACGGGACATCCTGCATATCCTTGTTGATCGTGCGGCGAGCAGTGCAGTCGCCACAGGCCAGTTCGACCAAGGTGTGCGTATGGGCAACTTTGAGGCGGTTGCGACTATCTTGAATGCGTTGCAGACCTTCGGCATTGTTCCTGCTGATGTGGACATGGATGGATTTGACTCGTTCAGCATGCTGGCGAATGTGCCTAGGGCTAAATCATGTCCCTTAACTGACGGCCCCGTGAAGCTGCTGTGTAGATCTTGCAATCAACCCGTAATCGCTACCGCAGACTACTACGAGGTCCAAGAGCAAATGCACTGGCTTTGCTTTCATTTCGAATTTGAACACGAAGGCGACCCTGATGTGCCTTGTGGAGACCCAAGTTGCCCGTGGGGGCGTATCCAAGAGCTGGAGGAGGTTGTGCGCGCGGGTGCAACACGTTCGATGTAGATGGAAAACAAAGCCATGCTGATAAAAACTGCATCCCAATCACTGGTTGACCAGTTGAGCACCCGTTTTGCCGAGCGCATCCGCACCCGGCTGCTGGCACCGGGCGCGCGTCTGCCGTCGGTTCGCCAGTGCGCCCAGCAGCAGGGCGTGAGCCCGTCCACGGTGGTAGCGGCCTACGACCAATTGCTGGCCCAGGGTTTGGTGGAGGCGCACAAGAATCGCGGCTTCTATGTGCGGGAAATGGCTGTAGCCCCCGAAAAACGTGCGCAGGATGCTACGCATTCAGGAGCATACCTCACGACCCAAAGCGACCTCCAGGCCCAGCATGTGCCGGTGAACGCCACGGCGTTGATCCGTGGCATGTTTCACCGAAACTCCGAATTGCCGCAGCCGGGCATGGGCGCTTTTCCGCCCGACTGGATGGAAACAAACTTCATGCCCGCCGCAGTGCGCAAGGTCACCAGTGGTCCAGCCCTGCAGTCGCTGTCGCTGCAATATGGTGAGCCCGCCGGTGACAGCGGGTTGCGCCAGGCGCTCGCGCAGAAGCTGGCGGCCTATAGCGTGCAGGTTGCTCCCGGCCAGATCGTCACCACTGTGGGCGCCACCCATGCGCTGGACATCGTGAGCCGCACGCTGCTGCGCGCCGGGGACTATGTGATGGTGGAAGAACCCGGCTGGGCCATTGAGTTTGCCCGACTGGGCGCTTTGGGCATGCGCATACTGCCGGTGCCCCGGCGTGCCGACGGGCCGGATCTGGACGTGATGGCGCGCTACTGCCAGTTGCATGCGCCCAAGCTGTTTGTGAGTGTGAGCGTGCTCCACAACCCCACCGGCTACTGCCTCACGCCGGGCAGCGCCCACCGGGTGCTGCAGTTGGCCAATGCCCACAACTTTTACATCGTGGAAGACGACACGTATAGCCACATTGCGCCTGACCATGCCACGCGCCTGTGCGCGCTGGACGGTCTGCAGCACACTATCTATGTCAGTGGTTTTGCCAAGATACTGGCACCGGGCTGGCGTGTGGGCTTTCTGGCGGCGCCGCCCGCGTTGGTCGAGGCGTTTGTCGACACCAAGATGCTGGCGACTCTGACAACGCCCGCCTTGCTGGAAAAGGCGCTGGCCTGGTGCATCGACCAGGGCCAGCTGCGCCGCCACGCCGAGCGCATCCGATCCCGGCTGGACCAGGCACGCGCGCGCAGCGTCAAGCTGGCGCTGTCCCACGGTTGCAGCTTCGCCGCACCCCCGGCGGGCCTGTTTGGCTGGGTGGAAACCGGGGTGGATACGGATGCGCTGTCGCAGCGCATGCTGGATGTGGGCTATCTGCTGGCTCCCGGGGCACTGTTCCACGCCGAACGCCAGCCCAGCACCCTGATGCGCATCAACTTTGCGACCACGCAGGACGCTCGGTTCTGGGCTGTGTTTGAGCGGCTGCGGGCGGAAAGATTGCTGGTCAAATAGGGGTTTTTGCCTTGTAGATATTGAGTTTGCAGCTATCAATAGAGTAGCAAACGTTAAGAGCCCGTGGCTTTGGTCGGCGCTGGCTCGCTTCATCGGAGCGCTTCAGTTTGCGGCGCGGCAAAGCGCCTGTAAACTCCGGCGCATCCTACTAATAAACCCCAACTTTTCCGGATTGCCACATGCGCAACAACCAGCCCGTTACGGACATCGAGTACGTTCTGCGAGACGACCAGTCGCCGATATCGCGTACTGACCTGGAAGGCAACATCACCTTTGCCAATGCCGATTTCATCGAGGCAAGCGGGTATTCCGAAGAGGAATTGATCGGTCAGCCACACAACATGGTGCGCCACCCGGACATGCCGGTGGAGGCGTTCGCGGACCTTTGGAAATATCTGAAGGCGGGTCGCTCATGGACCGGGATGGTGAAAAACCGGCGCAAGAATGGTGATCACTATTGGGTGCTTTCCAATACGTCACCGATGTGGGAGAACGGGCAGATGGTGGGCTTTGCGTCGGTCCGCATGGCCCCTCCGCGTGAGGCGATTCCCCCCACCGAGGCGCTCTACCGCCGGTTTCGCGAAGGCAAGGCCAGCGGGTTGCGCATCGAGCGCGGCCATGTAGTGCGCACGGGCGTTTTTGGTCAGTTTGACCGACTCACGCACCCCGGTATCCGGGGGCGGCTGGTTTACCTGCTGCTGCTGGCTTCACTGCTTATGGCAGGGATCGGCTGGATGGGGTTGTCGGGGATGCGTTCAACCAACCAACAGGTTGAGTCTATCTACCGTGAAGGAACGCGCGCCGTTCTTCTTCTGGACAACGTGGCACGCCTGCAATTGCGCAGCCACATGGCTTTACCAGCGGCCATCGCCCAGTCCAACTCGGCGGCCACGCAGGCTCTTGCGGCAGAAATCGAAAAGAACAGCGTCACCATCAGCACCGCGTGGAGCAGTTACCTGGCCATCGGGCACGCACCGGAAGAGAAAACCGTTCAGGATGAGTTTGTGGTCCTGCGCGAGCGCTATGTCAACGAGGGCCTCAAGCCCGCCTTGCAGGCCATGCGCAACAACGACACCGACCAGCTCATCAGTATCTACCGCAACAAGGCGGAGCCACTTTTTGCGCTGGTCCAGAGCAATCTGGATGCCCAACTCGCCCAACAGGATGTCAACGCCAGGCACACCATGGAAGCGTCTGCCGCTGCCTATGACAAGGTGCGGATCCTTGGTTTGATGAGCATTGTGGCGGGGCTGGGCTTTATCGCGAGTCTGGGTTGGCGCTTGCAGCGCTCCATCACCCGGCCGATCAATGAGGCCGTAAGCATATCCAAGCAAATTGCCGTGGGCTATCTCGCCAACACCATCGACAACTCGCGCACCGATGAGGCCGGGCAACTGATGAACTCGTTGTCTGCCATGCAAAGGGCGCTGGCTTCCACAGCGCGTCTCATTCACCTGAGTGCTGAATCGGTGCGTGCCGAAGCGCAGGCCATCAGCCACAGCAATGAAGCGCTTGCGGGGCGCACCGAAGAGCAGGCCGCCAGCCTGCAGGAAACCGCCTCCAACATGAAACAGGTTTCAGCCACCGTCAAGCACAACATTCACAACGCCATATCGGCCAACGACCTTGTGCAGCAGGCCGGCACCATCGTCACCGCTGGAGGTGCAGCCATGGACAACGTGGTTGGCACCATGGATACCATCGCTGCGAGTTCGCGCAAGATCACCGACATCATTGGCGTGATTGACGGCATCGCCTTCCAAACCAATATTCTGGCCTTGAATGCTGCGGTGGAGGCGGCGCGCGCCGGCGAGCAGGGTCGCGGTTTTGCCGTGGTTGCCAGCGAGGTGCGTTCCCTGGCCGGGCGCAGTGCGTCGGCGGCCAAGGAGGTCAAGAGTCTGATCGACGACTCGGTGCATCAGGTCGAGAAGGGGCTGGCACAGGTCGGTGATGCCCGCAGGATCATTGATTCGTCGATAGAAGCCGTGCACCGCGTGGCGTCACTTGCGTCGGAGATTTCGCAGTCGTCCATTGAACAGGGCACCGGCATTGACCGGGTGGCACACCTGATTGTGGATATCGACCAGGCCACCCAGCAAAACGTGCCCATGGCGGAGAGTGCAGCGCAGTCTGCGCGGGCGCTGGAAGAGCAAGGGCGCGGCTTGTTGCGCACAGCGGGCATGTTCCGCCTGGGGTGAGCCCGCCAGCGCGCGGCAGGCCATTTCTGGGCATGGCCGGATCGCTGTTTAGCGCGTAGCCAGCGTGCGCAGCAGTGCGTGATTGACCTCTGAGGCTGGCATTTTGTTTGCCCTGCATACGTCGTGGATCATGCGGGTATTGCTGCCCTCCAGCGAGGACGCCACGTCCAGCCAGGCGGCGTAGGGGCCGGTCTGGCCGAGCACAGCAGACACAATCCGTCCGGGCAGCGGAAGCCGGTGCAGGGCGGCTCCGAGCGGCTCACCCTGAAGCACATCAAGCTGTGACAGAAGTCCGCACAAGAATACCTCACGACGCAAATCGTCCCCCAAGCCGGCATCGGACAGGTGCTCCATGACGCGCGCACGCGTCACCATGGACCAGCGCAGGGGCTCTAGATTCGCGTCGGTGCTGGCGCGTGCCAACTGTTCGGTAAGCCAACCACGCAGTTGGGTGTAGCCCACCAGCATCAGCCCCTGACGCACACTGCCGACATCGTGCCCGTGACCCAGAAGGGCCGAGTTGGCGTAGCGCAGGAACCGGTAGGTGAGCAGCGGCTCACAGCCCAGGTGCCGCGCCAGGGCTTCGAGGGATTCGTCTGCGTCGATTGACTGAAGCAGCGCACGGATTACGGTTCGCGATGGCTGGATCTGGCGCAGACGGTAGTCGTGCAGTATTTCGTCCGTGGGCCAGCCTGCAACACCCCAAATGTGTTGGCGGTCCAGCGCATGCTCGAGCAGTGAGCGGTTCGCCAGCCCGACATACAGGCTGCCTGGCACGATGGGGCTTTGGGGGATTGGGCCCGCGCCGGTGCCGTCGCCCGCACTCGGGTGTCTTGCCAGCCGCAGGGCTGTGAGTGCATCCTGCGGCGACAGCGTGTGCATGGTCTTGTGAAAAAAAGGTGCCAGTGTGTTGTCCAGGGTCTCGCCGTCGTCCCCCACCCACACCAGGTGAACGCCCTGCGCGCGGGCATGGTGCACCCCGGCGGCAATGCGACGGTCCGCAAGCTGCGCGTCGGCAACCTCGATCCAGATGCCCGGGCAGGTTGGCTGCTCCAGCAGGCTGCCCAGCAAGGCGGCCGAGCGCACGCTCAGCAGCAGGGGCATTGACGGGTCCGTCCAGTATTCGGCAATGGCAGCCAGCAAGTGGCGTCCATCAACGGCCGTTTCGGGATGGGCCTGCACGAACAGGCGCATACCCATACAGCTTCGCTGTTGCCCCCAGATCGCTTCGTAGCCGAGGCTTACGCGGTCGAGCGCCGATGGGGCCATACAGACGGGCAGCGGCTGTTGGGCTAACTGATGAAGTTAAAGAGCGAGAGCTTCTGCACCTGGGCGTAAGACTGCAGCGCTGCCTGAAAGCCGGTCTGCTGGTTCTGGAAGTCGGACACGCCTTTGATCATGTCCAGATCTTCGGCGCGCGAGCGGTCCCCTTCAACCTGAATGCTGCGCTTGTCCTGGTTGGACGAAATGCGTTCTGCACGGTTGAGCAGGTCACCGGCCTGGCCGCGGGCGGATGAAATGCGCGCGATGCCAACATCGATGTTGTTCAGGGCTTGCCCTACGGCCTGCATGGCCGCATTGGAAGTGACTGCATTGCCGATGTCGTTCACGGCATCGTCGAGTACGCTGAATATGCTGGGGCGCGGAGTGATGGTCAAGGTGTCGCCCACGGCGGGTGCGCCCTTGATGGCGATGGACAGTCCGGGAATGGCGGTCACGGCAATGTTGGCCTCGGTATTGCTCGGATAGGTCGCTGAACCGGCAAACGGACCGCTGACATTGGGGTTCTCGGAAATATCGTAGGTCACGGTGGTGGAGCCGGGCGTGGTCGTCGTGTCAACACCGGTAATGGCGATGCTGTAGGTCGAGCCGGACACGAGCGCCGGGTTGGTCAGGGTCACGCCGCCCGTACGTATTTCGTGCGGGGGTGCTGCAACATTGGTCAGGGTCACGTTGTACACACCGTCGCGCCCGGGCAGGTGCATGAAGGCGCGGTCGCCGTCGAGCGAATAGGGAATGGACACTTCGTTGCTGGCCACCTGGCCGGGCAGCCCCGCAAACGTGTAGTCCTGCGGCAAGGCCTGGGGACCGACAAAGGGTGCCAGGGCACTGCCCAGGGCACTGAACAGGGGCAAGCCGTTGGTGTCTTTTCGGTTGGCCAGCGCAAAGACCTGGTCGCGGTAGCCACCGAGCTGGGCCGCAATGGCCTTGCGTTCCAGTGGGCTGTGCGATGCGTTACCGGCGCTGGCGGCGAGTTCACGGAAATTTTGCAGCGCCTCGTTGACGTCTGCCAGGGTGCTTTCTGCCTGCGCGATGGAGTTGCGCTGCGACTCCAGCGCGCGCTGGTCGGTCTCGATACGGGCGAGGCGCGTGATGGCCCGTTCGGCCTGCGCTGCGCCGGTAGGGTCGTCGCTGGCCCGAACGATGCGTTTTCCCGCAGTCAGGTTTTCCTGCAGGCTTGCCAGTGACGCCTGCCGGTTCATGATGTTGCTTAGAGCGGTGTCGTAGGTATTGGCTGATCCGAGCCGAAGTGATGATGACATGGTGAGGGCTCCTGCTGGTCCTGATTCAGCGGCTCAAGTTCTGGATGAGCGTATCAAAAATATTCTGCGCGATCTGGATCATCTTGGCGGACGCCTGGTAGGCCTGCTGGTACTGCAGGAGGCTCGCTGCCTCTTCGTCCAGATTGACGCCGGCCACGCCGGCACGATCGCGCTCGACATTCGTGGCAATCGACGTCGATACTTTTGCCGCATAGTCCGCACTCTGGGTGCGGATGCCAACCTGGGAAATAAGGCCGGCAAATCCGTCGGTGAGTGCAGCGCCATCAAACATGGCCACATCACGCAGGTCCATCATTGCAACGGCATTGCCAGCCGACAGTGTGGGGTACAGATTGGTGTTCACGGTGACCGTGTCGCCCGCCTTGGGCGTGCCTTGCAGGATGAGTGACCAGTCTGCCAACGGTGGCCCGGTCACGGTTGCCTCAATGGCTTCGCCCGGTGTATAGGTGTAGACCGTTGCTCCCTGATCGCTGCGCGTGTAGCTGTTGGAGCCGGTGAACGTCAACACCACACCCAGCGACGGAGCCGCCAGGGGGTTGCTGCGCGCCATGATGGAGACCTGCTGCAGGCTGCCCGTGTTGGCGGCGCCCATGGTAGCGGCCACCGGGCTGGCAACGGCCAAGGCTCTTGGCGTGGAAAACACGCTGGTTACATTGCCGGCCGCGGTGCTGAATGGCTTGATCAGAAAACGGTCGCCTGCCGCAGCACCGCCCGCCTGGGCAATGTCCAGGCCGTCAATGCTGATCGAGTTGGTTGCGGAAGCAGCAGTGTCAAACGCGGTGACCATGGAGTCGGACCGCCGGGTAATGGTTCCTGTTGTGGCGCCGGTAAACTGGATCTCGTAATCGGTTGCGGCAAATTTGGATGTGTCCGCAACGCTCAACGTCAGTGTCGCTCCACCCGTGTTCAGTGTGGCCGGGGCTTTGGGAATCATCACATTGTTGTTGCCAAAGACGGTCGGACTAAACAGGTCGCCGCCCACATTGCCATCAAGATCCAGCCCCAGCTTGTGCTGGTCGTTCATGGCGGTTGTGGTCGCAAGGGTGAGCCGCCCCAGCAAATTGCGTCCTTCGTTAAGGTCGTTGTTCTGAAACCGCAGAAGACCGGAGACTTCGCCGCCACCCAGCAATGACTCATCCAGAATCAGGGGCGTCCCTGCGCGGGTCACAGCCAGTTTGCTGCTGCGCGAATCGCCAAAGTCGTCTTTGACGATCTTGACACTGGAGGCCACATTGCCCAGCACCAGTTCCTGACTGCCCCCGATATAGATCCCCAGAGATCCGTCATCTGCCTTGACGGACGTGGTCTGCACATACCGATTCAACTCCTTGATCAGCTGGTCACGCCGGTCCAGCAGGTCATTGGGGGGTTGGTCACTGCCTTGACTGCGGATGATTTCGTCATTCACTGCCGCAATGCTGGTTGCCAGGCTGTTGATGGTGGTAACTTTTTCCGACAATTCCTGCGCTACCCCGGTCTCCAGGTCATCCAGCTGCAGTGCCGAAGACCGGAATCTGGCCGCGGTCTCATCAATGCGTGTCAACACCACGGTGCGCGCGGTCATGTCGGTGGGCGCGCTGGCAACGTCGGAAAAGGCGTTGAGCATGTCACTGATGGCTGCACCCAGGCCCTGCGTTCCACCGGCAAAAATGCCCTCCAGCTGGCGCAGTTTGTCGGCGCGCGCCGTGTCAGCGTACTGCGTGGACGATGCCAGAGTGGCCTGTCGTGTCAGGAACTCACTGAAATTGCGCTCGATGGACTGAACGTTGACGCCTTGGCCCACATAGCCGCTACTGGAGAATTGGCCTGGCACCGTAGCCAGCACCACCTTCTGGCGCGAGTAGCCGGGCACATTGACGTTGGCAATGTTGTTGCCAGCAGTCTGCAGCGCCACCTGATTGGCCTGCAGTGCCCGGGTTCCAACATTAAGTAAGCTGCCCATGGTGCGTCCCGATCAGGCCTGTGCCCGTCGAATCTGCAGTGTGGTGTTGATGGCGCGACTGAGCTTGGCCGCGTAGTCCGGGTCCGTGGCGTAACCGGCTTTTTGCAGTCCGCTGGCAAAGGCATGGGCCGAGCTTGCGAGCCCCTTCACCTTGGCATAGCGTGGGCTTTCCGAAATCAGACGGGCATAGTCCTGGAATGCGTCCGCATAGGATTCATACGCTCGAAACCGCTGCACACATTTTTTCGGTTCGCCGTTCACATATTCGGTTGTCGTGACCTCGGCGACCTTACCGGTCCAGTTGGCGCCCGCTTTGATGCCGAACAGGTTGCACGAGGGTATTCCACCCTTGAGCTTGATCTCATGTTTGCCCCATCCGGTTTCGTGCCCGGCCTGGCCCAGCATGAAGCCTGCCGGTATACCGGTTTTCTTCTCGATTTCGCTGGCGACCTGTGCGTGTTGCTTGACGAAGTTGGACTGGCTTTCCGTGGGGGCGCGGGGTGTTTTTGCGATCGCGTTGGGTGTGGTGCCTTGTGCCGATGCCTTGCTGATCCGTGCGCCAGATGCCAAATCCGGGGTCGTTGTCGGCGGTGCTGCGCTTTTGGTGGAGCTTGCCATTTGGCGGGTCAGTTGCAGTGCAATGGAGTCGGCCAGGCCACCGGGTTGACCCGACATCTGAACGGAAAACTGCTGGTCGAGCAGGTCCGTTCCCAGGTCGCCACCCGGGCTGTCGAGCATGCCGGATTTCATGGTCGCTTCGCGCATGCTTTTCATCAGTTCGCGCATGAAAAGCGACTCGAACTGCTTGGCCACTTCCTTGATGGCTGCCGGACTGTTTTTGCCAGCTTCGAGCTTGAGTGCGCCCAGTGACTGGGCGTCGGCGGCCAGGGATTGCGTGCTGTTGATCGATCCGTAGTTCATGTCAGATGACCTCCAGCTCTGCGTTCAGGGCTCCAGCCGATTTGATGGCCTGCAAAATGGCCAGCAGGTCCTGTGGTGTCGCACCCAGTGAGTTCAACGCCTTGACCACATCGGTCAATTGCGGCGCGGCAGGTAACTGGATCAGCTTGCCGCCGTCCTGCTTGATTTCGATGTTGGCCTTTTCCGCGACGACGGTCTGTCCTTGAGATAGCGCGTTGGGTTGGCTGACGACCGGTGTGGAACTGATGCTGATGGACAGGTTGCCGTGCGCAATGGCACAGGCACCGAGTGACACAGCCTGGTTGAGAACGATGGAGCCGGTGCGTGCATTGATGATGACTTTCGCGGCAGCTATCGAGGCCTGCACCGGCAGTTCTTCCATTTCCGCCAGAAAGCTGACGCGCTCGTTGGGCGTTGTGGGGGCCTTGACCTGCACAGTGCGTCCGTCCAGCGCCTGCGCAATGCCGTCACCGAATTGTTGGTTGATCGCTTGGGCTACCTTACGTGCGGTCTGGAAGTCAGAGGCATTCAAGCTCAAATTGACGGTGCCGCCTTCCTGAAGGGATGTCGGTACCACGCGTTCAACCTGGGCTCCGTCCGGAATACGGCCGGCGCTGAGGTGGTTGACTTGTACCTTGCTGCCGCCTGCTGCGGCTCCGGCGCCCGCAACGATGATGTTGCCCTGCGCCAGCGCATAGATTTCGCCGTCAGCACCCTTGAGTGGCGATGCGATGAGGGTGCCACCCTTGAGCGATTTGGCGTTGCCCACCGACGAAACGTTAACATCAAGCAGCTGTCCCGGGCGTGCGAAGGCTGGCAACTGGGCAGTAACCAGAACGGCGGCCACATTTTTCATCTGCAGCTGCGCCAGCGTGGTGGTGGTCAGGGTGATGCCCAACTGTTGCAGGTAGTTGCTCAAGCCCTGCGTGGTGTAGGGCATCTGGGTGGTTTGATCACCCGTGCCGTCGAGTCCGACGATCAAGCCAAACCCGGTCAGCTGGTTGCTGCGAACGCCTTCAATGGAGGCAACTTCCTTGATCCGCATGCCATGGGCCAGACTGGTGAACCCCAGAAATGCCACCAGGCTCAAAAAGCCCAGCAGCCGCAGGCTGACGGATTTTGCCGAAGTGTTCCTGGTGGTCATGTGCAGAGTCGGTTGGTGGGTTGACCCGATTGGATCTGTTACCCCTCGGCACTATTCTGGATAACTTTAGAACGGCTGAAAGCTTAAAAAGAACCGGGAAATCCAGCCAACTGTTTGCGCTTCGCCCTGGGCGCCGCGACCGCGAGACTCAACTCGCACGTTGGCAACCTGGGTCGAACTCACGATGCTGCCGGGCTGCACCAGCCGCGGGTCCACCGTGCCCGAGAAGCGCAGAACGTCCACATTCTGATTCACGCCGATCTGCTTTTCGCCCGCCACGACCAGGTGCCCGTTGGGCATGACTTCGATGACGGTGGCGGTAATGGATCCGGCAAAAGTGTTGGCGCTTTCCGTTCCGCCTTTGCCAGAGAAGGCATTGTTGGTAGTGGCGCCAATACCCAGCTTGCCCAGTCCGGCCAGGTCGTTGAACGGGAGCGCCGTCACATTGGAGTCGATGGAGGTGTTGCGGTTGACCGTTGATGTGGACTTCTGGCTGGCACTGACGTTTTCAATAATTTGAATGGTGACGGTGTCACCGATATTGCGGGCGCGCCGGTCTTCGAAGGCCGGGCGGTAACCGACCGTCTGGAACAGGCTGCCGGTTGCTGGCCGGGCTGCAACCGGGGTCGGCAGGGGCGTCTGGCTGACCTTGGGTTCTGCAAAATCAACCACCACTTTCTGGGGAATCTGCTGGCAGGCCGTCAATGCCAGGCTGGCCACGAATGCAGAACAAAACCGGCATAAAGCCCTCGTATTAATTGAATTGTTTGCTATATGTTTCATAGCATACCTCACAATTGCCCAAGTTTTTGTAGCATCTGGTCGGACGTCTGAATGGCCTTGGAATTCATTTCGTAAGCGCGCTGCGTCTGGATCATGGTGACCAGTTCCTGCACCACATTGACGTTGGAGGTCTCCACGAAGCCTTGCATCAGGTTGCCCAGTCCGTTGGCACCCGCTGTACCCACATTGGGCTGACCGGAGGCGGCGCTTTCGGCGTAAACGTTTTGTCCTTTGGGTTCCAGTCCCGGTGGATTGACGAAGTTTGCCAGGGTGATGGTGCCCACGGATTGCGGTGCTATGGTTCCCGGAATCGTTGCAGATACGGTGCCTTCCGCTGAGATGGAAACCGCTGTGGCATTGGCGGGGATGGTGATTCCGCCCGAAATAGGCAGGCCGTTGGAGTTCACCATGCGCCCCTGATTGTCAATCTGGAATGCTCCGTCGCGGGTGTAGCCGATGGTGCCGTCGGGCATGGTCAGCTGGAAAAAGCCGTTGCCCTGAATGGCGATGTCGAGGTTGTTGCCGGTCTGCTGCAGATTGCCCTGGGCGAAGCTGCGCGCCGTAGCCACGGTGCGGACGCCCAGGCCCACTTGCAGTCCGGTCGGCAGGGTTGATTGCTCCGTCGCTGCAGACCCAACCTGTCGCAGGTTCTGGTACATCAGGTCTTCAAAAACCGCATGCGACTTCTTGAACCCGTTGGTCGAAACGTTGGCCAAATTGTTGGAGATGACGTCCAGCTGGGTTTGCTGGGCTTCCATGCCGGTTTTGGATATCCACAGCGAATTGATCATGGTAGTTTCCTGTCAGTATTTAGCGGCTTGGGTGGAGGGTTTATCCCTGCAGTCCCAGGAGTTGACCGGCCGAGCGGTCGTTGGATTCGGCGGTTTGCAGCAGGCGCATCTGCGCTTCAAACTGGCGTGCCGTCTGAATCATCCCCACCATGGCTTCAATCGGATTGACGTTGGAGCCTTCGAGTACACCGGTCTGTAGTTTGGCGGTGTCGTCATTGGGGAGCGGTTCACCTGAACGGGACCGAAACAGCCCATCCGCTGCGCGTTTGAGTGGATCCTCTGCTGTGGGGGTGACCATTTTCAGGCGTCCAATCGTGTTGGCGGGCTGGGTGCCAACCTTGGCACTGACCGTTCCGTCATGACCGATGGACACGATAGCCCCCGGCGGGACGGTCATCGGTGCGCCACCGTTGGACAGTACAGGCAAGCCACCCGGGCTGACCAGGGTGCCATCGGTGGAGACTTCGAGGTGGCCATTGCGGGTATAGGCTTCCGTGCCATCCAGTCCCTGAATGGCAAACCAAGCATTTCCGTTAGCCATCACATCCATGGCACGGTCTGTGCGTTGGGCGGCGCCGGGTCGGCTCAGATGCCCGGCGGTGGCTTCCACCGCAAAGACGCGGGTGGTCGCGCCTTCGCCCTGCAAGGGAACTGCGCGGTAAGTCGACAACTCGGCCCGAAAGCCATTGGTTGATACGTTTGCGAGGTTGTTGGCCAGGACCGACTGGCGGCTCGCGGCCGCGTTGGCACCGGACATGGCGGTGTAAATGAGGCGGTCCATGGGGTGTTAGCTCCGTTGGGTCAGGCTTAACGCAGGTTCACCAGTGTCTGCAACACCGTGTCCTGGGTTTTGATGGTTTGCGCGTTGGACTGGTAGTCGCGCTGGGCTGTCATCATCGCAACCAGTTCAGCCGTGAGGTCGATGTTGGATGCCTCCAGCGCGCCAGAATTGATGGTCCCGAAGTTGCCCTGGCTCGGTGCGCCGTGAATCGGCTGGCCTGACGCGGTTGACTCGACCCAGTTGTTTTGTCCGATCGGCTTGAGTCCCTGGACATTGCGGAAGTCTGCCAAGGCAAGTTTCCCGGTTGCCTGGCTTTGCCCGTTGGAGTAGCGGGTTGTGACGATGCCTTGCTCGCTGATCGAGATTCCTGTCAGCGTGCCGGCGGTGTAGCCGTCCTGGGTCAGGTCTGATATGGCAAAGGTCGTACCGTACTGGGTGGCACTGCTCACGTCCAGGGTAACGGTGAAGGTGCCGATGTTGGGGTTGGTCGAGGTGAGCGTCATGTTCACCGGAGTTGTTGGCGTCAGGATGTTGCCCGAGGCATCGAATGTCAGTGATCCCAGGTTGGTACCGGCAGGGGTGCCGGCGGGGTCGCCGTCGTACATGTCCCAGGCATCGGCGGCTGTTTTTATGAAATACATCTTCACTGGAACCGCCACTCCCTGGGCGTCATACCCGTTCATGGTTGTGCCATAGGTTGAGTAGGGTGTTGGCGGAACCGCCGTTGCGGCGACAACAGCACGTGCATCCAGATTGAACTGTGCGGTGATGGCGCTGGTGGCCTTGGCTGCGATGGGCGCGCCGGTTGGAATAACCAGTGGAGAGGTCGATGCGCTGTAGGAAGTTCCCGTGGCATCCGGCAAGAATCCCATGACACTGGCGCCCGAATTGGTAATCAGGTTGCCTTTGGAGTCCAGTTTGAACTGGCCATCGCGGGTGTAGGCCGCACTGCCGTCTTTCAGCGTCAACTCAAAGAAGCCCCCGCCATTGATGGCGCAATCCAGGTTGTTGCCGGTCAGGTTGATGGTGCCTTGCGCGAACTGCTGCGAAATGGTGGCAACTTCCACGCCAATCCCGCCGCCACCTGTTCCACCACCACCGCTGGGTCCAATGGCCGACGCGACAACCGCAGAAAACTCGGTTCTCGACGACTTGGCTCCGACGGTATTGGAGTTGGCGATGTTGTTTCCGATCACATCGAGGTTCTTGGCAGAAGCATTTAAGCCAGAGAGGCCGGTTTGGAAGCTCATGATTTAGTCCTTGGAAAGCGGGATGGGAGGATTCGGGCCGTTACAGCAGTGCCTGAACCGCGTCGTACGTGATGGCGCTGCGGCCTTTGAGCTGAATGTTCAGCGAATTGCCTGCCGTGCTGATGGAGGTGACGGTATCCTGTGCCAGCGCAGTCGCTGTCACCGGCTGTTTTCCACTGCTGGCGACGACCTTAAAGCTGGGGCTGCCCGTCTCCTTGTAGTTTTTTGCATCCCATTCGAAGGCATGGCGCCCTGCGGTTTTGGCTCCCAGGTTGATCGTGTCCAGCAGTTGTCCGCCTGGCGAAAGCACCTGGATGCTGACACTGTCCGCGTTGCCTGGAAGCTCGATGGCGCCCTTGGCCTTGCCGCCATCCACGGACAGCGTGTTGCTCTGCAGCAAAACATCGTGACCGATCATTCCCGCGCCCTGCATCATTTGCATGGAGGCGAATTGGGCGGACATGGACTTGATGGTTTCGTTCAGCTGGTCGATGCCTGAGACCGTGCTGATCTGGGCCATCTGGCTCGTCATCTGCGCGTTGTCCATCGGGTTCATGGGGTCCTGGTTGTTCAACTGGGCAACGAGGAGTTTCATGAAACGGTCCTGTTGCTCCATTGCACTCGGCTGTGCGCTTGGAGCAATGCTGTTTCCGGTACTGACCAGTGGATTGCTGACAGGGGTGACCATGTTGGGCTCCGTTAAGTTTATTGACCCATTTGCAGGGTTTTCAGCAACAGCGTCTTGGCGGTATTCATGACTTCGACGTTGTTCTGGTATGAGCGCGAGGCCGAGATCATGTTGACCATCTCTTCGACCGGGTTGACGTTGGAGTGCGTCACATAGCCTTCCGCGTCGGCAGAAGGGTGCGACGGGTTGTGAACCCGGCGCAAGGGGTCGGTGCTTTCCCGGATTGCATTGACTTTCACGCCCGCTGACGCATCAGAGCCCATGGGCACGGTTTCAAAAACCACTTGCCTGCTTTTGTAGCCCTGCCCATCGGGTCCGGCCACAGCATCTGCATTGGCCAGATTGCTGGCGACGACGTTCAGGCGCTGCGCCTGTGCGCTGACTGCGCTGCCTGATACATTGAAGATGGAAAACATGGACACGGTGTTGCTCCTGGGCTTTTATTTCGACCTTATTGGCCCTGTATCGCACTCAAGATCGTCTTGGACCGGCCGTTAATGAAACGCAGGGTTGCTTCATAGCGAACCGAGTTGTCGACGAAGTTGGCGCGTTCCCTGTCCATGTCTACGCTGTTGCCGTCCATGGAAGGCTGCGTTTGTGTGGTGTATGCCAGAGCGGTTGGTCCCAGGCTTGTCGAGGCTGCCTGCAGCGGAATATGACGGGCGTTGCTGGTTCCGCTGGCGTTGCCATGGGCGGCCTGCGGTGCGATCCGTGCGCTATTTTCAGTTGCAGTGTTCATGGCCTCTTTGAAATTGATGTCCCGTCCGACATACCCAGGTGTGTCTGCGTTAGCAATGTTGCTTGCGATGATTCGCTGCCGTTCGGCGCGCAATACGAGGGCCTTCGCATGAAAGTCCAGCGCATTGGTCAAATTGGCTAACATTGGCTACCTCCGAATGGATTGACAAGCCTTGAGGGTTTACCTGACGGGTTGACGTGTGGCAATTATGGGAAAACCTTTAATTTTTTAGCCCTTGAATATGGGGCGAAATACGTGTCAATTGAGAGTTTTGTAGCGCGGTGGCTTCTCTATAGTTCAATGGCCTGAAGTCTCTGGGAGAAACCGGATGTGCTTCGTGTGGCAACACCATTGGAGAGGTTTGATGTTTCATGGATGGGTTCAGCGTCTGCAGATTGCCCGCATGGCCGCACTTGTGCTGTGGTCCTGCCTGGCATTGACAGCAGGCGGCGTGCATGCGCAGGGCAACGAGTCTGCCGACTTTGAATCGCTTGCACACGACTGGCTCAAGGGTGTCGTGGTTCCGGCGCAGCCCGGTAGTGCTGCGTCCCTGCGCATGGAAGTCAAGGTCGGAACTCTGGACTCCCGCTTGAAACTCGCCGCGTGCGCAAACGTAGAGCCTTATCTGCCGCCGGGTTCGCGACTGTGGGGACGTACCCGCATTGGGTTGCGGTGTGTTGATGGCATGAGCCGCTGGAACGTATCTTTGCCTGTAACGGTGAATGCGTTTGGCAATGCCTGGGTTATCAAGTCGCCCGTTCAGGCAGGCGCAGTGATCACCGAAGACGATGTCATCGAGTCAGAAGTCAATTGGGCGGAAGAGGCCAACCCGGTACTTCGGGACCGGTCGTTGTGGGTGGGACACACTGCTACGCGTTTGCTGACGACGGGTCAAACGCTGCGACAGGGAATGGTCAAACCCGCGCAGGTTTTTCAGGCTGGCTCGCAGGTGCGGGTGGTCGCGCAGGGTCCGGGCTTTCAGATTTCCTCTGAGGCCCAGGCGCTGTCGGCCGGCGTGATTGGACAGGTCGCGCGGGTCCGTTTGGAAAATGGTCGCATTTCATCGGGGGTTGTACTGGATGTACGAACAGTGAAAATCGATCTCTAGTCAAATTGTTGGAAAAATGAGTTGTGCAAATTTCTCTAAAGTCAGCCATGATGCGGCCGATATCATTCGCACGAGGCTACACGTATTGTGGTTTTGGAGAACGTCATGAAAATTGGTCAACCGTCAGACAACTCAGTCCAGATACAGTCTGGCAATTCATCCGCATTGCCGAAGTCTGGGCAAGCCGTCGCGCCGGGCGCGGCCGCAGTAACCAATGCCACACAAAGCACGCGGTCTGCCGGGGTGGCCGTGACAGTCTCTACGCTGGCAAGGGGGCTCGAAAAGGCGGGGCGCAGCGATGTAGCGGATATCGACACGCAAAAGGTGTCAACGGTGCGTGCAGCGATCAAGGATGGCACCTACGTCGTGAATCCGGAAGCCATTGCCGACAAATTGCTTGCCAACGCGCAGGAAATGCTCAAACGGACGGGCAACTAGTTCGGTTTGGGCCTGTTATTAACCTACTGAGGCCCTGAAAATGTCGCATGAGCATCTTGATACGCATCTTGATATGTTCGAGATGCAACTCAAAGATCTGTCGGCCTGTCTGATCGACGCGGATCCGCAGGCGGTACAGGTGGCCAGTGCGCGGTTACAGCAAGTGACCGTCGATTTTTTCCATCGGCTTGATCCGGAAAGCCTTTCGTATCTGGGCGAAACATCCAGAGTCCGTCGAATGAATGCGCTGGCGGCATCTCTGGCGCGCGTGCGCGAGAGTTTGTTGCGCCATTCCGCTTACGTTGACCGGGCGCTGGAGCTGGTGGTTCCTGCGGCAACGCGAAAATCGACTTATGCTGGAAGCGGAACCTATGGCGGCCCGGTGCGGCAGTCGGGCGCTTTCAAAGTGCTTGCAGCGTGATTGCTTTTTCTTAAACGCGCTAGGGGTGTACCGGCGTATCAGTGTGAACGCATTTTGGCCCGCAACCGGGCAATGGATTGGCTGTGAAGCTGACAAACCCGTGACTCGGTCACATCCAGAACAGCAGCGATTTCCTTGAGATTCATGTCCTGCTCGTAATACATGCTCATGATGTATTGCTCGCGTTCCGGGAGATTCTTGATCGCAGCAACCAGAGATTCTCGCAGGCGCATGTCGCGCAGCATGTTCAGAGGGTCGGATTCACTGTCTGCAACGTGGCGATCCAGAAAATTGTCATCTTCTTCGTTGTTGCGCGCCATATCCTCCAGATAAACCAGCTGGGTTCCGCGTACCTTGTTCAGCAATGACTGATAGTCAGCCAGAGTGAGTCCCATCTCAGTCGCAATTTCGGACTCTGCAGGGCTGCGGCCCAAGCGGTGTTCGAGACGGCGCATCGTGGTTTCAATGTCTTTTTGGCTTTTGCGCGAACCCCTCGACATCCAGTCGTTGCCACGGAGTTCGTCCAGCATTGCCCCGCGGATGCGTTGCGTGGCGAATGTTTCAAATTGAACGCCCTGGGCAGATTCGTAGCGTGCCAAAGCGTCGGCCAGCCCAATCAGTCCAACCTGGATCAGGTCATCGACTTCCACACTCGGTGGCAGCTTGGCCATCATGTAGTGGGCCAGTCTCCGGACGAGCGGTTGGTATTGTTTGATCAATGCCGACCGATCCAGTTGACCTTTCACTGTGTACATCAATGACTCCCGGCAAAATGATCCGCGTGGACAAAGGACGGCTTGCCGACCCACATGTCTGTGTTGGTTGGATCGTAACCCAGCGTCGCAGCGCGCTCCAGCAGCCGCATAGCCAAGTCCTGCGTGGAGCTGTTGACAGTTTCCTGTGTTCGGGACTCCGTCACATTGATGGCGGTCACATCCTGATCCAGAAAGCGCTTGGCGCACGCGCTCAGGCTTGCTGAAATGGGCTGTGATGAATCCCCGTGTGTCGGGGAGGAGTCCTGAATCATGTTGACAATGGTAGGTGTTAGTTTGCCAGTAATCAATAAGCGTTTGAGAACCAGGTAGCTGGTGAGCAACGAAGTCTTTGATTGGGAGACGGCCAAGATGGGTTCAATGCGGAAGTTCTCGATGAGCGGTATCAACCAATCGACTTGACTGTACACGATGACCACACTGTCCGAGGGAAAACATGGTCCCAGCCGCTGCAGGCGCGGCTTGCCGTCGCGTGCCTGCGCGCAAAGGCGCTGGATGCCGTCAGCAGCCGGCAGCACCGACCATCCTGTCGCATCGTTATCTGCGTTGTCTCTGCGCTGCCGGCTGTCGAGGAGTTGGGCAAGCCCGGGGTTCTCGGCAGTCTCGGAGATCGTTGCGTCCAATACCGTGACCGGGTAACCCCAGTTCACCAGCGCCAGGCAGATTTGCCAGAGCAAGGGCAACTCTGCGCGTTCATCACCATGGTTGACCATGGCGAGCAAGCGAGGCCCCTGGTGTGGAACGAAGCCCAACAAGCCCGATGCCTGATTGCTGACGGAGTCAAGCATCCAGATACCCCTTGAATGCGGTTTGTCCGGAGGGTTGGCCAAAATAAAAACCGAGTTCAGACACTTTCGGGTCGTAGGCAGAAATGCCGGCCGTGCGCATGGACATGCGGATGAGTTTTGCTGCGTTTGCCGCTTCCCAGTCTTCCGGCACACGCTGTCCCGTAGTGACTCCGCGTAGCACCAACTGGTTGCGTATGGCGGCGTCAATTGACGGCCCCAGCTTGACGGCTTCGTCGGTCTTCGAAAAAATGGTTTGCTGTGATCCGCCCGACTTGAATGCGGAAACCGCCTCGTCCAGCGTATCTCCGTGACTTCCTGCATTCAAGACCAGCAGACGCTTGACGTTGGGCACGTCCAGCAGTTCCAGCAGTTCGCGCTTGCGCGGATCCCGCGGGGCCAGGCCGGTGGTGTCAATGAGGACCATTTTCTTGTTGGATAACAGGCCCAGAAGATCTTGCAGCGCAACGCGGTCATGTGCCAGATGCGCGACAACGCCCAGCATTTTTCCGTAAGCCCGCAATTGTTCGTGGGCACCGACACGGTACGTGTCGAGCGTTATCAGCCCGACGCTTGCAGGGCCGTGCAGTTTTGCGCACAAGCCAGCGAGTTTTGCTGTTGTCGTTGTTTTTCCGACTCCCGTGGCACCAATAAGAGCGAATACGCCACCTTCTTCCTGCAGCAAGGGGCCATTAGCATCTGTTTTCAGATTGCGCTCCAGAACGTCCACAATCCATTGAACAGATTCTGATGCGTTCATGTCTTCGGGCATTCTCTCGAGGATGGTTCTCGACAGGTTGGGTGAATACCCGGCACGGATGAGCTTGAGCATCAGGTTGGCCTGAATCGGATTCTGGCGCGCCTGACCCAGCCAGGCCAGTGTATTGAACCGGTCCTCCATGAGTTCCTTCATCGCATGCAACTCTTCGACGATGCCCTTGGGTACAGGCTCCTGATTCACCGGTTGCCTGCGTGGCGGTGTGCTTTTTGCCGCTTGCTTCTCATGCTTTTCGGGTGCCGGTTCGGGAGCCTGTGTGCGACGGGAATCTGCTTGCCCTTGCTGCGGGACTCCTGCAGGCACCACCTGGCCACTTTCATGGCGTTTGCGCAGCATGCGTTCACGCACGTAGTCCTGAAAGGACAATGTGCTCATGGCCAGCTGCGTTGCATCGTCTTCGACCTTGCTGGCCACATCCTTGAAACTGGCTTGCGTTTCGCGCAGGGGGCTATCCATCAGCTTCTTGGACGGTGGGGTGTGTCCACGGTCAAGCGATGCCAGCGTGTCTTCCGCGGCAGCGACAACTTCGACACCCTGGTCGGTCGGGCGGTTTGACAGTATGAGCGTGTTATCGCCAAAAGTCAGGCGTGCTTTGGCAAGTGCTTCACGGGAGGTAGGGGCAGTAAAGCGTTGGATGTTCATGATGTTGCGCCTCTGAGAATCGGACCGATGCGAATGGTGTGGGTTTCAGGGATTTCGCTGTGCGCAAGGACCTGAAGACGGGGTGCGACGCGCCGCACCAGGCGGGCAATGGCACTGCGGATCTGGTCGGGTACGAGCAAACATGCCGGGACACCCACTTCCTCCTGTTTAAGTGCTGTTTCTGCGGCGTTACGGGAGAGCATTTCAGCAACCCCTGGATCCAGCGCTGGGCCACTTGGGTTCGCCAACGCCTGCACCAATAGTCGCTCGAGTCCAGGATCAATCGCGATGACATTCAACTCGCGGGTTGGTCCGTAAATCTGCTGAATGATGGCCGGCGAGAGTGCTACGCGTACGCGGCGTGCCAATTCGGCTGGATCGGTGGTTGTGCCCGCATGTTCGGCAATCGATTCAATGATGGTCCGGATATCCCGGATGTGCACAGCTTCGTCCAGCAGCAGTTGCAGAACTTTCTGGAATACGGCAATGGAAACCATTTTGGGAACGACTTCTTCAATCAGTTTCGGCGCCAGTTTGGCAACGTGTTCAACGAGTTGTTGTGTTTCTGTCCGGCTCAGCAATTTCGACGCCTGGACTTGCATCAAGTGTGACAAATGCGTCGCCATTACGGTCTCTGAATCAACGACCGTAAATCCGACCATTTGGGCGGTTTCCTTCTGCTGATCATCGATCCAGTGTGCCGGCAGGCCAAATGCCGGATCTGTCGTTGCTGTACCAATGAGCGGCGTGGTGATCCCGCCCGGGTTGATAGCGAGGAACATACCTGGGAAGGCCTCGCCCTCGCCGACTATGACGCCCCTGAGGGTTATCCGATAGCCGCTGGGCTTGAGTTCAAGGTTGTCGCGAACGTGCACGGGTGGCGGGAGGAAACCCACTTCCTGCGCGAATTTGCGTCGGACCCCTTTAATACGGGTCAGCAGGTCGCCCTGGCGGGTCTTGTCAACCAGGGCAATCAACCGGTAGCCCAATTCCAGCCCCAGTTGATCAACCGGTTGGAGGTCATCCCAGGAGGCTTCACCATCGGTGTTCACAGGAGCAATCTGGGTTTGCGGGTCAACTGGTGGCGGCTTGTGTGCGAGCATCCATGCGCCGTAAGCCAGAACAGCCGAGATTGCCAGGAAAACGAAGTGGGGCATGTTGGGTATGACGCCCAGCACAAACATGATGGCCGCCGTAATGCCCAGTACCTTGGGCGAAACAAACATCTGTCCGACGATCTGCTTGCCGATGTCGTTTTCCTTGCCCACACGCGATACGACCATTGCGGCCGCAACGGAGATGAGCAATCCCGGAATTTGCGCCACCAGCGCATCGCCAACCGCCAGAAGGATGTAGCTGTTGGCTGCCTGCGAAGCGGTCAGGTCATGCTGAAGAATCCCGATGGCGAAACCGCCAAATATGTTGATCAGCAGAATCAGGATGCCCGCAATCGCATCGCCACGAACAAACTTGGACGCACCGTCCATTGAGCCAAAGAACTCGGCTTCTTCTCCGACTTCGGCCCGACGTCGCTTGGCTTCCTTTTCGTCAATCAGTCCGGCATTCAAATCTGCATCGACTGCCATTTGCTTGCCTGGCATGGCGTCCAGGGTAAACCGTGCTGACACTTCAGCGATTCGCTCGGAACCTTTGGTAACGACGACAAAGTTGATGACCACGAGGATGGCAAAGACAATCAGACCGACTGCGAAATTGCCACCGATCAGGAAGTGGCCGAAGGCCTCAATCACGGCACCGGCAGCACCTGGACCGGTGTGTCCTTCAAGCAGCACCACTCGGGTAGATGCCACGTTGAGTGACAGGCGCATCAGCGTTGTCAACAAGAGTACAGAAGGAAATGCCGCAAAGTCCAGCGGGCGGATCATGTAGGCGGCCACCATCATCACCATCAGCGCGACAGCGATGTTGATGGTGAAGAACGCGTCGAGCAACATGGGTGGAAGCGGAAGCACCATCATGGCCAGAATGGCCACAACCAAGAGCGGTGCCGATGCACCTTGAACAATGGCGGAGTTGCCGCCGAACCACTGCTGGATGGTCTTGAGTAGGGTGTTCATGCTAAGTTGCTCTTGGCAGTCTTGGTCAGCGGGTCAAGTTCTGGCGGTACAACCGGCTGCGGTGGTTCACCGGGCATCGGTCCGTCTCCACGCAGCGCGGCACGCAATTTGTAAACATACGCAAGAACCTGGGCGACCGCTGTGTACAGGCTTGACGGGATATCCTGATCCAGCTCAGAGTTTGCGTAGAGTGCACGAGCCAACATGGGTGATTGCAGAACCGGAATCGCGTGATGCTTGGCGACATCGCGGATCTTCATCGCCAACAGGTCTGCGCCTTTGGATACCACCTGTGGTGCACGCATGGTTTTTTCGTCGTATCGGATTGCCACTGCAAAGTGCGTAGGGTTCATCACGACGAAATCTGCCTTGGGCACTGCATTGACGCTGTTGCGTTGCGACATCTCGCGCTGCTTTTGACGGATCTTTGCCTTCATCTGGGGGTTGCCATCGGACTCCTTGCCCTCCTGCTTCACCTCCTGGTGCGACATTTTCATTTCGTCCTTGTGCAGAAAGGTCTGCAGGGGAACGTCTACCAACGCGGCCGCCAGAACAACCAGCAGCATCAGTCCCATGCCGCCCGTGATCCACTGGGTCAGGTGCGCGATCCCGGCACTTGATGGCTGCAGCATGATGCCTGAAACGACTTGAATGCCCGAAGCCAGAAACATTCCGGCAATCACAAACAAGATGGAGGTCATGACCACCATCTTTGCAACGGAAAGCAGCTTCTTCTTGGTGAAAAGATTGCCAAAGCCCGTAATCGGACTTAGTCGGCTAAGGTCCGGCATAAGGGGCTTGAGGCTGTTTACCCAACCACCGGATGCAACGGATGCCGTAATCGTCGCCGCACCCACGATCACAGAAAAAACAACACAACCGGTCAGACCGATGGTGGTCGCGTCAGACAGGCGTTGAAACATGGTCCCGGTTTGCATAACCGAAGCTGCGTCGAACGATAGTTGTCTGTTCAGGTCCCGTTCAAGATGCTCGAACAGTATCGGCGCGAGTGTGAGGAGGCAAAATGCTCCCGTGCCCAGTACCGCCAAATGTGAGAGATCTTCCGAGCGGCTGACCTGACCGTCTTCTCGTGCCTTTTTAAGCTTTCGCTCCGAAGCCGGTAAGTTGCGATCTTGACTGCCTGATTCCATGGTGTGGCTTTGTAGTTGCCACCATTGTCGTGAGCGACCTTTGTAACTAAAGGGGGAAAAGAGGGGTTTGTTGGGTCTAGTTAACAGAGGCTTTTTTGTAGCGCACTAACGCCCGGTTACCAATGCGTACTGGTGTAGCCTTGGCGCATGTACTCTGTCGCACTTGCAATGATCGTTCGAAATGAATCGGCCACCTTGAAGCGTTGCCTGGACAGTATTCGGACAATGGTTGACTCTCTGATAGTTGTAGATACCGGATCTACAGACAACACTGTACAGGTTGCACTTGCCGCCGGTGCAAAGGTCGAGTGTTTCTCTTGGATTGATGATTTCTCAGCGGCACGCAACTTTGCCTTAGCTATGACGAATGCGGATTGGAACGTGATACTCGACGCAGATGAAACGATTGTTGAAGGGGGAGGCACGATCGCAAATCTTCGTCAGACGAACCCTGATTTTGTGGGAGCGCTCCGGGTTGACAGTGATTTTGAGGCGGATGGCAATAGATTACGAGCGTCAAGTTGGATTACCCGCGTGCTGCCCAGAGGGGTTAGTTACTCGGGGCGGGTGCATGAGCAACCCGTTCACCAGTTGCCTGTTCGACGTCTCCCTGTTCATGTGTCGCATGCCGGTTATCTGGTACAAGCCATGGATGCGAAGCGAGGGCGAAATGCACGCCTGCTTGAAAGCGCATTGAAAGAGTCGCCCGGGGACGGCTACTTGCTGTATCAGCTAGGCAAAGATTATGCGGTGTATCAGCGCTATGAAGAAGCAGCGCAAGTCTTTGAGAGGGCGGATGGCGTCTTGGGGCCACAGCACAGTCTTGCTCACGATTTGCTCCTTCGCTGGCTATTCGCATTGAAGAAGTCAGCACGATTTGAGTTCGCCGTGGAACTGGCAGAGTCACGGATCAGTCTCTGGTCTGAGTCGCCCGACTATTGGTTTGTGGTTGGTGACCTGCTACTTGACTTCGCATGCAACCAGCCCGACAAATCAGAGACCTTGATACCGATGATTGAGTCCTGTTGGTTGCGATGCCTGGAAATTGGCGAGCAGCCAGAATTGGAAGGGGCCGTGCATGGGAGAGGCAGTTACCTAGCTGCCCAAAATCTGGCTGTGATCTATGACGGCACTGGGCGGGGTGCCGAGGCGACGCGATTTAGAACAATAGCCAATTTGGCTAAGTAAATTTCCGGGCAATGAGTTCCGTGCTCGATTCCCAGTGTGGCCAGACGGGAGCAGGTGGGATACGTGAGCATTTGAACGGAATTGACGCTCCTGATTTCATCATTGCCGGGTGATGCGCTACCATAAACTCACAGCATTGTGAGATTGATACCCAAGCTAACTGGAACGCTATTGATGAACACCATCCCAGCTATACACCTCTGCATCCAGCAGCCTATTGGCTATGTGCATTCTCTTGGACTGCTTGACCAAGCGCGTTATTTTCGATACCAGTTTCGGCGCCTCGGTGCACACGTCAGTATCGCAAAAAATCGGCTGCGCCATGATGCCGTGAACTTCATTTTCGGAGCCCACCTCTGTTTTGACCCAATCCAACGCGAGCGCTATGCCTGCATATTCGTCAACCTGGAGCAAGTGGGAGAGGGTGGTGCAGCTGTGTCACAGGACTATCTGCAACTGCTAACGACCTCCTGCGTGGTGGACTATGACAAGCACAATGTTATGGCCTATGCAACACGGGCCGACGACATTCCCGTTGTGCCAATATTGCATGCCCCATATCTAACCGCCGCGCCTAGTATCCCACTGCAAGAGCGACCGATTGACCTATTGTTCATTGGAAGCATGAATCCACGCCGCCGCGCTTGGCTCGACCGTATTGAGGCCTGCGGCCTTTCAGTCACCTTGCTTGATGGCGCACTTTACGGCACTGAGCGTGATCAGTTGATCGTTCGGGCCAAAGCCGTCGTCAATGTTCACTTCTATGAAAGCGGCCGATTTGAACAGGCCAGGGTCGCACACTGTTTGTCACTCGGAACACCCGTTATATCTGAGCGCACAGCCCAAACCCGCCCACCGGCAGACTTTGAAGACTGCCTGCTTTGGCTGGAAGGCGAGCAGCTTGAGCAGTTTTTCGCTGAAGATTTCAAAACAGCGGCCTTTTACGAAGTAACAACACAGGCACTGCTGCGCTTCCAACAAACCGACCCTATTGAAGCCTATTCCGAACTCCTTGCGTTTGCCACCGGCTTTACGCGGGTGCACCATGAGCGCCGCACGACGCAACCCTGGCAACCGCAGAAAATAAACCTCGGCTCGGGCAAGGATTACAAACCCGGCTGGCTCAACATCGACGTACTTGAGCGTGCTGAACCCGACTTGGTTATCGACCTCGCCGCACCGTTGAACCTGCCCTTGTCTATTGTGTCTTTGAATTCAGGCCCTATCGTTTTGGTCGAGCAAAGTATGAATGTGATTCATGCCAATAACGTGTTGGAACATGTACCAGATCTAGCCAGCCTCATGGGCAACTGTCTGCGACTGCTCAAAACAGGGGGCGAATTTCAGATTGAAGTCCCCTATGAGCGAGCGCCATCGGCTTGGCAAGATCCGACGCATGTGCGCGCCATGAACGAGAACTCCTGGCTTTACTACACCGATTGGTTCTGGTATTTGGGCTGGTTTGAGCATCGTTTCAAACTGTCACAATCTGTTTACCTTGACAGTAGCTTGAAGGAATGCAGCCTCGAACAGGCCAGTTTTATGCGTGTTGTTTTGTGCAAGATCGAGACCTCGCCTAAGGAGCGCACCATCGCGCGCACCATGCAGGCTGACCTGCGACTGCCGGAAGACCCTGTTGGCCCCGCAAAGATTGGCACTCATCAGCGTCAGCAAGCGCAAGAACCCCTAGTCCAGTTAGCCCCCCGCGCTTTTGACGATGCAACACACCTGAGATCCTATTCCTCTGATCTGTATCTCAACCTGATGGAGTCCGTACTGCTTGGTGTGATCTATGAAGACCCTCCCATAGATCAATGGTCAGGTGGAGCATATAACCCGGCTCTTCGCTTAAAGGGCAGAGACTGGCCAGCCAAAGCCCATACCATGATCGGCTTCGAGCGCTTGCGCAATCTGCGTGATCTGATGTGCCAAGTCATCAGCGACAAGGTGCCCGGAGATTTCGTTGAAACAGGCGTATGGCGAGGCGGGGCCTGCATCTATATGCGTGCAGTACTCAAAGCATTGGGTATCGTTGATCGCTTCATTTGGGTAGCAGATTCGTTTGCCGGGTTGCCCGAGCCCGATGCCGTGCGCTACCCGTTGCAAGATCAGGGCGACTTGCATCACACGTTCAACGCCTTGGCGGTTTCTCTCGAAACCGTGCAGGAAAATTTTAGAAAGTACGATTTACTTGACGACCAGGTAAAATTTTTGAAAGGCTGGTTCAAAGACACACTGCACGCTGCGCCCATTGACCGCATTGCCATATTGCGCCTGGACGGTGATATGTACGCATCGACGATGGATGCACTTCAAGCGTTGGGCGCCAAAGTCAGTCCCGGTGGCTACATCATCGTAGATGATTTTGGAGCTGTTGAAGGCTGCCGACAGGCCATAGCCGACTACCGCAGCGCTAACCACATTACGGCGCCGATCTACGACATTGATGGCATTGGGGCGTATTGGCGGGTTCCAGCCTGAGTTCGGTTCAGCAACACGAAAACCGTCTTCGCCGAGCAGAAAACCGATTTAACTAAGCGTAAACAAGTCAAAACCGAGTACCCACCCGTCTGGATGCAGCAATGCCACGCTGACTGTCAGCGGTTGATGACAATCCTATTTCAACCCCATTTTTGTGAGGATGTGATTGACCTTGTCTTCCAGTGTCGCCTTGGTGAAAGGCTTGACGATGTATCCTGCTGCCCCTTGCTGTGCAGCAAGAACAATGTCTTCCTTGCGGGCTTCAGCCGTCACCATCAGGACCGGGAGGTGCTTGAGTTTTTCATCTTTTTTGATTTCAGAAAGCAATTGAAAGCCGTTCATGTTCGGCATGTTGATGTCGCTGACCACGAAATCAAAGTTCGAGCTGCGCAGCTTTTGCAGGGCGACCACGCCATCTTCGGCTTCGTCGGCGTCGACAAATCCGCTCTCTTTAAGGAGATTGCGGACGATTCTTCGCATGGTTG
>JBPOIP010000185.1:0-7219 GCA_052034395.1 Pseudomonadota bacterium
AGATCGCCAAATTCGGGACCATGAAGGTGCCTGCAAAATGCCGCCACGACAATGTCGACAAGGGGACGAGCCGCCAAAACACCGATCTGAACCTGTACTACAAGACGCTTCTATGCGACTTCAAGGCCATCCATCGGTACATCAAACGCCAGATCCCGGCAAAGGCACGGCGTTGGTTGGCTCGCCTTAGCGCCGCAGTTGAAGCAGCGGACATTGACGCCCTCCTCCAGATGGGTGGCCCCAACGCTTGGACCGCTTGGGCCATTGTGCTGTGGTGGCGGGCGGTCCGCGCGCACGGTTTCGATTCGAAGGCCAGTCTTGTTTGCAGACCCTATTGGCTGGCACTCGACCCGGCCATTCCGACCTGGGGTGGCAAGTCGCAGTCAAACCCAGCCCTTGAACCGGGCCCCGATTTGGCTCACCTATGGCTTGTTCGATGGATCAGCGCCGCCGGGCTTCTGAGTTTTTGCCGTTCGGTCCGTGATGACGTTGCTCACCAAAGCCACCATCAACCGGCCGGTGACATTCGAGTCTCATCCGCCGGTCCGGAAACGCGCTGGTGTCTTGGAATCAGTGCGACCGACGTGCTGACCCTGTGCATCACGCATGGCACGCCCGCTGCGTTGGTTCATGCAGGAACACTTTTATGAAAAACCTAGGAACGTTTTTATGCAAATAGACGTCGGACAAGTTAAAGCCTCTGTTTTAGACCTATTTTTATAACGTCCTGATTATATGGATAATCATGACGTGATTGAATGCTATTAATATCTCAAAACCGTCAAAATCTCTGGAAAACAGACTTTTGCTGCTATGGCCAAAGGCCAGGGAATTTAGGAGCGTTCAAGGCCCGAAGATGCACTTTGTTCACTCATGTGCCTAGCAACTGATTTGATCGCCCCACGGGGGATATAACGGGCGCCAACCACCCTACCCTGCTCCCCAGTCCATCCTTCCCCCACCTTCATAGGACTGATTTGTAACGAGCTACCGCATCGCATGCAAGCTGGTTGATTCAGTACGCAAAGAATACCCGTAATACAGGTATTTCACTTTTACCTGTTAAACAACTATATTGAAAATACCTGTGTGACTGCTACCACTACTCCACGCTGGATTCCTCCAGGAGAACCCTTTCATGCAACTTATTCTCTCCATTTCTGACCAGCTTGCGCCGCTCCTGCAAGCTGCCCGAAAGTCGGCCGGTCTGTCCCAAACCGAACTTGCCCGTCGATTGGACTTGAGCCAAAGCCGAATGTCGGCCATGGAATTGGATCCAGCCTCCATACGCCTGGACCAACTCCTGTCCATTTGCGCCACCCTGCAATTGGAGCTCGTGGTGCAAACCAAAGGGGCACCAGAAAGCAAGCAGCCGATCCCAACCGGGCAGGAGTGGTGATCCGTGGGTCGCCCTTCCCATTCCCGTACCCTCTCCGTCTGGACCAATGGCCAACGGGTCGGCACATGGACCTTTAACCGCCGTGGCGAGCACAGCCTGCAGTACGACTCCGAGTGGATGAATTCGCCCGCCGGGCGCCCTCTTTCGCTGTCCCTACCCTTTACTGGCGAAGTCGCCCTCAAGGGAGATCGCGTCCGCAATTTCTTCGATAACCTGCTGCCTGATAGCGAAACCATTCGTCTACAAATAGCCACCCGATTCAAGACGGAAGGTGCCGAGGCGTTTGACCTGCTCCAGGCCATCGGCCGGGACTGCGTGGGTGCCGTGCAGCTGCTCGGCGAGAACGAGTCGCCCACCGATGTTCACTCCATCATGGGCACACCGCTTTCTGAATCCGAGATCGAGTCCCTGTTGGTTCAGACCACACGCAGCTGCCATATGGGCAACGTGGAAGACCAGGATGACCTGCGCATTTCCCTTGCCGGCGCCCAAGAAAAAGCCGCCCTCCTCTGGCACCAAGGTCAGTGGATGCGACCCCACGGCTCGACGCCAACGACCCAAATTTTGAAGTTACCCATTGGAATGGTTGGACACCGCCAAGCTGACTCCAGTACGTCTGTCGAGAACGAATGGCTCTGCATGAACCTGCTGGCAGAGTTCGATCTGCCCGTGGCCAAAACAGAGATCTTGACCTTCGGGGGTCAGAAGGTTTTAAGTGTGGAACGGTTCGATCGGCAGTTGCATTCCAGCGGCGAGTGGATCATGCGCTTGCCGCAGGAAGACTTCTGCCAAGTCATGGGGGTTCCATCGCACCTCAAGTATGAAAGCGACGGTGGACCTGGTTTGAGGGACCTGGCGTGTGTGCTTAAAGGCTCCGTCCAGGCCGAGCAAGATCTAACCACCCTGCTCACGACCCAGCTCATATTTTGGATGCTGGCGGCACCGGACGGTCATGCGAAGAACTTCAGTATCAGGGTGCTTCCACAGGGTCGATACCAGCTCACACAGCTCTATGACGTGATGTCGATCTGGCCGGTCGAGGGGAATGGGCCGAACCAGTTTTCAATGTCCAAGGCCAAGATGGCCATGGCCGTTCTGGGCAAGAACAAGCACTATATGTTCAAGGATATCCAGCGCCGACACTTCAACAACATGGCCGGCAAGTGCTTTGATCGGATCGACTCAGAGGATGTGGTCGAGCGGGTATTGGAGTTAACTCCACTAGCTATAGAAGCGATGAAGAGCAAGCTTCCCGAAGGCTTTCCGGATTGGATTGCGGAGTCAGTTTTTGAAGGATTGCAAACATCCGCAGAACTTTTAGAAAGAATGCCGAAAACGTAATCGTCGATATGGCCAACAATTTCCGTCAAAAAAAAGAGGGGGTGGAACGGTTCCACTCCCCCTCTACCAAAGACATATTTGCACTCAGGATAGCAAGGCTTTAATCGCTTTCTCAATCTCAGTGAAGCGCTTGGGCTCAATGTTAGCCAGACTGATGACTGCAGATTTCTTTGCTGCGTCGAGCTTGAGTTCACCTGTTTGACCGTCTTTTCCCTTGATCAAGACCTTCTTTGGAGGGGGGGGTGGAACGGTTCCACCCCCCTCCAAAAGTCTGGTCAATACCTGCGCAGAACTCAGCTTTTCCTGGGATAAATGCAGCTCCTTGGCTCGGGCAAGAATCAAGTCTGGATCCTTCTGGATCGCTGGCGTCAGCAAGGACGCCCAACGATATTGCAGATCCAGAGGACTTGGAAAAGCCGCAATCACATCTGCCGGCAACCTGGCCAAAGCCAGCGCCTTGCCTAACTGGCTGAGATCGATTGAGGCCGCTTCAGACAACTTACGAGCTGACGGAAATAGGCCATCGTCAAGCGCCTTGGCATATGTAACGCCGGCCTCCCAAGGGCTCAAGGAAGCACGTGCCCTGTTCTCCCGATCCATCTGGCAAAAGAGCTCTGTGTCATCCAGATCTTCAATGACCGCCAAAACATTGATGCCAAGCTCCAGGCAAGCGCGATGGCGGCGATGTCCAAAAACAAGCTCGTATTCCCCTGGCGCTAACTTCGAAGGGCGAACCTTGATTGGTTGAATATTCCCACCAGCGGTTTCAATTTCCTGCTTCAGTTCAGCGAACTCCGTCCCTGCATACGACAACTCGTTTCGGTTTGCCCACTTACTAGGCTTGATCTTCTTAGGGTCAAGTTGACGGGTCGCGGTAGCGCCATCGAATTCGGCAAGCTTCTGCTTCAATTCGACGTTTTCGGCAGATACCTTTTCATCACGAAAGAGCGCATCAGCATGCATCCCAATGGCTGTTTTTGAGCCCTGCCCTCGGCTGCCTGACGACAGCCCTATATGGCTCAGGTCGATCTTTGCTGCCTTGTCTTTAAGCGCCATGCTGTTCTCCTAGTTGACGTTTCCACGCCGTAGTAATTTGTTCTTCCACAAGCTCCACAACACGTTCATAGGCGTCGTAAGCGCGCCTGTAAGTTCGGGCGTTGATGCTTGCCGGATCTGTGTCATAGACCGTACCAAACTCAGCACTTGCGCTAGCAGTCAAAGCCGTCTTGGGGATTTCAACTGGCAGCACCATGCCCGCATAGGCAGCTGTTATCCACTCGCGGACGACACTGGAAGACGCGTCATTCGCATCAACTCTAGCAAGCAGCACATCAACAAAATCAAAGCTCTTGGTTTTGCCTCGGTTGGTGACAAGGTTTGCAGTCAGATCATTGAACAGGTTCCAGAACTGGCCGCTGGATGTGAAATCCAGGGTGCTGGGTGGCAGAGGCATGATGAGACCATCCGACGCGAGAAGGGCATTTATGGTCAAGTAGGAGAGGGCCGGGGACGTGTCAAGGATGATCACGTCGTAATTTGTCCTGGCCACGTCGATTCCGTTGTTAAGCACATTCCAGAATTCAAATGAGCCTTCAGACTTTTGCCGAGAGGGGAGGGCGAATTCTGCCGAATACAACGCCAAATTAGCGGGCACGATATCAATGCCACTCCAATAGGTCGGTGAAATGGCATAGTCGATGGAAACTTCCGTCCCGTAGCAAAGGCTCAGAATCGTCTGCTCATCAGACACATCCACATCTGGCAATAGTCCAAAAAGTGTAGTCATTGAACCTTGAGGATCGGTATCGATAACCAGGACCTTGTGGCCCCGCAGACTTAAGCCTTGGGCAAGTGTGACTGCAGTGGTTGTCTTCGTTACGCCGCCTTTGAAATTAGCAACAGCAATCGTGATGGCCTCGGCCTGCTCTGGGCGCATGTATTTGCTGCGAATGGATCTCGCCCAAGTTCGCGTGTCTTCTAGGCTGAACTTGCGACGATGGCCGCTTTCCATATCGCCGGTTGGCAGATCACCCTTTTTGACCCGATAATCCATTTGAGCCTTTTCGAGCCCACAAACGGTCGCCACTTGGTTTGTACTGAATGTCGGAGGACGCTTTCTTGCGTCTGGTGCCAACATCGTGCCGCGTACGCTTTCAATGACTGCACCTACTCTGGATGAAGCAGCAATTAAGTCTTCCAACGTAACACGAGACTCCGGCTTTTTTTTGATGGACATGTAATCTTCCTTGCTAAACGCGAAAATTCGCTTGTTCTATCAATTGTGCGTCTTTTGAGATGGATTTGGAAGTTCTGTCTTCGTTTTTTGAAGTTATCCACAAGCTCTTCGCTTCTCATTTTTAATAAGCTTTAAATCCTTTAATACCTTTGCTTTGAAATTCATCAATGAATTCAATGCCTTAGCAGATTTTGCGTGAGACAAACCAAGGGATATGTGAGACAAATCACTGAAAGTGTGAGATCAAGTATGGGAGCTGTGAGAAAAACCAAGGAACAGCACAGACATCTACACACAACCCAAATGTATGGTGTTTCAAGCGCGGAAATAAGCTAATTCTGGAACAATGAGCCACTTGGGACAGAAGAAATGGGCTGCTTCGCCCACCATCTGTGAGACAAACCACGGAGGTAAATCGGGGAAAAGTCCTCGAGTGTGAGAAAAACTATGGGGCAAACAGGATTTTTCGGAGCCATAAGCTAACGAGGGCACACCTAGGCTTGCGTGAGTTCATGGTTCTCACAGATAATGATTGGATGGGCATTACTGAAATCCTCGGGCCGGACAGAATCGACAAACCAGTGTCGACTTTGGCTATGGTGCCCAAGACAGGTGCGATAACCAGGGTCGGTCGTCAGGCGTATACCCTGATGATGTTCGTAGCTCGCGAGCAAGGAACAGAAGACGAGAAGACTGGATTGTTCGGTGCTCCATTGAACTCAGTCATCCGTGGTTACGACGGTTCTACCGGGTCAGTGAAAGAGCTGAAGAAACACCTCCTGTCTATGGTGACTCACGTGGTTGAGTGGCAATCTCCTTCACCAGCGGAAACGGAAGAGTGGGGCGCTTGTGGTCTGTTGTCACAGGTCAATCTAAAAAAGAAAAATGGGGAAAACTGGATCTATTGGGCTTACCCACCAGCGCTTCGCCAAGAAATGCTTTATCCCTTGAGATATGCACAAATCCTGCGATCAACTATTGCCCAGTTTCGGTCCCACGCTGGCCTAGCGCTCTATGAAATCTGTGCGCGATACAAAGATAACCCATCGCACTTGACCAGCAAACAACATTGGAAATGGTGGCTCCCAGTACTGACGGGTAAACCAGTGCCAAATGAAATCAAGACTGAATACCGCTTCTTTAACCGGGACACAATAAAGCCGGCCATAGAAGAGGTCAATGAAGTTAGCGAGCTCATCGTTACGGCTCACGAATTCAAAGTTGGGAGAACAATTGAGTTCATTCAATTTGAAGTCAGACTTAAACAAGAAGAGCCTGCGAAAAACAACAAGGCCATCGATCTGACTAAAGTTGCCCGTGCAATTCAACTCGGTATCGATGCCGAGATCGCCGAAGACCTATTCATTAGGCATGGAGAATTGACATTTGCCAAAGCAATAGAGAGATTGGAGGTCCGATTGGCAATGCCAGGGACGCCAATCCTTTCTAGGCATGCTTACCTGAAGGCGCTACTGACAGGTAAAGCAATTGATAAGACTTTGCCTGACGCGATCAGTGCAGCTCCAGTTGCGCAAATTGTGACTAGGAAAGAAGACCCTGGCGTGATGGCGCAAACCAATTTACGTGACAGGGAAGCTGAAAGACTAAAACTAGTTCGCTCTGAAATTGAGGACCTGAATCCAGCTGCGATGGCGCAACTTTTGAGTGAACTCAAGTCGAACTTTGTCGAGCGCAACATGTCCCAGGCAGCAATGAAACGATTGGCAGAAGGGAAATGGGAATCTGCCTTGATCATGGGAGAACTGGTGCGTTTTTATTGGAAACGCACACGCGGAACCGACTGGAGCACGCCCGACGTCCTTCCAAAGGTCGAGCGAGTAGAACAGGCAGGGTTGTTTTGATAGAGAAGGGCATTGGTGCCGTAGCGCAGAGAATTGGTAGACGGCAATAGAGAGGGTTTTTGTTTCACCATCTCCATGTAAATGATTCGGATTCTGCGGCGCGGGCGTAAATCGAAGGCGGGCTAAATTAAGTTAGTAGGGGAGGGGCCATAGCTGACAATGACCCGCATGCCAACATGAGATGGCGGCATTCGATAAGAAAGAAATATCTTTGGCCTATTGTGCAATTCGTAACTCCGAATAGATGCGGTCTTAGGATTTATCCGTAAATAATATTAACAGGTAGACTGATCTTTCGCAAGGTGATGATGGCAGCGGCCAGATGGTTAAGCGCGAGAAACGTGTGCTCCAGCTTTTCGTAGCGCACGAGCAGCTTGCGGA
>JBPOIP010000153.1:0-25420 GCA_052034395.1 Pseudomonadota bacterium
CAATGAACAGGTCTGTCAGCTCCAGTGACTTGCGGCGCAACGCGGCCATGCCACCGAGCGCCTGCGCGGCCTCAAAACCATCCAGCCCGCACTCCAGCAGGGACATGCTGACAATGCCCTGCGTGCCGCACAGGTAGCGCGTGATGCCGGCAGCCGGCTGGTAGTCGGGCGTGAACTCGAAAGGACTGGCGTGACCCCACCAGCCCGAGAGCGGCTGCCAGAAACGGTCGGCGTGCGAGCGGTTGACCCACACAAATGCCGGAGCGCCCGGGCCACCGTTGAGATACTTGTAACCGCAGCCGATGGCAAAGTCAGCCCGCGCAGCCGTCAGGTCCACGGGAACGGCCCCCGCGCTGTGCGCAAGATCCCACACCACCAGGGCTCCTGCTGCGTGCGCGGCGGCGGTGACACCCGCCATGTCGTGCATGGCGCCAGTGCGGTAATTCACGTGGGTGAGCATCAACAGGGCCACCTGATCTGTGAGGGCAGCCCCGATCTCCTCTGGCTCCACCAGTTGCAGGGTGTAGCCACGCTCCTTGCACAGCCCCTGGGCAATGTAGAGATCGGTCGGGAAGTTGCTGCGCTCACTCACCACCACACGGCGCTGCGGCGCGTCCTGCGCGGCAATGGACAGGGCTGCTGCCAGCACCTTGTACAGGTTGATGGAGGTGGTATCGGTGACCACCACTTCATTGGCAGCGGCGCCAATCAGGGGCGCAATCCGGTTGCCCAGACGCTGGGGCAGGCTGAACCAGCCGGCCGAATTCCAGGCACGAATGAGGTCCACGCCCCACTCCTGCGTGATGACATGTGCCGCGCGCGCGGCCGCCGCTTTGGGCATGATGCCCAGGGAGTTGCCGTCAAGGTAGATGACGCCGGGCGGAATCGAGAACAGGTCGCGCAAGCTGCGCAACGGGTCGGATGCATCCCGACGGCGGCAGTCCTCCATTGTCCGGATTTGCTCCATTTCACACTCCTATATAGCGTTGCCAGATATCGGGATGCCCTGCGAGCTGTGCCGAGTCACCCTGCCACACCACGGTACCACGCTCAATGATGGTGTGATGGTCTGCCAGCTGGACCAGCTTTTGCACATATTTGTCGATCACCAGAATGCTCTGTCCATGCGCCCGCAGCGTGGACAGGCAGTGCCAGATGTCTTCACGGATCAGGGGTGCCAGACCTTCGGTGGCCTCGTCCAGAATCAGAAGGTGCGGATTGGTCAACAGCGCTCGCCCGATGGCCAGCATCTGCTGCTCACCGCCGGAGAGCTGGTTGCCCATGTTGCGCGCACGCTCCTTGAGCCGCGGGAACAGGTGGTACACGCGTTCCAGCGTCCAAGGGTCCTTGCTGCGGCTGCGGTTGGCGGCGAAGGCCTTGAGGTTCTCCTGGACCGACAGGTTGGCAAAAATCATGCGTCCCTCCGGCACCACCGCCATGCCCATGCGCCCGATGCGGTCGGGCGTGAGGTGGTCAATGCGTTCGCCACAGAATCGAATGGAGCCGCCGGTGGCGGGCGTCAATCCGAAAATGGCGCGCACTGTGGTCGTCTTGCCCATGCCATTGCGCCCCAGCAGGGTAGCAGTCTCGCCCACACCCATTCGCAGGTTGATGTCAAACAGGATCTGGCTGCTGCCGTAGGCGGCGCGCAGGCCCTCAATTTCAAGCAGCGTTTCGTTGCGGGCGGTGTGGTGAGTGAGGTCTGGCTGCATAGTGTCAGTTCGCTGGCGTGGCGAAATCAACCACGTCATCATCACCCAGGTAAGCACGTCTGACCTCGGGGTTGTCCTTGATCTGCTGTGCGGTTCCGCTGGCAATCACCCGCCCAAAAACCAGCGTGGAAATGGTATCGGCCAGACGAAACACCGCATCCATGTCGTGTTCGACCAGCAAAATGGTCAGCTCGCCGCGCAAGCCCTGGAACAGGCCGAGCATGTTCTCGGCTTCGTCCGGACCCATGCCGGCCATCGGCTCATCGAGCAGCAGCAACTTGGGCTGCGTGGCCAGTGCCAGACCCAGCTCCAGCTGGCGCTGCTCGCCATGCGACAGCGAACCCGCGATCGCGTGCAGGCGCTCGCCCAGACCCACCTGCCCGGCCAGCACCGCCGCCTGGGCATAGCGGTCACGGTCTGCGCGGGCGGCGCGCCAGAACTGCAGGCTGCTGCCGCTGCGGGCTTGCACCGCGAGAGCGATGTTGTCCATCACCGACAGCCGGTCAAAGATGCTGGTAATCTGGTACGAGCGCACCAGACCGATGCGTGCGCGCTGGTGCATGGACATTGCGGTTATGTCGTGCCCACCAAAACGAATGACGCCTTCATCGGGCCGCAGGGCGCCGGATATCTGGTGAATCAGGGTTGTCTTGCCGGCTCCGTTAGGCCCAATCAGCGCGTGGATGGTGCCCTGTTGCACCTCCAGGTGGGCGTGGTCGGTTGCCGTGAGCCCGCCAAAGCGCTTGACCAGACCGTCGATCTGCAAAATGACCCCGCTCATGACCGGCCCCGCGGCTTGATCAGGCTTGCCAGACCATTGGGTGCCACCAGCACGACCAGCAGCAGCACAGCGCCCAGACCCAGTTGCCAGTGAATCGTGAAGTGGGTCAGCAACTCCTCGAGCAGCAGAAAAAACACCGCGCCCACCACGCCACCGAACAGATAGCCCACGCCGCCCAGAATCACCATGATCATCAGCATGCCGGACTGGCTCCACTGCATCAGCGCCGGGCTCACAAAGCCGCCCAGGTTTGCCAGCAGCGCCCCGGCCAGGCCCGCCAGTGCCCCGGCCACCACAAAAGCGAGCAGCTTGAAGCGGTACACCGGAAAACCGATGGCCTCCATGCGCACCTCGTTTTCCTGGATCGCCTGCAACACATGGCCAAAGCGGGCGTTGAGCAAGCGTGCCACAAGCGCCAGGGCCAGCACCACAATGCCCAGCGTGACGTAATAGAAGCTGCGGTCATCGGCCAGATCCAGCCCGAAGCCCAGCGTGGATCGAGCCGCGAGCGCCAGTCCATCATCTCCGCCATACACCTTCAAGGATGTCACCAGGTAAAACAGCATCTGGGCAAACGCCAGCGTAATCATGATGAAGTACACCCCCTGCGTGCGCAGGCTGATGGCACCAATGACCAGTGCAAAAACACCGCTGACCAGCATGGCCAGGGGCCACGCCAGCCAGGCGCTGACGATGCCCGACTGCATGGATATCGCCACCGCGTAGGCGCCTAGCCCTACAAAGGCAGCATGACCAAAACTCACCATGCCTCCAAAACCCAGGATCAGATTGAGGCTGGTTGCGGCCAGCGCAAAGATCAGGATGCGACTGGCCAGGGATACATAAAACTCCAGACCGGTGGCGCTGGCGACCAGGGGGAAAAGTCCCAGCAATACCAGCACCGGAGCGACCCATCGCCAGTGCAAACGGTGATCCAGAATGCTGTCCGGGGCATGGTCCGGCCGGTGGTTTGGTGTCATGGTGTCCTGCCTGAAGTATTCACACCGGACTCAACCGTGGGTGGGGAACAAACCCCGTGGACGAAAGAACAGCACCGTGGCCATGAGCACATAAATCATGATGGAGGCAACTGCAGGCGCCGCATGGGCTGCCGCCTGCGGTGACATCAGCAGCGCAAACAGCGGGGGGATCAGCGATCGGCCGGCGGTGTCTATCACCCCCACGATCAAAGCGCCCAGAAAGGCCCCGCGCACGGAGCCAATGCCGCCGATCACGATGACCACGAACGCCAGAATCAGGATGCTTTCCCCCATGCCGACCTGTACGGCCAGCATAGGCCCGAGCATGCCACCAGCGATGCCGCACAGGGCTGCTCCGACACCGAAAACCGCGGTAAAGAGATTGCGCACATTGACACCCATGGCCAGAGCCATTTCCCGGTTGGACGCACCGGCACGCACCTGCATGCCGAGCCGGCTCCGTGTGATGAGCAAGTACAGCAGCCCCGCCACCAGCAGGCCCACCGCGATGATGAACAGCCCATACGAGGAATACGAAAAACCGGGAAAAATCTCCACCGGACCCGCCAGAGCGGGCGGCGGGTTGAGCGACACGGGTTGCGACCCCCAGATCAGGCGTACGGTCTCGTTGCACATCAGCATGATGGCAAAGGTCCCCAGCACCTGGGAGAGGTGGTCACGCTGGTACAGGCGCCGCAAGATGCTGACTTCCATCAGGACACCAAACACGGCCGCACCCAGCACGCCAAGCGCCAGCCCGAGCCAGAAGTTGCCCGTCACACCGGTCAGGGTGGCAATCAGGTAGGCTCCCACCATATACAGGGAACCGTGGGCCAGGTTGATCATGTCCATGATGCCAAACACCAGTGTCAAACCAGCGGCCAGCAAAAAAAGCATCAACCCGAACTGCAGGCCATTGAGCGTCTGCTCCAGCACAAGTATCGCGTTCACAGCCGTTTTCCTTCCTACATCGTAATCTTGCGCCGCGCACTGGATGATATCGAACTGACCAAGGTCAATCTTTCGCGTGAATTCGGGTGCTAGGATAAATCAAGCCCTAGGGCAAACCCTAATACCACTCCCGGAGAAGTTCCATGAGAAAGAAAGTCGTATCTGCCGCCGAAGCCATTGCCATCCTGCGCGATGGGGACACATTGTGTTGCGCCGGTTTTGGCAGCAACGGCGTGCCGGTGGAGTTGATTCTGGCGCTGGAAAAGCGCTTTCTGGAAACCGGCAGCCCACGTAACCTGACGCTGCTGTTTGGTGGCGGACCCGGTGACGGTGGAACGGGCGGCGCCAACCATCTGGGACACGAAGGCATGCTCAAGCGCGTCATCGGTGGCCACTACGGTCTGGTGCCCCAGATCGGCAAACTGGCCATGGAAAGCAAGGTCGAGGCCTATAACCTGCCGCTGGGCGTCATCTCGCACCTGTTCCGCGACATTGCTTGTGGATTGCCGGGCACCGCGTCCAAGGTTGGCCTTGGCACGTTTGTAGACCCGCGCCTGGAAGGCGGCAAGATCGGAACGAAGACCACCGAAGATCTGGTCAGCGTCATCAACCTGGGCGGCAAGGAGTTGCTGTATTACAAGACCATGCCGATCTCCGTGGCCTTTATCCGCGGCACCAGTGCCGACGCCGAAGGCAACATCACGATGGAGCGCGAAACGCTCACGCAGGACATGCTGGCCATTGCCACCGCCACCAAGAACAGCGGCGGCTTTGTCATTGCCCAGGTGGAGCGCATTGCCGAACGCGGCTCCCTGAACCCGCGCCGGGTCAAGGTGCCCGGAATACTGGTGGACTGTGTGGTGGTGGCATCCGCAGAAAACCACCCGCAAAACCTCAACGGCGCCTACAACCCCGCCTTCTCGGCCGAAGTGCGCGTGCCGCTGGACGCCATTGCCCCCATGCCGCTGGACGAGCGCAAGGTGATTGCACGGCGCGCGGCGTTCGAGTTGCTGCCCAATGCGGTGGTGAACCTCGGAATCGGCATGCCCGAGGGCGTGGCGGCGGTGGCCAATGAAGAAAAAATCCTGAAGTACATGACGCTCACCGCCGAACCCGGCGTGATTGGCGGCATGCCGGCCTCGGGTGTCAACTTTGGCGCAGCCACCAACCCCGATGCCGTGGTGGATATGAACCAGCAGTTCGACTTTTACGACGGCGGCGGTCTGGACCTTGCCTGCCTGGGACTGGCCGAATGCGACCCGGCGGGCAGCATCAATGTCAGCCGCTTTGGTCCCAAGCTGGCCGGTGCCGGTGGCTTCATCAACATCACGCAGAACAGCCGCACCGTGGTGTTTGTGGGAACCTTCACGGCGGGCGGTCTGAAGGTCAAGGTGGCAGACGGCAAGGTGAGCATCCTGCAGGAGGGGCGTGCGCGCAAGTTCGTCAACAAGATCGAGCAGGTCACCTTCAGCGGACCCTACGCGTCGAGCACCGGGCAAAACGTGCTGTATGTGACCGAGCGCTGCGTGTTCAAGCTCGCCCCCGGCGGGCTGGAGCTGATTGAGGTGGCGCCCGGCATCGACATCGACAAAGACATCCTGGCACACATGGACTTCAGGCCCATCATCAACAACCCGCAGCCCATGGATGCGCGTATCTTCCTGCCCGACGCCATGCAGCTCAACGACACCCTGCTGTCCATCAGCCTGGTGGACCGCATGCAGTACGACGCAGCCAAGGGAACGGCGTATTACAACTTCCAGGGCCTGCGCGTGACAAGCGCCAAGGATGTGGAAGACATCCGCCATGCCGCGGAACAGCTGTGCGTTCCCATCGGCAAGAAGATTCTGGTGGTGGTCAACTACGACAATTTCCAGATCGACGAGGCGGTGGTCGACGACTACTCGGCCATGGTGAAGGAAGTGTCCGACAAGTTCTACACCGATGTATCGCGCTACACCACCAGTGCCTTCATGCGGCTCAAACTCGGCGAGGCGCTCGAGGGTCGCGGCCTGGCAGCGCACATTTACGAGACGCCGCAAGAGGCCATGGAGTCCGCACGTACGGCCGGTTGAGGGATTGAATGACGAAATGCTACCAAATTGGTAGCAGCATCTCATTGTTCCACGAGGGCTACTGGCCTATTTGACCGGTAGCCCTTATTGCATCTGCACAAATTCACGCGCAAAGGCCTCCACACGCGCCCAGTCGGTGAACTCCACCACCGCGTCGGGGTGCGTTGGGCCCTTCGTCATCCACATGATGAACCGGATGACCATCCGGTCCATCGGACCATACAGCGGGTAATTGATCTTTCCGGCGAAGACCCCCAGAAGCCGGGGTTTCCAGCTGACCTGACGCAGAAACTTCAGGAGGTAGGGATTGGTATGCGGCTCGTTCTTCGCGGGCTTTCTGGCAACCACATTGACCGTAAAGAACGCATTGGGCCGGCCATCCAGCACGGCCTGGTTGCGCCGCACAAAATCAAACACCAGCGGTGAATGCTTGCCGTAGCGGATGCTGGCACCGACGACGATGCCGTCATAGCTCTCCAGCACGCAGGTACCGGCTTCCTGCACGCGAACCAGTGTCACCTGGTGCCCCGCCTGCTCGATAACCGCCTGAATGCGTTGACAAATCCGCAGGGTATGCCCGTCGGTCGTGGCATAAACAATCAATAGCTTGGACATGGATGTAACGATAGCACCGCGCTTGACAGCGGTCCAGCACGTTGGGGTAATCTCTATCTCTTACAGAAGGAATCGTTGTGACCAACACCATCCTCAGAACATGCGCGGCTCTGCTGGCCGTTGCCGCTATCGATGCGCAGGCGTTCCAGGTTGCCAGCGTCTCGCCGCGTGGCGAGGTTTCCCGTGTGCGTCAGGTCGTGATCGGATTCGATGACGCCGCAGTCAACTTTGGCAACAGCCAGGCTGAAGCACCCGCCACCCTGAGTTGCAGCGACGCCCAGGTAACCAAGGGCTCGGGGCGCTGGGTCAGTGACCGCCGCTGGACTTTTGAATTTGAGAATGACCTGCCTGCGGGCGTGACCTGCAGCGTTCAGCTGCGCGAGGGCCTCAAATCCGCCAAAGGTGTGGCGTTGACCGGCATGACCCGCTACCCGTTCAGTACGGGTGGCCCGTTTGTCCAGAACATTCAACCCTACACCGGCAACCGCATCGACGAAGAACAGTTTTTTGCTTTGCGCCTCAACGGTGACGCGACACGGGAGAGTGTGCAAGCCAATGTATGGTGTGCCGTAGAGGGCCTGGGTGAACGGGTGGCCGTGCGTCTGGTGGACGGCAAGGACCGCACGGACCTGCTCAAATCCCTGGGACAGGAAGCCGACGCTGCACGCGACCCGCTGCGCTTTGTGACCCTTGCCTGCAATCGAACGCTCACGCCGTCGTCCAAAGTGGAGTTGGTGTTCGGCAAGGGCGTGCGCACACCGCCGACGGGCAACAATGCCCAGGGCATTGCCAACACCGTAGAGAAGCGTTTCCGCTTTCAGGTGCGTGAGTCATTCACTGCCAGCTTCAGCTGCGAGCGCGAGAACGCCCAAAGCGGCTGTCTGCCGATTCGCCCCATGCAGTTGAACTTCAATGCGCCGGTGCCGGCAAAGATGCTGGCCGAAATCCGGTTGAAGTCAGACCGTGAGACCATCAAACCCGACAGCAGTGCGCTCGCCCAGGCGTCGGGGGATGACGGCGTGCTGGACAGCATCACCTTCAAACCCATTTTTGCGGAACAGACCACTTTCAGGCTGGAATTGCCAAAGGGCCTGAAAGATGCGTCCGGCCGCAGCCTGCGCAATGCCGACACCTTTCCCCTGAAAGTGTCCACCGGTGCCATGCCGCCGCTGGCGAAGTTTGCGGCCGCACCGTTTGGCATTGTGGAGCGCCTGGCCGAGCCCGGCGACCTGGCCGTGTTGCCGTTGACCCTGCGCAATGTTGAGCCGAATATGGCCATCCAGGGAGCGCAGATTGCGCCAGCCCAGGCAGTTGCGAGCGTGCCCGTTGGAAACGTCAGCACCCTGAAGCCCACCACCGATGCCGACATCATCCGCTGGTTCCTGAAAGTGCAGCGCTACGACAACTTCACCGTCTCCCGCCGCGTTGCCAGCCGGGACATCAAAGGCAAGTTGCCCCCGTCGGTGGATGCCAATGACCGCCAGGAAGTGCAGTCGCGCATGGTTTCGCTGCTGCAGGGCCAGCCCCATGTCAAGACACTGGAGTTGCCCCGCCCTGCCGGCAACGATCCCCGCCCGTTTGAAGTGGTTGGCATCCCGCTGCCAGCCGGTTTCCATGTGGTGGAGGTCACATCCCAGAAACTGGGCACCTCCCTGCTCGACGCACGCCACGGCAGCAACCGGACCATGGTGGTGCGCACATCGGCTCTGGTTACCAACCTCGGTGTTCACTTCAAGCTGGGCCGCGAGAACGCGCTGGCCTGGGTGACCACTTTGGACAAGGGCGCACCGGTTGCCGACGCACAGGTGCGCGTTTCCGACTGCAACGGGCGCGAGGTGGGCAGCGGCAAAACCAACGCACAGGGCATCGCCACGCTCCAGGGCATCGCGCCCCAGGCGCCAACCTGCAACGGCGAAGGATCGTATACGCAGGCCTATTTTGTGAGCGCACGCGCCAGCCAGAGCGACGCTAGTGGCAAGGGCACCGTGGACGACATGGCCTTCACCTGGAGCGACTGGAACCGCGGCATCGAGCCCTGGCGCTTCAACCTGCCAACCAGCCGCGAAGCCCAAGCCGACGCACGGGTCCACACCATCTTTGATCGCACCTTGCTGCGCGCCGGTGAAACCGTGTCCATGAAGCACATCCTGCGCAGCGAAACCAGCCAGGGCTTCGGCCTGGCCAGCGAGCAACCCGCCACGCTGGCGGTGACGCATGTGGGCAGCGGCCAGGAGTACACCCAGCCCCTGGCCTGGCGCAAGACCGCAACCGGCGGCCAGAGTGCGCAGGCCACATTTGCCATTCCCCCGGCTGCCAAACTCGGGATGTACCAGGTGGAGCTGCGCGGGGGCAGCAACGGCCGCAGTTACTACACCGGGCAGTTCCGCGTGGAGGAATTCCGCCTGCCGGTGCTGGAGGGCCGGGTCACACCGACCGGAAAGAACGCCCTGGTCAATGTGAAGCAGGTGCCGGTGGACGTACAGGTCAACTATGTATCGGGTGGCGGCGCTGCCAACCTCCCGGTGCGCGTGTCGGCCATGGTCCGCACCAAATACCTCAGCTATGCCGATTTCTCCGAATTCAACTTCCAGGCCCCGCGCGGTAACCGCGACAACCGCCCCGAAAGCGAAGAGGAGCCGGAGGCAAACACCGACACACGCGTGATTGCCGACAAGCTGCCCCTCACGCTGGACAAAAATGGCACCGGCAAAGTCACCGTAGACAAAGTGCCCACCAGCCGCCAGCCGCAGGACCTGCTGCTGGAAGCCACGTACGCCGACCCCAATGGTGAACTGCAGACCATCCGCAGCGCACAGACCGTGTGGCCTGCAGCGGTCGTGGCCGGAATCAAGACCGAAGGCTGGGTGTCGAGCAGCCAAGCCATCCGGTTTCAGGCGCTGGCACTGGATTTGGGTGGCAAGCCACTGGCGGATGTGGCGCTGGAAGTCAAAGCCACAGCCCGCATCGTCACCACCACGCGCAAACGCATGGTCGGCGGCTTCTACACCTACGACAACAAGACCGCGGTCAAGGAATTGGGCAGTGTGTGCAGCGGCAAGAGTGATTCGCGCGGCCTTTTGCTGTGCGAAACCCGTGTGGGCGAGCCCGGCGAAGTGGAACTGGTGGTGACCGCCAAGGACACAGCGGGCAACCGCATCCAGGCGGCCTCCAGCGTCTATGTCACGAAGCAGGGGGAGTTGTGGTTTGGTGGCGAAAACCATGACCGCATCGACCTGTTGCCGGAGAAAAAGAGCTACCAGCCGGGTGAGACCGCCAAATTCCAGGTGCGCATGCCCTTCCGTTTTGCGACGGCCCTGGTGGCAGTGGAGCGCGAGGGCATCATCGAGACCGAGGTGGTGAAGCTCAACGGCCAGGACCCGACGATTCAACTCAAGATCAAGGATGGCTGGGGTCCCAATGTGTATGTGAGCGTGCTGGCACTGCGCGGGCGACTGCGCGAGGTGCCCTGGTACAGCTTCTTCACCTGGGGCTTCAAGGCACCGCGGGAGTGGTGGACCAGCTTCTGGTACGAGGGCCGCGAGTACGTGGCGCCGACCGCCCTGGTGGACCTGAGCAAACCCGCTTTCCGCCTGGGCGTGGCCGAAATCCGGGTCGGCACCAAGGCGCACCAGCTCGATGTCAGTGTGAAGGCAGACAAGGAAAGCTACGCGGTGCGCAGCCAGGCCAAGGTCACCATACAGGTGAAGCTGCCCAATGGCCAGCCTGCAGCGAACGCCGAAGTGGCCCTGGCCGCCGTGGATCAGGCACTGCTGGAGCTGATGCCCAACACCAGCTGGAATTTGCTGGACGCCATGTTGCAACGCCGCTCCTGGGGCGTGGAAACGTCGACTGCGCAAATGGAAATCATTGGACGGCGCCACTATGGGCGCAAGGCCGTGCCCGCAGGCGGTGGTGGCGGCCGAAGCGGCGCGCGCGAGCTGCTGGAAACCCTGCTGCTGTGGAACCCGGCGTTGAAACTGGACGCCAATGGAAGTGCCACCGTGATAGTGCCGCTCAACGATGCGCTGACCACCTTCAAGATCGTTGCCGTGGCTGACGTATCCACCGGCCTGTTTGGCACCGGGTCGACGAGCATCCGCGCGACGCAAGACCTGCAGATCATCAGCGGCCTGCCGCCCCTGGTGCGTGAGGATGACCAGTTCCGCGCCCAACTGACACTGCGCAACACCACGAAGCAGGCGATGACGGTGGAGGTGACGCCAAGGGCCACGCTGCTGGAGCTGAAACCGCAGACGATTGAGATACCTGCAGGCGATGCACGCGAGGTGGCGTGGATGGTCACCGCACCCGCGCAGCTGGCGCAGTTGCGCTCTGAGGCCATCCTGTGGGAGATCGACGCCAGGGACACCATCACCGGTGCACGCGATGCCCTGAAGGCGCGTCAGCGCATCATCCCCGCCATTCCATTGACGGTGCAGCAGGCAACGCTGGTTCAGATCGACGGGCCGTTCAGCCTGGACGTCAGCCCGCCAGCCGATGCAATCCCGGGTCGTGGCGGTCTGAAGATGTCGCTGCAACCCAAACTGGCCGAGGGCTTGCCCGGCGTGAAAGACTGGTTTGCCAACTACCCCTTTGCCTGTCTGGAGCAAAAGGCCAGCAAGAGCGTGGGCCTGCGTGATGGCAAGCTGTGGCAGACCGTGGCCGCGCAGATTCCCAGCTACCTGGACAGCGATGGCCTGGCCAACTACTTCCCGCCGCGTGATGGCGAGGCCAACCACGGTAGCGACACGCTCACGGCCTACCTGCTCTCCAGCGCCCACGAAGCTGCGGCCATCAACCCCGCATTTGCCCTGGGTGACACGATACGTGCACCGATGGAGCGCGGCCTGATCGCGTTTGTCGAGGGGCGCATCCAGCGCGACTTCTGGAGCCCGAGAAACGGCAAGGGCGGAGATCTGGACGTGCGCAAACTGGCGGCGCTGGAAGCCCTTTCACGCTACGGCAAGGCAAAGGCACGCATGCTGGGATCCATCACCATCGCGCCCAACCAGTGGCCAACCCACGCCGTGATTGACTGGCTCCTTATTCTCAAACGCGTAAGCGACGTGCCTGAGCGTGACAAACGCATGGCAGAGGCCAGCCAGATCCTGCGCAGTCGCATCAGCTACCAGGGCACGCGGATGTCCTTCAGCACCGAGCGTGACGACTACTGGTGGTGGCTGATGCAAAACGGCGACGTCAACGGCGCGCGCCTGATGCTGGCCGTCATGGATGATCCCGCCTGGAAGGACGACATGGGCCGCCTGGCCAATGGCTTCATCGGGAGACAGCAACAGGGCGCCTGGCTCACCACCACCGCCAACCTGTGGGGTGGGTTGGCATTGGAGAAATTCTCGGCAAAATTTGAATCCGTGCCGGTGGCTGGCAGTACCAGGGCGTCCATGAAGAGCCTGGAGAACGCTGCAGGCGGCGTGGGAGCTGCATCCGTGGACTGGAGCAAAGTCGAGCGCATCAAGACCACCGATGCAACCGGCGCTGCCCACCAGTCCACCTGGTTTGGTGCCCCGGCGGCACCGGGCAACCTGCGTAACAACAGCATGTTCCTGCCCTGGACCAAACCAGCGGCTGGGGCGGCAGACCGTTCTGCGCAGGTCAAAGGAGGAGACCGCAGGTCGGGGGACACGGAGCAGAACGGTCTGCCGCCCCGGCTGCCGGATGCCAAAGACACGCTGACCGTCACACACCAGGGACCGGGCAAGCCGTGGCTGACCCTGCAATCAGTGGCCGCCGTTCAGCTCAAGGAACCCGTGAACGCCGGTTACCAGATCCGGAAAACCGTGACCCCGCTCGAGCAGGCCAACAAGAGCCTGCCGACTGGCACCTACACCCGGGGAGACGTGCTACGCATCACACTGGAGGTGAACCCCAGCTCGGACATGAGCTGGGCTGTCATCACCGACCCCGTGCCCGGTGGTGCCACGATTCTGGGCAGCGGGCTGGGTCGTGACAGCGAAATCGCCACGCAGGGCGAAAAGCGCGAAGGCTACGCCTGGGCTGCGTTTGAAGAGCGCAGCTTCGAGGCCATGCGCAGCTACTACCAGTTTCTGCCCAAGGGGGTTGCCAAGCTGGAATACACCATCCGTCTGAACAACGTGGGCGATTTCTCGCTGCCGCCGTCGCGCGTGGAGGCCATGTATGCACCGGAGATGTTTGGCCAGACGCCCAATGCGCGGGTGAAGGTGGAGGCGGACAAATGAGGGAGGGCGCGCAACCAAACTGTTGCGCATAAAAGCCCGCATAAGCCCACGCATCACATAGACTTGTTGCTATCTATTTTGTAGCGTTTTGCATTCCGTGCGGCGCCAGTGCGCCCTGCGCCACCATCCAGTGGGTGACCTTTTCGGGGTCGTGCACGGTGCGCAGCGCATCGTATGCCACTTGCGCCTGCGGGTAGCGGTTACGCATGAAGTTAAGCCACTGCTTCAGGCGCCCTGCCTGCTGGCGTCTTTCCAGTCGCGCCACAACCAGCTCCCAGAACGCGCCGATCAGGGGCAGCAGTTCGTCCCACGGGACCAGTGGATCGACCGCGTTTGCGGGTTGCCCATCATCCGCACATTCGCCTGCACATTCGCCTGACCACGCGCGGCGAATGGCCTGGGCCAAACCGGGGTCGGTCACGATGCCGCGGCCCAGCATCAGGCTGTCGCATCCACTCGCAGCGCGGCAGCGTCGGGCGTCTTCAACGGTCCAGACTTCGCCATTGGCCACCACCGGAATAGTGACTGCCAGACGAATGTCATTGACGCGCTCCCAGTAGGCGGGCGGGCGGTAGGCGTCCGCCTTGGTGCGGGCATGCACCACCAGTTCTTCCGCCCCACCGTCGGCCAGGGCCTGGGCACAGGCCACTGCAAGACGATCGTCGTTGAAGCCCAGGCGCATCTTGGCCGAAACGGGCATGTGCGCAGGCACGGCGCGGCGCACAGCCGACACGATGCGGGTCAGCAACTCCGGGTCCTGCAGCAGCGCGGCACCCCCGCCGTGGCGATTGACCACTTTGGCCGGGCAACCAAAATTCAGGTCGATGCCGTGCGGTCCCAGTTCAGCCAGACGCGCCGCATTCTCTGCCATGCAGACCGGGTCAGACCCGAGCAGTTGGGCCCGCACCGGCACGCCAGCGGGTGTGTAGCCGCCATGGGCAAGCTCCGGCATGACACGCAAAAAAGTACGCTCATTGAGAAGCGTATGCGTGACGCGGATGAACTCGGACACGCAACGATCCACACCGCCCACGCGTGTCAGGATGTCACGCAGAACACAGTCCAGCAGGCCCTCCATCGGGGCCAGGTAAATGCGGGAACGCACAGGTGTCAGGGTAGTCATGACGCAGGCTCAGGTGCCATCGCGCGCGGCGGCGTAGGCAACGAGCAGCGTCAACGCGACGATGCCCGACACCCATGGCAGACGCATGAACCGGCTCACTGCCCTGCCGGAGGCTGCCAAAGCTCGACCTTGTTCCCCTCGGGATCCATGACCCAGGCGAATTTTCCGTACTCGGACTCATCCATCTTTTCAAGCACGTGGCAGCCTTCGGCCTTCAGGGCTTTGACCAGCGCGTGAAGGTCTTCCACCCGGTAATTGACCATGAAAGGGGCGGTGCTTGGAGCAAAGTGATCCCCATCCTGCGGCCCAACGGACCAGATCGTTGAACCTGCAATGGGCTGGCCATCAGCGTCGGCCCAGGTGAAGGATGTACCGCCCCAGTCCTGAACGTCCATTCCTAGGTGCCGCTTGTACCAGGCCTGCAGGGCGGGCGCGTCTTTGGCCTTGAAGAAAATGCCGCCAATACCTGTGACCCGTTTCATGTATCGTCCCCTGCGCTGTGATGAATAAGTGGCATGTTAGCGCCCCGCTGGGACACGCCCGATGGGCAGGACGCAACCAGCCCGCTCAATGCCGGATCAGGTGGTCAAATGCGCTCAGGGCTGCCTTGGCACCATCGCCTGCGGCGATGACGATCTGCTTGTACGGCACGGTGGTGCAGTCGCCCGCGGCAAACACACCGGGAACATTGGTGTGACCTTTGGCGTCCACGACGATTTCGCCAAACTTCGACAACTCGACCGTGCCTTTAAGAAACTCGGTGTTGGGCACCAGGCCGATCTGCACGAATACCCCCTCCAGGCTGACCAGATGCTCCTCACCCGTGGCGCGGTCCTTGTAGCGCATGCCGGTGACCTTGCCCGTATCCACCCCTTGCGCGTTCACGCCGGTGATTTCGGTGGTCTGGGCATTTGTGTGCACCGTCACATTGGGCAGACTGTTGAGCTTCTTCACCAGCACAGCGTCCGCCTTCAGTTCGGGCATGAATTCGACCACGGTCACATGGCGCACCACGCCAGCCAGATCGATGGCGGCCTCCACACCCGAGTTACCACCGCCAATCACGGCCACATCCTTGCCCTTGAACAGCGGGCCGTCGCAGTGCGGGCAGTAGGCCACGCCCTTGTTCTTGTACTCGGACTCGCCGGGCACATTCACATTGCGCCAGCGCGCCCCGGTGGACAGGATGACCGTCTTGCTCTTGAGCGTGCCGCCGTTGGCCAGCTTCACTTCGATCAGACCACCGGCCTGCGCTGCCGGAACAATGGCGTCTGCGCGCTGCAGGTTCATGATGTCCACGTCATAGGCGCGGGCGTGGGCTTCCAGTGCGGCGGCAAACTTGGGACCATCGGTTTCCAGCACCGAAATGTAGTTTTCGATGGCCATGGTGTCGTTGGTCTGGCCGCCAAAACGCTCGGCCACGATGCCGGTTCGGATGCCCTTGCGTGCCGCGTACACGCCGGCAGCCGCACCCGCAGGGCCACCCCCCACGATCAGCACATCAAAAGCTTGCTTTTCCGACAGTTTGGCGGCATCCCTGGTGGCCGCGCCGGTATCGATCTTGGCCAGGATTTCTTCCACCAGCATGCGCCCGGAACCAAACATCGTGCCATTCAGAAAAACCATGGGCACGGCCATGATCTCGCGCTCGGTCACTTCAGTCTGGAAAGCGCCGCCTTCAATCACCGTGGTCTTGACCTTGGGGTTGAAGATGGCCATCAGCGCCAGCGCCTGCACCACGTCCGGGCAGTTGTGGCAGGTGAGGCTCATGTAGACCTCGAAGTTGAAGTCACCGTCCAGCCCCTTGATCTGCTCAATGATGTCGGCCTCCACCTTGGGCGGGTGGCCGCCGGTCCATAGCAGCGCCAGTACCAGTGACGTGAACTCATGGCCCAGCGGCAGACCGGCAAAGCGCAGACTGGTGGCAGTGCCAGTGCGTTGCAGGGTGAACGATGGTTTGCGGCTATCTGTGCCGTCGGTGCGCAGCGTGATCTTGTCGGCGCGCAGGCTTTGAATGGTCTGCAGCAGGTCCAGCATTTCACCACTGGTGTCGCTGGTGTCGAGTGACGCCACCATCTCGAACGGCTGGGACACGCGTTCCAGGTAGGCGGCGAGTTGCGTTTTGATGTTTTGGTCGAGCATGGCGAGGTCCTGTTTGCTACTGTATTGATAGCTATCTACGTATGTTCTACGTGGGCTATCTGCATATTTTGTTCAAAAAAAGCCGGACGGCAAGGCGCTCAGGCGCCTTGACGCTGTCCGGTCTCGGGGATTGATGCAGGCGAAGCGTCGCGAGCGGGTCAGGCGCTAGGCGGACGGAGCACAGGAACCGGAACGTACATCGGTACGTGAGGTTTCCGAGCACCGCCCAACACGGCGCATGACTCGCGCAGTAGCTTCGACAGTATCAATCAGATCTTGCCAACGAGGTCGATCGACGGGGCAATGGTCTTGGCGCCTTCATTCCACTTGGCAGGGCACACCTGGCCGGGATGGGCAGCGGTGTACTGGGCCGCCTTGAGCTTGCGCAGGGTTTCCTTGACATCGCGGGCGATCTCGTTGGAGTGCACTTCCATCGTCTTGATCACGCCATCGGGGTTGATGACGAAGGTGCCGCGCAGTGCCAGGCCTTCTGCGTCGATATGCACGTCAAATGCGCGTGTCAGGGCATGCGTGGGGTCGCCGATCAGCGGGAACTTGGCCTTGCTGACAGCAGGCGACGTCTCGTGCCACACCTTATGGGCGAAATGGGTGTCAGTGGTCACGATATAGACCTCGGCACCCGCCTTCTGGAACTCAGCGTAATGGTCAGCCGCGTCTTCCACTTCCGTGGGGCAGTTGAAAGTGAAAGCTGCGGGCATGAAAATAAACACATTCCATTTGCCTTTGAGGGTCTCGTTGGTCACGGTCACGAACTTTCCATTGTGGAAAGCATCGTTCTTGAAGGGCTGGACGGGTGTGTTGATCAATGACATGTTGGGGATCCTTCTGGTTACGTTCTACAGTGAACAGGGTGAATCTTAGGGCTTCTATGGGAGTCTGTGGTTTGATTGATCCAATCAATCAGATTGGAAAAACCTATGGCGCGCCGACAAAGGTTGAAATCGTGCTGGAGCCCGGCACTGTGGCGGGCGCGCCTGGGCGTCAATCGTCGACAAACGCTTCTTCGCGTTTTGACTTGACCGAAGGCATCAGCACCAGCACCAGCAGGATCACGGCCCCGGCCAGCAGGCCGGCCGAAATCGGACGGGTCACAAACACACTCCAGTCCCCGCGCGACAGCAGCAGCGCGCGGCGCAGGTACTCCTCCATCATCGGCCCCAGAATGAATCCGAGCAACAGCGGTGCCGGCTCGGTACCCAGCTTGATGAACACATAGCCAATGAAACCAAATATACCGACCATGCGGATGTCAAAGACACTGTTGTTGGTGGAATAGACACCAATGGCACAGAACAGCACGATGGACGGAAACAACCAGCGATAGGGAACGCTGAGCAGGCGAATCCAGATCCCAATGAGGGGCAGGTTCAATGTAATCAGCATCAGGTTGCCAATCCACATGGAAGCGATCAGGCCCCAGAACAACTCGGGGTTGCTGGTCATGACCTGCGGGCCGGGCTGGATGTTGTGGATCGTCATGGCCCCCACCATCAGCGCCATGACGGCGTTGGGCGGAATGCCCAGGGTCAGGAGCGGAATGAATGAGGTTTGCGCGCCCGCATTGTTGGCCGCCTCGGGGGCGGCCACACCGCGGATGTTGCCTTTGCCAAAGGGCACCTCACCGGGCTTGAGCACCGTCTTCTTTTCCAGCGTGTAGGCGGCAAAAGCCGCCATGACAGCCCCACCGCCGGGCAGTATGCCCAGCAGCGAGCCCAGCGCCGTTCCGCGCAACACGGCGGGCACCATGCGGCGAAAGTCTTCTTTGGTTGGCATCAGGCCGGTCACATTGGCCGTAAAGACCTGACGCTCGCTTTCGTGTTTGCCCAGGTTGCTGATGATTTCACCGTAACCAAACACCCCCATGGCAATGACAATGAAGCCAATGCCGTCAGTCATTTCAGGGATGTCGAAACTGAACCGCGCCACGCCCGAGTTCACGTCCGTACCCACCATCCCCAGCAGCAATCCCAGCACAATCATGGCGATGGCCTTGAGCAAGGACCCAGCGGCCAGCACCACGGCACCGATGAGGCCCAGAATCATCAGCGAAAAATACTCGGCCGGACCAAACTTGAATGCCAGTTCGGTCAAGGGTGCCGCAAAGGCGGCCAGAATCAGGGTGCCCACGCACCCGGCAAAAAACGACCCCAATCCGGCGGCGGCCAGCGCCGGACCCGCGCGGCCATTGCGCGCCATCTGGTAGCCATCAATCACGGTCACCACCGACGACGACTCGCCTGGCAGATTGACCAGAATGGCCGTGGTGGAACCACCGTACTGTGCGCCGTAATAAATGCCGGCCAGCATGATCAGTGCGGCGACCGGTGGCAACGCGTAGGTGGCGGGCAGCAGCATGGCGATGGTGGCCAGCGGGCCAATGCCGGGCAGGACACCAATCACGGTACCCAGCAGGCAGCCCACGAATGCATACATCAGGTTTTGCAGCGTGAACGCGACCCCGAAACCCAGCGCGAGATTGTTGAATAGTTCCATGACAATTCCTGATCAGGCAGTAAGGAAAGCAGGCCAAACCGGGAACTGCAGATTAAGCAGTTTGATGAAGGCGAAGTAGCTCAGGATGGCCAGAATGGTAGCCAGAATGATGGCCTCCTTGAAGTTGAACCGGTCTCCTGCCAGGCTGGCAATAAATGTGAGTGCATAGATTCCGGCAATCAGCCCCAGGGGCGGCAAATGGATGCTGGGCAAGCCGCCAATCATGGCGCCAAACACCAGATTGGCCAGAATGATGAAGATCAGGGGCTTCCAGGCAAAAGCGCCAATCGGGTCCCCATCCACGGTCTCCACAACGAGTGCCTTGAAAGTAATGATGGCACCCAGAATCGTCAGCAGCACACCGAGCGCCAGCGGGAAATAACCCGGGCCCATGCGGGCTCCGGTACCGATGGTGTAGCTGCTGGCACCCCATGCGAAGGACACGCCAACGGTCATGAACATGAGGCCGGAAAAAAAATCTTTTTGACTCTTGATACTCACTACAGCTGTCTCCTGTAAACAAATAGGGTCTGCGCCCATTGACCGGCTCAGTGTGCCACAAAGGCCCGTGCGCTCAAACCAGCGGTGGCGTGGAGGTCAACACTTCTTCAATCACCGTTTGCCCTTCACCCACGCGCAAGGCACCGGCCAAACGAAGCGGGCGCATGCCGTCCGTGATGGCCTGGCGACGCAGGTTGTCAATAACGGGGTCCGCCGTGACCCGGGCCTTGAAGGCATCGGTCACCGTCAGCAACTCGTAGAGCCCCATGCGGCCCATGAAGCCGGTCATGCGGCAATCCACACAACCCACGGGCTTGTAGGGCTTGTATCCGCCGTTGATCTGCCAGGGCTTGATCAACTCCGCCAGTTCCTCGCGGGTGGATTCCAGGTCACGCACCTTGCAGTTCTTGCACAGCGTGCGCACCAGCCGCTGAGCCAGTACGCCCAGCAAGGTGGCATTGATCAGGTACTGGGGAATACCCAGCTCCATCAGGCGCGTGATGGCCGATGGCGCATCGTTGGTATGGAGGGTCGAAAAGACCAGATGTCCCGTGAGCGCCGCCTGCACGGCCATTTCGGCCGTTTCCTGGTCGCGAATTTCACCCACCATGATGATGTCGGGGTCCTGTCGCATCAGCGCCCGCAACCCCTGAGGAAAACCAAAGTCGATCTGTGGCTGCACCTGGGTCTGGTTGAACGCGGGCTCGATCATTTCAATCGGGTCTTCCACGGTGCTGACGTTGACCTCTTCGGTGGCCACCCGCTTGAGCGTGGCGTACAGCGTGGTCGTCTTGCCCGATCCGGTAGGACCGGTCACCAGAATAATGCCGTGCGGGCGCTTGACCAACGCATCCCAACGCTGCCCGTCGTGGCTGGAGAAACCCAGTGCGTCGAGATCCTTGGCCGTGTTGTCGGGGTCAAAAATCCGCATCACCATCTTTTCGCCGAACGCAGTGGGCAGGGTGGAGATCCGCATTTCAATCTCGTCACCGCCCGGATTGCGGGTCTTGATGCGCCCGTCCTGCGGGCGCCTGCGCTCGATCACATCCATGCGCCCCAGCAGTTTGATGCGCGCCGTCATGGCATTGAGCACGCCCATGGGCATCTGGTACACCTGATGCAGCACGCCGTCGATGCGAAAGCGGATCACGCCCTGGTCGCGCCGGGGCTCCAGGTGGATGTCACTGGCGCGCTGGTCAAAGGCGTATTGCCACAGCCAGTCCACGACCTGCACCACGCTCTGGTCGTTGGCGTCGATCTGCTTGTTGGACTTTCCCAACTCCACCAGCTGCTCGAACGTTGCACCGTTGTTCACACCCGATTTGTTGGCCGCCTTGACGGACTTGGCCAGGGCATAAAACTCGGCTGTGAAGCGGTGAATCTCCTGCGGGCTGGCCAGCACGCGGCGCACACTGCGGCGCGACTGGCGCTCCACTTCGGCTACCCAGTCGATGACAAACGGCTCCGATGTGGCCACCGTGATTTCGCTGGCATTGACCACCACGGTCAGAATGCGGTGGCGCTCGGCATACACCGCCCCCATGGCATCGGCCACCTTGCTGACATCGACCTTCAGCGGGTCAATGCGCAGGTAGTCCATGCCCACGCGCGCCGCCAGCCACTGGGTCAGCATTTCGATGTCCAGCGGCTTATTGTCCACCGCCCTGCGCATGGAGACACTGGCCAGGCGCACCAATGGATGCTGCACGCTTTCGGCTTGCGCACAGCGGGCAATGGTGCGGGTCGCCTGATCGTCCGAGATCACGCCATCGGCATGCAGCCACTCCACCAACCGGCGCCAGTCTAGGGGACCGGAATGCCCCTTTTTGGGATGCGGTGCGGGTTGCGGATGCTGTGCATGTGGAGAGTGTGCAGTCATGGATTCACCGGTTTAAAAACACGGACCCACTTGTCAGCAGGCAGGCCCCATTGGCGCTGAATGAAGTCGGCGCGTTCCATCAGCAGGGAACGTGTCGGGCGCACAGGTGTGCGTTGGGCCAAAACCACGGTATTGCCCTCACGCGTGGCCTTGAACGCCCACAGGGCATCCGCGCCAAAAGCCTGCGTCATGTTGTCCACACTGCGCTGAAAGCTCGATGAGCGGCCAAACAGGTTGACGGTCATGCAGCCATCATCGGTCAGCACCTTGCGGCAGTCGGCATAAAACGCCGCACTATCGAGCACCGGGCCTGCCGCCTCCTGGTCGTACAGATCCACCTGCAGGGCATCGACTGCGCCCTGCCATCTCGGCTCCCGGATCGCCTCTTCGGCGTCACCGAGAATCACCTGCAGCCGGTTATCGTCCTGTGGCAGTTTGAACCAGCCCCGGCAGGCAGCCACAACCTGCGGGTTGAGTTCGATCGCCGCCGTCTTCATGCGCACCACCTTGTGGCAGAACTTGGTCAGGGAAGCGGCGCCCAAGCCCAGCTGAAGCGCCTGACGTTTGGGAGCCCCGCTGGGGTCCACGAACAACAGCCAGGCCATCATGCGCTGGACATATTCATGCACCAGCACTGTCGGCGCAGCAACCAGCATGGAGCCCTGTATCCAGATGCTGTCCAGATGCAGGTGCCGGATAGGCCCTTCGTCTGAAAAATTGACTTCCGGCAGCGACAGGGTTGGTTTATTGGCCATGGGGATTTATACCAGCAGCGGTGCCAGTTTCGGCAGCGCTTCACAGGCATTGCGTGTCGTGGCTTCGGCCAGTGCCTCCAGGGACATGCCGCGCAGTTGCGCCACTACGCCCGCAATTTGGGGCAATTCGCCCGGCGTGTTGATGCCTTGCGGTACACCGGTCAGCCGGTCCTGCGCCGGGGTGTAGAGCCAGTGCGGGGGAATATCGGGCGCATCGGTCTCCAGAACCAGGGACTCCAGCGGCAGCGTGCGCACCAGACGCCTCAGCTGCAGCGCACGCTCAAAGGTGACCGCACCACCGAATCCCAGCTTGAAACCCAGCCCGACAAATGCCCGGGCCTGCGTGTCGCTGCCGTTAAAGGCATGGGCAATACCCGACCACGCGGGTCCGCCTGCCCCACGGTCGCGCAGATGCTTGAGCAGGCGGTCGGCCGATCGGCGAACATGCAGCACCACCGGCAACCCGAACTGGCGCGCGAGCTTGAGCTGTTCGCGGTAAAAGAACTCCTGCTTTTCCTTGAGCGGGCTCGCACACAACTCCGGCACGAAGTAGTCCAGCCCGATCTCGCCCACAGCCACCAGTCTGGGATCATCGCGGTTGGCGTGCAGCGCAGCCTCGAGCAAACGCAGGTCATCCGGCTCGGCCTGCTTGACGTACAGCGGGTGAATACCCAGGCAGTAGCTGTCACCCAGCGCGTGGGCCAGCGTGCGCACGGCACCGAAATTGGCCACTTGGACGGCAGGAATCACGCAGTGCGCTACACCATTGATAGCAGCTTGCTGACGGATGATGCGGGCAGAAGCCTGATTTGGCTCACAAAGTTCCGGTGCATCCAGGTGGCAGTGGGTATCGATCCATGGCATGGCTTGCTGCGCTTGCGGCGCTCACGCCGGGGTCAGCCTGCCGGACACCAATTTCAACTGGCGGCTGCAGCGCGCCGCCAGCGACGCGTCGTGGGTGACCAGCACAAATGCAGTACCGTTGTCGCGCGCCAGGTTCAGCATCAGGTCAAAAACGCCATCCGCCGTGCTGCGGTCCAGGTTGCCGGTGGGCTCGTCCGCCAGCACACAGTCGGGCTGGGTGACCAGGGCGCGGGCTATGGCAACCCGCTGGCGCTCGCCCCCGGAGAGTTCGGCCGGGCGGTGGTGCAGGCGATCCTGCAGGCCCACGCTGGCCAGCATCTTCATGGCGGCCTGCGCGGATTCTGCGGGAGGCACGCGCCGGATGGTCAAAGGCATGGCCACGTTGTCCAGCGCGCTGAACTCCGGCAGCAGGTGGTGAAACTGGTAGACAAAACCCAGGTGCCGGTTGCGCAGGCGGCCCTGTTCGGCGGCGCGCAGATGCGACAGGTCCTGCCCATGCAGATGGACACTGCCGCTGGTTGGTGCATCCAGCCCACCCAGCAGATGCAGCAGCGTGCTTTTGCCCGAACCCGACGCACCCACGATGGCCAGTGTCTCGCCCCGGTGAACCTGCAGGTCCACACCCTGCAGCACCGTCACATCCAGCCGCCCCTCGGTAAAGCGCTTGGTCAGACCCTGTGCGCGCAGCACAAGCTCACCCACGGTGGCTGGGGCCGGGCGCCCCAATTCCGCCATCTGGCGGTAGTGCGCAGCGCCCAACGCCGATGCAACGGGCGAGGCATTGAGCGGCGACGGGCCGCCCGTAGGCGCGAGGGCCCCCTCGGGGGGCAGCGAGGACACGTCAGTGCCGAGCGTGGGGGCAATATCACTCATAGCGCAAGGCCTCTGCCGGGTTGACACGGCTGGCGCGCCAGCTGGGGTACAGGGTGGCCGCAAAAGCCAGCACCAGTGCGATGACTGCCACAGGCAGGATATCGGCCTGCTGGGGATCGCTGGGCATGCGGCTGATCAGGTAAATGTCTTTGGGCAGGAAACTGGCCCCCAGCAGTTGTTCGAGCGCCGGCACGATCACATCGATATTGAAGGCCACGCCCAACCCCATCAGCAGGCCGGCCAGCGTCCCCATCACCCCCACCATGGCCCCCTGCACCACAAAAATGCCCATGATGCTGGCCGGGCTGGCCCCGAGCGTGCGAAGGATGGCAATGTCGGCACGCTTGTCGGTCACCGTCATCACCAGCGTGCTCACCAGATTGAAGGCTGCAACCGCCACGATGAGGGTCAGGATGATGAACATCATGCGCTTCTCGACCTGAACCGCGGCGAACCAGGTACGGTTCTGGCGTGTCCAGTCGCGGATGTAGAGGTCGCCGGTCAGGCTACGGCTGAGTTCATCGGCAACCTGGCGCGCCCGATGCAGATCCTGCAGCTTGAGCCGCACGCCGGAAGGACCTTCAAGCCGGAAGATTTTGGCGGCGTCCTCCACATGGACCATGGCCAGGGCCGAGTCGTATTCAAAATGCCCGGAGTCAAATGTGCCCACCACGGTCATTTGCTTGAGGCGCGGCACCACACCCGCCGGGGTCACCTGGCCGCTGGGCGACACCAGGGTCACGCGGTCACCGGTGCGCACACCCAGCGAACGGGCCAGCTCGGAGCCCAGCACCACGCCAAACCCACCGGGTACCAGTGTGGTCAGCACGCGGGCCTGCGCGCCGGCCGCCAGGTCGGTGACGGCAGGCTCCTGGGCCGGGTCTATCCCCCGCACCATGACTCCTTTCATGTCCTCACCCCTCGCCAACAGGGCCTGTGCTGCTATAAAAGGTGCAGCACCCACAACCTGCGGGTTGGCGCGTGCCTGCGCCAGCGTCTGGTTGACATCGGCCAGCGCCTGCCCGCCACCGGCGTAGATTTCGACGTGAGAAACCACACTGAGCATGCGGTCACGCACTTCCTTCTGGAATCCGTTCATCACGCTGAGCACAATGACCAGCGCGGCCACCCCCAGTGCGATGCCCAGCATGGAAACGCCGGAAATGAATGAAATAAACCCGTTGCGCCGGGTCGTACGCCCGGCCCGCGTGTAGCGCCACCCGACGCGCAACTCGTATGGAAATATCAGCATGCCCGGATTGTGGCACCCATGCAGCACAATTGGCCCATGCACCTGCTTATTTCCCATGCTGCCCCGCCCGGACCGCTGTGTCTGGCCACCGTCCCCCAACTCGCCCTGCCCCATCTGATGGAATTGCTGGGGTTGCTGTCCGTGTCGCAGCGCCTGGAGGGCTCACCGCAGGACCTGACGCCGCT
>JBPOIP010000104.1:0-42222 GCA_052034395.1 Pseudomonadota bacterium
GCCTACGGTGTAAATACCACGCCCCTTGTCCATCACCGCTCATCACCTAGGCCTGCGCCCGACGCACCCGTCGCAACGCTATGGGTTGTGCTTACGGCGCTTTTTTATGGTGAACATGCCACACGGGCGGGAAATCCAGGGTTCGCTCGGGGTTCGAAGCCTGTTGCTGAGGTCTATACTGCGGCTCGTGCGGTTGAATGGCTTATCTGTTGATCCGCGGCAAAGTCGCGGCGGATTGGCCAAGCAGAGAGGCGCCGTCTAGGCTTTGTTGCATCGGGGCCGCGCGATCGCCATCCGAAACGACAAGGCAGGAGAGAAACAATGACCTGGCAATTGATTCTTTCGATGACCGCGACCACGGCCCTGGCCTTGGCGCCGCTGACCGACGCTGCCGCTCAGGGCAACTTCTACTGCCGCGGCAAGCTGGAGGCGGCGAGCTTCTACACCATCACGCATTCCACCTCGACGCGCAGCACCGTGAGCTACTACCTCGTCCTGCGTAGCATGGTGGGGGAGAACGTCAACTTCGCGGTGATCTTCCATGACCCCCGGGTGCGGAGCCGCCAGAACGGCACCCAACACAGGCGGCTCGGTCCCTGGGGCACCTCGTCACCCATCGAGCTTGGGGTGGCAGAGTTGAACAATCCGGGCGGCGCGGGTGGACCCGCGGTTCCGAAGGACCTCGCCGCCGGAACCCGCGTCATGTGTCATTAGACCGGGCTATTTGTCCCTGGGGCTGCCTCGTCGCCCCTGGCCAATCCTTCGGGCTTCGGCCGCATGGGCTGGCCGGAGGAGGTGGCGAATGTGGTGCTCTTCCTCGCCTCGCCGCTGGCGGGCGGGGTGCCTCAAGCCCATCAAGGTCATCATCCCGGCGGGTTCCATGCTCAACCCCAATCCACCCGCGTCGGTGGTGGCAGGCAATGTGGAAACGTCGAGCTGCATCACCAATGCGCTGTTTGGTGCGCTGGGCGTGATGGCGGCCAGCCCGGTATCAACCGTGTGGTGTGCACCCATGGCACGGTGGAAGAGTTGAACTACATCGGGCAGGCGGAGATGCTGCCGGTGATGTGTTTGAGATCCACACACCCGGGGGTGGGGGTTTTGGCGCACCCTGACTGCGCACGGCACAATGCGTTATGGACGCCTTTGCCGACAACTACCGCTTTCTGGCCCGCTACAACCAGTGGTTTAACACACGCCTGTTCGATGCCTGTGAGGGCCTGAGTGATGCACAGCGCAAGCAGGATCGCGGCGCGTTCTTTGGCTCCATCCATCGCACGCTGAACCATCTGGTGGTGGGCGACCAGGTGTGGTTGAAACGGCTGTGGCAGTGTGGTCTGGACCATGGCTGGCAAGCCGCTGCCTTGGGTGGTGAGCTGCTCGACCTGCCACCCGGTGCAGGTCTTGACAGCATCCTGTTTGACGACTGGGCTGCCCTGCGCGTCAGGCGCACCCAACTGGACGCCGCCATCGTGCAGTGGGTCACGGATATGCCGGACGGCTTTTCACAATTCACCATGCGCTACGCCAACTCCAAAGGCGTTCAGCGCGAACACCCTGCCTGGCAGGCCATGACCCACTTCTTCAACCACCAGACCCACCATCGGGGGCAGGTGACGGCCCTGCTGATGCAGGCGGGTATTGATCCAGGGGTTACCGACTTAATCGCCTTGGTCTGAGGCGCGAATTACGCTGATTTGTGCCGTCCTGCACCCGGCACACTTGCTGGCTTCAGGGGCGGCGCTCCAGAAGGGTTTCCAGCGCTGCCAGTAGCGCGTCGCTTACGGCTTCGATGGCGCGAATGCCAAGGCGTGCCCCATCGTCGTCAATCTGATCACGCTGCTTCACGGTCAAAAGTTCGGTCGCGCGGTGATGAATATCTTCATGTAGCGAAAGGATTTCTGGCAAATGCGGGTGGTTGGCATACAAGCGTGAACCGGTGCGGTCCAGCCACTGCCCGAAACGGCATTGATGGTGATCGAGTGCCGGGGGCACGTTTTGCCGGTCATGCAGGTTGAGCGTGAGTGCTTTGATCCAGGCACGATGCTCGGTCATGGCAAACAGCACCGGCAGTTCTTCGCGAGCAATCTTGGGTGGCGATTCGGTGGTCGGTGCCTGCCTGCCCACCACCCAGGCGGGAATATCCATGGCCGGCATGGGTCTGGCAATGGCGTAGCCCTGCCCCAGATCGCAACCCAGGCGCAGCAGCATCTGGATGTGGGCATCGGTTTCGACCCCCTCTGCAATGGTGTTGCGCTGGAAGGATTCGGCCAGGCCGATGATGCCGTCGAGGATGGCGAGGTCATCCGGGTCTTCCAGCATGTCGCGCACAAAGCTCTGGTCGATCTTCAGTGTTTGGGCAGGCAATCGCTTGAGATAGGTCAGCGAAGAATAGCCGGTCCCGAAGTCGTCCAGGTCAAAGCCAACCCCCATGTCCTTGCAGGCGGCCATCAACCCGGAAATTCGGGCAATGTCATCCAGTGCACTCGATTCAAGGACTTCCAGATCCAGCATGTGGGCCACTCCAGGATGGCGTTGCAGCGCAGCGCGGAGCTTGTCCAGAAAGTCGCTCGCCTGCATTTGCCGCCCGGCAACGTTGACGCTGACCGATAGCGACAAGCCTTGCGCCTGCCAGGACTCCATCTGTCGCAGTGCGCTTTCAATGACCCAGTCACCGATAGGCGTGATCAGTTCATGGTCCTGTACCAGGGGTAGAAACTGGGAGGGCGGCAGGAGTCCCAGTTCGGGGTGCTGCCAGCGGATCAGGGCCTCGGCGCCGACCACCTCGGCACTGCGCATGTTGATCTTGGGCTGGTAGTAAAGGACAAATTCCTCTTTTTCGAGCGCCTCGCGAATCCGCTCCAGGCTTTCGTGCCGGCCACGAATGGCGCGATCCTGATCGGCATCGAAAATGTGGTACCGGTTCTTGCCGCTTTGCTTGGCAACATACATGGCCTGATCGGCCTGGCGCAGCAGCTGGTCGGCATCCATGATCTCGTTTTGTGGAAAGAAAGTCACCCCGAGGCTGGCCGAGACACATACTTCCTCTTCATTGATGCGCACGAGTGAGGCTGTCAGCTGCAACAGACGGTTCAGGATCGGGGTACTTTCGGCATGGTCCTTGAAATCGAGCAGCACCGCGACAAACTCGTCGCCGCCCAGGCGGGCCAGTGTGTCGCCATCGCGCAGCGCATGCTTCATGCGCGCTGCCAATTCAATCAGCAAGGTGTCGCCGCAGGAATGACCGTGGAGATCGTTGATTGCCTTGAAACCATCAAGGTCCAGATACACCACGGCAATTCCGGACTGGCGACGATCAGCCTGGCTGATGGCCTGCTGCAGCCGGTCGGCCAGCAGAACCCGATTGGGCAACTGGGTCAGCGCGTCGTAGTGTGCAAAATGTTCAAGCCGGCGCTGCTGCTCTTTGAGCGTGGTGATGTCATGGAACATTCCCACGAAATGCGAGACTTTATTCTGCGGATCGGGTACGGACGTGATGGTCAGCATTTCCAGATACAACGTGCCATCTTTGCGCTGGTTCCAAAGTTCTCCGCTCCACAGCCCATCATGTGCCAGCGCCGCCCACATCGCTGCGTAAAACTCCTGCCCCTGACGTCCTGAGCTGAGCATGCGCGGGTTCTGTCCCACTACTTCGTGGCGTTCATACCCCGTGATCGCAGTGAACGCAGCATTGACATCGAGAATGTTTCCGTTCAAATCGGTGATGACGATGCCTTCGATGGCATGCTCGAACACCGTGGCGGCCTGGCGCAATTGCTCCTCGGCCTGTTTGCGCTGGCTGATGTCATGCCCCACGCCACGATAGCCCTTGAAATGTCCTGAAGCGTCGAACAACGGCTTGCCGCTGATGCTGACGTACGGCATGGCACCGCTGGGCAGAAGCATGCGGTACTCGAAGCCCTTGAACGGCAAGTGCTGCTCCAGAAACGCAGATGATCAGAACCATTTGGATCAACGACTTCACCGGGTGCAAACAGCTCGTGTCGGGTCTTGCCCAGCAGGTGCGCAGGATCAATCCCGATGGTCTCGATAAATCGCGCCGAAAAATAGATGAAGCGCAGATCGGCATCCATTTCCCAGAGCCAATCCGAGGCGGCATGGGCAAAGTCGGAGAAACGCCTTTCGCTTTCGCGCAGTGCGACGAAATTCAGCCGGCGCTGATGCCGTGCCTGCAGTGCGGAATACAGAATCCAGCCAGCGGTTGCGAGCATCAACAGGAACAAGCCGATGGCAATGGGGCGGTAATCCTCCCAAATGACCTGCAACGGAACACGCTTTTCAAACGGTGCAACGCGCAAAGCCCGCATGACCCGTTCGACCGATCGGTACTCGCCGGGAATATTGAAACCGCTGATGCGCGACTTCCGTGCAACATCGCCGTCATGTGGCAGCGACAACATCGCGCCGGCCACCTGGCGGGCGGTGGTCTGATCAAGCCAGGGCATGGCCGCCAGCGCCCATTGCGGATACAGCCGCGTGGACAGGCGCAGCGGGTAATCCGGCGTCTTGTCGGACTTCAGGATTCTGAAGTCGGCCATGGCAAGCTTGCTTTCCTTGAGCATCTGTTCAAGCAGGCCGGTGCGCACAAAGCCCGCGTCTGCGCGGCCGTCTTTCAGGGCGGCGATGACGCCATCCTGGGTTTTGGTTTCGATGATCTGTTCGTCACTCAGCGCAACGCCGAGTTCGAGCAACTCGAACGCCTGCACCTGAAAGCCGCCGAATGACTCGCGGTTGCTGGTAGCGATGCGCCGGTCGCGCAGATCGCTCAGTCTGTGGATGGCGGGGTGATCAGCCTTGACCAGAATCACGCCACCAAATTCGGTCATTGCCAGTCCCTGTTCAGACTCTACCAGCGTCGCCAATGGGGAATAGAGTTGTTGGGCAACCGAAAGGGCCACATAGTGCGCCGGTTGCGTCAGAACCAGATCGAGTCGGCGCTCGCGGACCGCCAGCTCGAGCTCAGGGTAATCGAGGGGCAGGAGTTCAACGCGATGGCTGGGTATTTTCTCGGCAAGGTACTGGGCCATCGGCTGCCATCGTGCCATCATCTCCGGCACGGGACGGAACGACAACACCGCAAAACGCAGAACCGGTTTCGCGTCCGGTGGGTTCCCCGATGAAGAGGCGGCTTGCGCCATTACGCAAAAGCCGGCAAGACAGCCAGCCAGCACCAGCAAGCCATGCCGAAGGGCACCGGAAAAATTGGCCCACAGGTAGCGGGAGGGGCAATTCACTGGACAAGATCCAATCAAAGTGTTTGAACAAGTCTAGCCCATTGGGGCCATGTTTTCACCGGCAGCGCCAAGGGCGCTTGCATGCCAACAACCTGTGACATACTTGAATTTACCCGGTTGGAATGCCTGTCGGTCAAACAAGGTCAAACGATGCAACGCAATGTGGAAACCATGAAGACTTCCTGCAAAGCCATGGCGCTTGCGGTGGCGTTGTCTGCCTTGCCAGTTGTCGCGCAGGCGCCTATGGATATCCGTATTGCGCTGGTCATTGGCAATTCAGCGTATGCAGGCGACGCTCTGCTGACGAACCCCGGAAATGACGCGCGTGCCATGGCGCATACCTTGAAGAAGCTGGGCTTTACCGTGGTCGAAGTACGCGACGGAAACCGGGCACAGATGCGCGATGCCATCGCAAAGATGCAGAACGCCCTCAATGACAAGCGGGGCGTTGGCATGCTGTATTACGCCGGACACGGCATTCAAATGAACTGGCGCAACTACATGGTTCCAGTGGATGCGATGTTGTCAAAGTCGGCCGACGTGCCAAACCAGACGATCGATGTGAATCTGGTCATCGAGGCGTTTCGCGGTGCGGGTAACCGGATGAACATTCTGGTCTTGGACGCATGCCGGGACAGCCCGTTTGTAGCATTTGGCAGTGAGAAGGGCCTGGCCCCGGTTGACGCACCCGCGGGAACATTTCTGGCTTACGCGACGGCTCCTGGCAACGTGGCCAGCGATGGGGACACCGCGTCGGGGAACGGGCTATACACGCAATACCTGCTGGAAGAACTGGAAAAACCGGTTGCCAGGATTGAAGACGTATTCAAGCGGGTCCGAATCAACGTCAGAAAACAAAGCCAAGGACGTCAAATTCCATGGGAATCGACCAGCCTGGAGGAAGACTTTTACTTCAATAGCGGGCAAGTGGTCAGAGCGATCAAGCCCGATGAAAAAGCAACGGCAATTGCCTTCCAGCAGGAAGCAAGCGACTGGGAAAAAGTAAAGGGAAGCAGCAATGCCGAGGACTTCTATGCATTCCTGCTGAAATACCCCGGCGGTGCCATCGCGGAGCAGGCGCAGTTTCGCGTCGCCCAACTGCAATCAGCAAAGATTGCTGTGCAACCTGACAAGAACGGTGTCAAGCCAATGCTGGCAGGTGCTAACCGCTTTGCAAAAGGGGACCAGTTCACGTTTGAAGTGACGGATGGTTTGAGCAACAAAACGAACAGGCAGGTTTTGCGGGTCACCAGTGCAGACTCAGAAACCGTGGTTTTTAACAATGGAGTGGCCCGCTGGACGCAAATGGGCGCCATCATTGAGAACCGATTTGGTATCAAGAATCCACCCGTGCTGGGTGCGCCTTCAGACATTGCATTGGGAAAGCAGTGGCGCTCGGCGTACACCAACCTTCGTCCAGATGGCGTTCTTGAGAACGTGTATTGGGACCACAAAGTGACGGCGCTGGAAGATGTGCTGTTCATGGGTCGAACGATCAAGGCATTCAAAGTCCAGGCTTATGGATACGCGGACTTTGCCGGCGGGCGTACCGCTTTGACAGCGACTTCCTGGATCAACCCCAGCACGATGTTGCGAGTCAAGGGCGAACGTCTGTTTCGCTCCCATACGGGCTCAATTGTTGAGTACGAAAAGTCAGAAATCGTGGACTACAAACCCGTTCCCCGATAAGTCCTCGTCGCAATCGCGTGTTTCCAGCACAGCTTGAGCGTCGGGCGCGCGGGATCGGGCAGTTGCGTGGTTTGTGCTGAGTTTCTCCAACTCAAACGGCAAAGAAAACCCCGCCGGAGCGGGTTCTTGTCGAGGCAGGAGTGTGCTTATTTTTTGGGGGCGCTGGCCGATGCTGCAGGCGCAGCAGGTTTCGCGTCCGCCTTGGCGGCCGGAGCTGTAGCTGCGCCCTTGAATACCGCGCCATTGACCGTAAGGCCCTCATTAGAGAACTTGGCAGCATTACCCTCACCGATGCCTTTGACGCGCTCAATGAAGTCGTTCCAGTCCTTGAATTTGCCTTTTTTGCGTTCATCGAGAATCCGGGTCGAAACGGCCGGGCCGATGCCCTTGATACTGTCAAGGTCGGCGGCATTGGCCTTGTTGACTTCCACTGCTGCAAAGGCGCTTGCGGCATACAGCATGGCGATGATGGTCAGAAATTTTTTCAACATGGGCAATTCCTTCAAAGAAAGTGTGAAACGGGAGGGTGGCAGCACGCAGCGGCTGTCAGCACTCAACGCCCGCCCGGTGCGGCGCGTTGACGCGTCAAGCAACAACACCTGTGGGTCCTTACCCCTGAGTGCGTAGAAAAAATTACTTCAAGCCCGACAGCGTTTGCACATAACTGCGCACACCCTGTTGCACGTCGGCAAATACATGGTCACATCCCGTGCTGCGCAGTGCGCTGAGGTCTGCCTGGGTATAGCTTTGGTATTTGCCGCGCAGCGCGTCGGGGAAGGCGATGTATTCGATGAGTCCATCTGATACCGCCTGTTCGAGCGACAGCGCAACGTCACCGCGCTGTTCGCGCAGGGTATTGACCACGGTGATCGCTATGTCGTTGAAAGGCTGTGCCTTCCCGGTGCCCAGGTTGAAGATGCCAGACTCACCAGGATGATCGAAAAACCACAAGTTGACCGCCACTACATCATCAATGAATACAAAGTCGCGCATCTGGCCACCAGCGGGATAGCCACCGTATTCGCCAAACAGCTTGACTTTGCCATCGGCCTGAAACTGGTTGAACTGGTGAAACGCGACACTGGCCATGCGGCCCTTGTGCTGCTCCTGAGGCCCATAGACATTAAAGTAGCGAAAGCCGACGACCTGGTTTGTCTTGCCGGCCTTGGTGCGATGGAAATCGTGGCCACAATCGCGGCGCATGCGCTGGTCAAACAACAGTTTGGAGTAGCCATAGACGTTCAGCGGGCGCTCGAACGCCGGATCTTCACAGAATGTGTCCGAGCCGCCATAGGTCGCTGCAGACGAGGCATACAACAGGCGCGCGCCACGCTTCTGGCAGGCGTGAAACAGGTTGCAGGACAGCGTGTAGTTGTTGGACATCATGTACTTGCCGTCCATTTCCATGGTGTCACTGCAGGCGCCTTCATGGAATACGGCCTCGATCTGCCCGTAGGAGCCGCCTGCGAAGGCGTCATAAAACTGGTCGGCATCTACATAGTCGGCAATGCGCAGCGCGGCCAGATTGCGAAACTTGTCGCCCTGCTTGAGATCGTCAACCGCGATGATGTCGTCCAGACCGCGGGCGTTCAGTCCCTTGATGATGTTGCTGCCAATAAAGCCGGCGGCGCCAGTTACAACGATGCGGGTCATGGAATGTTCCTTCTAGGTCTGGGTAAACAGTTCGTCGTAGCTGACGGTGGCGGTTCCGAACTTGCCTACGACAATGCCTCCAGCCTGGTTGGCCAGTGGCACGGCATCGCGCAGGCTGAAGCCGGCAGACACCAGGGCCGCCATAGTGGCAATGACGGTGTCGCCGGCGCCGGTCACGTCGAACACTTCACGCGCCTGGGCGCTGACATGCAGTTCGCCATCGGCGTCAAACAGGGTCATGCCTTCTTCACTGCGTGTCAGCAGAACGGCTTGCAGGTCCAGTTGCTCACGCAGCACACGGACTTTGCTGCGCAGGTCTTCTTCGTTGCGCCAAGCGCCAATGACCTGCTGGAGTTCGGCACGGTTGGGCGTGATAACAGTGGCACCCTGGTAGCGGTTGTAGTCGCTGCCCTTGGGGTCCACCAGTATGGGCTTGCTGGCTGCGCGTGCGCGCGCAATCATGTCGGTAATGTGGCCCAACCCGCCTTTGCCGTAATCAGAAAAGAGTACGGCACCGTGCGAGGGCAGCAGGGTCTCAAACGCTGCAGTCTGCGAGGCCAGCAGCTCGTTTTTGGGCGTGTTTTCAAAGTCGAGTCGCAGCAGTTGCTGCTGGCGCCCGATGATCCGCAATTTCACGGTGGTTGTCAGCTCCGGATCGCGCCCAAAGTGGGGCTGAATGCCGGTGTTGGCCACCAGGGCTTCGAGCTTATGGCTGGCCTCATCGGCCCCCACCACGGTGAGCAGCGAGGCCTGCGCCCCCAGGGTGACCACGTTGTAAGCCACGTTGGCAGCGCCGCCAGTGCGTTCCTCATCACGGGTGATGCGCACCACCGGAACCGGTGCTTCCGGCGAGATGCGGTCCACCGCGCCATACCAGTAACGATCCAGCATGACATCGCCAACCACCAGTACGCGTGCGGCGGCCATTTTCTCGCGGGTGATTGCAGCAGGGTTCATAGTTCTTCCACTCGACGGGCCGGATAGCTGTCCCAGGCTTGGCAGCCAGGACATTGCCAGAAATGTTGCTTGGCTTCAAAGCCACAGGCGGCGCAGCGGTAGCGGGTCAATGGTTTGACGGCCGCATCAAGGGCGCGCTGCACCTGGGGATGAAACTGTTCGTGCTCGAGCTTCTCGCCGGCAATCCACTTGGCTGCGGCGACCAGCGAGGGCTCGCTTTCGAGATGGTGGGCGTACCATTCCCGGGCCGTGGCAGTCGGGGCACCGCTCGATGCCTCCAGCGCAACGATGGCGTCCAGCACATCCAGCGATGGCGTACGGACGTATACGGCTTTCAGCCGGTCGAGCGTGCGGGGGCCTTGCCCACACGCAATAGCATACTGGGCCAGCAGTGGAGCTATCAGGGCCACGGCTGCGGGCGCTGTGGTGAGGGCCTGGGTCAGGGTTTCACACGCAAGGTCGGGCATGCCCTGCAGGTTTTGAATACGCGCCAGATCCATGCGGGGCCGGGGGGCAGCGGGTTCGATGTGCATGGCTTGGGTCAGTGAGGCCTGCGCCTGCGGCAGGTTGTTGGCGGCGGCATAAGTGGCAGCCTGCTCACACAGGTAGTGGGACAAGCGTCCCTTGAAACTGCCTTGCCCATTCGATTCGAGCCGCTGTGCAATGGACGCCGCGTGCTCCCAGTCGCGCGAGCGTTCGTAATTGGCCAGCAGCGCCAGACGTGCCTGCGCTTCAAAACGGGTGCCTTCCAGCTTGAGCAGGGCGTCTTCGGCGCGGTCCAGCAGACCGGCTTTCAGGTAATCCAGCGCCAACGCATGCTGCGCCCGGTGACGGTCGTCCTGGGTCAGATCACCGCGCGAGAGCAGGTGCTGATGCACGCGCACTGCACGCTCATACTCACCCCGCCGGCGAAACAGGTTGCCCAGCGCAAAGTGGAGTTCCGAGGTGTCAGGGTCACTCTGAACCGCTTCAATGAAGGCGTCGATGGCCTGGTCCTGCTGTTCGTTGAGCAGGAAATTCAGTCCCTTGAAGTAGGCTTTTGGCGCCTGACGGTTTTCCATGCGCAGTTGGCGCATGTCCAACCGGGATGCCATCCAGCCCAGCACAAAGGCCACCGGTAGCGCCAGCAGGATCAGGCTGAGGTCAAATTCCATAGGGTGGCAGCGTCGCAGGAGCGGTTTTTTCGGCAGTACTGGCGGCTGTCTGGGGCTGCTGGCGTGCCAGCGACGCGGCCCTGCGGTGCTGCCACCACCGTGGCACCATGCCCAGAACTCCAATGAGGAGCCCCAGCGCAAACGCGCTTAACACGACCAGGACCAGCGGCGCAGTCCATTGCTGCCCAAAGAAAAAGCGAACGGTTGCATCGTGCTGATTGTTGAGCGCAAACGCGAAAAGGGTAAAAAAAATGGCTGCTTTAAGCGTCCACTTAAAGAACCATGCAATGTGTTTCATCAATGTCCCCTGTGGCTCGGGATTCTAGTCGCCGCCGCGTGCATCAGGGTTTGATGTTCGCCTCGAGTTCGGCAGTGCGCTGATCGACCGACTCGCGCAGTGCTTTGCCAGGCTTGAAATGGGGTACGCGCTTCTCGGGAATCGCCACGCTTTCACCGCTGCGCGGGTTGCGGCCCATGCGCGGAGGACGATGGCTTATGGAGAAACTGCCAAAACCGCGAATCTCGATCCGGTGGCCGGCCACCAAGGCATCGTTCATCGCATCCAGAATGGCCTTGACGGCAAATTCGGCATCGCGATGGGTGAGCTGGCCAAAACGGTTGGCGAGTTCTTCAACGAGGTCTGAGCGTGTCATGGGAGAAGATTTTCATCCAAGAAAAAACGACCGGTGCCCCAACACGTGCGTGGGCAACCGGCCGTCTGTTCAGTTCAACAGCAGGGGTTAGTTGTTGTTGTCGAGCTTGGCGCGCAGCAATGCGCCCAGGCTGGTTGTGCCGGCGTTTTCACGCGCCGACTGCTGGCTCAGCGTTTGCATGGCTTCGGACTGGTCGGCTGCATCCTTGGCCTTGATGGACAACTGGATGTTGCGGGTCTTGCGATCCACATTGACAACCACAGCAGTCACTTCGTCGCCTTCCTTCAGCACGTTGCGGGCATCTTCCACGCGGTCGCGGGAGATTTCAGATGCGCGCAGGTAGCCGATGATGTCGTCACCCAGGTCGATTTCAGCGCCCTTAGGATCAACGGAGCGGACCTTGCCGGTCACAACCTGGCCCTTGTCGTTGATCGACACGAAGGTGGTGAAAGGATCGGAATCCAGCTGCTTGATACCCAGGGAGATGCGCTCGCGGTCCACGTCCACAGCCAGAACCAAAGCCTCGACTTCCTGGCCCTTCTTGAATTCGCGCACGGCAGCTTCGCCGGTCTCGTTCCAGGACAGGTCAGACAGGTGCACCAGTCCGTCGATACCAGCAGCCAGACCGACGAACACGCCGAAGTCGGTGATGGATTTGATCGGACCCTTCACGCGGTCGCCGCGCTTGGTGTTCTGTGCAAACTCTTGCCATGGGTTGGCCTTGCACTGCTTCATGCCCAGGGAAATGCGACGCTTGTCTTCGTCGATTTCCAGAACCATGACTTCGACTTCGTCGCCCAGGGCAACGATCTTGGAAGGTGCCACGTTCTTGTTGGTCCAGTCCATTTCGGACACGTGCACCAGACCTTCGATGCCTGGCTCGAGTTCCACAAACGCGCCGTAGTCGGCAATGTTGGTGATCTTGCCGAACATGCGGGTCGACTGGGGATAGCGGCGGTTCACGCCCATCCATGGGTCATCGCCCATTTGCTTCAGACCCAGGGAGACACGGTTCTTCTCGGTGTCGAACTTGAGAATCTTGGCGGTGATTTCCTGACCGGCTTGCACCACTTCAGAGGGGTGACGGACACGGCGCCATGCCATGTCGGTGATGTGCAGCAGGCCGTCGATGCCGCCCAGGTCCACGAACGCACCGTATTCGGTGATGTTCTTGACCACGCCCTGAACCACAGAACCTTCCTTGAGGGTCTGCATCAGCTTGGCGCGCTCTTCGCCCATGGATGCTTCCACAACGGCACGGCGTGACAGCACGACGTTGTTGCGCTTGCGGTCGAGCTTGATGACCTTGAATTCCATGGTCTTGTTCTCGTACGGAGACAGGTCCTTGGTAGGACGTGTGTCGACGAGTGAGCCTGGCAGGAACGCGCGGATGCCATTGACCAGAACGGTCAGGCCGCCCTTGACCTTGCCGGATGTAGTGCCGGTGACAAATTCGCCGGACTCCAGAGATTTTTCCAGGGACATCCACGAAGCGAGGCGCTTGGCGGTGTCGCGGCTGACGATGGTGTCGCCGTAGCCGTTTTCCATGGCCACGATGGCCACAGACACAAACTCACCTACTTGAACTTCGAGTTCACCCTTGTCGCTCTTGAATTCGGACAATGGAACATAGGCTTCGGACTTGAGGCCGGCATTGACCACAACAAAGTTGTGTTCGATGCGAACAACTTCGGCGGTAACGACTTCACCGATGCGGGTTTCCGAGCGTTTTTGTGACTCTTCAAATAGGTCTGCGAAAGATTCTGACATGTGTTTATGCGGCTTTAACCGCAGGTTAATTCGCGGTTTTGGCCGCGGGGTTAAGTTGTTGAACCACACCACCAGTGCGCTGCTGCGCGAGAGGGGCGGTATGGACCGACCAGCTTCTTCAAACGGTTTCTAAACTATTGTGAAGGGCTGCTTGCCTTGCCACCAGTCCAACACCTGACCCACCGATTTTTCAACCGACAAATCCGAGTTGTCCAGCAGCCTGGCATCTTCTGCGGGCTTGAGCGGTGCAACGGTCCGGGAAGTATCCCGGGCGTCACGGGCTTCCAGGTCCGCGCGAAGAGATGGGAGTGTAGCGGAAATTCCCTTTGAAATCAACTGTTTATAGCGCCGCTCGGCTCTTCGTTCCGCGCTTGCAGTGAGAAAAACCTTGAGCGCGGCATCAGGAAAGATGACCGTGCCCATGTCCCGTCCATCGGCGACCAGACCCGGCAGCTGCCGAAAGCTGTGCTGCAGCGCAATCAGCGCGTCACGAACACGGGGCAAGGCGGACACCTTGGAGGCGTTCATGCCCGCTTCTTCGGTGCGGATCGTGTCACTCACATCGTCGCCGTCCAGCAGCACACGCCCGCCCGTAAAGCGGATCTGCAGGCGTTGCACCAGGGACGCAATGGCATCTTCACCGGCGGCATCCAGGCTGAGATCCGCACGCAGGGCGGCCAGGGCGGTGATGCGGTACAGCGAGCCGGAATCCAGAAGGTGATAACCCAGGGTCTGTGCCAGCACGGCGGCCAGCGTGCCCTTGCCCGATGCGGTGGGGCCATCCACGCAGATCACGGGAATGGCATCCACCGGCGGGTGGCAGACCGAGAACAGGGCTTCAAAATAGTCCGGGAACGTCTTGGCCACGCACTTGGGATCTTCGATGCGCACTGCAATCCCGGCCGGATTGAAAGCGGCCAGTGAAAAGCACATGGCAATGCGGTGGTCGTCGTAGGTGTGGATGGATGCTGCACGCCAATCTTTCGCTGCGGCGGGCGGCGTGATCCGGATGAAATCAGCTCCCTCGTCTACGGTGGCTCCGAGCTTGCGCAACTCCGTGGCCATGGCGGCAATACGGTCCGTCTCCTTGACGCGCCAGCTGGCAATGTTGCGCAGGGTGGTGGTGCCGTGGGCGTAGAGAGCCATGACACCCAGAGTCATTGCTGCATCGGGAATGTGGTTGCAGTCCAGCTCGATGGCTTTCAGAGGCCAGGACCCACGCGAAATCTGCAGCCAATTGGGCCCACTTTCGATCTCGGCGCCCATCATGCGAGCAGCTTCGATGAAGCGGATGTCACCCTGGATGGAATCAGCTCCCACACCCTGAATCCGTATATGTTTTTGGTCATTAGCCCTCGTAGCTATTGATCCAAGTGCTATGAAATAGCTAGCAGATGAGGCGTCCGCCTCGACGTGGATTTCACCTGGCGATCGCAACCGACAGCCAGCGGGAATGGTAAAGCGCTGCCATCCGTCCCTTTGCACCTGCACACCAAAGCGCTGCAGCAGGTTCAGCGTGATTTCGATGTAGGGTCGTGAAATCAACTCGCCAACCACGTCGATCACAATGTTGTCGCGGGCCACGAGTGGCAGTGCCATGAGCAGAGCCGTCAGGAACTGACTCGATACGTCGCCCCGCACCCGAATGGGTTCCTGCAATCTGAGCGTCGTCTCGCCAATGCGCAGGGGTGGAAATCCATCGTTTTGCAGGTAGTCGATGTGGCAGCCCAGCTGGCGCAGTGCATCCACCAGGTCACCGATCGGGCGCTCGTGCATGCGGGCAATGCCGCTGAGTTCGTAGTCACCGCCCAGAACCGCCAGCGCCGCGGTCAGGGGCCGCATGGCCGTTCCGGCATTGCCCAGAAACAGCTTTGCCTGCGTGCTGGCGGGTTTGCCCGCCAGTCCGTCGACGTGAATCTGGTTCACGCCACTGCGGCGGATACCGCATCCCAGCGCGGTAAGTGCCTTCAGCATCACGCGGGTGTCATCCGAGTCGAGCAGGTCGTGTATGGTGGTGGTCCCCTCACACAGGGCGGCCAGCAACAGGACGCGGTTGGAAATACTCTTGGAGCCTGGCAGGGTGACCGTGCCCGAAGCGCTGTGCAGCGGCGGGAGGTCCAGAAATGCAGTAGAAAACATCAGGGGTTGTGCCGCGAGGTCATGCTCCAGCTGCCGCGGGTGACACTGGCCTGTTCCAGCAGGCCTTCCAGTGCTTCGGTGTTGCCACTGGAAATCATCAACTCCAGCGCATGCAGATTTCGCTGGAAAATCTTCGACTGGGCCAGAAGTTCCTCGCGGTTCGAGACAAAAATATCACGCCAGACTTTGGGGTCGCTGGCCGCGATGCGGGTGAAATCCCTGAAACCCGGGCCAGCCAGGGAGAGGTAATCCTTGCCCTGGGGTTGCCCGGAAATCGCGTTGATCATGGCGAAGGCAATCAGGTGTGGAAGATGGCTGACGGCCGCAAACGCGGAGTCGTGCTGCTCGGGCGACATTTTGAGTACCCGGCAGCCCAGTGCCGTCCAGACATCGACCGCCTTTTGCAACTGCACCGTCAGGGTGCGCTCTATTGGCGTCAAAATCACCTGACGACCGGTGTACAGGTCGGGGTCTGCGTTGTCGACACCGGAAACTTCCTTGCCGGTGATAGGGTGTGCGGGAACGAAAGACCCGATGTGCTCTCGCAGGGCGCGCCGCCCGGCATCGATGACATCCCGTTTGGTGGAGCCCACATCCATGACCAGCATGTCGGCGCTGACCAGGTGTTTGATGGCCTTGAATGTCGCTTCGGTTGCGGCAACCGGTACGGCAATCAGAACAATGTCTGCGCCGGAAATGGCCAGCAGGGCCGACGGAGCCTCCACATCAATGACACCCATCATGCGGGCGCGCTCGGTGGTGCTAGGTGATTTGCTGTAACCAACTACGCGTTTGACCAAACCCGCACGCTTGAGCGCGAGTGCAAACGAACCACCCATCAAGCCGCATCCAATCAAGCCAAGCTGTTCAAACATCATTCAGTTACCGGGTAGGCGCCCAGAACCTTGTAGAAGGCACAAAGGCTTTTCAGCTCACTCAAGGCGGCTGCAACATGCGGTTGTGACGGATGGCCCGCCACGTCGATATAAAAGTAGTACTCCCATTGCCCCGACTTGGCCGGGCGCGACTCAAAGCGCGTCATGGAGACGCCATGGTTCTTGAGCGGGACCAGCAAATCGTGCACCGCGCCCGGCCGGTTGGGAACCGAGACCACAAGACTCGTGCAATCGTTGTTAGACGCCGGTGGCATGGCCAGGGTCTGCGGCAGACAGATGATGGCAAACCGTGTGCGGTTGTAGGCCTCGTCCTGGATGGCATGTGCCACGATATGCAGGCCAAACTGCGCCGCTGCCCGCTCACTGGCAAGGCTGGCCCAGGCGGCGTTGCCAGCGCACAGGCGTGCACCCTCTGCATTGCTCGATACCGCCCGGCGTTCTGCACCTGGCAGGTGCTGGGAAAGCCAACCCTGGCATTGGGCCAGCGCCTGCGGGTGGGCCAAAACCACTTCAATATCCTGTAGCGAATTGGACTGCCGTAGCAAGTTGTGGCGAACCAGCAGACTGACCTCGCCGACCACATGCACCGGTGAGCGCAAGAACAGATCCAGCGAGCGGGCCACGACGCCTTCGGTCGAGTTTTCCATGCCTACCACACCATATTGCGCGGTACCCGCCGCAGTGGCATGGAATACCTCGTCGAAATTCGCACAATAAATCAGGTCGGCGGCACTGCCAAAAAACTCAATGGCTGCCTGCTCGCAGAAGGTGCCTTGTGGCCCCAATACGGCCACCCGTTGCGGAGCTTCCAGAGCCAGACATGCGGACATGATCTCCCGCCAGATGGAAGCCACATGCTGATTCAGCAGCGGACCCGGGTTTGCATCCTGAATCCTTGCAATGACCTGCGCCACGCGATCGGGTCGAAAAAATGGTGAGCCTTCCTTGCGTTTGAGTTCGCCAACCTTTTCGGCAACATTCGCGCGCTGATTGACGAGGGCGAGCAACTGCTGATCGATCGAATCGATCTCGATTCGCAACAATGCCAGTTCATCCGATTGTTGGGGGCCGCTCATATGCGTATCAATTTGCAGTGGGTTCACCAGCGTCGCCCTCGGCCTGGGCTGAGCCTTCCGGATCGGACGAATTCGCATCGTTTTCCACAATCCTTTGCAGGCCACTGAGTTTGGATCCTTCGTCCAGACCAATCAGCGTGACGCCCTGTGTGGCGCGGCCCAATTCGCGAATTTCACTCACGCGGGTGCGCACCAGAACGCCCTTGTCCGTGATGAGCATGATTTCATCGTCCACGTGAACCAGCGTGGCGGCAACAACTTTGCCGTTGCGTTCGCTTTGCTGGATGGCGATCATGCCCTTGGTACCGCGACCATGGCGGGTGTATTCGGTGATGCTGGTGCGCTTGCCATATCCGTTCTGGGTGGCGGTCAAGACGCTTTGTTGTTCGTCACCTGCCACCAGCATGGCGATCACGCCCTGGCCATCTTCCAGAGTCATGCCCCGAACGCCACGGGCATTGCGCCCCAGCGGGCGCACGTCATTTTCGTCAAAGCGCACGGCCTTGCCACCGTCGCTGAAGAGCATCACATCGTGCTGTCCATCCGTCAGCGCTGCGCCAATCAGGTAGTCGCCGTCATCCAGGTTGACAGCAATGATTCCGCCCTTGCGCGGGTTGTTGAATTCGTCCAGAGCCGTCTTTTTGACGGTGCCCATGGAGGTTGCCATGAAGACGTATTGGTCTGCTGGAAAGCTGCGCTTCTCGCCCGTCAGCGGCAGTACGACATTGACTTTTTCGCCTTCCTGCAGCGGAAACATGTTGACAATCGGGCGTCCGCGCGACCCGCGTGAGCCTTGCGGCACTTCCCAGACCTTGAGCCAGTACAGGCGCCCCCGGTTGGAGAAGCACAGAATGTAGTCATGGGTGTTTGCGATGAACAGCTGGTCAACCCAGTCATCTTCTTTTGTGGCGGTAGCCTGCTTGCCCCGACCGCCGCGCTTTTGCGCACGGTATTCGCTCAGGGGCTGGCTCTTGATGTAACCACTGTGACTGAGTGTGACCACCATGTCGGTCGGGGTGATCAGATCTTCGGTGGAGAGATCGAAAGAGCTGTGCTCCACCAAGCTGCGCCGCGCTCCCAGTTTGGTCTGGCCGAACTCGTGCCGGATGGCACCCAGTTCATCGCCGATGATGACCGAAACCCGCTCGGGTTTGGCCAGAATATCGAGCAAATCATCAATCTCGGCCATCACCTCTTTGTATTCAGCAACAATCTTGTCCTGCTCCAGCCCGGTCAGGCGCTGCAGGCGCATTTGCAGGATTTCCTGTGCTTGCGTGTCTGACAGGCGATAGAGTCCATCGGGACCCATTCCAAAGGCTTTTTCAAGTCCGTCGGGCCGGTAATCATCCGCGTTGATCACGCCGCCATCCGCACGGGTGCGGGTCAGCATTTCGCGAACCAGCTTGCTGTCCCATGGGCGTGCCATCAACTCGACCTTTGCCACGGGCGGTGTCGGCGATTCACGAATGATGCGGATGAATTCGTCGATGTTGGCCAGTGCGACGGCCAGACCTTCCAGTACATGACCACGTTCGCGCGCCTTGCGCAGGTTGAAGATCGTGCGACGGGTTACCACCTCGCGGCGATGGTTGAGGAATACCTCAATCAGGTCTTTCAGGTTGCACAGTTTGGGCTGACCATTGATCAGGGCAACCATGTTCATGCCAAACGTGTCCTGCAACTGCGTCTGCTTGTAGAGGTTATTCAGGACGACCTCGGGCACCTCGCCGCGCTTGAGTTCAATGACCAGACGCATGCCGGATTTATCGGATTCGTCCTGGATGTGGCTGATGCCTTCGATCTTTTTCTCGTGCACCAGTTCGGCCATGCGCTCCTGCAGCGTCTTTTTGTTCACCTGGTAGGGCAACTCATCGACGATGATCGCCTGCCGTTGACCTCGGTCAATGTCTTCAAAGTGGCATTTGGCGCGCATAACGACGCGGCCACGGCCAGTTCGATAGCCGTCCTTTACGCCGTTGATGCCGTAAATGATGCCTGCGGTCGGGAAGTCCGGTGCCGGAACAATTTCCATCAGTTCATCAATGCTGGCGTCCGGGTTGCGCAGCAGGTGGAGACAGGCGTCCACCACTTCGTTCAGGTTATGGGGCGGAATATTGGTCGCCATGCCCACGGCGATCCCGCCCGAGCCGTTGACCAGCAAATTGGGAATGCGCGTTGGAAGCACCAACGGTTCTTTCTCCGAGCCATCGTAATTGGGGCCGAAGTCCACGGTTTCCTTATCCAGATCGGCCAACAGTTCGTGCGCAATTTTGGCCAGCCGGATTTCCGTGTACCGCATGGCGGCTGCATTGTCGCCATCCACAGAACCGAAATTGCCCTGACCGTCCACCAGCATGTGGCGCATGGAAAAGTCCTGCGCCATGCGCACAATGGTGTCGTAGACCGACTGGTCACCGTGCGGATGGTATTTACCGATCACGTCGCCTACGATACGCGCTGATTTCTTGTAGGCGCGGTTCCAGTCGTTGTTGAGCTCGTGCATGGCAAACAGCACTCGCCGGTGCACGGGTTTGAGTCCGTCCCGCGCATCGGGCAGAGCCCGACCCACAATCACGCTCATAGCGTAATCGAGGTAGCTGCGCCGCATCTCCTCCTCGAGGCTGATGGGCAGGGTTTCTTTTGCGAACTGGGTCATGGATGGATCAAGGCTCTGTCTGGGACAACCTGCAATTCTAAGGCCCGGCAGTTGTCGCTTGGCGGCAACATTTGCACGCATTGTGTGCAGGAGTCCACGATTGCAATCGAATCAAACGCAAAAAGCCGTGCGGGCTATGGCACAATGGCACGAACGGCCCAGATTGGGGCGTCATTTCAACTATTCGCAGCGATGCTGCAGTTTGTTACGCAAAAGGAACGTTATGAAACAATTGAACAAGGTAGCAATCGCCGTCGCTGCTGCAGCGCTCGCAACAGTAGCTGGCGCGCAAGAAATCCACAACTGGAAGAGCTCCGGCGGTGACGTCTGGAAGAACTCCGTGGGCCAGTGCTGGCGTGATGCCAGCTGGACTCCCGCTACCGCAGCAGTTGGCTGCGATGGCGCGATCGTTGCACCACCCCCCGCACCTCCAGCACCTGCTCCAGCAGCTGCACCAGCACCTGCTCCTAAGCCAGCACCTGCTCCCGCCCCAGCTCCCGCCGTTGCCAGCAAGGTGACTTACGCTGCTGACGCATTCTTCGACTTTGACAAGGCTGTTTTGAAGCCTGAAGGCAAAGCCAAGCTGGATGATCTGGTTGGCAAGGTCAAGGGCATCAACCTGGAAGTGATTATTGCCGTGGGTCACACTGACTCCGTTGGTACCGATGCGTACAACCAGGCGCTGTCGATCAAGCGTTCTGAAGCTGTCAAGGCTTACTTGGTGACCAAGGGTATCGAAAAGAGCCGTGTGTACACCGAAGGCAAGGGCGAGAAGCAGCCTGTTGCTGACAACAAGACCAAAGAAGGCCGTACCAAGAACCGCCGCGTAGAGATCGAAGTGGTTGGTACACGCGCAGCCAAGTAATCAGACTGGTCTTTACCATTCAACAAAAAACCCGCTTCGGCGGGTTTTTTGTTTGCGGAGAGCCGTCGCGCGGGAATTGAATCCCGGACAAGCCAATGGCTCGCCTAATGTGGACATAATTGCAGCATGAAAAACACCCTGAACGCAGATCCGGCCGAGTTGGCCAAGTTTTCCGAATTGGCGCACCGCTGGTGGGATATGGATAGCGAATTCCGGCCGCTCCACATGATCAATCCTTTGCGTCTTGAATGGATCAATTCCATTTGCCCGGTGTCCGGCTTGAAGGCGCTGGATGTTGGTTGCGGTGGCGGCATTCTCGCGGACTCACTGGCGCGCCGTGGAGCGGATGTGTTGGGTATTGACCTGTCGACCAAGGCACTCAAGGTGGCCCAGTTGCACGCCCTGGAAGCGCAAACACCCAGCGTGGCCTATCGCGAAATTAGCGCTGAAGGACTGGCGGCCGAGAGCCCCGGTGCGTTTGATTTGGTAACTTGCATGGAAATGCTGGAGCATGTGCCCGATCCGGCATCGGTCGTACGCGCATGCGCCGATTTGGTCAAGCCAGGTGGTTGGGTGTTTTTTTCGACCCTGAACCGTAACCCAAAGTCATTTCTGTTGGCCATTGTGGGCGCCGAGTACGTGTTGAACATGCTCCCGCGCGGAACGCACGAATACGCCAAGATGATCCGACCCAGCGAGTTGGCAGCCTATTGCCGCAGCGTGGCGCTGGATGTGCGGCAAACCAGCGGTATGGAATACAACCCCATCACCAAGCGCTATTCCATGAGCGCTGACACTGACGTTAACTATCTCTTTGCAACCCAAAAACCTGTCTGACGCCGGAAATCATGGTGTTTTCCGATGTTGCGGCGGTTTTTTTTGACCTCGATGGAACATTGATCGACAGTGCGCCCGATATGGCCGCTGCAACTGATCAGATGCGCCTAAACAGGGGGCTGCATTCCCTTCCTCTGAGTCTTTATCGCCCGAGGGCTGGATCGGGTGCCCGTGGCATGTTGGACGTTGCATTCCAGATTGGTGCAGAGGATCCGCAATATGAGGCCTTGAAAAGCGAGTTCTTTGCAAACTACGCCGTTTGCCTGTTGCAGCGGACAACGGTGTTTGCGGGGGTGCCTGCGCTGGTAAGCCAATTGCACCAAACCCCGCTTCCCTGGGGCATTGTGACCAATAAGGCAACACGATTTGCAGACCCATTGGTTCGCTCCATGCCGAGTCTGGGTAGCGCCAGCGCACTGGTATGTGGTGACACCACGCCGTATACAAAGCCCCACCCCGAGCCGCTGTTCGAAGCCGCACGGCGTCTGAATGTGGACGCATCGCGATGTATTTACGTAGGCGATGATCACCGTGACATCGTGGCCGGCCATGCTGCTGGAATGAAAACCGTGGCGGCAACCTACGGATATCTGGGTGTGGAGGCGCCTGTCAGGGAATGGGGAGCCCATGCCGAGATAAATTCTCCCCTTGCGCTCTTGCAATTGCTGGGATGCACCTAAAATATGAGGCTTGGGGCTGCACTGGTTTCGACGTGGGTTCGGACGCGCAGCAGGGCATGTCGAGGTTCTGTTACCTCGTAAAACAGCAGAAAAAAACTAACTGCAAACGACGAACGTTTCGCACTCGCCGCTTAATTGCGCGTGAGCCTCACAACAGCAAGCCGATAGGCTGGGCAAGGGTGGTCAGATCGCAAGGTCGGACCGTCCAGGCTGTGGGGTAATTTCATTCGGCTGGGTCTGCCCCGGGTAACTTGGGGTGGGTCGAGAAAATAAGTTACTGGCGTTTTGCATAGCGTGCCACTGCGCGATGCAAAAGGCGAGACTCAAAGCAGACGGCTACACATGTAGAACTGTTCGAAAAAGGCTTGCGGACGCGGGTTCAAATCCCGCCAGCTCCACCATACCGCAAGTCCCAACTGGTTCGCCAGTTGGGACTTTTTTTGTGCCCAACAACCAGGCCCGTGCCATGCGGTCCTGGTTTGGATTCCGCCATGGAACTCATCTCTTTCCTGATCGACTTTATTCTTCACGTCGACAAATACCTGGAAGCTTTTGTCCAGAACTACGGCGTCTGGGTTTACGCACTGCTGTTCCTGGTGATTTTTGTGGAAACTGGCGTTGTCGTCATGCCTTTCCTGCCGGGAGACTCGCTGCTGTTTGTGGTGGGTGCCATGTGTGGAGTCGGTTTGATGAACTACCCGGTTTCGGTGGGATTGCTGTTTGCTGCAGCAGTTTTGGGCAACCAGTCCAACTATGCCATTGGACGCTACTTCGGCCCGCAGGTGTTTCAGTGGGAAGACTCGCGGTATTTCAACCGCAAGGCTTTTGATTCCGCACACGCGTTTTACGAAAAGTATGGCGGCATCACGATTGTGGCGGCGCGATTTATGCCCTTCCTGCGCACATTTGCACCGTTCGTGGCCGGCGTGGCGCAGATGACGCGTGCGCGTTTTGCCTTTTACGACGTCCTGGGTGGCGCTTTGTGGGTGGGTGGCATCATCACCGTTGGTTACTTTTTTGGCAACATCCCCTGGGTCAAGGCCCACCTGGACAAAATCATCTGGGCCATGATCCTGATTCCGGGGTTGGTTGTTCTGATTGGTGCCTGGCGCAGCCGTAGAAAAACCAGTCTGCCGCCGGGCAGCCCCAAGGAAAATTAGCTCCCTTGGGTGGCCGCAACCCGTGGAGCAGTGGAGGGTGGGGGCTAGCTCCTGACCCGATTGCGCGCCAGCGGCGGGTTTTTCGAGAAATAGGTTTCGATGCCGCGCATCAGCGCATCGGCGAGCTGGGTCAAAAACTCGTCACTGTTGAGTTTGGCTTCTTCCCGCGGGTTGCTGATGAATGCGGCTTCCACCAGCACGCTGGGAATGTCCGGCGCTTTCAGCACCGCAAAGGATGCCTGCTCCACACGCGGTTTGTGGAGTTTGCCCACGCGCCCGATTTCGCCCAGCAGGGTCCCGCCGAGTTTGAGACTGTCGTTGATCTGGGCGGTGGTGCTCATGTCCAGCAAGGCCCGTTGCACCGTGGCGTCCTTGGTTTGCACATTGACGCCTCCAATCAAGTCCGCCTTGTTTTCCTTGGCGGCCATCCAGCGAGCCGCGCTGCTGGAGGCTCCACCCTGGCTCAGGGCAAAAACGCTGGCGCCCTGCGGGTCGGGCGTGAAGAAGGCGTCTGCATGCAGGCTGACGAACAGGTCCGCCTGTACGCGGCGCGCCTTTTGCACGCGCACTTGCAGGGGTACAAAAAAATCGGCATCGCGTGTCATGTAGGCGCGCATGGCGTTGCCGTTTACGCTGGTGGCGTTGATGCGATCGCGCAGCATGTGGCCCAGGCGCAGCACCACGTCTTTTTCACGGGTGCCCCCGGGGCCGATGGCACCGGGATCTTCGCCGCCATGTCCCGGGTCCAGTGCGATGATGATCAGGCGGTCGGTGGCGCTGGCCGCCGCAGAATCCGGTTTTGCCGCATTTGTTGGATCAAAATGGCCTGAAGTCCCTGTAGATATTGAAGAATTAGCTATTGATTTAGTAGCATTCTGTGGTGTGCTCGCTGCGCCAGACGCTGCGCCTTTCTGCGTGTGCTGTGCAATCAACTCGCCCAGCGGATCGACTGCCGAAGAGGTGGTCGTCGGTGGTGCAGATGCTGGTGCGGCCGGGCTTGCCGCAGCTGCGGTGTCCTGCAGGCGCTGTGCAATGAGTGCCGTCAACGGGTCTTCCTGCTTTTCCGGGTAGAGATCCAGCACGAGCCGGTGACGATAAGCCGCCACGGGAGCCAACGCGAACACCTGGGGACGAATGGGCTGCTTCAGGTCCAGCACCAGACGCACGGCAGAGGGCGAGAACTGTCCCACGCGGATGCCTGCGATGTTCGGGTCGTCCGCACGCACTTTGGCAACCAGTTCTTTCAGCGCGGGGTTCAGTGTGACACCCTCAATGTCCACGGCCAGCCTGGGTGGCATAGGCACAAACTGGTGCTTGGCATTCAGCGCACCATCAGACTCGATGGTGACCCGTGAATATTCTGGCGCCGGCCAGACGCGCACAGTGAGAATGGTCGCGCCGTGTGCAAGGTCCAGCGCCCCCAGCGTCAGCACGACGCTACCGGCCTGGATCAGGGTGCGGCGCTTCACGGGGCGCAGTTTCCAGATGGGGCGCCAGCCAGCAGTGCCCGTCCAACGGCGCTGTGTGCAGTCAGCACCACCGTGCGGGCGCACTCGCTGGTGGCCTGCAACGCAATGTCCAGGTCGGGTGTTGGCAGCATGGAAGCGGCTTTCTCCGGCCATTCCGTCAGCTTCAGCCCGGGGCTGGCAAAAATGTCGCGAAAGCCGGCCTCTTCCCACTCGCGCGGGTCGGCAAAGCGGTAGAAGTCAAAGTGCCACACATTCAGGCTGGGCAACTCATACGGTTCCACCACCGCGTAAGTGGGGCTCTTGATACGACCCTTGACACCCAATGCCTGCAGCAGATGGCGCACCAGTGTGGTCTTGCCGGCACCCAGATCTCCGTGCAGGGCGATGAAGGCATGGGCGATTCCTGGCTGCGCCGCCAGGTTGGCCGCAAACACCTGCGTGGCGGTCTCATCGCTCCAGGCAATGGTTTTTACAATGGGCTCGTGACAATCAACAGCACTCAAATCGATAGCAACCTGGTGGTTTCTCAAATTCAGGCATTTGCCCGGGAACTGGGATTCTCCCAAATTGGCGTGGCCGGTGTGGATTTATCGTCGGCGGAGGCTGGTTTTCTGGCCTGGCTACAACAGGGCTTCCATGGCGACATGGCCTATATGGCCCACCACGGGCTCAAACGTGCCCGCCCGGCTGAACTGGTGCCGGGCACGCTAAGTGTTATCACGGTACGCATGGATTACCTTCCCCGTACCACGGCGGATGGTTGGGCGGCGGTGGAACTACAGCGGCTGAACGAACCTGCGCAAGGCATTGTGTCTCTGTACGCTCGTGGGCGGGATTACCACAAGGTACTACGCAACCGGCTGCAGCAGCTCAGCGACCGCATGGCTGGCCTCATGGGACCCTTTGGGCATCGCGTCTTCACCGACTCGGCCCCGGTTCTGGAGGAAGAACTGGCGTCGCGCAGCGGGCTGGGCTGGCGCGGCAAGCATACGTTGCTGCTTAACCGCGACACGGGGTCGCTGTTTTTTTTGGGCGAGATCTTTGTCGATGTGGCCTTGCCACCATCCCAGGCGACCACAAGCCATTGCGGTACTTGCGCGGCGTGCATGGACGTGTGTCCCACACAGGCCATCGTGGCACCGCACCGGCTGGACGCGCGGCGCTGTATTTCGTATCTGACGATTGAGCACACGGGACCCATCCCCGTTGAGTTCCGCGTGGCCATGGGTAACCGTATTTATGGGTGTGACGACTGCCAGCTGGTGTGTCCGTGGAACAAGTTTGCCCAGCGCAGCGTCTTGCCTGATTTCGATCTCCGTGAAGGGATGGGCGGCCAGCAACTCGTGGCGCTATGGGCCTGGACTGAAGAAGAATTTTTGAAGCGCACGGAGGGCAGCCCCATCCGTCGCATTGGCCATGAGCGCTGGCAGCGCAACATCGCTGTGGCGCTGGGTAATGCCCTGCGCACCGGTGCCGATGTGCATGCGCATTTATTGCGCAAGGCAGACCACCCCAGCGCGCTGGTGCGTGAGCACGTGTTATGGGCGCTGCAACAGCGCACACCCTGCGGATAGAGCTCCGACGGCTGTCACCTGCGTTCTGACAGTTCGCCTGGGGCACAGGGACAATGCTTGCATGGACTTTGCACATTCCCCCAAAGCGCTAGACCTGCGCGAGCGACTCGACGCCTTCATGCAGCGTTATGTGCTGCCGTACAACGCCGCGTGGCACCACGCCGTTCAAGGTGGTGTGTACCCGCCACCGTTTCTGGAAGACCTCAAGGCGCTGGCGCGCGACGAGGGCCTGTGGAACCTGTTTCTGCCTACGCTGGCGCAAGGCGAGCCGGGCACGCGCCTGAGCAACTTGGACTACGCACCGCTGGCCGAGACCATGGGTCGCCTGCATTGGGCACCCGAGGTGTTCAACTGCAGCGCCCCTGACACCGGCAACATGGAACTGCTGCACCGCTTTGCCAGTGCGCAGCAACGCGAGCAGTGGCTCAACCCCTTGTTGAACGGGGAAATGCGTTCCGCCTTTGCCATGTCGGAGCCGGATGTGGCCTCCAGCGACCCAACCAATTTGCAGACCACGATACGCCGTGATGGTGACCAACTGGTGCTCAATGGCCGCAAATGGTTCATCACGGGTGCAGCGCACCCACAGTGCAGACTGCTGATCGTCATGGCACGCAATGTGACTGAAGCCGATGATGCTGCCAATCCCAATGCACACCACCAGCACAGCATGGTGCTGATCCCGCTGGACACGCCCGGTGTGCAGGTGGTGCGCAACATCGCGGTCGTGCACCACCATTCGCCCGAGGGGCATTGTGAGATCGTGCTGCGCGATGTGCGTGTGCGCGCCGACCATTTGCTGGGTGAATGGGGTGGCGGCTTTGCCATGGCCCAGGCGCGTCTGGGGCCGGGCCGGGTGCACCACTGCATGCGGGCCATCGGCCAGTGCGAACTCGCACTTGAACTGGCGACCGAACGCACGCTGGAGCGGCAGGCTTTTGGCAAGTACCTGTCGGACTTCTCCAACGTGCAGGACTGGATTGCCGAGTCGCGCATGGAGATTGATCAGGCGCGGCTGCTGGTGCTGCAGGTGGCATGGATGCTTGACCAACAACCTGGTGTGGTAGATCCCGGAGCGTTGCGCGCGCAGGTTGCAGCCATCAAGGTGGTCGCCGCACGTCTGCAGTCACGCGTGGTGGACCGGGCCATGCAGGTCTTTGGTGCCATGGGTCTTTCGCCCGACACGCCGCTGGCGTTTTTCTGGACCTGGGGGCGGGCGCTGCATTTGATGGATGGCCCGGACGAAGTACACCTGCGCACGGTAGCCCGCCACGAACTGGCGCAGGGCAGGGCGCGGGCCGGGGCGACTTCCGCCTACTTCACCACGCCCGAGCAGCTGCTGGCGCCACCGCGGATTCGGTAGGCCGGGCCTTTTTCATGCGCGACAGATCGTCAGGCCATCGCATGGGATAGTGGACCTTCTGGTTATCAGGGTCTTGTCTGCACGCGTAACATGCGGCGAAACGCGTGCACCATACGCAATAGTGAAAGAAGACCATGACTGTATTGCCCGACTACCTGCAAACCATCACCCTGGGTGGCGGCTGCTTCTGGTGTACCGAAGCGGTATTCGTGCAGGTACGCGGCGTGCTCGATGTGGAGTCCGGCTACTGCAACGGTCATGTGTCCAATCCAAGCTATGAGAACGTGTGCACCGGGCGCACCGGCCACAACGAGGTGGTCAAGCTGGTCTATGACCCCCAACAGATCAGCACACGCGAAATTTTGGAGATATTTTTCGTCATCCATGATCCGACCACGCTCAACCGGCAGGGCAATGACAGTGGAACCCAATACCGAAGCGGCATTTATTTCTCCGACCCCGAACAGCAGGCGGTTGCCACGGACGTGATGGCGCAGATGGCTGCCAGCGGCGTGTACAGTCGCCCGATCGTGACCGAGGTCATGCCGCTGGATAATTACTGGCCGGCCGAGGATTACCACCAGGATTACTTTGAGCGCAACCCGGGCCAGGGCTACTGTGTAGCGGTGGCGGCACCCAAGGTGGCCAAGTTTCGCAAGACATTCGCGCGTCTGCAGAAGCCATAAGCTGGCGTGGTATTCCCACGGTTCTGGTGTGAAATGGGGACTTGCGCCACGTTTGACCTGCGTCAACTTATGCGCGAGGCCGAGCGCCGCAAAGCGGCGAACCGTGGTCACGCACAGGTAATATCTGAATCGTGATTGCATCGCACTCCAATTCTGGCCTGTCTCACGGCCAAACAACAAACACGAGATTGTCATGACCCAAACCACAAGTACCCACATTCGTACCGTTGCCCTGGTTGGACACGGAGCCGCCGGAAAAACGACACTGGCCGAGAGTCTTCTTGCCGCGACTGGCGCCATTGCCAGCCGCGGTATGGTGGAAAAAGGCAATACCCTGTGCGACTTCGATCCTCTGGAGAAAGAGTTTGGTCATTCACTGCAAACGGCGCTGGCCAGCATGCAGTGGGCCGGAGCACAACTGCATATGATCGACACCCCTGGATACCCCGATTTTGCCGGGCAGGCCATTGCTGCGCTGGCAGGTGTGGATACGGCCCTGGTCGTGGTCAATGCGCAGACCGGCATTGAGCTCGCAACCGAACGCATGTTTCATCTGGCCGGTGAGCGTGGCCTGTGCCGCATGATCGTGGTCAACAAGATTGATGCCGACAACGTCGACCTGCCCGAACTGGTCGGTTCCATTCGCGAGCGCTTTGGCAAGCAGTGTTTGCTGCTGGATCTGCCGGCCCATGATGGAAAAGATGTTGTCGAACTGCTGGGCCATGCCGATGGCGAGAGCGATTTTGCGTCGGTTGCAGCAGCGCACCGCGCACTCATCGACCAGATCATCGAGGAAGACGATAGCCTCATGGCACGTTACCTGGAAGACGGCGTGGATCCCACCCCGCAGGAATTGCACGCGCCGTTTGAGGCTGCGCTGCGTTCCGGCCATCTGATTCCGATTCTTTTTGTATCCGCGCGGACTGGCGCCGGTGTGCCCCAGTTGCTGGATGCGCTGGCCAAATTGGCACCCAATCCGGCCGAAGGCAATCCGCCACCCTTCTACCGTGGCGAGGCTGGCGAGCAGCCGCAAGGGTTTGAGGCGCAGCCCGATGACGCGCTGCATGTGCTGGCACACGTGTTCAAGGTGGTGATGGACCCCTTTATCGGCAAGCTTGGCGTGTTCCGCGTGCACCAGGGCACCGTGCGCAAGGACGCGCAGCTGTTTGTGGGCTCTGGCAAGCGGGCATTCAAGGTGGCCCATCTGTACCGCTTGCAGGGCAAGGAATATGTGGAGGTTCCCAGCCTTGTGCCCGGTGACATCGGGGCTGTGGCCAAGGTGGACGAAATTGAGTTTGACTGCGTGCTGCACGACTCGCATGACGAAGACCATATTCACCTCAAGCCCCTGCAGTTTCCATTGCCCATGCAGGGTTTGGCCGTGCAGACGCGGCGCAAGAGTGACGAACACCGTCTTTTTGAAATTCTGCACAAGCTTGAACTGGAAGACCCCTGCTTCAAGGTCGAGCGCCACCCCAGCACCAATGAGACGGTGATCCGTGGCCTGGGCGACATGCACCTGCGCACCAAGCTGGCCCGCATGCAGCAGCAGTTCAAGATGGAGCTCGACACCAGCCCGCCGCGCATTGCCTACCGTGAGACCATTACACAGGGTGCTGAAGGCCATTGCCGGCACAAAAAACAAAGTGGCGGTGCCGGTCAGTTTGGTGAGGTCATGCTGCGCATTGAGCCCCTGGAGCGCGGTGCCGGGTTTGAGTTTGTAGATGTGGTCAAGGGTGGTGCCATTCCCGGTGTTTTCATGGCAGCGGTCGAAAAAGGCGTGCGCCAGGCGCTCACCGATGGTGTGGTGGCGGGCTACCCCGTACATGACCTGCGGGTCACGGTCTACGATGGCAAGACCCATGCGGTGGACGGCAAGGACATCGCCTTTACCTTGGCCGGCCGCAAGGCAACCATTGAGGCGGTGCGCAAGGCGACGCCCATCGTGCTGGAGCCCATGGTCAATATCGAGGTGCTGGCCCCTGAGGGAGCCATTGGTGACCTCACCGGCGACCTGTCGAGCAAACGCGGCCATGTGACCGGCACGCAACCCCGCCCGGCCGGCACGGCGGCTATCAGTGGCCAGATTCCACTGGCCGAGCTCGATGACTACCAGGGTCGCCTGAAGTCGCTGACGGCTGGCAAGGGCAGCTACAGCATCGAGTTCTCGCATTACGCTCAGGTGCCTGCCCAGACACAGGCTCAGCTTATGGCGGCACACAAGGCTGTCAACCTGGACGACGAGTAACGCACAAGCTCGAACGGGTAGGCAAAAATCGTCGTTTTGGATGCTCTCTGTTTGAGAGCATTCTGCCCTCCTGCGTCTTGTTCTGAATATGCGTCAGAACGCGACGGCGAGTCGCCAGGCGCATACCCGCTGTGCGAGAATCCTTTCACAATGAAACCTCTTGTAAAGGTCAGAACAGTCGCTTTCGGTGCGGTGCTGCTTGGCGTCGCCTTGGGCTGTTCCGCCTTGACGCTGGGGCGTGTGCAGGGCATGGCGTGGGTTGGTAAACCGCTGGATGTTCGGGTACTGATCCAATCAGACGCTGGGGATGACCCGATTGCTGGTTGTCTTTCGGCTGAAGTCCTGTACGGTGACAATCCGCAGGAATCGTCCGGGGTGACGGCAACGCTGGTTCCCGCCACGGACGCTACGGGGGGGCGGGAGTACGTGCGCGTCCAGACAGCCACTGCGGTGAACGAGCCCATCGTCACGCTGCACTTGCGCGTGGGATGCCAGCATCAGTTGTCCAGACGTTTCACCCTGCTGGCGGACCCGCCGACCAATCTGGTGGAGGCCCCACCGCGGTCCGTCACAGTGCCTTTGCCCAAGGCAACCGTGCCGGCGCTCGCCACGCCGGTTGTTCAGGCCGTTCCGGAAAAAATCACACCCGAGTCTTCATCACCGTCCACGGCAACCGTCAAATCCCGGCCTGCACCCACATCCACTCCCACCACAAAGTCGGCTTCCAAGCCCCGGCTCAAACTCGATTCGCTGGTCTTGTTGCCCGAGCGCGATCCGGTCCTGCAATTCTCCGGTGCGTGGGTGGATATTAAAGAAGACCCTGCCAAGCGCAGTGAAGCGGCGGCCATGTGGCTGGCGTTGAATGTCACGGTGCAGTCCCTGCAACAGCAGGATTCCCGGTTCGCTAGCATGGACAGTGAAATCAAGTCGCTGCGGGAAGCGATAAAGCAAGACCAGAAACGGCTGGCTGCGCTCGATGAAAAAGTAAAACTGACCGAGTCCGAACGCTATGACAACGGACTTGTCTACTCGCTGGCGGCGTTTCTGGTGCTGGTTTCGCTGGGCCTTGTGTGGGGCTGGAAGCGTTGGCGCAGCCAGTCCGAGTCGAACTGGGCGCTTGGCTTCCATGCGGGTGACAGCGAGTTGGCCGACGCGGTACCCACGATACCGAGCAGTTTCTCACCCCTTGGCAAAGCGCAGACGAACCCCCATCAATTGCAAGCCCCCGATACCACGCCAGGCTCTGTGACGCCAGCTGGCGCAAACGAAGTCGACTTTGATCTGGACTTCATTGATTCACTCACGAGCAAAAATTCCGCTGCACAGGCTGCACCGGAGCCGGAGAAGGCCATTCCTGCTCCGGTTGAGCGCAAGGAGTTTTTCGACAGCGTGGTGGCAGGTGCGCGCCCCATTGATTCGGATGAGCATGTCAGCATTCGGGAACACTCCGCTTTCCTGGTGTCGCTGGGACAACCCGAACGGGCCATTGAGCTGCTGACGCAACGCATTGCCCAATGTGGCGATTCCAGCCCGTTTGTGGGGCTTGATTTGCTGCGGTTGTTTCATTCCACCGGGCGGGAGTCCGACTTTGAGCAATTGCGCACGCAATTCAATCGCTGGTTTGCCGTACGGGTGCATGCCTTCAAGGACTTTGACCGGCAGGGCCGGGCGCTCGAGCGCTACCCGCGCGTTCTGGACCGCATTGCCGCTTTGTGGCCGCACGCGGATGCGCTGAAATATATCGAGGGTTGCATTTATCGAAACTCCCCGGACGGAGATGGTGTGCTTTTTGACCTGCACGCTTTCCTCGACCTGTTGTTCCTGCACGGTGTTGCCACCATTTTGGCGCACCCAAGCGACGATGATGCAGCCAGGCGTCAAAAAGCGTCAATCCCGGTGAAGAGGGCCAAGCAACGGACGAAAAAACCGCCGGCGGAAGCAGCGGTTGTCGTGCCTGACGCAATACCGATCAGTGATCCGGACTCGGTAACCCTTCCAGGAAACCTGACTGACATCAATTTTCACAGCCTCGCTGAAACGAACAAGGAACACCCATGAGCCGCTTTGCAGACTCTCCATTGACTTTTCCAGATTCGATCAGCCCCTCTGGCACAAGCACTGCCGTACCGCGCCGACGCTTTCTGGGTCTGTTGACCGCAGCAACGCTTTCCAGCCATCTGACGGCGCGTGCGCAGGATACCGGCCCCATCAAGCTGGCCCAATCCACGGCACTGACGGGGCCGCTTGGGGAATTGGGTCAAGCCCTTCACCAGGGGGCACAGGCCTGCTTCTCCGCGCTGAATGCCAAGGGCGGTATCAACGGGCGGCTCATTCAGCTGGTTGCTGCCGACGATGGTTATGACGTGAAGCGCGCCATGGACAATGTCAACGGATTTCTGGCAGACCGCAACAACTTTGCCCTGTTCAATTGCTTTGGCACACCCATGGTGGAAGCCATGTTGCCCAAGGTGATTGAGTCCGGCATTCCCTTTTTCGCGCCTTTCACCGGCGCACTGTCGGTGCGGCCCAAGAATGTGCGCAATGTATTCAACATCCGCGCCAGCTATGCGCAGGAGGCCGAACAACTGGTGCAGCACCTTGCCACGGTGGGCGTCAAGCGCATCGCCATCGTCTACCAGAACAACGCGTTTGGCAAAGAGGTGTTCAATGCCACCCAGCAGGCCATGGCGCAATACAAACTCGAGCCTGCCGCAGTGGCAACCGTCGAAAACAATTCATCGGACGCGGCCCAGGCGGCTGCCAAGATTGCCGCTGCTGCGCCCGAGACGGTGCTGGTGGGGTTGGCCGGCAAGCCCACCATCGACTTTGCCCACGCCATGCGGCTGGAGCGCAAGGGCATGCAAATGTATGCGCTCTCCATCATGGGCGCTGCCGCAACCGTCAAGGCGATGGGACAAGACGCCGTTGGCATGACGGTATCGCAGATCGTTCCGTTGCCCAGCAATCTGGCAGCGCCTGTGGTGCGGGACTTTCACCAGGCTTGGAAGGCTGCAAAGATCACCGCGGATCCATCGCACCTGGCACTGGAAGGCTATATCAACGCCCGTGTGTTTGCCGAGGCTGTGCGGCGTGCGGGCAAGAACCTGACCCGCTCCAGTTTCATCGACAGTGCATGGTCCATCAAACAATTTGATCTGGGCGGCTACACGGTGAATTTCAATGAATCCGCGCCGAATGCCTCCAATTTTGTGGAGTTGACCATGGTGGCGCGGGACGGTCGGTTCATCCGCTAGTGCATGATTGCTACTAAATTGGTAGCAAACTATTGATATTCTAAAAGTGCTGCAGACCTGTTTATTGCGAAGATTGCCCGGTGTAGGCCCTGAGCCGTCCCATGCGCCATGCAGCCAGCAGCGCGATGCCTGCCAGCGTCAGGCCCGAAAGCTGAACCGCCGCAGTCACCCCCATCGCATTCACCAGCGCACCGGCAGCCACCCCGGACAGGGCCGGCACAACTTGCGAGATGATGGAGTACATGCCCATGACCCGTCCGCGCAGGGCGACAGGCGAGCGTGCCTGAATGCCCGACACCACCAGGCTGATCACCATGCCTCCGCCTATGCCGATGCACGCGAGTCCCGTGGCCGAGACCGCAAGTGTGTCGATCCGGCTCAAGGCGGCAAACACCAGACATCCGGCCACAATGCCGCCAAACATCACACGGCCATGGTGGACCCGTTTGGACAGCGCCAATGCGGTTACGCCACCCACGATCAGCGACAGGGCCAGCAGACCCAGGTAGGCGCCCCGCTGCAGTTCGCTCAAATGCAGCACCTCGCGTGCCAGCTTGGGCAGCAGGATTTGCAGCGGACCGGTCATGGCGTAGCCCATCATCGCCGCCAGCAACAATTGTTTGAGCAACGGGTCAGCACCCACAGCGCGAAAGCCCTCACCCACATCGGCCAGCACTGACTGACCACTGGGCGTGGCGTTGGCCTGTGTGCGCAGCGTGGCAATCAGGATGGAGGCCAGCACGAAGCCTGCTGCCGACAGACCCATCACGGCATCCCAGCCGGCGCGGCTGCGCACCACGCCGATGAGTAGCGGAGCCAGGCCAAAGCCCACCAGCACCTGCAGGTTGAAGACGATTGTGGCCGTTCGCAATTCTTCAGGACGTGCCAATTGCGCCAGGGTGGTCAGTCGCGCTGGACCCACAAAAGACCAGGCCAACCCACCCATGAAGGCACCTGTCAGCACCCAGGCCACACGCGTGTTTTCGCCCGCACCAACGTGCGCCCACCACAGGCACGCCAAGCCGGCAAGAAACAGGGCTTGCGCGCCGTGGATCACGCGGTGCGGTGCAACGCGGTCACACACTACACCGGCAAACCAGCCGAACACGATGGAACTGCCAAAGGCCAGGCCAAAACCGATGCCTGACAGCAGGTCCGAGCCCACCACCTCCTGCAGGTACAGGATGACGGTGTAATTGAACATGTGGCCCGCTGTGAAAGCCAGCAGGCACGATGCAAAAAACGGTGCCATTCGCCCCCACGCTGCACCGCTGCGCGGGTCGCTGTCCGGCAGCGCCTGACGGCCCATCACCGCGCGGCACCCTCGGGGTTGAGCTGGATGAATGTCGGCTTGTAGTCTTCAATGTGCCACGACGGGAAGCTTCCATTGGTCAGCAGCACGCGGCCATCTTCGCTGAATTCCACGTCCCGTGTGAAAGTCGCTGTGCGTGGCAGCGGGAAATGTGTCCACCGGTTGGATGCAATGTCCAATCGGTGCACCGCATCGGAGTTGGTGCCAGTGACCCACACCTGGTGCCGCTTGCGGTCCACGTTGAGGGAATATGGCGTGTCGCTGCCCAGGGGCTGCACCGGCAGATCAAATTTCGTGAACTGTGCCTTGGCGGGCTCATAGCGCAGTACGGCCGATTCACTGAACATGCCGATCCACAGATTGCCATCGCGGTCGGCGCGCAAGCGGCGCGGGTTCTTCAGCGGCGTGGCGATCATGGTGATGGTCCCGGTATCCGGGTCCAGGGACGCAATTTCCTGGGTGTGCAGGCGTGCAACCCAGACCTTGCCGTCTGGCGTGAGATCAATGCCGTAGGGCAGCGGAACTCCGGTGGAAACGTTGTCAATCTTCACCCAGTTGGTGACCGGCAAGCCCCAGCCAATCAGCTTGAAGAAAAACGGTGTCAGCTTGACCGTGATTCTCTCCATGAAGGATCGAAACGGCAGGTCGTAGGTGGTGAACTTGTCTGCCGCCCTGTCATACATCGCAATCTGGTTGGAGAGGGCCAGCGTGAACCAGACGCGGTTCTTCTGGTCCATGCGCACCGTGTGCGGGTAAAAACCGCTGCCGATTTCGTGGTTGATGAATTGCTTGGTTTTGGGGTTGAACTCGATCAGGCGGCGCTGGTACGACGGTGTAATGAAGACGTGTCCGTCCGTTGGTGCTTCCACCAGCGAGTGGATGCCCTGATAGGTCTCGTGTTTGGGGAAGTCACGCAGGCGCCCGGCCAGAAGACCGCCGAGGTTGTCGCCGGGTTGCGGTGGTACCTTGTAGACCGTATAGGCACCGGTTTGTGTGTTGATCTCGTACAGGCGGTCCTGCAGGTTATCGCCCACGTAGACCAGACCATTGCTGTGCTGCAGGAAGTCATGCATCTGCGAAAAACGGTCACCAATGGGCAACTCGGTGATGGTGGCCCGTGTCAGCTCGGGAGTCCACGGGGACCCTGCAGGCACTTTCTCCGGGTGGGCGTTGATGTCTTTCCAGTGGGCCTCGAGCAGGGCGGGCAGTTCTTTCTGCGCTGCGGTGGACAGGCGCGCGCCGTAGCGCACCATGCGCTGAATGGTGGTGGACCATTCTTCGGCACTGCGCTCGCGGCGCAGAAAGCTCGAACCCTGCTGGTGGCAGAAGCCGCACTGCGCCATGAACTCCTTGCGCAAATCATCCCGACCGGCCAGCAGGGTGGAGGTCCACGCGTTGGACGGGCGCTGGTCCGCCAGGGCCTTGGGATCGGTTTCCAGCACCATGCGTAATGCGCCTGCCTTGGCTGGCGCGGCGGGCTCGATCAGCACATCTTTATAGCCGGGCTTGCGCAAACGTATCCGGTAGTCACCGGGGGCATCGGGCAGGCGCACGCGACCTTTTTCGTCGGTAAAGCCGGTATGTTCGAATGTGCCCTGCTGCAGCTTGCCGTGGGCGGCATAGCCGTTGTCGGAGTCGTCAATGGCTGCGCTCTGGGTGGCACTTCGCGTCACCATCACCTGGGGCAGGGGTTTGCCGTCGGGTCCGCTGACGGTGAAGTCTGCAGCGTGCGCGCTGGCCCATGCTGTTGCCAGCAGCAACGAGCCAATTCCCAAAGTTTTTTCAAAGGCGTATTTCATGGTGAGGGGTCTCCCGGTTCAGGGTCTTGCGACTGGAAAAATCTCGGCCTGCAGGCGCCGTTTCATGATGGCGGCATAACGTGCTGGCCACAGGCGCGACAGCCACCACGCAGCTTTGGCGGTCAAGCTGAACAGCAGCAGGGTCTTGCGCTGTTGTGCCGCCTTCAGGATGGCGGCAGCCACCGCTTGGGGTTGCGTGGTCGCGCCGGCCGTTTTGCGCGCGTGCGCGGCGGGTTGGCCATCTGCACCCAGCGCGGCGCGGTCAATACCGGTGTCGATGAACGACGGGCAGACGATGAGCACATCCACCCCGTCGTCCTGCACCTCGGTGCGCAGGCTGTCAAAAAAACCGTGCAGTGCGTGTTTGCTGGCCGCATAGCCCGTGCGCCCAATCAGCGGTGAAAAGCCGGCCACGCTGGAGATGGCAATCACCATGCCCCGGCGTTCGCGCAGGCTGGCAATGGCGGCATGTGTGCAGTGCACCGCGCCAAAGAAATTCACCTCCATGACCCGGCGCAGCACATCGACCTGGGTGTCGGCAAAGGCGCTGCGGTGGGCGATGCCGGCGTTGTTGACCAGCACATCTATGCCGCCAAAGCGTGCGGTGGCCTCTTGGATGGCTGCCTCGCTCGATGCCAGACTGGTGACGTCGCAGACCACCGTTATTAGTTGCCCCCACGCTCCACCGCTGCGCGGGTCGCTGCCCCCCACGGGGGCTAACTCGCCTTGGGGCGGCCCTGCGGCGAGTTCATGCACACGTGCGTCACGGTCCAGCGCGACGACGTTCGCTCCCGCATGCAGGAACGCCTGCACCAGTGCCTGTCCCAGGCCACCCGCAGCACCGGTGATGACCACGCACTGACCGCTGAAGTGGCGCAAGTTCATGGCGTAACCTCCGTGCTCCGCAAGGCGGTGCGATCGTTTTCGGGCGGCCGGGCGGCGTTCATACTCCCGCGCCCCGCTGTTTCTCGCGCGCAGTTCGGTAAATATCCAGCACTTCAGCCGACGTATACGTTGGTGTGTAGCCAAACACGGATTTGAGCCGGGTGTTGAGCAGAACCGGTCGGTAGCGCAAAAAGTCCAGTTGCTCCGGGCCGTATTGCGTCAGGCCCAACGGCTTCAAAATGGATAGCGCTCCACGCAATAACCACGCGGGTAAACGCCTTGTTTTCTTGCCAAGTCGCCGGGCAATCTCGTGGATGGTCAGTGCGCCGTCCCCGGCTACGTTGTAAATGCCGGGTTGGCCATCGGATACCGCACGCAGGATGATGCCCACCACGTCCTGATCCCAGATGAAGACAAAGGGGCTGTCCGATCCACGGATGGTCAGCAGGCGCGGCTTCTCGAACATGTCGGTAATCTGGTTGCGCACCGTCGGCCCCAGGATGGTGCCAATGCGCAGCACCACCTGCTCCAGCGCCGGGTGGTCGTTGCGGTAGTCGGCCAGCATTTCTTCCACCAGCCGCTTGTGGTGCGAATACGCAAAGACTGCATTGCCGCGTACGGGCATGTCCTCGGTCAGCCAGGGCGCGTTGTCCGGGTGGTATCCATAGGCCGCGCCGCTGCTCGATACCACGATGCGTTTCACGCCCTGTTGCACGCAGGCCTCCAGCACCCTGCGCGTGCCATTCACGTCCACGTCGTACTCAAAGTCCCGCGTCTGCGCCTTGCCCGAGGGCATGATGGCAGCCAGATGCACCACCACGTTGATACGGTGTTGCGCTATCGACAGGGCCAGTTGGGGTGCGCGGATGTCGCACGCCAGGTACTCCACATGCGGCAGGCGTGTCGCAGGTTCACGCAGATCGTGCGAGACGATAAGACCGGGGCGTTCGCCATCGGGCAACCCAGCCAGGCGCGCCACCACCTGGCTGCCCAGATAGCCACCGCCGCCGGTAACGAGCACGCGTTGCGCAGCGTGGATCACTTTGGGGCTCCCGACCACGGGGCCAGCGGTAGCGGTGGCCGGTTCTTCCAGAAAGTCGCCAGCGTGAGCCCTGCCACGATGTGCCAGATGCCCCACCACGCCGTGACGATGGCCATGCCGCCCAGGCCACCGAAGAAATTGAAGATCAGAATCAGGCCCAGGCCCGAGTTCTGAATGCCCATCTCGAAGGTGATGGCCCTGCAGTCGCGCTCGGGCAGGCCAATCGCCCGGGACAGGCCGTAGCCGGTGACCAGCGCCATCAGGTTGTGGATGAAAACTACGCCAACCACCAGCTGGATATAGTTCAAAAAGTGCTGCAAATTGGCGGCCAGCGCGCCACCGATGAAGGCCAGCAGGATGATGAAGGACAAAATCTTCATGGGCTTTTGCACCTTGTGCGCAAAGGCTGGAAACTGCCTGGCCACCCACATGCCCAACACCAGCGGCACGCCCAGCAGCATGACGATGACTTCGAGCATCTCCCACGGGCTCATGGCCACTTCCTTCATCAGCCCTGCGGTGATGGGGTGCATATTGCCCCAGAAGGCAAAGTTCAGCGGCGTCATGAAGAGCGCCACCACGGTCGACAGGGCACTCACACTCACCGACAGCGCCGTATTGCCCCGCGAATGGTGCACCAGGAAGTTGGAGATGTGCCCGGCCGGGCAGCTTGAGACCAGAATCATGCCCAGTGCGATGCTGGGCTCTGGCCTGAGAATCGATACCAGCACATAGGTCATGGCCGGGAACAGAATATGGTGTCCCAGCAGGCCCAGCGCCAGCGCCTTGGGCGTGCGCAATGCGGCTTTGAAGTCCTCGACGTGCAGCTCCAGCGCCACGCCAAACATCACCAGGCCCAGGACGGCATTGAGCAGGGTCAGGGTTTGCGGATTGAAGCTCAGGTGTACCTGGTCAATAGGGGCCATGCGGTTGTCTCCTCGTTGTGAAGGTCTGGGGCATCTTGTTTGCTGACAGACATCCCCATCCTCGGTTGTGGGGCAACTTTAGTGCAACGGCGGGTATTTGTCCCGGTTCATCTGGGACATGGTTGCGGCAATTCGGGACATGGCCTGCAAATCGCAGTTACGGGCTTTCCCACTCGTTGGCACCGGTTTCCCTCACAATAGCCAGCCATGTCAGACCAAACCAGTGTCAACGCCCGATTTACGCAGGCCATTCTGGAAGCCGCCCAGCGCCACGGCGCGCAAGTGCCGGATGCCCTGCAGCAGGCGCTGGCGCAGGGCGCGCGCGTGCCCATGGCGCAACAAGACACGCTGTGGAGTCTGTTCGCGCAAGCCACCACCGATCCACTGGCCGCGTTGGCCGTAGGCACGGATTTGCAGGCAGGTCATCTGGACATTGTGGGCATGCTGCTGCTGAGTTGCGACACCCTGGGCGAGGCGCTGGAGGTGCTGACCGAATACGCCCCCATCATTGGCGACAGTGCACGTTTCGAGGTCGTGGGTGACCCGGAGGCACAGGCGGTGGTGCTGCGCTATCTGCCGGACTACAGCGTTTGCGTCGATTTGCGGGTTGAGGCAGCCCTGGGGTGTGTGGTGTGCCTGGCCCGCTGGATGACCAATGGCCGCTTCAAGCCGCGCTCAGTTCAGTTCGTGCACGCGCCGCGCGCCGGGGTAGCGGCGTATGAAGCCCTGTTGGGCTGCCCGGTTCAGTTTGGACAGGATTTTCATGGCGTGGTCATCGCGTCGTCCGAGTTGGGTCACAGTCTGATTCAGGCAGGTAAGGCACTGCATGCGCACATGCGGGTGCTTGCGGACGACATGCTCGCCTCCCTGCCACAGGGCAGCGTATCGGCGCGTGTGCAACAACTGGTGCGCAGGAATCCGCGCTGGGGCAAGGAGCGCATTGCCGACGAGCTGGGCATGAGCGGGCGTCACCTGAACCGAAAGCTCGCGGATGAGGCGATCTCCTTCAAGGGCCTGCGCGAGGCGTTGCTCTACGACCTCGCCGTGCAGGCCCTGCGCAGTGGACAGTCCGTCGTTGTGGTGTGCGAGAGGCTCGGTTTCTCGGACGAAAACGCGTTTTCGCGGGCCTATCGGCGCTGGAGCGGCCAGACACCCGCGCAATTCGTGCGGATGGAGCAGGGCAATGGGTGACTGTAGTGGGTAAGGGCAAGGCGGTTTCTGGATAATGGAGCCATGCTTTTTTTACTCTCGCCTGCCAAGTCGCTCGATTACGACACCCCCCTGTCACCCCACACTCCGACTGCGCCGCTTTTCGTCAAACAGTCGCAGGCGCTGATTGCGCTGCTGCGCGAGCGCTCGCCCCAGGAAATTGCCAGCTTGATGTCCATCAGCGACAAGCTTGCCGCGCTCAATGTGGCGCGTTACCAGGCATGGTCTACCCGCGCAACGGTTCGAAATGCCCGCGCGGCGGTGCTGGCGTTTGATGGTGATGTGTACGACGGGCTGAACGCCCGCAGCATGGGCGAGTCGGACCTGGCCTGGGCGCAGGATCACCTGTGCATTCTGAGTGGTCTGTATGGTGTGTTGCGCCCGCTGGACCTGATGCAGCCCTACCGGCTGGAGATGGGCTCACGCCTGCCCAATCCACAAGGCCCGGACCTGTATCACTACTGGGGCACCCGGATTGCCGACTATCTCAACAAGCGTTTGCGCACGGATATCAGCCCTGTGGTGGTCAACCTGGCTTCACAGGAATATTTCAGGTCGGTGGACACCGGCGCGCTGAAGACCCCCGTGGTGGAGTGTGTATTTGAAGAGCTGCGGGACGGCAAATACAAAATCATCAGTTTCTCAGCCAAGCGGGCCCGCGGCATGATGGCGCGGTTTGCCGTGGTGAACCGGTTGGTCAAGCCGGAGCAGCTGCGCGCCTTTGACGTGGATGGATACGCCTGGGATGCGTCGCAGTCAACACCCGCGCGCTATGTGTTCCGCCGCCAGGCAACCAGCTAATTGCGGCCTGAGCCCGCGTACAACAAGAATTGATAGCTATGAAAGTAGTAGCAAACAGCATTGACATCGAAGTTGAAGATACCGCCGAAATCAACCCCCAGGACACCGAGGCCTATACCCGACCCGTCGTTCTGCTGATCATGGGTCTGGGCATGCAGCTGATTGCGTGGCCGCCCCAGCTGGTGGATGAACTGGTGGACGCCGGCTTTCGTGT
>JBPOIP010000123.1:0-36259 GCA_052034395.1 Pseudomonadota bacterium
GAAGTGCTCGCCGCATTGAAGGTGAAAGAGCCCAACCAATTTAAGCAACTTAGCCTCTTGTAGGGGCACGTTTCGCACTCATGGCCAATGAAATCAAGGACTTACGTCATTAACTGTCGAACTCGGGCGCACATCTACCAAGTCAGCGACCGCAAGCGCCAGCAGGGGCCCAAGCCCACGCGCGCCAGTTGCGGATTGCCAGACCAAGGGTTTGTGTTCTGTTCGTTCAACAACAGCTACAAATACACACCCGAGGTGTTTGATGTCTGGCTCTCGTTGCTGAAGAAAGTGCCAGGCAGTGTGCTGTGGCTGCTGGCTGACAATGCGCGGGCCGAGAGCAACCTGCGCAAGGTTGCCGAGTCAAAAGGATTCGCCCCCGAACGGCTGGTTTTTGCGACCCGTGTTTCGCCCGAAAACTATCTGGCTCGCTACCTTGTGGCGGATTTGTTTCTGGATACTTTCCCCTTCAATGCCGGCACAACCGCGAATGACTGCCTGTGGATGGGATGCCCCCTGGTCACGCTGACCGGGCGTTCGTTTGGTGCTCGCATGGCGGGTGCCCTGCTGACCGCTGCTGGCCTGCCCGAACTGATTACCTACAACCTAGTTGACTACGAGGCCGAGGCCCTCGAACTGGCCAACGATCCTGTGCGCTGTGCGCAACTCCGTGCCAAACTGGGAGACGTGCGTGAGCATGGTGCTCTGTTTGATACACCGGCTTTCGTGCGCGATCTGGAGACCCGGCTTTGGGATCTCGTCGAGGCGCTCCCGCCTGTGGTCCAGGCAGCCAGCGCATGAGCGACAGCCCGACACCCGGCGACAAACGCAAGTTTGCCGCACGTCTCAAGGAAGCACGCATTGGGGATCCCACCGCCCAATACGATGTGGCATTGATGTATGCCAATGGTGTTGGCGTGGGAAAGAACATATCCCAGGCCTTCACTTGGACCAAGGCAGCGGCGGAAAAAGGACATACCGCTGCCCAGTACCTGCTTGGCAGCGCTTACTTTGGCGGTTTGGGCGCACCCAAGAATGAACAAAAGGCGTTGACCTGCTTTCTAAAAGCGTATGAGCACGGCAGTGAAAAAGCCGCACTCAAGTTGGCCAAGGTTGTGGCAACGGAGCAGCCTGCTTTGGCATTCCGGTTTGCACTGGAAGCGGCTGAGAAAGGTTTGGCTGAAGCGCAATTCAACGTTGGAGAGTGCTACGCGGCGGGAGTCGGTGTCGAGTCTGATATGGACGAAGCCAGGGCTTGGTACCATTGTGCCGCAACGCAAGGGCAGGCACCTGCGCTGTATGCACTCGGGCGGTTGCAGGAACGCGATAGTTCGGATCCCAATGGCCTAGCCGAGGCTGGGCGCTGGTACCGCAAGGCTGCCAAACTCGGCCATCCCGGGGCGCAGGTTGCGCTGGATCGGCTCGATACCGCGGGATACGGCCGCCACAGCGCGAAGCACAGAACGGGTGGACGCGAACGTCGAACCGGCGAATCCCGCTGGACCCAATACGCGACACATGGCCGTGTGGATGACTTCTACCACCTTGGATTGCTGTATGAGGCGGGGCACAGCATTGAACGTAACCTGAAGCAGGCTAGGAGTTGGTACCGAAAGGCTGCAGAACTGGGGGACGCCGGGGCGCAGTATGCCTTGGCATGCCGCTTTGAGCCTTCCGATTCACCGCAGGCAGTGGCATGGCTGCACAAGGCGGCCGAGCAGGGGCACGCGCAGGCCCAATGCGCGCTGGCTGAAATGCAATTCCAGGGTGCTGGCGTTATGCAGGACAGGTTAGGTGCCATGGCCTGGTATGCCAGAGCCGCGGCACAGGGTGATGTGCAAGCTCAGTTTGCCATCGGCACCCTATTCAGTGACCACGCAGAAACCCTGGCACAAGCGGCTATGGCTCAAGCCGCTGCAGGCGGGCAGGCCGATGCCCAATTTTCCATGGGCGAGCGCAACCGACTGGGCAAGGGCGTTGGACAAAACTGGTTTGAAGCCTGCCGCTGGTACCAGTTGGCTGCGGAGCAGGGGCACGCGCAGGCCCAATGTGCCCTGGCTGGCTGCTATGCCCAAGGCAGGGGCGTGAGACAGGATTTGGCACACGCCTTCGCCTGGTATGAGAAGTCCGCCGCGCAAGGATTGCCGCAGGCCCAGTGGAACCTGGGCGAGCTGTATGCCACCGGCTTGCCCGGCGTCGAAGCGGACGCCAAGAAAGCGACGACACTGTGCAAACGCGCCGCAAATGCCGGGTTTGTGCCGGCGCAAGCAACCTTGGGCGCGTTGTTCGCACGCGCCAAGAAGCATGATCGCGCCGTGCACTGGTGGACCTTGGCTGCCGAGCAGGGTGATCTGGAGGCGCAGTTCAATGTGGGGCAATCCTACCGTCTGGGCTTGGGTGTTGAAAAAGACGCGTCCAGGGCCTTTGCCATGCTGCTGAAGGCGGCCCAGGGGGGACTGGCTGTGGCCCAGTCGCGTATTGGCTTGTCCTACGCTACCGGGGAAGGTGCGGCGTTGGATCCGATAGAAGGCGCCAAATGGTTCGAATTGGCAGCATTTGGAGGTGATACCGCAGCCGCCGCCAATTGGGAGCGGGCAAAAAAGACGCTCAGCCCGGAGCAGCAGACCGAGGCAGGCCGGCGCGCCCAGGAGTGGCTACAAGCCCGGGAGAAAAAATAGGGCCGTGAACTACGGCCTTTTTGTCGGTTTAGTGTGGTGTGAACGTGGGACCATGAACGGGTCAAATTTGAACGGTATCCGCGTATTCCCCAAGGGCTCCTCACTTCAATGGCCGAGCAAAAATCCCACTCCATTGTGCAGTGTCTCACTGCCATTGCGCAGCACCACGGACTCCAAGTCAATCCTGAGCGCCTGATTGAAGAGCATGCGCTGCCGGATGAGGAGCCGCGACCGGCGCTGGTGATTCGCATGGCGGCCGGCATCGGGCTGAAAGGTAAGCTTTCCAAGCTCACCTGGAAGGGCCTCTTTGCCCAGGAGGGCGTGTTCCCCTTTATTGGCCTGCTCAAGGATGGCAAGGCCGTTATCATCGTTGGCGTGCGTGCCGGCGGTGGCGGAGCCGAAGGCGAAGTGGCAGTCCTCAATCCGCTGATCCCCAAGGCAGCCGTGCACTATCTCGACAAAGAGATGTTCATGGAGGCGTGGAGCGGGAACGTTATCTTCCTCAAGCACAGCCATGCGCTGACGGACCCCAAGCAGCCTTTCAGTTTTCGCTGGTTCATTCCAGAGATTCTGAAGCAGAAGACTGCCTTTCGCGACATTGCCATTGCCGCGGTGGCACTTAGCCTGCTGTCTATGGCATCGCCCATCTTCTTTCAGCTGGTGATCGACAAGGTTCTGGTGCACCAGAGCGTGTCCACGCTGTGGGTTCTGGCGGCCGGCATCTTGGTGGCCTTGGGTTTCGAGACGGTATTCTCGTATGTGCGCCAGTTGCTGCTACTCGCTGCTACGAACAAGATCGACATGCAGATCACTCGGCGCGCCTTTGGCCACTTGTTGTCGCTGCCCATTGATTACTTTGACAGCACGTCGGCTGGCGTCGTGGCACGCGTCATGCAGCAGTTGGAAAGCATTCGGGGATTCTTGACTGGGCGCCTCTTCTTTACCTGTCTGGACACACTGACGCTGCTCATCTACGTGCCGCTGCTGTTTTCTTACTCGGTCAAGTTGGGCTCGATTGTGCTGGTGTTCGCGATGCTGATAGCGCTCATCATTGCCGGGCTGCTGCCCACCTACCGGCGCCAGCTGGACACCCTGAATGCGGCCGAAGGCGCGCGCCAAGCGTTGCTGGTCGAAACCATCCACGGTATGCGAACTGTCAAGGGTCTGGCCATCGAGCCAGCCCAGCGGCGTACTTGGGATCAGCTTTCGGCCCAAACGATTACCTCACACTTCCGGGTGGCCAAGACGGCGATGACGGGCAATGCGATGACGGAATTCCTAGGCAAGTTGCTGCCTATTGTGGTGATCGTGGTGGGCGCCCAAAGTGTGTTTGACCAGACGATGACGGTCGGCGCACTGATTGCATTTCAGATGTTTTCGGGTAGGGTGATGGGGCCGCTGACGCAAATTGTGGGCTTGATCAATGAGTACCAGCAGACGGCGGTATCTGTGCGTATTCTGGGCGAAGTCATGAATCGACCATCGGAAGGTCGAGGCGGTGCCGCCGGCCTGCGCCCAACGTTGAGTGGTGAAATCAGTTTCGATGACGTCACCTTCCGTTACCCCGGGGCCAACGTGGCCGCGCTGGACAAGACCACCTTCACCATCAAGGCCGGTACCATCGTGGGCATTGTGGGGCGTAGCGGGTCCGGCAAGTCCACGCTGACCAAAATCATTCAGGGAATGTACCCGGTGGGTGAAGGCATTGTGCGGTTTGATGGTGTGGATGCACGTGAGATCGAGCTTGCCCACCTGCGCCGCCAGGTCGGCATCGTGATGCAAGAGAATTTCTTGTTCCGCGGGTCGGTGCGGGACAACATCTCCATCGCCAAACCCAGTGCATCGTTTGAAGAAATCGTGGCTGCGGCGCAAATGGCAGGTGCGGATGAGTTTGTCGAGCGCTTGCCACAGGGTTACGATACCATTCTGGAAGAAAACGCATCCAACCTCAGCGGTGGACAGAAGCAAAGGCTGTCGATTGCTCGCTCGCTGCTGCTCAAGCCCCGTGTGCTGATTTTGGACGAGGCCGCCAGCGCACTGGACCCGGAAAGCGAGGCCATCTTCATCCGAAATCTGGGCAAGATGGCGGTTGGACGCACCGTCATCATGATCTCGCACCGCTTGTCCACCTTGGTTAACGCCGACGCAATTCTGGTAATGCAGCAGGGCAAACTGGCCGACAGCGGGCGGCACGAAGAACTGCTCTCCAAGAGTGCAACTTACCAACAGCTATGGCATCAGCAGACAAGCCACATCTAGCACAAGCGGCCAAGGGCGCGTCAGACAAGACCGCCATTGACTTCTTGCCGGACGCCGATGAAATCGAGCGACGTCCCCTGCCACCCATGGCGCGCATCACTGTTCACTTGTTAGTTGCGGCGTTGCTAAGCTTTTTTGCCTGGTCCTGGATTTCTGAAGTGGATTTGATCGTTACGGCCCGTGGGCGCCTGGTGACACCACTGCCCAATATTGTGGTCCAACCTTTGGAGACCTCTATCGTGCAAACCGTTGACGTGCGTGCCGGGCAGGTGGTGCGCAAAGGCGACCGTCTGGCCACGCTGGATCCGACCTTTGCCGCGGCAGACGCCTCACAACTCAAGAGCAAACTTGACAGTCTGAACACCCAATGGGCCAGCTTGGACGCCGAGCTATCGGGGGATCGCATGGAGCGCACCGGCACCGACTCGCCGGACAGCAAAATCCAATCGCGTCTATCCAAGGAGCGCCAGTCCAGTTATCAGGCGCAAATCCGACGGCAGACCGAGTCCATTGCGAGGCTGCGCTCTTCGCTGGAAACCGCACGACGTGACGAGGAGGGACAGCAGGCGCGGGTCAAAGGCCTGAAAGAAATGGAGGCTATGACCGATGACCTGGTCGGCAAGAAGTTGGCCGTTAAAAGCCGATTGCTTGACGTGCGTGATCGCCTGATGGAGGCAGAGCGAGGCACTGAAATGGCGCGCAACCGCCAGATAGAAATCCGCCGCGAACTGGCTGCACTGGAGGCGGAGAAATCCGCGTATGAGGCCGGTTGGCGGCAAAAGATGTTGGAAGAAATGCTGGCTGTGTCCCGTGAGCGCGACGCAGTGAGTGATCAGTTGCAAAAGTCAAACCTGCGCCAGAGCCGGGTCATTCTGACGGCACCGGCTGACGCCATTGTGTTGGAAGTCGCAAAACTCTCGAGTGGCTCCATCGTGAAGGAAGCCGAACCCTTTTTCACTCTCGTGCCAATCAGCGACACGCTGGAGGCCGACGTGCAGATTGACTCGATGGATGTGGGTTACATCAAGATAGGCTCCACTGTCAACGTCAAGATTGATGCCTATCCGTTTCAGAAGCACGGCACGCTGGATGGTGCATTGCGCACCATTAGCCAGGACGCGTTTCGACGCGATGCCAATGCGCCGGCTGGTCTGGATGCTTACTATGGGGGGCGTATCACGCTCGGAGCTGCCAAGCTACAGGACATGCCCGCCAATGCAGTGTTGTTGCCGGGCATGACCCTGACTGCGGAGATCCTGGTTGGCAAGCGCTCGGTGCTGTCATACTTGCTGTGGCCACTGACCAAAGCGGCCAAGGAATCCATTCGGGAGCCGTGATGCAGCCTCGTATGCGATCGTCTACCGACCGACCACCGATCTCTGTCTGCGCTGGGTGGGGCGCTTGGGTCTACGTGTGTCTGTACCTTTGCCTGCTAAGCGCTTGTGAGAGCACCGGACCCAAGGTGGACACCAATCCCTTTCCGCTCCCACCGGCCTACCGCAACGCCATGGTGAGGAACGAGGCAGTGATCACGGCCGACATCGTTCGGGCCAATTGGTGGACGCAATATCGCAGCGACGAACTGAATCGCTTGGTGGATCGCGCCCTCGCGTACAACGCCGATCTTCGGGTGGCTACGCTGCAAATCGCACAGGCAAAGATCCGGGCCGACCAGGCGCGAGGCGGGCGACTGCCCACGGTGTCGGCACCGGTACGTGTCGTTGTGCAAGGCCAGGGTACTACTTCGGATTCCCAGCAAAACTCACAGGCCGGATTGATGGGAACGTTCCGCCTGGACGTGTGGGGTGAGCAGCGCGCATTGGTCGACTCGGCGGACATGCAACTGGTACGTGCCGTGCACGAACGCGAGAATGTACAGCGAAACATCATCGGCAGCTTGGTCAATGCTTACATCGCATATTTGTCCGTTAGCGACAGTATGTCGATTGCACGTGAGAATGAAGTGGTTGCTACTGAGATGCTGCGGAGTGTCCAGAAGCGCATGGCGCTGGGAGATGCTACTGCGGATGAGTTGGAGCAGCAGCGCGCCGCGCTGTTTAGCCAGCAAGTGGTGTTGCCTAGCCTGGAAAACCAGCAGGAAGACTTGCGCAACGCCATCTCCGGGTTGGTTGGTGGGCTGCCTGGTCATTTGACTTTGTCTGAACAGGGGCTGGACACCCTACAGTTGCCCACTGTGAAGTCCGGTTTGCCATCGGCATTGTTGCTGAGTCGGCCTGACATTCGCATGATGGAAGCCCGGATGCGCTCGGCCAATGCCAACATTGAAGTGGCTCGTGCTCGTCTGCTGCCACCTATCGATCTGTCATCTCAAGTGGGCTACAGCGGCGCCACACTTGCCAGTTTGTTCCAGCCGCAAAACTTTCTGGTCAACACGGCAGCGGCATTGGCGGTGTCCATTTTTGACGGTGGTGTGAAGAAGGGTGAGCAAGTCTTCGCCCAATCTTACTACGAGGAAATGGTGGAGACCTACAGAAAAACTGTGTTGCAGGCGGTGCGTGAGGTGGAAAGCGCATTGGCCAATCTCAATACAACGGCTCGACGTTTACAAGCGCAAAAGGACGTTACGAGGTCTGCGTTGAATATCTTCAAGATTGCTAGTGACGCCTTTGCGGCTGGCGCCATCGATCAGACAGCCTTGTTGGAAAGCCGCAAGAATTACCAGCGCAGTGCGGAAGAGACGCAGCGGGTTAAGGCCGAGTTGTTTCGCAGCTATGCCAACCTTTCTTACGGACTTGGGCTGGGTGCAGTGCTGAATGAAGTAGCTGGAGAATATACCTCTAGCAAAGAGCTGCAGAACGCTTTGGCGAGTGATCTCAAAGTTGGCACTGTTGACGGCCTACAAGCCCTGCTGACAGACACCCTGACTCCATTCAGCCCAATCGGCCGGTGGGAGGTTGAGCTGCCAGGCGTATTTCACCGAAGCAGCCTGTTGCCACTTTGGCGGGACCTGGATGCAACTTATGTCGATGTTGCGGGCCAGTCAGGTAAGCCCTGGATTCGTGCCGCCCATCTGGACCACATTGAGGGCGCGTCTCAGATCGGCGAGGCTTGGTATCGGGTATTTGTTACAGGTTTTCAGGAGCAAAGGGACTCTACCCGCTACTGCGATACTCTTCTAAAGGCGGGGCAAGGCTGCAAAGCGATGCCAGAACCGCGAGGTGGTAAAAAGAGCTCATTTTTGGGAGGGTCAATGTGATGGCTGTCGGCATCGATGAAAGTATTCGTGAAGCTCCAACTAGTGCGAAGGGTGGTGCTGGCGGCTTTCCCGGCCATGGCCTGCCACTGGTCAGCATTCTGATACCAACCCACAACCGGCCCGACTATGCCGAACTGGCCTTGCAAAGCGCACTGGCACAGACCTATCCCCACATCGAAATAATCGTCAACGACAACAGTGACGACACGCTGACACAAGATCGCCTTGCGCCCTATCTGGAGCGCTTCCGAAACATTCACTACGCGTCGACTCCAGGGTGTGGCGCGATGGATAATTTTCAGCGCTGTTACGCAAGGGCCAAGGGTGAGTACGTCAACTTTCTAATGGATGATGACCTTTTTCACCCTGAAAAAATACAGAAGATGATGTCCTTTATGCTTGCCAGGTCAAGTATTGGACTGGTTACATCCTTTCGGCAGCTGATTGACGCCACTGGGCGTGAAATACCCCCCATAGTGGGAACGGAACGCAAGTTTGATATCGATACCTTGATTGAGGGACGTTCTCTTGGCACCATGATTCTCTCTAATGGGTCGAACATAATTGGGGAGCCCACTACGGTGTTATTTCGTAAGGCCGATGCGGATGCGGTATTTGGGCGATTTCTGGGCAAGCAGTACACCACACTGTCAGATGTTGCCACGTGGTTAGCCGTGCTGGAACATAAGGATGGCGTATACCTGCCCGAGGCGCTGAGCTATTTCCGAATGCACGGCGGCCAAGACCAACGCAGCAACGGCATCAAGATAAAAGCCAATGTGGAGTGGCTGGAGTTGTTTTGTGACGCACACCAACAGAAGAAGTTTCTGCTCGACCAGACAACTGCGCATGAGCTGCTCAGCTCCAAGCTGGTGACTTGCATTTGGTTCTTATTGTCCGTGCGAGGCGAAGTAAAAGCAGGAGCTTATAGCTTGGACCGGATTCAGGCGGTGCTTTCACAAGCCACGTCTATATTGTTCGGACAATCAGAGTCTTAGCAAAGAAAAATATACTCTATAGGCCGTATGGATATCCAATCAATTCCGCTTATTTCCGTTTCCTATAATTCCGCCGAGTTGGTCGATGAGTTGTTGGGGTCGTTTCGCAAGCACTACCCCAACCCCATCACAATCATTGATGGGTCAGGTGCCGAGCACGTTGCTGCAATACAGGCAGTATGCGCTAAATATTCGGATGTGAAATTTTTTCATTTTGATTACAACATTCACCACGGTCCGGGAATGGCCTGGGCCTACCAAAATCTGAACCTTCAGGGGCCGGTGATGGTGTTGGACTCGGATGTGATTCTTCTTAACCCCGGTTTGCTTGAGGCGCTCGTTGCCGAGCTCCAGCCAGGCATGTACGGAGTCGGCTATGTTAACCATGTTAACGAACGCGGCTTTGATGTCGATTACGAACTGGGCGCAGTCCGCTATCTACACCCGGCCTGCATGCTGTGCAACATTGAGGTCGTGCGCAATTGGCCCATGCCAACAAAGCACGGTGCGCCTAATATAGAGCCCATGCTAGCTATCCATAGGGCTGGCAAGCACGAACTCATAAAAGGAGTCCCTTGGATCAAGGACGATTTTTCCGCCTCCTTCGAGCCCAAGCATTATCTACGACACGATTGGCAAGGAACAGTGAGGCGCACTGGCGGTTATCATTTAGAGGATTGGCAAAAGGCAAATGCTGAGCATGCGAAAGTGCTGCAACTGGAGTTAATGCTAATGCCCATAGATGCGAGGGTAATTACCGAAGTGGGTGTAAGCGATGCCTCGCTTGATCAAGCCTACAAAAGAATAAATCCGCTTTGTAACTTCACTTCGGTAGAGGTTGAACTGGATGCGACAAAAGAAGAGTCTGTTGCCGTCCGCGTCAATACTGACCGCGTAGGAAGCGAGTTCTTTCAACGTTATGCGACAACAGACTGTTGGGTATTGAATCAATTACTAGAGCGTATGGCGAGCCCAGAGGTCTTTCTGGCGGGCATACGCAACGTGATCACGACTGACGGATGTGTTATAGCGATCATCCCCAACGCACAACATTGGAGCGTGCAGGCAAAGCTTTGCATCGGTGATTTTCGATATACTGACGCGGGTTTAATGCATAAATCCACTTTACGTTGGTTTACAAGAGCAACTCTTTTTGAATTGTTTAAGAATGCCGGATTTTCGGTTACTCAAGGCTACCCTGTGATCCACAATCGGGTAGAAAATGTGAACCTCGCGGCTGCACTCAAGCATTTGTCAGCCAGTGTCGGAGCCGATCCGGAACTCGCTTTTGAAGATGCACAAGCATATCAATATGTTGTGAAGGCGGTACCAGTTTAAAGAAATCATTCAGTTGCCTTGAATCCTGCGCCTTGCAGTCTGTGCTGGAAAAAGCGCCGAGAATACAGTCGTGCTGGCGAGTGAGGGATTTGTGAAAATTCGGAAGGGTGGGGTGCCGAATAAATTCGGCTGAGCAGGTACGCGACGATCTAGCCAAAAAGTGAGTGAAGAGACTTGCCGGTCCAAAAATTAATTGGGCAACACAGCCGATCTCTATTTTTTGAAGTCATCTTCCCGATTAATGAGTGACACGCAGAACTTGGGTGGACTGGTGTCATCTCCGACAAATTTGACTCAACAAACAATTAAATGCCCTTCACAGTGGCAAGTAGCCACTTTTTGGCAAGATCATAACCAACTTGAACTAAGTTGTCCTCGTTGCGGCAAGATATTGAATTGGCATGAGCATGGAAATAGGTTAGCGGGTCGGAAACATAAGCAACGTGTTTATAGTTTAGCGCAGTGAGTGCATAGATTAGCCAGTCAACTCCGGCGCCATTGCCGGCAAAATCATAGCCCTCTACACCAGGTAGGTCCGTTAGGATAAACCTGCGAAGGTCTGAGGTACGAAACAATGCAGCACCCGGCGACACAGGCGTAAAATGTTCAACCCGGGTAGCAACGCGAACAAATGCTTCACGCGTAAGCTTGCAGTCGTTGATGAAAGCGCCGTAGACAACGCCGCCTTTCCAGTCCTCAGTACCAACGATTGCTGGAGTGTAGACCAGTGAACACTCGGGGGACAATATGTAGGGGATAGTTCGCTCAAGAAAATTTGCAGCTATCAAATCATCGCTGAAAAGTATCTTCGAATATGGCGCTGAAGCGTGTTCAGCACATTTCATCCAGTTTCGAACCGGTCCGATATTTTCAGTATTTTGAAAAAGACGGATGCGGTTGTCTCTTAAAGCAAACTCAGAACAGACCGCGAAAGTTCCATCTGTGCTTTGGTTGTCAACTATTACAATCTCAATATCGGTTATAGTTTGAGAAAGAGCCGCGTTAATCGATCTAGCGACTAAGGTTTCTCTGTTGTAGACTGGAATTAATATTGAAGCAATTGGCATATATATATTTATTACGGCATGAAATGTATATGTTAAATGAAAACCACACTGCAGCTAGCTTACCCATTCAAGCATACTTTCGATACCGGATCTGACTTCAGTTCTTGGCTCCCAGCCAACTAACTTTTTTATTTTAGTCAAATCCGCTACAAAGAATAGTTGATCATTTTCGCGTGGGTCAAGCTTCGTATATACGAGTTTGACATTGCAATACTCCTCAAGTAAACCAAATAGTTCAATTAACGACAGACTATGTGCAATGCCGCCACCGATATTGAATGCATTTCCACGCGCTGATTTTATGTTTTCTAAAGTTGCAAAATATAAGCTCACCATATCGTCGGCGTGCAAGACGTCACGAACCTGTTTTCCAGTGCCGGAAATGGTAAATGGCTTAATCAGCGATCCACTTTTTGCGGCAACCGCCTGTTGGCAGAACCAACCAATCCAACCTTGGTCGTATGTTGCGAATTGACGGCCGCCGTACATTGATGAATGACGAAATACTACTGTGCTTAGCCCAAAATTTCGTGCATAGTCCATCATGTATTGATCAGCAGCACCTTTTGAACAGCCGTAAGGCGAAGAAAAGTTTAGAGCAGTGGTTTCGTCGAAACCGTTTGGTCGATCAATGCACTTATAACGGGTTGCGCTCTCTTGATATGCAAATTGGTCAAGCTCACCATAGACCTTATTTGTCGAAGAATATATCACGGAAGAATTCGGTGCATATAGTCTTAAAGCCTCTAGCAGGTTAATGGTTCCAAGTGCATTGACCTCAAAGTCAAATTGTGGATTTGCAATTGAGGTAGTCATTGCCACCTGACCTGCGAGATGAAATACTGCATCGGGACAAAATGACTGAATAAGTCGGTCTACATCATTCTTGTTACGGATATCACCATGTATAAACTGAAATCTTCCTATGCTCTTTAGCCACTCAAGATTTGAGCTGGAACCATCGCGATAGAGATTGTCAAGCACTGTGACATTGATACCGATTTTTATTGCATGCGCAGACAAATTACTTCCAAGAAAACCGCACCCGCCCGTAATGAGTAATTTCATACAATTCTCGTCTCTCGCTGTTTTGAGATCATCTTAGTAAGTCCTTCTCTTAGGGATGTACAAGGGGTCCAACCGAGAGTTCTGATCCGGGTGGTATCGACAATCGTCTCCATTGTTTCATTCTTTCTATATGGAATGGCGCCAAAATTGAGTCGTGTTCTGGTGTTCCCAGCGATGTCTTTAGTCAGCTCAACAAAATCCCGAATAGAAATACTAACACCAGAGCCAACTTCGAAATCGTAATAGCCTGGCGGGCCTTTTGCGTATCTTCCAAATATTAGGAGCAGAGCAGAGACTACATCATCGATATAGATAAAATCACGCTTCTGCTCTCCCTTAGTAAGTTCGATACAATCAGCATTGTCCAAAAACTGTTGCACGACATAGCTGACAAACTTTGTAGTATTGTCATACGGTCCATAAAAGTGTTCTAGTGCAACATTAACGCAGGCCATTTTTTTTGAGAAAGTAAAGAGCCACTCACGAAACTGCGATTTTGACAATGCGTACTCGCTAATACCTTTATCTAGAATCGTGTCAGTATTAATAAAACAACTAACTCCACAATCACCACCGGCCTGAATTAATTGAAGCGGCATGATGAGATTTGCCTCCAAAATGTCAGATGCCCTAGTCTCCCCTCGCCCATAGTTCGTCGCACAATGGATAATTGCCTCAATCTTGTTCAATCGCAGAATATTGTGAAAGCTATCACTCCCTGCATATATCACAGTCACCCGGTCACCTATTTGTGAAATTCTATTAAATAATGAAGTCTGTCGCACCAGTATGCTAAGGTTGTGATTCGCGTTTATCAAACTAGCTAGAAGATTGCTGCCTAGGAATCCAGTAGCACCGGTTAAGAGAATATTCATATTTACTTCAAATGAGTTTTGAGGTCAGTATAATATTTTCATTATTCATTTATCAGCTAAGTCAAGCGTAGTTCCATATTGAATACTGCATGGAATTAGCAGAAAATCCCAAAGCTAAAGAGTGGATGGCAATTAAATCAAATCTATTTTGCATCTAAGTTTAGAGTTAAGATCATATCAATCACCATTGATCACTTTCCGAGCGGATAGTTGCATGGTGGTGTTGAATTCAAAAAAATACATGAAATTGCCAGAACATGATAAACAAAAAAAATTGCATCAGAATTTAAACAAAAAAGTATATTGACACATAATTCTATGGCGTGAAGAAGTCGGTCCGTTTGAATATTTCTGCCATATTTAAAAAAGTAGAACTGGATGTTTTAATCGCAGTCGTTCTGGAAAGTATTAATAAATCGACCAAAGCCTCAACAACTGAATCCTCGGAGCGCTTTATATTAAATGGAAATTCACGCCCTTCGTTGTCCACAATCCAAGATTGCCAAGTAGGACTGTCCTTGAACTTCTCGGGAAAACTACTTTTCTCATAAACAATGCAATTTGGAAGTTGGCCAAATCTCAAATTTGTCGACAAATCATCAGAGCAAACAAAATACCTAGATGGGCTATCAGCAACCATCTTGAATATGGCATTGTCGTCTATTATATCTCCGAAATCAGTTTTTCTAATATGAAGACCAATTGTAGAGGCATCAATTCGATGCTCCAAACAGAATTCTGATGCTTTGGTTAAAATATTTGATGTTATTCTTAACTGACCAAGTGCGGACCCTATTTCTGATGGGGATACAAAATTTGGAATCAAATTGTTGCAATACAATATATTGCAGTCTTCGCTAATAATATCTCTGCATGAATCAAATCCATCTAACTTGGAAATATAGGTAATTATGCTTTCATCGAAGTTGCACTGATTTACATGAAAGAGGCACCTATAATTATCTTGATTGTTTTTATAGTGTAATATGGAGTGTTCGTGAATAGGGATATCTATATCAAACAGCCTGTGAAAGGCGGCTCCACACCAGTTATTTCTTGGCCATGAGATTTCCCAGCTATGCCCATATTTTTCTCTCAGTATTAGCGCGAATATAAGCGCATTAAGTCGATTGCATAACCCACCATCGCATAGTACAGTTTTCACATGTAGAGGTAGCGTAGGGGCAAGTGAAGTCTTTGAAATAATAACAGCGTCTAAGGCTCGCTTCAAATTCTGCATAACCACGGCGCCACCAACAGATGTCCCCGCAACCACTGCTGTATGGGCTTCATCATACAATCCAAGCATATAGCATGAGCGACCAAATAGATCATGGTAAGCAAGTGCGTAATTAGAGTCACTTTTCGTATCAGGAAGAGGAACCGAACGCAAATGACTTAAACATGCCTCGTATTTGCCTTCGCTATATAGTTTATACAAGACTTCAAAATTTGGAATCATATTGGATGGTGTCCATTGAAGAGTTCGGGAAGATAGTGGGCTACAGAGCCTACATTGCCGAAATGCATCATAGTATTTCAGTCACCCGATTCGCGAACTTTAATAGGAACTGCATTTCGGTATCATTGGAATAAAACCCTTTTACCGATTCAATTCTTTTTAGAAAAATATCAGACTTAAAGATTCCATCATCTATGTCTGCAATGGCACCAAATACCGTGGTTGCAAAATGCCTGAAGTCACCATTATTGATCTCGCGGAACACTGGAGGACGGAAATATTCTTTCGCACCTTGACCCGTGTATCCAACAACTATATTGCCACTAAAGGCCGCCTCAAGAGGCGGTAGTGGACAACCCTCCATATCACAAAAGGAAAGAAATATGGAACTCCTCGAAAGTAATTTCGCCACTTCGATCTCACTGAGCCCCTCAATTGGCAGCAGACTCCAGGTTTCGGGCAGATTCTGTCTGAGTAAGAAGCAAAAAAGTTCTGAATGCTCCTTCAATTTTCTCGGCATATATGTGATCAATAGTTCCTTTTTGGAGTAATCTAAGGTGCCATCAAAAATATCGCCTACATTTGGTAAAAGTCGGACTAATTTTTCACTCGACATAGATGGGTAGCTAAGTGAAACCATGGCAGTTGTATCATCTGAAATAGACATAATGAGGTCTGCTGCCGCATATACACTACTTGACACTTTTGCAGATACGTCAGCACTACCCGTCGGAGGTCTTATAAAATAGCCATTTTGAACAAAGATAGCGAATTTGAGCCCGGCATTAACACATTGCTGACCAAATGACTCAGCCCAGGCCTCAGGCACAATTATAAAGTCTGTCTCCTTGTTGAAAGTTCCAACTTTCCACAACTGAACTTCATTCTTAAACCAACTGCACCGGAAATTGGGATCGTAAGGGTGATACACAAAACTACTGAATCCAGCTCTTGTGAGCATTTCAGAATGTCTATATATTACTTTCACTCCACCACAGGGAGCATTTGAGTTAGGGCAGAGATAAATGATATTCATATGAAATGGGACAAAGAATATATATATTCAACCAACCTTATTTTGATAGCAATCTATTGTTGAATAGAAATGTATTTTCTCCCCGATTCAAAATATCAAAATCGAATCGTGCAGCATTGCGATAGAAGTTCTTTGAAATATTTTCAAATGGGAGCATCCAATCGTGCAATTCAATAATAATAAGTGGAAATAAATTTAGCCAAGCTGTTTCGTCGGAAAACAGCATATTTTCTCCGCCTTCTATGTCAATTTTCAAAATAAAAGGAAAGTCGGCGGTTCCTAGTCTTGATAAGATGGACTTTAATGTGTGCGACCTTACCTCCTTGTTACCGACATCGCCCACACGGTAAGCGATGGGTCCAAAATCAATGTCATTGATATACATTACACCATCTTCTCTGCCGAGCGCGCCCTCGATGACAGTGGCATCGAGCCCGCCTAAGTTTCTTTCGGCAAGTTGAGCATTTTCCCTGTCAGGTTCAATTACTATAGTCTTTAGATTGTCATATATTTTGTTGAAATATAATGATGCGGCTCCAATGTTTCCGCCAGCATCAATCAGTACGGGTTTTAGTCCTGCATTGCATTTCTCGTTAAAATACTGCTCTAATGCATTTCTTTGTCTCCATTGTTGAATGGAAAACATTTCCTGTAGAAAGATGGCAGAGATAATTTCATTATCGGATTTGATGTTCTGCCTGCCAATCATTTTAAGCTTTTCCTCTCGGAATGAAAAATGATATTCTATATATTCGACGGTTAACGACTTGTTTGTTTTGTTTGATGCATTAATATCTGTTGGACTCGTATTTTTTGATTCCTGTAGAATTGGAATTTGCGCGGATCTTAGCTCGTTATTTTTGTTCGTTATATTCTTCTTCTCCTCCCTCTGAGATATAAAATCTGCAACTCTTGCTTTTACAGTTTGTGGTAGATTTGTTTCCGCTTGGTATTCGGTATCTGTATGCACTGTGTTCTGGTTTTTCATCCACTCAAAAACGTAGTCGCTTTGCTGAACGTTGTCATGAGTGAACGGTTCGGTTGTTCTGGTCGCTTTGACCATAACATACAGTGGTGTAGAACTGGTAAAGTTAATTCTTTGACCGTTTCTAGGAGGATTTATTCTGTGCCAACTTGTTAAGTCTGCAAGATCAGCAAAGAAAACCTCTAAATCCGTATATCCATTCTTTCGAGAGTAAAGGGAGAAGAATAGCTCCGGTGACACCTGCCAAAAGCCATGTCCGCACCAGTTATTAGTGGGTAAAATATGTATCGCGGTCCCCCCCGGTTTCAGCAAGAGCGAGCAATTTTTCAATGCCTGCGGAATGTTGTAAATATGCTCTAGGCAACCGCCATCAAAAACAGTATCAAACTTACCTTCCAGATGAGTTGGTAGTTCCTTATTCATATCTAGAATATGCGTAGCTGCTTCGTAGTCAGATGTGTCTATAGATTCTACTGACAATGCATTCATGTGATTTACCAGCAAATTTTCACAGTAGGGATTGTGGGTGTACTCCTGCCCTATTTTTAATAAAATCCTCACATCATTTTCGTGCACGTGCGTTCCTTGACGACCAATCGTGACGACATTTCCAAGGGGGCTTAGAATTCTAGAGTAATTTATAAAATTCAATGCATGGATATCGATTCCCATTATCGGCTCCTCAATAAGAATATTTCATTTCATGACTATCGGTGTATATTTTGTGCCCGTATGAATCCACTTTTCGTTCAAAAGAAGAGTTAAGCGCTCGCTAGGTGGTGTAGGCACATTTTTATCAGTGAACGACTTGTAGAAATTGCGATAAATTAGCTTGAACTCATTATTTGACATTGCAACGGTTTAAATAGTTGGCTTTGATTTGGCAAGAAATAAAAGCGCTGTTAGTTCCTTAATTATCAATTCAAGTGAAGTGAATTTCGGTTGGTAACCATATACCTCTGCATTGTGATTCAGCGAGTAGTAATTTATTTTTTGGCCAGTCACGCCTAAACCAGGATTTTTATCTACCATTTCGTATCGAAGCAGAAATCTCTTCTTTGTTTCATTTAGCAAAGTCACTTTGTCGATGGGTGCTTTGCTGTAACAGTCGACGGCAGCATTTGTCGGAGCGGCGCGTAGGAGTTGCTGTACCAATTGGAAAAAGTCATGCTGACCAACAAAGTCTCGAAATACATTAACTGGTGAAGTAGCAAGCAAATGGTCTGATCCAATAGCGCGAGCGATGTCGGTAATCAGAAACCGTGCGCTTAGGTCCTGCGTGTGATTGAAGTAATTGAACATGCGAATGTCAACGATTGGTAAATGAGGCAGAGCGCGGTGCCGACATTCTGCATGGAGTTTAGCGAGCCCATACCAGTCGCTTGGTTGCAAGTTGTTGATAGGGAAAGCTGCGATGCTGCTCCGGGACGCGGGCGCGTCAAATATCGAGCCGTAAGCTGCACCACTACTCATGAAAAAGTAGCGGCATGTAGGGTAGTTTCGTACATAGGAGAGCGCCATCTCATCAAACTGCAGCGTGAGATCGAAAATGGACGATCCGAGCGCCGCTGCCTTGGCAGGATCGCCAACGCCGACAAAATTGATTAGGGCGTCGAATCGCTGACTGGCATCAAAGGAGTCAAAATGAAATACAGGAAAACGGTCTGCCAAACTGAGAACTGCCAGCCACTGAGTCACAGCCTCAGGGTGACGCGCGTAGAGCGCCAACTCATGCTCGTTTTGAGCTGCAAAAGATTGAACTAGATCTTTCGCAATCTGGCTTGTGGCTCCGAAGATGGCTATACGCATGGCTTAGGTCGTGGCGAGATATTCCCGAATGCGTTGTTCAATGGAGGGACGATCCAAATGGTGTTCTTTTAGCAAGTAGTCATAAGTTCCACAATGGTGCGAGAAGCGGTCGGCTACGCCAATGCGCAGGATGCGCACCGGCGAGAACTCGGCAGCTATCTCTGCAATGGCAGAACCCAAGCCACCCAAAACGGAGTGTTCTTCGAAGACGACCACTACATTGCTTGCACCGCAGATGCTGCGCACTTGATTTACGTTCAGAGGCTTTATGAAGGGGGCGCTCCATACGGCCGCATCGGTGTAAGACTCATTGGCGATTGCCATGGCCGTGCACACCAGTGAGCCTGTGGCAATGAAGGTGACACTACCAGCGGTTCCTCCTCTTACTGGCAGTAAGCTACCGAGTTCTGGAAATGGCATGGTTGTATGCACATCCCCCCGATCAGACTTCCCCATTCGAAAATAGACCGGCGACTTGCACTGGTATGCCAAGTCCATGCAGGCTGTCACTTCAAAGCGGTCAGCCGGAGAAAAAACCGATACGTGTGGTATCGACCTTGTGCAGGCGATGTCTTCAATCGATTGATGGCTTGTTCCAAGGTGGCTGTAGACAAAGCCGGCGCCATCGCCGATTAAAATTACAGGCAACTGGTCATGTGCTATGTCCAGTTTAATCTGTTCGATCACCCGCAGAGGTACGAATGCACTCAAGCCGTAGACGAATGGTCGGAAGCCCAACCGCGATAATCCCGCCGCCATGCCCACCATGTTCTGCTCAGCAATGCCGGCATTAATGTATTGATCAGGGCAATCACTGCGGAAGTCATCGAACAGGCTGTACCCGTGATCCCCTGTAAGGAGCAACACATTGGGGTCTGCCTTGGCCAATCGGACCAATGCTGCGGAGAATGCCTCTCTCATAGCAAACCCCCGACTACCGCAGCCAATGCTTGCATGTAAGTTTGCGCGTCAAGGCGCGTGTAGTGCCAGACGTTGTTGTTTTCCATGAAAGGCACCCCCTTCCCTTTAACGGTTTTGGCAATCAACGCTTTTGGCGACGGTGAGCTACTGGCCCATAGACGCGTAATGGCTTGATCTAGTGCTGCTTCGTCGTGACCATCAATAGATACCGTTTCGAAACCAAAACACTCAAACTTTGCATGTATCGAGCCAAGATGCAGGACTTCTTTAGTGCTGCCCATAGCTTGGAATCCGTTCTCATCCACGATGACCATGAAGTTCTTCAGGTGATGGTGCGCCGCAAAAAGTGAGCCCTCCCAAATCGGGCCTTCGTTGATTTCACCATCACCTACCAAGGCGTAGGTCCTCTGGTCCGTCGCACGTAGCTTTGCACCCATCGCCAAGCCAACCCCAACCGAGAAACCATGTCCGAGTGAGCCCGAAGTCACTTCCAAACCTGGAATGCGGGAGTCCGACAGCCCCTTGAGGTCGCTGCCATCGGAAAAATATTCAGAAAAATCCGCATCCTTTAGCCAACCCAACTCACGCAGGCAAGCGTATTGCGCCATGACACCATGCCCCTTGCTGAGCACGAAGTAATCACGCCCAGCGGCATCTGGCGCGTTACCGGGGTAGCGCAAGTGGTTGCGGTACAAGACTGCGAGGATTTCGATGATCGAAAACGCACAACCGATATGGACAGACGATCCGGCGTAGGCCATGTCCAGCACCGTCTTGCGAAGTGTTTTAGTATCAAAATTGGTTTTTTTGGCAGTCATTCAAATACGCGCTCAGAAATTCACACCCAGGTAGCTCTCGATCTTGCGAGCGGCGAACTCCATCATCTCCTGTGTCAGTGATGGCTGTACGCCGATCCAGAAGGTGTTGTTCATCACGTTGTCGGTATTGGTCAGGTCGCCGCTGATGCGGTATTTGGCACCCACCATATAGGGCTGACGGATCAGGTTGCCGGCAAACAGCAGGCGGGTGCCAACCTTGTTCTGGTCCAGGTAGGTCAGCAGGTCCAGGCGCGAGACCGGACAGCTGTCCTTGAGCGTGATGGGAAAGCCAAACCAGGACGGGTCGGAGTGCTCGGTGGCTTGGGGCAGGTTGACGAATTCCTCGCAGTCCTTGAGGCGCTCCTTCAGGAAGGCAAAGTTGGCCTTGCGCGCACCGATGAATTCGTTGGCCTTGTCCAGTTGGGCCAGACCGCAGGCTGCTTGCATGTCGGTGATCTTGAGGTTGTAGCCCAGGTGGCTGTAGGTGTACTTGTGGTCGTAGCCATGCGGCAAGCTACCGAGTTGTTGGTCAAAGCGTTTGCCACAGGTGTTGTCCTTGCCCGGATGGCAGTAGCAGTCGCGGCCCCAGTCGCGAAAACTTTCGGCAATGGTCTTTAGTTCGTCATCGTTGGTGAACACGGCGCCACCCTCGCCCATGGTGATGTGGTGGGCTGGATAGAAGCTCAAGGTCGCAATGTCGCCAAAGGTGCCGACCATCTGGCCGCGGTAGGTGCTGCCCAGTGCGTCGCAGCAATCTTCCACCAGCCACAGTTTGTACTTCTTGCACAGGGAAGTGACCACGTCCAGGTTGAACGGGTTGCCCAGTGAGTGCGCCAGCATGATGGCCTTGGTCTTCGGGCCGATGGCGGCCTCGATCTTGTCGGCGTCGACGTTGTGGGTGAGGCGGTCCACGTCCACGAACACCGGCACGGCGCCATACTGAATAATGGGGTTGACCGTGGTTGGAAAACCGGCTGCGACGCCAATGACCTCGTCGCCCAGTTTGATGGCGCGCTCGCCCAGTTTGGGCGATGTCAGTGTGCTGAATGCCACCAGGTTGGCGGATGAGCCGGAGTTGACGGTGATCAGGTGCTTGACGCCGATGAAGGCGGCCAGTTTCTTCTCGAACTCGGCGTTGAAGCGCCCGGTGGTGAGCCATCCATCCAGCGACGCCTCAACCATGTTTTTGAGCTCAGACGCATTCAGCAGCTTGCCGGAAGGTGGTACCACGGAGGCACCGGGCAGGAACAAGTCCGGTGCCAATGCGATGGCTGCGTATTCTTCTACGAGCAGGGCAATCTGCGAGCGCAGGGCTTGGGTCTTTGCGTTTTGCATAGGATTTCAGGCGAAATGTCAGTCGGGGCAGGATGCCAATGCTATCGCTTGATAGGCGGCGATTTGCGCGAGTGTGATGGTGCGCATGTCGGCACCGGCCCGTTGGTGGCGTGCCCAGTCGACTATCAGGCCCAAGGCGTTGTCCAGGCGAAGTACGGGCTGCCAGTTCAGCCGATGGCCGGCCTTGGAAATATCGAGCTTGAGGTAGTTCGCCTCATGCGGGTGCTCACCCGCATCAACCTGCCAGCTGGCACCCTGGCCCCAACGCTGCGCCAGCTTCTGAACAATCCATTCCACCGGTTTGGCATCGTCACCATTGGGGCCGAAGTTCCAGCCTTCGGCGTAGGATGGTCCATATGTGTAAAGATGCTCGGCCAGTGTCAGGTAGCCACGAAGTGGCTCCAGCACATGCTGCCAGGGGCGGGTGGCGTGCGGGTTACGGATGGGAACCTGTTTGCCCGCCTCGAATGCGGCCAGGATGTCGGGAATCAGCCGGTCCTTGGCCCAGTCGCCGCCGCCAATGACGTTGCCCGCCCGCGCGGTGGCCAGTGCCACAGCGTGCCTGCTGTAGTCGGATGGGTTGAAAAACGACGAGCGATAGGCCGCGCTGACCAGTTCGGAGCAGCCCTTGCTGTTGCTGTAAGGGTCAAAGCCGCCCATGGGCTCGTTCTCGCGGTAGCCCCAGGCCCATTCCTTGTTCTCGTAGCACTTGTCGGTGGTGACGTTGACGACCGCCCGCACGCCGGGCGTCTGGCGCACGGCTTCGAGCAGGTGGACGGTACCCATCACATTGGTGGCATAGGTTTCGACCGGGGTGTCGTAGGACAGGCGCACCAGGGACTGGGCTGCCAAGTGGATGACGATCTCGGGTTGCGCCGCCTGCATGGTGCGCAGAAGAGCAGAGAGGTCTCGAACGTCGCCGCGTACGGACTGCATGCCCTCGCCCACCCGGGCAACGTCAAACAGACTGGGCTGGGTGGGGGCGTCCAGCGCGAAGCCGGTTACGTGGGCGCCAAGCTGCTGTAACCACAAGGCCAGCCAACTGCCCTTGAAGCCGGTGTGGCCGGTCAGGAAGACGCGCTTGCCTGACCAGAAAACAGGCTTCATTTCCAGACCTTCCACGGAGCCTGTCCAGAGGCCCAGAGCTCTTCGAGATAGACCTTGTCGCGCAATGTGTCCATCGGTTGCCAAAAGCCCGTGTGCTGGTAGGCGGCAAGCTGGCCGTCAGCGGCCAGGGTTTCCAGTGGGCCACGCTCCCAGATAGTGTCATCGCCGGCGATGCGATCCAGAACCTTGGGAGACAAAACAAAGAATCCACCATTGATCATGGCGCCGTCACCCTTGGGCTTTTCCATGAACTTGCTGACCTTGCTTCCGTTGAATGCCAGCGCGCCAAACCGCCCGGGGGGCAGTGTCGCCGTGAGTGTGGCATGCACGTTTTGGGCTTTGTGGAAAGCGATCAGTTCGGCGATGTTGACATCGCTGACACCATCGCCATAGGTCAGGCAGAAGGCGTCTTCACTCTGGATGTGCTCGGCCACGCGCTTGAGGCGCCCGCCGGTCATGGTACTTTCGCCGGTGTCCACAAGTGTCACGCGCCAGGGCTCAGCGCTACGTTGGTGCACTTCCATGGTGTTCTTGCTCATGTCGAAAGTGACGTCCGACATATAGAGAAAGTAATTGGCGAAGTACTCCTTGATCTGGTATCCCTTGTAGCCGCAGCAGATCACAAACTCGTTCACGCCGTGGGCGGAGTAAATCTTCATGATGTGCCACAGGATAGGCTTGCCGCCGATCTCTACCATGGGCTTGGGCTTGGTGTCGGTCTCTTCGGATATTCGCGTTCCCAATCCGCCGGCCAATATGACTGCCTTCATTGCTGTTCTGCCTTGAAATCGTCTGGTTTGCTACTGCATTGATAGCTAATTATGCAGGTATCACGAGGGCTTATGCACTATTTTGTTGATACTTATTTCGCTGACCCTATACCGACATGTTCATGATGTCAGTGTAAGCCTGAACCATGCGATTGCGCACATGCAGACTGGCCTGGAAGCCGATTTGTGCTTTCTGGATGGCAACCATGGTTTCCTCCAAACTCACCTTGGGGTTTTCCATCTGCACTTCTTTCTGCAGGCGGGATGATTCATTCTGGGCAGCGCTGACCGATCCCAGTGCGTTTTGGAGCGCCCCGGCAAATCCTCCGCCCACGCTGCTGGCTGTGCCTGCAGCGCTGGATCGCACGCCCGTACCTGGGCGGATCGTAGTGGGCATAGTTACGGGGCTGAGTTTGAGGTCCATGCAGGATCTCCCTGGTTAATTGGGTTGCGGCAATCCTATTACCCGCCAGGCATCGCCATTATTTTGAATTGGCGGGTAAACCGGGTGCTTATTGCCCTAATGTTTTCGAAGGTGGGTCGAATAATCAAAGCCATTCATCAGGCGAGTAGCGTCCCCTAGCACCGGAAAACAAAATGTCTGCAGTTGCCACCATCCCCGTCAATCCCACCATCGCGCAGCGCTTCGCCAGTCTGGAGCAGGGGCAGCGGTTGCGTCTGGCGCTGGGCGTGGTGCTTCTGGTCGCCATCGGCATTGTGGGATTGGTCATGGGGCGCCAGGCGGAGTGGCGTATTCTGTACACCAACCTGGCGGACAAAGACGGTGGCGCTGTGATCGCCCAGTTGGCGACACTGAACGTCCCTTATAAGCACTCTGAAGGCGGTGGCGCCATATTGGTGCCGGCAGACCGCGTCCATGATGTGCGCCTGAAGCTGGCTTCTCTGGGTCTACCCAAGGGCGCGGTCAGCGGCTTTGAGATGATGGAGTCCAACCGTTTCGGTATGACACAGTTCCAGGAGCGCCTGACTTTCCAGCGTGGTCTTGAAGGCGAGTTGACCCGTTCCATACAGGCGCTTTCGTCGGTTCAAAACGCCCGCGTTCATCTGGCGCTACCCAACCAGAATGGCTTTTTTCGGGAACAACAGAAACCATCGGCCTCGGTCCTGCTGAGTTTGCATCCGGGTCGCTCACTTGATCGGACTCAGTTGGCCGGGATCATTCATCTGGTGGCGTCCAGTGTGCCTGAATTGAGCCCAGGATCGGTCAGTGTCTTGGACGATACCGGCAAGTTGCTGTCTACTCCAACAGATGGCTCCGGTGGTGCACTGGGCGTGGACGCAGAGCAATTGCAGTATGTACGCCAGATTGAGCAGCTTTACAGCCGCCGGATTTTGGACATTCTTGAACCCATTGTGGGTCGGCAAAACGTCAAGGCGCAAGTTACGGCAGAACTGGACTTCTCCCAGACGGAATCCACCACCGAGTCCCATAAGCCCAACCAGAATGTTGAAGCGAGCGCGATACGAAGCCAGCAGACCATCGAAAGCACCAATGCTGGCTCGACCGCGTCGCCTTCGGGTGTGCCAGGTGCTACGACCAACCAGCCACCTGCGCAAGGTGCTTCGGCTCCTATCAATGGTGCAGCTCAAACGTTGGCAGCCAATGGTCAGCCCAATGCGGCAGGAGGCGGCAAGCGGGAGTCGATCATCAACTATGAGGTGGACAAGACCATTCGGGTTGTAAAGGGGGCAACGGGCATTATCAAGCGGATCAATGCTGCGGTGGTTGTCAATAACAGTGTTACAACCAACGACAAGGGCAAGACTACCAGTACACCGCTGACGGACGCACAGATTGAAAAAATGACGGCACTTGTTCGAGAAACGGTTGGGTTTAACAAGGACAGAGGTGACTCGGTGAATTTGATGAACGCCGCGTTCGCCCCTGAAAAAATTGAGGTGGTCGATACGCCGTTGTGGCGCCAGCCAGAAATACTGGATCTTTTGCGTAGTTTTGCATGGCCAGTCGGAACGCTGTTGTTCGGAGCCTTGGTTTTGACCGGTGTCATCCGGCCGGTTATGAAGACGCTGGCTCAGGCTCCATCAGGCGGCGGCTCTGGCACCAGTGCCGTTCGTATCAATCAGCTCGACGCCTTGGAGTCGGAAATGCCCGAACGTCCGCAGTTAACAGGACCAACTGTGGCAGCCAGCCCGGCTCAGATTTCGGCAGGTGAAATGCAACTGGAGGACGCCCGGAAATTGACGCGGGATAACCCGGCAGCTGTGGCGAACATCATCAAAACGTGGATGAATGGCGAGGCGCCGGCCTGATAGTCGACGCAAAATAGCACCATGGCACAAGAAGACGGATTACAAGACGCTGCGATTCTGATGATGTCTCTCGGAGAGGCTGAAGCATCAGAGGTCTTCAAGCACCTGTCACCCAAAGAGGTACAGAAGCTGGGAGAGGCCATCGCAAAGACCACACAGATTACCCGTGAGCGGGTAGATGAAGTTGTTGGGAGATTTACCGGGGTTGCGGCGTCGCAGAGTCTGCTTGTATCCAATTCGGGCGACTACGTCAGGTCGGTTTTGAAGCTCGCTCTCGGTGACGACAAGGCTGCACTGCTGATCGACCGGATCTTGCAAGGCGGAGACGTCTCCGGCATTGAAAGCCTGAAGTGGATGGATCCGCTTTCCGTGGCGGAGTTGTTGAGAAACGAACACCCGCAAATCGTTGCAGCCATATTGGTCCACCTGGATTACGACCAGGCAGCCGATGTATTGAAAAACCTGTCTGAACGCCAGCGTAACGAAGTCATGTTGCGGGTGGCCACAATGGAGGGTATTCAGCCTACCGCACTGAAGGATCTCAATGAGGTCCTGTTCAAGGTCTTGGCTGGTGGGGATAAAGTCCGAAAATCTTCCTTGGGTGGTGTCAAAACTGCGGCCGAAATGATTAATTTGATGGGTACCGCAATTGAGGGAACCGTCATCGAGTCCATTCGCAACCATGATGCGGATCTGGCCCAGAAGATCATGGACAAGATGTTCGTATTTGATGACGTCATCAAGCTTGATGACAAAGCCATCCAGATGGTTTTGAAGGAAGTGTCTTCGGATGTGCTGATCGTGGCGCTCAAGGGCGCGCAGCCTGAGTTGAAAGAGAAAATCCTGGCGAACATGTCATCGCGCGCCGCTGCGACGCTGCGGGAGGATCTGGAGTCTCGCGGTCCCATGCGATTGTCGGAGGTTGAGGCCCAGCAGAAGGAAGTTCTCAAAACCGTTCGCCGCCTGGCGGATGAAGGGCAAATTGTTATTGGCGGTGGAGGTGGCGACGACGCCATGGTCTGATGACGCGCGCCCACAATCGATTCATCCCCGGTGAGGAACTGGGGGCGGTGGCTGGATGGGAGTTCGGCGCCGTTGATCAGGCTGCGGTACGCTTTGCTGCAAAGGTCAAAGCGCGAGAGTTGGCTGAGGAGCAGTCCAGAGAAAATGGTGCGCGTCAGGCCGGCTACTCGGAAGGGTATGCGCAAGGTCATGCGCAAGCCACCCTGGAGGGGCAGAGGCTGCTCAATGAATACATAGCGTCCCAGGGGCAACACGCTGCGCGCCAGTTCGGATTGTTGTTTGAAGCTGCCAACGCCCAGATCGCAAATGCCCAGCAGGTCATGGCAGAGGGTGTGCTCGCGCTGTCCTGTGAGCTGGCGCGACAGATTGTCCGGCATGAACTGGCCACCAATCCAAATGCATTACAGCCCGTCATTCGGGAGGCGCTGGGCATTTTGTCAATTGACAACAAGGCAGCTCTCGTGCGCCTCAACCCCCTGGATCTGGATGTGTTGGAAGATGTGTTGAGGCAGGAGTTCTCAGGGCTGGCGTTGACGTTGCTCGGAGATTCTTCGGTGACGCGCGGAGGTTGCGTGGTCGAGTCTTCAGGCACAGTGGTGGACGGGACTATTGAGAAGCGATGGCTGCGCGCAGTCGCAAAGTTGGGCATGGACTCTTCTTGGGAGGCTCACAGTGACGCCAAATGAGGCTTCTGACAGGTGGGCGACTTTTCTGAGTCGTGCGTGCCAAAGTGTTGAGCATGATTGCACCCTGGAGGTAAGGGGAACGCTTACCAGACTGACCGGGCTGGTGTTGGAGGCCAGCGGCATCAAGGTTCCTGTGGGTTCACAGTGCGTGGTGAGCATGAAATCTCGTCCCCCGGTTTTGGCAGAAGTCGTGGGTTTTTCCGGAGAACGTGCGTTTTTGATGCCAGCGGGTGATGTTCATGGGCTGTCCAGCGGCGCGGGTGTAGCGCCTGCTGCTGCCTATGTTCCCGTACCAAGATTGGACGAACCGGAATCGTTTGATGTCAGTACAGATGCGGGCATGTTGCGACTGCCGTTGGGCGATGGGTTGCTCGGGCGGGTTGTTGATGCACAGGGTCTGCCGATGGACCGTATGGGTCCAATCATTGATGTCAGCGCTAAGCCGCTTGATCGCAAGCCCATTAATGCCATGGACCGCGCTCCGGTGCGGAAGTCGCTTGATACGGGCGTACGGGCGATCAATGCACTTTTGACGGTCGGCCGTGGGCAGCGGATCGGTCTTTTTGCGGGCTCGGGTGTTGGCAAAAGCGTCTTGTTGGGTATGATGGCGCGTTACACCGAAGCAGACGTGATTGTTGTTGGTCTCATTGGTGAACGCGGCCGTGAAGTTAAAGAGTTCATTGAAGATATTCTGGGTGCTGAGGGTCGCCAGCGCTCCGTTGTCGTCGCTGCGCCGGCTGATGCACCTCCTCTTTTGCGGTTGCAGGGTGCCTCTTATGCCACCGCGATTGCAGAGAGTTTCAGAGACCAAGGCAAGCACGTTTTGCTATTGATGGATTCTCTGACGCGTTATGCCATGGCTCAGCGTGAAATAGCTCTGGCAATAGGGGAGCCTCCGGCCACGAAGGGGTATCCCCCGTCCTGCTTTGCGAAATTGCCGCAATTGGTGGAGCGCAGCGGAAACGGTCTTCACGGCGTGGGATCCATTACAGCTTTTTACACTGTACTTGCAGAGGGTGATGACCAACTGGATCCTATTGCAGACGCAGCAAGAGCTATTTTGGACGGACACATCGTACTGTCCCGGGAACTGGCGGAATCGGGCCACTATCCAGCCATTGATATCGAGCAATCGGCATCACGGGTGATGCATAACGTAGTTACACGTGAGCACTTTGAGTTGGCGCGCAGATTTCGTGCGGTGTATTCAAAGTATCAACGCGGTCGTGATTTGGTTCAAATTGGAGCGTATGCCCAGGGGTCTGATCCGGCGCTGGATGAGGCAATAGTTCTGCATGAAGGGATGAGTCAATTCCTGCAGCAGGATATGTTTCAGGTTGCGACGATGGTGGACGTGATGCAGGAAATGAAAGCGGCTACGAGTCTTTATGCGGATGCCGGCTGATGTTAAACGGGACTGATTGCTTGTGATGTCTGATCTAAGGAGTGTTGTTCTTGCGATTGAACATGCAACACGTCGGCGCGACGGGTTGGCCCAGATCGTTGGGCGCTATGAGCGAAATCTGATAAACATGAAAGAACAGATGGCCCAGTTGAAAGGCTATGCGATGGAAACTGAAACGCGATGGACTGGATCTGGTCCGAGGCAAACAACTGCCGAGCTGATCAGACATCAGTATCTCTTTATGGATCGTTTGTACCAGGCGATTACATTGCAGACAGATGTCATTGCGGACGGTGCACGGCAGGTGGAACAGGCAAAGGCCAATCTGCTGCAGGCCGAGTTTCGTCTTGCTGGACTCAATCAAGTCTTGAAGACGCGCAGGGCAGGTCTATTGCGGTTGCAAAGAAATCGGGAACAGCGGCACATGGATGAGTTTGCAGCCATGGTGCATGCGCGCGGCAGAGTGCAGCCAATGAGTGGAGAAAAAAATGACTATTGAATCCAGCAACAAACCCGGCGTCGCGAAGCACAGCGCGGCGGGCTCGAATCATTCCTGGGGAAAGACGGTGGCAGGCGGAAAGTCTTCACCTGATACCACTGGGGGGTTTGGTTCAATTCTGGCAGCTTTAGACCCCGCTGTTGGTGGAGAGGTCGACTTTGGCCCTCCGGGCGCAAAGACTTCCGAAGATGTTCTGTTGGGAAGTATGGCCAGCGCACCAGTACCCAGTCCCGGCATGCTGCCGTTGGGCGGCGAGCTGGAAAGTGTCGGGGGTGGCGATCATTCTCCAATTAGTAATTTGGTTTCGGAGTCACTGGTACCGGAAAAGGTGAGCGTGGCAGATCCAACTTCCTTGGCGTTACTAGTTGACCCGTCCAGCCAGACTCCTGCTGGGAATCTAATTGCTGCGGAGTTGATAGAGAGCTCAACTTCACCACCTGTTCTTGTGAGTCAGTCTACGGTAACTCCCGCCTCGATTGTTTCGCAAGCTACGCAAAAGCCGGTAGCTATGGACAAGCCGTCGGTAATTGCCGGCGTATTGCCAGAAAAGGCAGAGCTCAAGATGCGTGTGCTGCCCGAAGGGTATGCGGTAAACACCGTCACAACGAACGTGCAATCTCTTGAACGACCAGATCCATCGCCTAAGGAGTCGCCAATACTGCCTGCGCGAGGCGGATTGTCATTTTTAAGTGGGTCCGAAGCCGGTGCGCAACCGGATGTTCGGGCCATAACCATTCATCAACAATTGCAGGCACTAATGCCTGACACATCCGCATACGATGAGGCTGCGCCTTTGATCGCTACGGCAACTGTTTTGCGGCGCGATGATTCAGGCCGGGAGAGATCGGTTTTTCGATCAAATTCCGTCGAAGTCGGTTCACTGGAGTCCTCCTTCGTTTCAGGTCCTTCCATCACTCCGGTTCAGTACACTTCCGAAGCGCGCCCTGTAACGGACATGTATATTGCCGAGAAAGTTGCGTACTGGATATCCCATGATGTCCAGAATGCAGAGTTGAAGCTCGATGGTATCGGGGTCGATCCTGTAGAGGTGACCATTCGAATGCATGGAAACGAAGCGCATGTGGCATTTCGAACCGATGAAATGCAGGCACGAGCGGCTCTCGAAAGCGCGAGTTCAGAATTGAAGGATATGTTGCAGCGCGAAGGTTTGACTTTGTCTGGCGTTTCAATTGGCGGATCCGGGGCGGGCGGTCCTGGCGATCAGGAGAGGAACTCACGGCAAGGTGGCCACCAAGCGGTCGTGACAACTGTTACACCGGCGCAGTCTGAACGGGTAGCCAGACTGAGCGGGACTATGACTGGCAGTGCACTCGATCTTTTTGTGTAAGTGTTCCGAATGTGTCACCATCGGTCAGGCTCGTTGATTTAATTGGTATGTGTTTGAAACCTGACAGACTTCATGCGTTTGACGATGAAGTATATTTTTCCAGTTTAAGGAGCGAATGTGTCTGCGAAACCTGAAACGGCTGAAGCCGGGGAAGAAAAAAAAGCGCCTGCCAAGAGCAAAAAGATGCTGATCATAGGGTTGGTTGCGGTACTGGTTTTGGCATTAGGTGGGGGTGGCGCATTTTTTTACATCAGCAAGCAGCGTGCCGCAGCCGCGGAAGAGGATGGCGGCGAGGGAGCAGCAGCCAAGTCTGCTGCACATGCCGGCCCAAAAACGCCTCCCGCTTATTTGCCACTGGACAACATGGTTGTAAACCTTGCAGATCCAGGTGGTGAGCGTGTCGCTCAGGTGGGCATTACATTTGAAGTGCGTGATGCGCATGCCACGGACACAGTCAAGGCCTTTCTTCCAACGATACGAAGCGGGATTTTGATGTTGATTTCGCAGCGTACGGCAGAAGAGTTGTTGACACAGGACGGCAAACAAAAGCTTGCCAAAGATATTTTGAGGGAGGCATCAATTCCATTTGGTGGAGGAGACGCGGGAGATCACGGAGACGGAAATGCATCGGCCAAAAAGAAGAATAGCTCAAAATCTGGCCAGGGTGAGGTTCCGGTTGTCGGTGTGCTCTTCTCGAGCTTCATTGTTCAGTGATGTATCCCGGCTGAAATGCGATGGACTAACAAATGAGTGAATCTTTCCTATCTCAAGAAGAGGTCGATGCCCTTCTGGAGGGTGTCACAGGTGAAAGTCAGAAAACCGTCGAAGAGGCCGCTGAGCATGGGGAGGTGCGCCCCTACAACATTTCCAGTCAGGAACGCATTGTTCGTGGGCGCATGCCCACCATGGAGATTGTCAATGAGCGTTTTACCCGCAATCTGCGTGTAGGGCTATTCAACTTCATTCGTCGAAGTCCGGAAATATCGGTTGGACCGGTCACAGTTCAAAGATATAGCGCTTTTCTGCGCGAACTTGCGGTTCCTACAAACTTCAATATTGTTGCCATCAGGCCGCTTAGAGGGAGTGGACTGATTGTCTGTGAACCGGCTCTTGTTTTTGGGGTGATTGATACCCTTTACGGTGGTATCGGAAAATTCCAGACCCGAATTGAGGGAAGAGATTTTTCCGCTACTGAACAACGTGTCATCAACCGGTTGGTTGATGTCATAACGGCAGAGTACAAGAAAGCCTGGAAGGGCATTTATCCGCTTGAGCTGGAGTATCAGCGATCGGAGATGCAACCGCAATTTGCGAACATCGCGACGCCAAGTGAAATTGTTATTTCGACTTCATTTCAGTTGGAGATTGGAGATATCACAGGCGCCATTCATTTTTGCTTTCCGTATTCCACACTGGAGCCAATTCGTGATGTGCTCTACTCTTCCACTCAAGGCGACTCCATTGAAGTTGATCGACGCTGGGTAAACGTGTTGACTCGCGAAATTCAGGCGGCGGAAGTTACCTTGGTTGCAGAGCTGGCTCGTGCTGATGCTACGGTTGAACAATTGTTGGCAATGAAAAAGGGCGACTTTATCGAACTTGACCGGGAGCCTCGAATTCAGGCTACGGTAGATGGGGTGCCGATATTTGAGTGCCAGTACGGTACCCATAATGCGAAATATGCAATCCGCATAGACAAAGCCTTGCGGGGCAATGACCAAAATTGGTTGGGAGAAAGAAATGGCGTCTGAAGAAAAGCCTGACGAGGCTGCGGCCGATGATGGTATGGCGGACTGGGCAGAGGCGTTGCTTGAGCAAAAGGCGACTGAGTCGGGAGGCAGTGATGGCCAAGGTGGGGTGCTCGCTGGTGAGGCGCCAAAGCCTTTTTCATCAATGCCTGCTGGTGGCGATCCACCGATCAACGATATTAATATGGTTCTGGATATTCCAGTTCAGTTATCTGTGGAGCTAGGTCGCACCAAAGTGCCAATCAAGCACATTCTGCAACTCGGGCAGGGCTCAGTCGTCGAGTTGGACGCTTTAGCAGGTGAGCCTATGGACGTTTTGGTGAATGGTTACTTGATTGCGCAAGGGGAAGTTGTAGTAGTGAATGATAAATTTGGTATTCGATTGACTGATGTCGTGACGCCATCCGAGCGACTGCGTCGAGTCAGTAAGGGCTGATAAACCTGATGTCTGAATCGCTCGTTCCGGCGGCAGCATTTTTGGTGATGTTGGCTTGTTTGCCAATGCTCTTGCGGTGGGTAAAGAGTCGCACTGGAGGCTCTGTTGGAAGCGGCGATGGGCAAGTTAGATTCATCTCGGCACTAGCCGTCGGTTCCAATCAAAAAGTGGTAACGGTAGAGGTTGGACCTCAACACAAGCGGGTTTGGTTGACGCTGGGCGTCACTAGCCAGGCAATATCTTGCCTGCATTGTTCAGAGTTGTCGCAGGGTGATGACGGTTGTGTCGACGCGGGCGACCCGGAAACCGGGGAGCCGCTGTGATCTATCTTTCAAATTCGCAACCAGGTTTCCGACTGAAAGGTGTATTCGCATTCTTGGCGCTACTGGTACATAGCGCGAGCTGGTCGCAGACCGCCGGTCAACTGCCCTTGCTTGTGGGGTCCGGAAGCTCGGGTGTCAGTTATTCCGTGCCTATCCAGACACTGCTTTTCTTTACCGCATTGTCTTTTTTGCCAGCAGTATTACTGATGATGACGGGGTTCACCCGTATTGTGATCGTACTTTCGTTGTTGCGTCAGGCCTTGGGAACACAGTCATCGCCACCCAATCAGGTGATCATCGGACTTTCTTTGTTTTTGACTTTTTTTGTAATGGGGCCAACATTAGATCGGGTTTACGAGGAAGCTTATTCGCCATACACAAAGAACGCACTCAACTTTGAGCAGGCTCTGGATAAGGCGGAGGTGCCGATCCGAGGTTTTATTGTGAAACAAACCCGGCAGTCGGACTTGGCACTGTTCATCAAGTTGGCTAAATTGCCAATGGATACTACCGCGGAGAAGGCCCCATTTCGCGTTCTGGTTCCTGCATTTGTTATTAGTGAGTTGAAATCGGCATTTCAAATTGGTTTCATGATATTCATACCATTTTTGGTAATCGATATCGTTGTCGCGAGTGTGCTGATGTCCTTGGGTATGATGATGCTGTCACCCGTATTGGTTGCGCTACCGTTCAAGTTGATGCTCTTCGTGCTGGCCGACGGATGGAATTTGCTGGTTGGGTCGCTGGCATCAAGCTTTGTCGTTTGATGAGGGGGAGTAATGAGCGCTCAAGCCGTTCTCACAATGGGTCAAGAAGCGCTTTTGATGTTACTGATGGTCTCGTCCCCTGTCCTTGGTGCGGCATTGGTTGTTGGACTGTTAGTCAGCCTATTCCAGGCGGTGACTCAAATTCATGAGGCAACGCTTGCCTTTGTTCCCAAACTGATTGCTGTGATTGCTGTTTTTGCAATTGCCGGACCATGGATGTTGACAATGTTGGTGGAATACATTCGCCGCATGATTGAAGCCATTCCGGGCGCTGTCGCTTGAAAATGGGACTGCCTTGATTTCGATTAGCGAAGCGCAGTTGGCTGCGTGGATTTCACCTATATTTTGGCCTTTTTTGCGTGTATTGGCGCTTTTTACTTCAGCTCCAGTTTTTTCCTCTCGTGCGATTCCCATTCGTGCCAAAGTCGTACTGGCGTTTTTTGTGGCTTTAGCCATGCAAGCTGGGTTACCTGACAGCCCGATAATCGGGTTTACTGATCCTCGTGCAGTTGAGGTCGTAATTCAGCAAGTTGGAGTAGGACTCGCCATTGGATTCGCGGTCAGGGTTGTCTTTGCCGCCGTCGAACTGGCGGGTGAAGTGGTTGGATTTCAAATGGGCTTAAATTTCGCTTCATTCTTTGACCCAACGATAGGTGCGCAGTCAAGTGCTGTAGCCAGATTTTTTGGACAAATGACTGTGTTGCTTTTTTTGGCATTGAATGGTCACTTAATGGTTTTGATGGCAATTCACAAAAGTTTCGTCGCATTTCCAGTGGGCGAGGGTTTTTTGCAGTCTTTGCGGCACATGAGAGTGCATCAATTGGGTGCTGATTTATTTGCCAGCGCATTCTGGATTGCGTTACCAATGGTGGGCATGTTGATGTTCACCAATCTTGCGCTAGGTATCGTGTCGCGAATTGCGCCGCAAATCAATATTTTTGCAGTGGGCTTTCCGATCACATTGGTAGTTGGATTGATCTGTATAGCGCTTATGTTGCCGATGCTGGACCAGCCTTTTCTTGCTTTGATGCAGCGTGCAATTGGGGCATTCTCTGGCGCATGATCCCAACCTATATCAAGTTGTTCCTTATGGCGTAAACCGCAAGTTCAGCGTTACTCGCTAGATTAAGCTTTTCAAGCAGGCGTGCTCTGTAGACGCTCACTGTTTTTGGACTCAGCATGAGCTCTTCAGCAATTTCCGACAAGCGCTTGCCAGAGGCAATTTTCAATAGTGTTTGCAATTCGCGCTCGGACAAACTTGCATGCAGCGACCCGGTGTTTTGTGAAGACAAATTTGCAACGAGCATTTCAGAAATTTCGGGCGTTACATATTTTTTCCCTTTGGCCAGTGATCGCACGGCAAGTATGAGTTCAGATGGGTCTCCTGCTTTGTTCAGGTAACCATCTGCACCAGCGCGCAAACAGCGTAACGCATATTGGTCTTCAGCAAACATTGAAACAATTAAAACTCTAATATTCGTTTGGCTTTCGCGAATGCTCGCTAGCACCTCCATGCCACTTCTGCCAGGCAAATTCAAGTCTAGGATCAGTACTTCAAATGGGGTTGTTCGAATGACATCTCTGACCTCGGAGTAACTCCCTGCTTCACCAACAACTTCGATGTCATTTGCATCCGCCAGCGTGTCTTTGATCCCGCGACGGACCATTGCATGGTCATCACACAGCACGACTCTGATCATTTCCGATGATCCTCCACGGGTTGGTTTTCACCGTCAATCAACGGAATCGATAGGATGATGGACGTACCTTCATGTCGCTTATTGATCCGGCCTCATAAAGTTTGAACCTTTTAGGGATTTGTGTGTCGAAGAGCGTATGGACAAAGAAGACGCAAGATACCAAACACTGGAGCAACTCCACGAGCGGCGCAAGCAAGTCGTGCGATTGCACAAACGCAGCACCAAGATCATGAAGATCATCGACATGACAGGTCTGAGTTACCCGACGGTTCGACGCACGATTGACCTGTAT
>JBPOIP010000199.1:0-2868 GCA_052034395.1 Pseudomonadota bacterium
CCCACGTCTTTCAGCAGTTGCAGCGGATGTGCGATCACCGGCATGGCGGCAAAGAACTCGACCGCCTCGTCCACCTCCATCTGCAGCACGTCGCCAATGTTCTTGCCGCGCCAGGTCACAGCCTGCGTCTCGGGGTTGAAGCGCGCGCCCCTGCAGGTTTCGCACAGCACCTTCACATCCGGCAAAAAGCTCATGACTACAACATGGATATCGCACCCAAATGGCGTCTGACTTGGGGGGTGTCCACCACGTGGGCCAATACGCAATACATGCAGTCCTACTTTGGTGTGACCACAACGCAATCCGCTGAAAGTGGTCATGCGGTGTATTCACCCAACTCAGGCATGCGCGATGTGAGTTCGAGCCTGAATCTCAGTTACCAAGTTTCTCCGAGAACTGTGGTGTCCGGCGGCTTCAAGGCCACAAGCCTGGTCGGCGCTGCAAAGAAAAGTCCCGTCGTCACAAGCCCGCAAAGCGTGTCGGGTAGCTTGTCCGTTGGCTACGCATTTTGACGAAATGTCAGCATTGACGTACTTCAACCCAACTGACAGCCGCTGTGTCATGCGGATGGCACGAACACGCCCACATGGCCCGACCCCGCAGCAACGCTACCCGTCACCTTGACCCCAGATCAGGTGGTGACCAGCTGTAGGCTTCCCGATTCGGCCGGCATTGCGGCCGGAACTGTGAAACCTCGCACGCGCAGCAAAAAGGGATACCATTCCTCCGATCTGTGATAGCATCTTTTGCCCTTTTTTGAAGACTGTGCCATAACATTTTGGAGTTTGACCATGCACCAGCGGTTCTTCCTGATCGGTCTGGCGATGTTTACCGCTACGGTGACACAAGCCCAGATGGCTCGATACTGTGATGGCAGACTGACGGCCAATTTTTACAGCAATGTACAAAGTACCGGCAGTCGCTCCACGGTGACATATTTGATGCAGCTGCAGAACCAGTCAGGCGAAGGTGTCCATTACACCGTGAGATTCATCGCACCTCACATTCAAGGTGCGCAGAAAGGGTCTGCTGTTGCGGCCTTGGGTCCCCATCAGCTAGTCACGCCAAAGCTTGGCATGCAGGATTTCAGTAATCCCTCCGGTACTGGGCAACTGAGTCAATCCGACATGAATCGGTATACCCAGGTCGTCTGCCCACGGTAACCAGCGAAACCAAGCGGCAGTAACCCGATGGTGTGGGAACCAGTTCAGTCCGGCCGTGTAAACGGATAGGCTTTCCAGCCACATGAGGCCAAGTATCGCCCGGCAGAGGTGGTATTGAACGACGTAAAAACCCTCAGGATTTTCGCTACAGCGCGATTCCTGGGCGGGCCATCACCAAAATGCGCCTGAAGACTGGATCATTTGCGATGGGCCGGGCAGGCCTACCCAGCGGCAAGTCAAAATCGCCGCCTCTACCATTCACCAATTGACTTGTCTGTCTACCTCGTAGTCGGGGGCCGGTTGCTCTGCCAGATCCCAATCTGCCGGCTCAATGTGCACCCCGTCATCCGCCTGCGCATCACAGTCGTCCCACAGCGGTGGCCCGCGTGCCCGGGAGATGTGTGGGGGATCTGGGTCGGCGCCGATGTGCAGGCCCGCCTTGTCCAGCTGCGCCGCCCCAGGGCTTCTGGACTGCAGGCTTTGCGCGATGACCCGCAGAAAAATCCGCAGCACCATGTTGAGCATTGGTCCGTCGCGCTGCATGAAGTAACGCAGTCGTTTGGGGACCGACAGTACCCACTGGCGCACCGGCAGGCTGGGAAAGACGTGGTCCGTGAGGTGCGCCGCCGTCTCCACCATGCGCCGGGTGTTGCACGAGGGGCACACGCCACGGCCTTTGCAGGAATAGGCAACGAAGTAGTCGTGCCCGCAGTCATCACACCAGGCCCGGGCAAAGCCTTGCGCGAAGATGCCGCACTCCAGGTATTTGCGAAAGGCTTGGCGGACAAATGGCTTTGGGGTGTGGTGATCGCCCTGCCCGTCGAACTGGCCGGCGCTGGCGAGTTCATGCCAGGTCTCGAAGTTCTCGGCAATGGTTTGGTACAGCAGGGTGCGCTCAGGGTGGCGCGGGTTGTAGAGCTTGGGCTTTGCACATGCTAGCCCGCTCGCATGAGAATGCGCTTGCGGTGGGCGTGCGGTGGCGGGCATGGGGCGGTGCCAGAGCGAGCGTGTTGGCTCGGGCTGGGTGCACCATATTACTGTGTTTACATCCAGTTATATCAACTTAGTATGGCTTGGCATGCCATCTGCGGGCACTCAATTACTCCTGAATTGATAGCTGCTTGCGCACGCCGGACGTGCGCAAAGGCACTTTTTTGTTCACAAACCCAGCGTCAATCCCGCGCCAACACACCCGCCAGCGCCACACCCGTGTGCGTGCCCAGTTGCACCACGGTTTCGGGCGTGGCGGCCGCCACCACGCGCCCACCAGCGTTACCGCCATCCGGGCCTAGGTCAATCACCCAGTCGGCCTCGGCAATCACGTCCAGATCGTGCTCAATGACGACCACGCTGTGCCCGGCGTTGACCAGGCGGTGCAACACGTGGATGAGCTTTTCCACATCGGCCATGTGCAGGCCCACGGTGGGTTCGTCCAGCACATACAGCGTGTGCGGCGACTTCTGGCCGCGCTTGCCGATGTCGTCACGCACCTTGGACAGCTCCGTCACCAGCTTGATGCGCTGCGCCTCACCCCCGCTGAGCGTGGGCGATGGCTGGCCCAAGGTCAGATAACCCAGCCCCACGTCTTTCAGCAGTTGCAGCGGATGTGCGATCACCGGCATGGCGGCAAAGAACTCGACCGCCTCGTCCACCTCCATCTGCAGCACGTCGCCAATGTTCTTGCCGCGCCAGGTCACAGCCTGCG
>JBPOIP010000037.1:0-27705 GCA_052034395.1 Pseudomonadota bacterium
AGCCACAGCAGTGCACAGGTCCCGCAACTGGACGAGGAAAGGCGCAAAAGGTCACTGGATTTGATGCAGGTGCAAATCGATGCCAGCGAATCCATGTTTCCAAAGCTGCAAATGCTTCTGGGTTCCAGCGAAGTGCTTCTGGCGCTGCCCGATGCGCAGATTTTCAACAGCGCCAGCTTGCAAAATATTCTTCTTTCGGCCTTGCGCGCCGGCGTGCCCATGGTGAGTTTTTCGCCCGCCTACGTAAAGGCCGGTGCCCTGCTGGCGATCTACTCCACGCCAGCCCAGATGGGGCTGCAGGCAGCCCAGATGGCACGCGCAGTCCTGCACGGCAAAGACCTGACGGCGCCGCAGTACCCGCGCGACTTCTGGATTGAAGTCAATGGGTCGCTCGCGCGCTCCATGAACCTGACCATCGACGCCCAAACCCTGACCGAACGACTCCGGCGTTTAGAGCAGCCGAAATGAGGTGGTCTGACATCCGCACCCGGGTACTACTGGCCGCCTGGCTACCGGTTCTGATGGTGGGGATAGGGTTGTCGGCAGCCCTTCTGCTGGACCGATCCAGCGACCTCAATGCGTCCTATCAACAACGGTCACGTGCCTTGGCGCGTCAAGTGGCCAGCGCCAGCGAATACGGAATTTTTTCCGCCAACGCGGCACAGTTGCATGCCATTTGCCTGGGGGCCACGAAGGAGCCCGATGTGCGCTCGGTCGACATATTTGATGCGCAGGGCCGTCTCCTCGCGCGGGAGGGCGTCCCTGTTGGGCGCTACCCCGTTTTGGGTGTTCGGGAGAGCAGTGCCCACGATGCATCCAGTGATCTGGATACGCTGGTCCAGCCCGTGCACAGCAGTCAAATTGAGCTGGACACCCTGTTTGAAGCACCCGCGCAATCGCAGCCCCAAACCGAGCAGCTTCTTGGGCATGTGGTTCTGGTGATGAGTCGCCAGTCACTGGTCGCTCTGGAGCAAAGCATGTTGTCACTCGGTTTTTTCATAACGTTGGGAGGACTATTGGCAGGGGCATTGGTCGCTTTCCTGATTGCGCGGGGTGTGATTCAGCCAATCCAGCGAATTTCGCGCCAGGTTGAGCGGCTGGAGGGCGGTGAACTCGGGTTCCGCGCGGTGGTGAATCCGCACGATCCGTTTGCCACATTGCAGCGCGGCCTGAACAGCATGGCGCAAAGCCTGCAGGACAGCAAACAGCTTCTGGAGTACCGTGTAGAGAAAGCAACCCAGGATTTGCGCACCCAAAAAGAGGCCGCCGAAGAAGCGACCCGGACAAAATCCAGGTTTCTTGCCGCTGCCAGCCACGATTTGCGCCAGCCATCCCATGCGCTGGGCATGATTGCAGCGAGGCTCATGGAGTTTCCCCACAGTGAGGAGGAAGCGAGGGTGATCGATCACCTGTCCGAGGCCATACGCACACAACAAGACCTGCTCGAATCGCTTCTGGATGTTGCACAACTGGAGGCGCATGCGATAAACGCCAGCATTGGACCGCTTGCCGTGATGGACATTCTTGCCCCACAAATGAACGCCTGGCAGGCGCAGGCGCAGGCCAAAAAGCTGGATTTTCGGGTGCGCCGGACTTCGTTGTGGGTACAGAGCGACCGCGCATTGCTCACACGTATGCTTTTGAATCTTGTGCACAACGCACTGCGCTATACGGAGCGTGGCGGCGTATTGATCGCATGCAGGCCGATACGCCGCAGCAAGCTTGTGCGCATTGAGGTGTGGGACACCGGGGTGGGTATCGCGTCACAGCATCATGACGAGATATTCAAAGAGTTTTTCCAGGTGAGCAATAGCGAGCGCGACCGCAGCAAGGGACTTGGTCTGGGTTTGGGCATTGTCGAACGCGCGGCCCACCTGCTGGGACACACTGTGCGCGTCAAGTCTGTTTTGGGTCGTGGCAGCTGCTTTTGCATCGAACTTCCACTCGCCACGCCCAGCACGCCCTCTGGTGGCGCTGTGACAGGCAGCACGCCAGCACCGAGGGAACTTCAGGGTGTGCGTCTCATGGTGATTGAGGATGATGAACTGGTTGCCCAGGCCATGCACATGATGTTGTCCTCGTGGGGTTGTGACGTCACGCTCGCCAATGGTGTTCAGGAAGCATTCCGACATTTGGAGGCGGGCAACATTCCCCAACTTGTCCTGAGTGATTATCGCTTGCGTGCCGGCGAGAACGGACTTGAGACCGTGCAATCCATTCGCGCCAAAGCCGGGGTTCCCATCCCTGCCTGTCTCATGAGTGGCGATATCGACAGCAGCCTGGTGACTGTGTGCCACGACGCCGGCATCCAATTCCTGCGAAAACCCGTGCAGCCAGCCAGATTGCGCGGGCAGATCCTGCAACTATTGAAGTCTGCGTAGTCAATGCCTTCCGAGCCCTGGCTGAATGACAAATCGCCATGGCCTTCTTGCCCTGCAAGCGCAGCAGCCCACTACACCATGCAAGGTCTTGCAAATGCGCCCACAATCTGCAGCATTACGCAACCTGCCAAACCATGCACCACAACCGCCGCCCCATCGCAACGCCAAGCTGGCTTCGCCCCATCATTCGAGGATCGACACGCTTCTCGCTGAACGCACCACGCTGGGTGCCTCAGGTTCTGCGCCATGCGCCGCTGAAGCTCTCATCACTGGTGCTGCGCCAGTACTACCGCCTGGTGCGCTGACAGTCGCCATTCCATCAGAACAGGGTGTGGGTTTTGGCGTTGCAGGCACAATGCCGGCATGAACCTGTTTGCTGATTTCGTTGGCGGCGTCGTGCGCGGTGTGATCAAGGTAGCGCTGCTGCTGCTTACGGCCATCTTTATCCTTGGCGTGCTGTGCGTCGGGTTGGTGGTTGTTCTCGGCGCAGTCATCCGCTACCTGTTGACCGGACGCAAGCCCGCCGTTGTGACCACGTTCTCCCGTTTCAACCAGGCGGCACAGCAGTTTCGTCCGGGCGGATGGCAAAGGCAGGGTCCTGGTGCCACAACGCATGCTTCGGATATCGTCGACGTGCAGGCCCATGAGGTCCGCGCCCCAGCGGGTGGCGCACTGCCACCGAAATCAAACGATTGAACGGGCAGACGCAGCCAGGCAACCCGAGCGGGCTCAGTCGTAGGTTGCTACCGGAGGCGGAAGTTCGTCATCCATATACAGCTCATACTCGTCCCAGGCGCCCTCGCCAAAGTGGTCGTCGCACTGGTCGGCTATGTCGTCGAATGTGGTGAATTCGGTTACAAACATGATGGTGTTGAACACTTGGCGATACCCACGCCCCGACGCATCCTGAAGTTCTGCAGCTTCGTCAAAGACATGCTTGCAGCAATGCACCCAGACGTAATGACCTTCCAGCTGGTCTTCGGCTTCCAGAAGCTGCAGTGCAAATGCTTCATCATCCGCGGTAGGCCAATTCTTGTGCAGACGAAAGGTCTGGCCATGCCGGGGGTGGGCAGGGTCCAGCTCCAGGTCCAGGGTTTGCCAGTCGGGCGTGATCTGGTTGGCCACGTCCATCAACTCCTGCTGGGTGATGTCACCCTCCCAATGCACATCGGTAATGTGACGCGAGGTGCCATACGCCCCCTCCCACAGACTGGCTTTGTGTTTCATGGTTTCTGGGTGCATGGCAAATCTCCGTGGTTGTGGGTGGCACTGTAGCGCAAAGAGGTCATCAAACCAGATTCAAGCCACACCGCTCTGGTAGCCTTGGCACATTCGACTTTTGGAAAGAACCGTATGGGATTGAGCACCTGGTGGCTGTTTATCGTGATGACGTTTGTGGTGTCTGCCACGCCCGGACCCAATATGCTGTTCATCATGACCAACAGCGCGCGCCACGGCATGCGCGTCGCCGTGATCGCCATGCTGGGCTGCATGACTGCGTTGCTTGCCATGATGAGCCTGTCGGCTGCAGGACTAGGGGCCTTGCTGCAGGCATTTCCGGCCGTGTTCGATGCACTGCGCCTGGCCGGTGCGGCCTATCTGGCCTATCTTGGCGTCAAATGCTGGCGTTCGCCGGTTCAGGAGCAGCTCACAGATGACAGCACGGACCTGCCGCAAGCCACCGCGCCTGCCGTCAAATCCGGCGCGATCTACCGCCAGGCCTTTCTGGTGGCGGCCAGCAACCCCAAAGCGATTCTGTTTGCGGCAGCATTTTTTCCACAATTCATCAATCCACAAAGCGCCAAGCTGCCCCAGTTTGCGATTTTGCTGGCCACCTTCACCGTCATCGAAGTAGCGTGGTATTTTGTGTATGCCGCAAGCGGCAAGCGGCTCTCAAGCTACCTGCAGCGCACCACGGTCATGCGGGCATTCAATCGCCTGACCGGTGGCGTATTCGTCGGTTTTGCTGCGCTGATGGCTACCGCGCGCGACTGAGTCAGTCAAGCCGGGCGTCCAGCAACCGCTCAAAGTCTGCCAGCGGAACCGGTCGGCTAAACAGGTAGCCCTGGTAGGTATTGCAGCCATGCCTGCGCAAGAAGTCCAGCTGATCCTGTGTTTCAACACCTTCGGCGATGACATTCATACCCAGCGTATTACCCATGGTAATGATGGTTTGCACAATGGCAGCGTCGTTGGGGTCGTGGTTGATGTCACGAACAAACGACTGGTCGATCTTGAGCTGATCCAGCGGCAGCCGTTTGAGGTACGCCAGTGACGAATAGCCTGTGCCGAAGTCGTCCATCGAAAAGGTCAAACCCAGTATCTTGAGCTGGTGCATTTTTTCTATGGTGTCGGCCACGTTATCAATCACCATGCTCTCGGTCATTTCCAGCTTCAGGTAGCGCGGGTCAATGCCGCTCTCCTCAATGATGCCCCGCGTCATGGCAACAAAATCGGCCTGGCGGAACTGGCGTGCACTCACGTTGACGGCCAGCTTCAGTTCACGGGTGGACGCCTTCTTTTCCCAGGCCTTGAGCTGCGCGCAGGCGGTCTCCAGCACCCAGGCGCCAATCGGCAAAATCAAGCCCGACTCTTCCGCCAGCGGGATGAACTGCACGGGTGAAACCAGGCCGCGCACCGGGTGCTGCCAGCGGATCAATGCTTCGGCGCTGACCACAACGCCCCTGGCATCGACTTGCGCCTGGTAGTACAGCTTCAATTCGTTCGCTGGCAATGCCTGGCGCAGCTCAAGCTCCAGCTTGATGCGATGCTCCAGCGCGGCCTGCATGGCGGGATCAAAGAACCGCACGGTATTGCGGCCATCGGCCTTGGCGCGGTACATGGCCGTGTCGGCACGCTTAAGCACCTCTTCTGCGCTGTCCTCCTGGGCGTAAAACACCGCTACGCCCACGCTGGCCTGGCTGTTGTACGCAATCGAGCCCAATTGATAGGGCTGACCCAGGACCTGCAATATTTTCTCGGCAACCTTTTCCGCGCGCTTTGCAGCCTCATGCAACTCCTGGCCCAGGTCTTCCAATATGACCAGGAAGTCGTCACCGCCCTGGTGCGCCAGACTGTCCTGGTCGCGCACACAGGCCTTCAACCGCCGCGCCACTTCCAGCAACAGCTGGTCACCGACTTCATGCCCTTCGGTTTCGTTGAGTAGTTTGAAATGGTCCAGATCAATTTGCAGCACCGCGCCACACGCCTTGCGCCTTGCGCTGGAGGCCACAGCACGGTGCAGACGGTCCAACAGCAACCGCCGGTTGGGCAACTGGGTTAGCGGTTCGAAGAATGCCAGGTTGTGCACTTTGGCCTGTGCCTCTTTCAACAGAGAAATGTCGGTAAACGTGGACACCCGGTGACTTACTTTGCCGGTCGCATCGTGAACCGAGGAGATGGTCATCCACTGGGGAAAGTCTTCGCCACTCTTGCGCCGGTTGGTGATCTCGCCTTTCCAGCGGCCCTTCTGCGCGAGGTCTTTGCGCATGGCCGCAAAGGCGCTGCGATCCTGATGCGGCGATGTCAGCATGGATGGCTTGCGACCCAGCGCTTCGTCCTCTGTGTAGCCAGTCAACTCGGTAAATGCGCGGTTGACCCGGACGATGACATCGTTCAGGTCGGTCACCATCATGCCGTCCTGCGTGTTTTCGAACACTTCTGCAGCTTGCTGCAGTTGCGCTTCAGCCAGCTTGCGCTGCGTAATGTCGCGGATGAAGACAAAAAGCCGGCTTTGCTCCGGCCAGAAATTTGCACTGACTTCAACCGACCAGACCTCTCCGTTCTTGCGGCGATGCTGGGACTCAAACACGTCGCTGCCCTTGGAAATGATACGTTGCGTGCGTGCGGCGACAACTGACGGTGAGTCAACACAGTCAATTTTCGAAATCGCCATGCCCAGCAATTCTTCACGCGTGTAGCCTGACATGCGTGCATAGGCCTGATTGACCTCCATCATCTGACCCTGGTTGTCGACAATCCAGAACCCGTCAACTGCGGTCGACAGCATGGCACGATACGTCTCATCGCGCGCCTTGAGATCCGATTGCACCTGGAATTGGGCTGTGATGTCGCGGCTGATGCCCAGCACCCCGGCGGCTTCGCCCCTCACATTTCCAAACGGGGTCTTCACGGTATTGAGCAGAACCTGTCGTCCATCGGGATAAGTCACCCACTCCTCGTTTTGTCGGGTCTCGCCACTTTCCATCATCCGACGATCCTGTTCGCGGAAAAAACTGGCTGTCTTGTGGTCAAAGAAGTCAAAGTCCGTCTTCCCGACCTGGGCTTGCTCATCACGGCCCGCAAAGGCCTCAAACGCCTTGTTGCAACCCATGTAACGACCCGTCGCATCCTTGAAAAAGATCAGATCAGGAATGGCGTCGATCACCCGCCGCAACAAGGCCCGCTCGCTCACCAGCGCCCGCTCTGCAGCAACACGCGCTGAAACATCCTGCATCATCACCGCAAACTGGCCGGGGCGCGTGCGGTAGGCCTTGACCTCGTAGGTTTTATTCAGTGCCGCGCTGAAACTCTCGAACGCGGCCGACTCGCCCGTCAGCGCAACGTGCCCGTAGCGCTCCATCCAGATGCTCTCGGTGTCAGGCAGTACCTCCAGCACCCGCTTGCCGAGCACCTCGGCTGCACGCAAGCCCGTCATCTCTTCAAAGGCACGGTTCACTGCCACAAAGCGGTAGTCAACCATCTTTCCCGATTCGTCACAAATGATCTCATGCGAGGCAAAGCCGGTGAGCATTTCGCTGAACAGGGTTCGCAGTTCCTCTTCGCTTCGGGCCAGTTTCTGGTGCTGCCCCTGCATGGCATCGAGCATGCGGTTGAAGCGAACGGCAATGGTCCTGAATTCGCGAATGTGTCCTACATCGTCCAACCGAACCCGTGCGCTCAGGTTTCCGGCCTGCACGGTCCGCGTGACGTCAGCCCCCTTCTGAATGGGTAGTACCACATAACGACGCCCCAACCACAGAAGCGTGGCTGCAAACACCAGGGCACTGCAAAAGAGAGCAACACCCTGGATCCGCGCCCGAGCCACCTCGGCATCCATGTCCAGCGTGGGTATGCCCACAGAGACCACCCAGTGCGTTCCCTCCACCGGCCTCACCGCGTACAGCCGTTCGATATTGTCGGTTTGTGAGGTGACTTCGAAGAAGCCCTCGCGCTGCTTGAGCGCCTGGGTAGCCTGGGGGAAACCGCTTCGGTTTACTCCGACCCACTTTTCAGCATCACGGGAGCGGGCCAGCACAACACCATCGTCGTCAAATAGCGTGCTCACCGTGTCCTTGGACAACCGGTTCAGCAGGCTTTCGTTGAGTGGGCTGAGCCGGACAAGATCCAGCCACGCCGCGATATTGCCTCGTGCGTTTCCGTTGTCGTCCAGCACGGCCTGGCTGACGGGCAACACCCACCGCCCAGTCATGAAACCCTTTTGTGCCCGCCCGACCGAAAATCGCGGTGCGCCGACACGCTCTCCCCCGGCCAGTGCATCTTTGAGAACTGGACGCTCAGCTCTGGCGTCCAGCGAGCTGCAAACCAGATGCCCATCCAGTGTGGTGGTGCTAAGGGCAGTGAATCCGGGATGGGACTTTTGAAAATCCCTGAACACCGGATCGCACCGGGATGTGTCCAGGGCGCGTACGCTGGCGCGCCCGGCCAGGGTGGACAGAAACTGCTGGGTGTCCCCCAGACTGCGTTCCAGTGAATGGGCTGAGATTTGTGCCAGATTCATGGCAGCGGACTCGGCGCGCGCGCGAATTCTGTCCGCTTCGGCCTCGATACCGTAAGCCAGAAAAGCAAACAGCGGCAACAGCAGCAACAGCGACAAAGTCACCAGAATTGTGCTCACGGGCCACGACCACGCCTTGACCTGATCTTTGCCTGCGGTTGACACCACCATCACCACGTTACTCCTCGAAAGCATGATCCCTGCGGGGAAGCGCACGCGAAAACGTGAGCCTGCCCGTTTTACGTGTTCTCTCGTCGGCACCCTTTGACCATTGTCAAGGTATTGCAGTTGGCGCGCCATCCCCCCAGGCGATGCGGGGCCGGGTTACCCGAAAAATCGCATGCCAACGGCTTCGCGCGTACGATAGAACCATGGAATTTCTTTTTGACCCCAACCTCTGGATTGCTTTCGCCATGCTCACCGCACTGGAAATCGTGCTGGGCATCGACAACATCATCTTCATTTCCATCCTGGTGGGGCGCCTCCCGACCGAATTGAGGGACAAGGCGCGCAGGCTGGGGCTGGGCTTTGCCATGGTTTCGCGGCTGTTGCTGCTGTTCTCACTGAGCTGGGTCATGGGGCTTACTGAAGACCTGTTCACCGTGATGCAAATGGGCTTTAGCGGGCGCGACATGGTGCTGCTGCTGGGGGGCCTGTTTCTTCTGTACAAGGCTTCGCACGAGATTTTTGTGGAAGTGGAGGCGAGGGAACTGGATGCACCACCCGCTGCGGACACCATGGCCGTGAAAGCAGCAGGAACCAAACTGTTCTGGGCCACCATTGGCCAGATTGCCGTCATTGACATCGTGTTTTCTCTGGACTCGGTCATCACCGCCGTGGGCATGGTAGACCGCCTTGGCGTCATGGTGGCTGCTGTTGTGACATCGGTGGGCGTGATGCTGTTTGCAGCCAAACCCATTGGCGATTTTGTGGACAGCCACCCCTCGGTCAAGGTGCTGGCGCTGGCCTTTCTGGTCATGGTGGGCATGGCACTTACCGCCGAAGCCTTTGACCAGCATGTGCCCAAGGGCTATATCTACGCGGCTATGGCGTTCTCTCTTGGTGTCGAGGCGCTCAACATCCGGGCGCGCGCCAAAAGGCTGGCACTGGCTGCATCCAAAGACTGACAGCCAGGCGACTGAACTTCAGTCAGCCGCCTCTTCACCCGGCAATTGCGTGTAGACCGCAGGCCGCTTTTGCAGAAACGCCGCAATGCCTTCCTGCCCGTCCGGCAGCAGGGCAGCAGTGGCCATGCGCTCGACGGCAAAGGCGTAGGCCTGTTGCTGCGGCAAGTCCACCTGGTGATAGAAACCCCGCTTGCCCAGATCTTTGGACAGGGCGCTGCCACGGGTCGCACGCTGGATCAGGTCCAGCGTTACAGCGTCAAGCTGGTCAGCGGGTACCGCCTTGTTGATCAACCCCCAATCGGCCGCCGTAGCAGCGTCAATGGGGTCGCCCGTCAAGGCCATTTCCAGTGCCCGCTTGCGCCCCACATTGCGTGCTATGGCGACCAGGGGTGTGTGACAGAACAGCCCGGCCTTGCCGCCAGGAATGGCAAATGACGCCGTATCGGCTGCCACGGCCAGGTCGCAACTGGCCACCAACTGGCAGCCTCCTGCTGTCGCCAGCGCATGAACACGGGCTACGACCGGCTGGGGTATGGACTGTATGGTGTCCATCATCCCGGTGCACACGGTAAAGAGTTCACGCGCCTGCTCCAGCGTGGCACCGGCCATGTCGGCAAAGTTGTGACCCGCACTGAAAACCGGCCCATTGGCGGCCAGGATGACACCGCGTGCTTCGGTCTTTGCAATGTCGCGCAGGGCCACGGTCAGCTCCTGCATCACATTGAGGGCCAGTGCATTGCGCTTGTCGGCGCGGTTGAGTGTGACGGTGGTAATGGGACCGTCGGTCGTCACGAGCAGGTGTTGGTAGTTCATGCGGCAATTGTGGCAGGGCCGTCACGCCGGGACAACCTCCTCTGCCCACACCTCAAAGCGCTGCAGGATGTTGGGACCAAAGGTGCTGATCAGTGCCACATCGCAGGCGTCACGCCCCCGGGCCATCAGCACACGGCCTATGCGCGGCGTGTTGTTGCGGGCGTCAAACGTGTACCACCGGTCGCCAAGGTAGGCCTCGAACCAGCCGGCAAAGTCCATGGGGGCAGGAACGAGTGGAATGCGAATATCGCCCAGGTAGCCGGTGCAGTAGCGCGCCGGTATGTTCATGCAGCGACAAAACGCAATGGCGAGATGGGCGTAGTCGCGGCACACGCCCCGGCCTTCGCGGTAGGCTTCCCATGCCGTTCGGGTGCGCCGGGCATGCTGGTATCCAAATTCAATGTGGTTATGGACGAAGTCGCAGATGGCCTGCACGCGCGCCCAACCGGTGGGGCCACCGCCAAAGTGCGACCAGGCGATGTCGGCCAGCTGGTCGGTCTCGACGTAGCGGCTGCCCAGCAGGTAAACAAGAGCTGACTCAGGCAGGCATTCCACGGGCACCTGCATGGCATCCTGCACAACGACATCGGGCAGGCCGCTGTCGCGAATCAGCGCATCGGTGCGCAACACAAACCTGCCAGGCGGTGCAACCAGGCGACTGCACCAGTTGCCAAACAGGTCGCGGTAGGCTGCCACCGATACGGCCGGCTGGGTGATGAGGTGGTCCGGGTAGACCAGATCGCCCGAACGCGAGTAGTGGATGTTCAGGGAAAGAATCATCGGCGTAGGAGCCGGGCATTCGTATTCCATTTCAAACCCCAAGCGCATCTGCAACCCGTTGGGCTGGTACGGGACGGGAAACGGTGGCCGGCTGCCCACGGGGCTTTGCGCCTGGTTTTGCATGCTGCAGGTGGAGGCCGCCTGCACCGGCAAGGGGTCCGGCCAGCCAGAAGGACGGGCCTCAGGGTTAACCCAGTGTAGGCCGCTATGCGCAGTAGTGGTTGCCTATTTGGCCAGCCCTTTCAGCACCTGCGTCACCCAGGCCCCCCCACTGACCAGCACAATGCCCATCAGCACGGGTACAGCGCCCATCAGGAAGCTGGCCTCTATCGGCTCTGACAACAGCCAGGCGCCCAGCACGATGCCAAACAACGGCGTCAGGAAAGAGAAAACCCCCAGGCGCGATGCCAGGTATTTGCGCAACAACCAGAACCACACCAGAAAGCTGGCAAACGACACCACCACCGAGTGAAACACCAGACTGGCCCAGACCTGTGGAGTCGGGTTGATGCGGGTTTGACCGGTTATGAATGCCGCGGCAACCAGCATGACAAACGCAGCCACCAACTGGTAGAGCAAGGTCTGCGTGGCAGGCGCGCTGGCCAGTCGGGTCGTGCGCACAACCACCGTGGTGGCACCCCAGGCTACACCGGCCAGCAGACCCAGAAAATCGCCCCACAGCACGTTGCCGGGCGCGGGGCTGGCGCCCTGGCTTCGCATGAAAAACGCCAGACTCAGCCCGGCAAACGCCATCACGATGCCGCTCCACTGCACCATGCCCAGCCGCTCGGCGGGCAGTTTCCAATGCAGGCCCAATGCTGCAAAAATGGGTGCGGTGTACAAAAACACGACCATGTGCGATGCACTGGTGTGGCGAAGCCCCTCGGCCACCAGCAGAAACTCCAGGCCGAACAGCAGCCCCACCACCAGGCCCGGGCGCCAGGTGCCATCGGCAACGCGCATGCGCTCACCCCGCGCCGCCATCATCAACCCCACCAGTACAGCAGCCACGCCCGAGCGCAACCCAATCTGGTAAACCGGCGCAATGTCGGCTGCCGTGGCCTTGAGCACGATTTGCTGCAAAGCCCACACGCCACACAGCAACAGCATGAGTGCAATGGCTTGTCCATCCAGCGCTTTGCGCGTTGTCATTCAGAAATCCTTGGGTTTTGCGGCAGGAATTGCATTGTCGCGCCTGCGTGGCGCATCAACGCGGCTGGGTCGCGCCATGAGGTGATAGCATGAGGTACTTTCACGTTGACAATCCACACCGACGCGAAGGCTCAAAACGATCAACCCAGCCACGTGCCGGGTTCAATTTGACAACCCGGGTGGTGCGTGACGGGTTCATGCCGGTCACCAAGTGAAATGGCTTTCTCTCAGGACATTGATACGGATCCGGTCGCGCAGAAGATACTGAAGGCTGGCGCCATTCTTCTGTGTTTTGCGGGGTTTTCTCTTGCCCTTGCATTGTCCCGGGACCATGCGTGGACCTCTGTGCGGGTGCTGCTCCACTTTTTCCTGGGTGTCGGTGGGGCTCTGGCCTTTTGGTACACGCAATACCGGCAGTTTCACAGCGCTGCGGCGTGGCTGACGGGTTCCTATTGGGTTGGCGCTGCGTTCGTTACGGTTGTGAATGGCGGATTGCGCGGACCCAATGTGGTGAATTTTCCGCTCATCCTGGTGGTTGCCAGTTGGCTGCTGGGCATGCGTGCGACGATCCTGCTCGCGGTATTGACAGAAATTTTCCTGGTAGGGCTGCTGGTATTGGATTCCTACGGCTTTGAGACCCAACCTGATTACTCCAACAAGATTGCCTATTTCATTTTTCTGACCGTAATCACTTTGATGACCGCTCTGGCGTCCATACTGGCGCGCAGCGGGTACCTCAAGAAAGTCCGGGAGGCCCAGGAAAGAACTGCCGAGCTGGCGGACAGTCAAGAGAAACTCAAGGATCATCTGGATCATCTGGAGCAACTGGTGCAGGTTCGCACGGCAGAGCTTGGGCTTGCCAAGGAAACGGCGGAGTTGGCAAGCCAGGCAAAAGGCAGCTTTCTGGCCAACATCAGCCATGAAATTCGCACCCCCCTGTATGCAATCACCGGAATGGCCTATCTGGTACGCAGTGAGTTGACCCGCAAGGGTTTGCTGCCCGGGGAACAGGCCGCGCAGCTGGACAAACTCGATGCAGCAACCAGCCACCTTGGCGAGCTGATCAATGCAGTCCTTGATTTTTCAAAGATCGAGGCGGGCAAGTTCGAGTTGCTGAATGCACCGCTGGATGTCGGCCAGCTGACGCATGAGGTTATCGATATGAGCCGGGATCGCGCTGCGGAAAAAGGGCTCGAACTCACCAGCAGCGTTCATGCATTTCCAGGCAACCTGGTTGGTGACTCAACCCGGCTCCGACAGGCGCTGCTGAACTATGTGGGCAATGCACTGAAGTTCACCGCCACAGGATCGGTGCATATCTCCGTGGAGCAGGCCGACGACGATGCGACCAGCACCCTGGTGCGGTTTGCTGTCACCGATACCGGGCCGGGCATATCCGACGACGTGGCCAGGCGATTGTTCACGCCCTTTGAGCAGGCCAACAGCTCGACAACCCGGCAATATGGCGGCACCGGCCTGGGTTTGGCCATCACGCGCAGTTTTGCGATGCTGATGGGCGGCGATGCCGGCGTGACCAGTACCCAAGGACAGGGAAGCACGTTCTGGTTTACGGCCCGATTGGAAAAAGGCACCATGCCGTTGCCCGCAACCACTCCCGCTTTGCCAGAATCAAGTGCCAAGGAGCAATTGCGTACGCGGTATGCCGGCGCCCGCGTCCTGGTGGCGGAAGATGACGACTTCAACGCCGAAATAACAACCTTCCTGCTGGAGGATGCTGGAATGGTTGTGGACAGGGCAGTTGACGGCAACATGGCGGTAGAGAAAGCCCGCAGCAATGCCTACGCCCTGATACTGATGGATATGCACATGCCGAATCTGGACGGCATTGACGCAACCCGGCAAATCAGGGCCTTCCAGGCCCACGCCACTCTACCCATCCTGGCGATGACGGCCAACGCGTTCAAGGAGGACGTTGCCCGGTGCCTGGCCGCAGGCATGGATGATTTCCTTTCAAAGCCGACGACTCCCAATATCTTTTACAGCACCTTGCTGAAATGGCTGTCCGCGGCAGACACCGGTAATAAAGGTGGGGCTGAACAACGCTGAATGCGTGGCGAACGGACTTTGCCGGACGGGTGAAATCTGAGACGGCTCTTTGGCCTTTGGTTGCTACTATAGTTATAGCTAACTATTCATATAAAACGCGGCAATACAGCACTTTTTCCTTAGAATTTTCCCACAAGCCGCCCAGACCGGTAGCATCCACCTGACTTGGGGCATTTCTAGCCCACCGGCACCTGCGCCAGCCCTTCGCGCTCAATGGCGTCACCCAAAAAGTCCAGAAACCTCCGCACCGCAGGTACCAGACCCCGGCGCGACGGAAACACGGCATGGAAGACGCCGGGCTTGGGTCCCCAACCCGGCAGCACATGGACCAGGCGGCCATCGCGCAGCTCTTCGCTGCACAGGTAGTCAGGCAGGATGCACATGCCGGTGCCGCCCAGCACGGCAAACTTCAACGTCATCAGGTCGTCTGCCACGTAGCGCGGGCGGTGCTGCAGGGCATGAGACGCACCATCTGGTCCCACCAGTTGCCAGGTGGCGGTTTCAGCCACCACAGACATGTTGACGGTGTCCAGGCGTGCCAGATCCTCCAACACCGCTGGCTGCCCCTGGCGCGCGAGCTGCGCCGGGCTGGCAACCAGCAGCGTGCGGCTGGTGCCAAAGTTCTTGACCACCAGGCTGCCGCTGTCGTCCAGCGCCGGGCGCACACGCAGGGCTACGTCGAAGCCCTCTTCCACCAGGTCCACCACACGGTTGCTGACCCGCATGTCGATGCTCACCTGCGGGTAGCGCGCCAGAAACTGCGGCAGGATGGGTCCCAGCGTGGTTTGCGCCAGTGTGACCGGGCAGGCCACGCGGATGATGCCTCGCGGCTCGGTTTGTGCCTGGGCCACCGCGTCGGCCGCCGCCTGAGCGTCCTCACGCATGGCCACACAGTGGCGGTGGTACTGCTCACCCACCGCCGTCATGGACAGTTTGCGCGTGGTGCGTTGCAGCAAGCGCACGCCCAGCCGTGCCTCCAGCTCGGCAACCCGCCTGGAGAGACGCGACTTCGGTAAACCGAGCGCACGCCCGGCGGCGGCAAAGCCGCCCCGGTCGACCACTTCGGCAAAGTAGACCAGGTCATTCAAGTCCTGCATGCGCGCTCCATTGTTCTATCAATAGGACAATCTAGCGCATTTTTGCTTACTTATCAAAGAATGGCTTCATCCACATACTTTATCCATGGCTGCAATCCGCAGCGATTACACCCAAGGAAAAGACCATGAAACTGCTTCACATTGACTCCAGCATCCTCGCCGCCAACTCCGTTTCCCGCCAGTTGACAGCCCAAATCGTGGCGCAGTGGCAAGCCAGCCACCCCGGAACCACGGTCGACTATCTGGACCTTGCGACGGCAGCGCCCAGCCACCTGTCGGTGGACTCGCTGGGCTTTCGCCTGCCACCCGGCGCGGCTGAATTGAGCAACGTACAAAAGAGTGAAAACGCCATCTCCGAGGCGCTGGTCAGCCAGTTCCTGGCCGCTGACGTGGTGGTTGTCGGTGCGCCGCTGTACAACTTTTCCATCCCCAGCCAGCTCAAGGCCTGGATCGACCGCGTGGCGCAGGCGGGTCGCACATTCAAGTACACCGACAAAGGTCCACAAGGTCTGGCTGGTGGCAAGACGGTGGTCGTGGCCTCTTCCCGAGGCGGCGTATATTCCTCCAGCGAGGGCGGCCGCGCCATGGAGCACCAGGAGAGTTACTTGCAAACGGTGTTTGGCTTTTTTGGCATCACCGACGTGCGCTTTGTGCGTGCCGAAGGTGTGGCCATGGGCGACGCTGCCAGGGCGCAGGCGCTGGCCGCCGCGGAACGAGAGATTCGTGCAGTAGCATTGCCAGCGGCCAATGACACCAGCAGCAAGAAAGCTGCCTGAACACCGGCCAGCGCACAACCAAGGCAATGACACCATGACCCAAGCACCTGTCTTTTTCATCTCACACGGCGCGCCCACCTTTGCGCTGGAGCCTGGCCTGCTGGGGCCACAGCTGCAAAACCTGGGGTCGCAATTGGCGGGCGTCAAAGCGGTGCTGGTAGTGTCACCCCACTGGCAAACCCGCGATGTGCGGGTGTCAACCACGCCCAATCCCGAGACCGTGCATGACTTTGGCGGCTTTCCAGCCGCGTTGTACGCGCTGCAGTACCCCGCGCCCGGTGCGCCAGAGCTGGCCAGCGCGGCAGCCAGGCTGCTGACGGACGCGGGGTTCGCCACGGGGCCGGATGCGCTGCGTGGCCTGGACCACGGCGCCTGGGTACCGCTGTACCACCTGCTGCCACACGCCAATGTGCCGGTATTTCAGGTCTCCATGCCCGTCAGCCTGACGACCGCGCAGGCGGTAGACATGGGCCGTGCACTGGCACCGCTGCGGGCACAGGGCGTGGTGATCGTTGCGTCTGGCAGCATGACGCACAACCTGTACGAGATTCGCCAGCCCGATGCCAAACCCGAAGCCTACGCCCAGGAATTTGCCGCCTGGGTGCGCACTGCGGTGCAGGCACACGCGATCCAGCCACTGATCAACTACCGCGCTGAGGCACCCCACGCCGCACGTGCGCACCCGACGCAGGAGCATTTTTTGCCGCTGCTGGTGGCGCTGGGCGCGCAACAGGACGGCGACACCGTGCAGGTGCTTGATGGCGGAATAACCCATGGCGTGCTGTCCATGGAGTCGTATGTGTGGCAGTCTTAAGCTATTGTTTTCATAGCTAACCATGCTGGTTGAACGAGGGCCAACGCCCAGTTTCCTGGGAACTCCGTCTGAACAGTAGCTGCGGTGACAGGTCGATGTGGACTTTCGTCCTATACTGAATTGTGGGTCGCCACGGGTGACGGTTACCCCCATTCATTTGAAACCCGGACAGGAGTGACAGGCTATGGCAGTGAAAGACTTGATGGTCCATCTGGATCAGGACGAACGCACACCGATTCGGCTCGATCTCGCCGTGTCACTGGCCCGCCAGCACGGCGCCCGTTTGGTTGGCGTATTTGCCCAGCGCGGACGCGCACAGAAGGTGGGCCTGGTGAGCACCTGGCCCAGTGAGGAGTTCACACTGGCATGTGATGCGAGCAAGGCCTTGTTTGAAAAGGCGACTGCAGGCCTGCCTGGCGCTGAATGGCACTACATCAACCGGGGCGGTTCGTCCGAAGTCATCAACCATTTTGTCGACCTAGCACGGCATACCGATCTGGTTGTGATGGGGCAGTATGAGCAAAGCAAGGACTTTTCACCGGAAGAACTCGTTGCCGAGACGGTGGTGGGTTGCGGGCGACCCGTACTGATACTGCCTTACATCGGAACATTTGCGACCATCGGCGAAACACCCCTGATTGCCTGGAACAATGCACCGGAGGCCGCGCGCGCGCTTAACGATGCACTGTTCCTCATTGCCGGTTGCCAAAAGGCATACGTCCTGTCCATCGCGGCGCGTCTGGAAGAGGGAGAAACCACGTGTGCCCGGGTGGAGCGGCATCTGGCAACCCACGGCGTTCTGACCAAGTCCGAAGTGGTGCTGGTGGAGGATTTCGGCATCATGGACGTCCTGCTGAACCGCAGCAGCGACCGCAGTGCCGACCTGCTGGTGATGGGCGCCCATGGCTCCATCGGTTTTCCGTTTGAAAGTCGCGGAGCAGGCACGCGCTACATACTCAAGCACATGACAGTGCCGGTTCTGATGTCGAGCTAGCCGCCGCGTTCGACCGGCTTGGTCATGGGAAAGCGAATGCGGATCTCTGTGCCAACGCCTTTTTCGCTCAGGCACTCGATCCGCCCACCCAGCGACTGGGTTACCAGGTTGTACGCAATGTAAAGGCCCAACCCACTGCCGCCATGGTTGCGGCGCGTGGTGAAGAACGGCTCAAATACCTTGGCCTGACTGGCAGCGTCCATGCCCGCCCCGTTGTCCACAAAACGCAACTCCACTTCCTGCCCGTGTTGTGTGACCGTGATGGCGATTTCACCCTTGCGGGTTCCGTCTGCGAAAGCATGGCTGTGCGCGTTGGTGCACAGATTGGTCAATACCTGGGTCAGGGCACCCGCAATTCCATGCAGCCATAACGCTTCGGGGCACGTGATCGAAAAAGCAATCGGGCAGTGTTTGAACAGCGGCTGCAAGCTCTGCACCACGTCGTGAATGACTTCGTGCAAACAGTAGTCACGCAAGGCATCGGATGTCTGATCCACTGCCGTGCGTTTGAAGCTTTGCACCAGGGCGGCCGCTCTGCGCAAATTGGACATGGCGAGGCTGCTCGATTCATTCAGCAATGACAAGTGCTCACGCACCTCCTCTTCCGAAATCTCATCCTGCAACAAGATCTGGCCGAACTGGCGTGAGAGATCACCCACTTGAGACACTGCGCCAACGGCAACGCCCAAAGGCGTATTCACCTCATGCGCAAACCCGGCCACCATGCGCCCCAGGGAGGCCATCTTTTCCGTCTCAATGGCCCATTGCCGCTCTTCCTGCAGACGGGTGTTGGCCCCCTCCAACTCCGCAGTGCGCTGCGCAACGCGCTGCTCCAGCGAAGCGTTCAAGGCCGTAAGCCGCGTCTGGGACAGCACCAGTTGCGCATTGCGGTCCACCAGATCGGCATACATGCGGTGCAAGGCGCCCAGCAATATATCGGTTCGCGGGTCCTGGGAGCGCGGGTCAGACGTCAGGGCTACATGGGGGTCAACGCCAGCACGCACGGCCAGCACCTGCCGGCCCATGGCCTGGTCGTCACCCAAAATGTGAAAGACCAGCCAGTTGGCAAGGTAGTCGAGCAATTGCTGGACGCTGAGCTGTCCGTCGGCGTGTCGTGTATTGAGCCAGTCCTGTACCTGGGCAACAAACTTCTGGTGGGCTGCGTGGTGGCTGTCCTTGTGGACCGGGTCCAGCCCTGCCGCCTCCATCAATGTTTCTTCACACGCAAAGTGGTAAACCGTGTACTGCGCCAGTTCAGCAAGCGACTGGTCGATGCGCTGGGCATCGCCCATATCCAGCTGGTCGGCCAATGCGTTAAGCAGGTCGACCAGACGATGATGCTGTTCGTCAACGTCCTCCAGGCCGGTTTCAAACAGATTGCTCCACTCAAATGCTTTCATAGGCATGCACCACGCAGCAAAACGACGGATTGAATCGCGCGATTATGCGCCTGACCTGCAATCCTGTGGCGCAATGCACCCGTCGGGCTACGCTTTGTGCATTGGTGCAAACGCCTGTGCCAGCGCAAACACCGAGTTTGGCGTGCCGGGCCGTGCGACGGGTGGCCGGGGTTTCAGGAACACACCCTTTTGCACCGGCTTGCGCTCCTGCACCTGAAACCCTTTGGCCTTTTGCTCGTCCGCCAGACTCTGCAGGGTCACCGTTTTCAGGTAAGTGGCCACCGTGGACTGCAATGCATCCCACAGATCCTGGGTCATGGCCTGTGCACTCGGTGAAGTCTCGCGCTGGACCTCCCTGTGCCGGTCACCCAGTTCATCTTCAATGGCACCAATGATGTCGGCCACGGATATGCCGCTGGCGCTGCGCGCCAGCCGATAGCCGCCACCGGGGCCACGGGTGCTCTCGACCAGGCCGTGCTGACGCAGCTTGGCAAACATTTGCTCCAGGTAAGACATGGAAATACGGTGACGCTGCGCCAGGTCTTGCAGCGGAACAGGCGTGGCTGACTGTCGAAGGGCCAAATCAATCATGGCGGTAATGGCAAAACGTCCGCGGGTACTCAATCGCATGAAACTCTCCTTACAGCAAAAAAAGGGCTGTTGATGCGTGAATGTAGCGGCGACAATGCTTCGTGTAAATTCGTATTTCTTAAAACTTTACTTCGGTTTAATCGAAGTATTTGAAACACCATGAATTTCAAACACCTCCACTATTTCTGGGTCACCGCCAGGGCCGGCGGCATCATGCGTGCGGGCGAGCAACTGCACACCACGCCCCAGACCCTGTCAGGCCAGATCAAGTTGCTTGAAGACTGGCTGGGCCGCAAGCTGTTTCGCAAGAACGGCCGCAAGCTCGAACTGACCGAAGACGGGCATTTGGCAATGGGCTATGCGGACCAGATCTTCGCTCTGGGCACCGAAATGGAAGCCGCCGTTCGCAAGGCCCATGGAGGCCAGCATCTGCTGGACTTCAAGGTGGGCGTGGCGGACTCGGTCGCCAAATCCATCGCCTACCGTCTGCTCGAGCCGGCCCTGTCCGTGGCCGAGCCCGTGCGGCTGGTGTGCAGTGAGGGCAAGTTTCCCGATCTGCTGGCGCAACTGGCGCTGAACCGTCTCGACCTGGTCATTGCCGACGAGCCCATGTCAAAACGCATCAGCGTCAAGGCGTTCAATCACCCGCTGGGTCGCACGAACATGAGTTTCTTCTGCGCGCCAGGTCTCAAACAACAACTCAAGGGCAGCTTTCCACAGTGCCTGAACGACTTTGCGCTGCTGATGCCAGGTACACAGGCATCGGTACGCCAGCAACTGGAGGGCTGGCTGACGCGCCACCAGATTCACCCGCGCATCATTGGCGAGTTTGATGATGGCGCCTTGATGAATGCGTTCGGACGGGAGGGCCGTGGTGTGTTCATGGCACCCTCGGTCATGGAACACGACACGATGGAACAGTTTGGCGTGGAGCTGATTGGCCGCACCGACGAACTGGTGGACGAGTTTTATGCCGTTTCCGTGGAACGGCGCATCACGCACCCCTGTGTGGTGGCCATTACCGATGCTGCGCGAGGCCAGTTGTTTGGCTGACTCCGCCTAAAACAGCCACCGCAGGCCCATTTCAACCGAAGAGTCCGACTGCGCAGGTGCAAGGCTCGTCCCGTTGGGCTTGGCCACCGCATCCGAACTGCTGTCAGACCAGGTGAGCGTGACGGATGAGCGGGGATGAAACATATAGTTCACGACAACCGCCCTTTGCCGCTGGTTCTGCCCGATGACAGTGCTGCTCAAGCCCGTGGACAAGTCCAGACTCCACGCCTCAGCCACATTCCAGTTCAAGCCAAGCGTTTGACTGCGCTCTGACAGGTCGCCCAGCATGCCGGCAGCGGCGACCCGCCGTACCTTGCGGTTCAACAGGGCACGCGCGAGAGCCTCCGGATCCTGGCTGTAATCGTAGATTTCCAGCCCCGCATACACATCCACCGCATCGCTCAAGCCCTGACGAAGGTCCAGCCGCGTTCGCCGCTGCTGGGGCACGCGGCCGCTCAGATTCTGGGTTCCCTTTTGCAGGCTGTAGTCGGACACCGCGCGCTCCAATTCCAGGCGCGTGGTCAGCTTGCCCTGCCAAAGTTTGTTCAGATTCCAGGCCATGGCGAGGCCACGTGCACTGACGTTGAACATGTCATCATTGGTGGTCGACAGGTTTGCTGACACCGACCACAGAGGCGACACCCGCCATCCCACGCTGGCCCCCACCTGCGTCGACACTTCTGCGCTGTCGACAAGACCCTGGGTGGCGTTGAATCCCAGCGACAACGGCAGGACTGCCGGTTCGATGCTGGCAGCCACACTGTGCGATCCATAGCCGCCACTGCCGCTGCCGCGCGTGTACGACAGGTCGCCTGACACGCCGCCCTCACCTTGCGCATGAACGGCGCCCGCACACAAGACCCATATCAGCCCGGCTCCGACCCGATTGATAGCCTGTCTTTCGTGTTTGTTCTTCATGGTGAATCCTTATCCTGCGTGTTGTGTCAATCGGCGTTGCGGCGTTGGGTTTTGCGTAAAAGCTTTCGGCGGGCAATCTCGCGCTGCTCATCCGTCAGGTTGTCCAGCTTTTCGCGCACGGCCTTGGGAATCTCAGGCGGCTCGTCCACCACCTGTCGCACGCGCTGGCCCAGCTTCTCTTTGCGCTCCTGTATGCGTTCTTCCAGCCGCAAGGCACGCTGTCCCAGAAACTCGGGGCGCTCTGCCAACAAGCGTGGCGCCGTCTGGCTGTCTTTGGCGGCGAAGCCGTGCTCGCCAGCGCGCACATGCAGCTCGCCCTGTGCACTGCGCACTACCGTTGAACCTTCGAGCACCGAATCGTAGGTACCCGGGTGGTCGCGCCCGTTGCCGGCCTCCACCACGGTGACCTCATGATCAGTGCCACGAATGCCAATCGTTGCGGTCGTCGTGTTCACACGGTAGCCAGACGGGTTGAGCTTGCCGATCCACCCCGTAATGGAGCGCAATGCACCCCGCAACAGCGACATATCGATCACGGATTTGCCGTCCTGCGTGGCCTGGTATTGCAACATCTTGAATGTGGTGTTGGGCCGCAGTGCCAGCAGCCCGCCGTCCTCGGTGACGGCGTGCAACTCACCGGCTGCTTCGGTTTGCACGGTCTGGCCCACCATCAGTTTCTGGCCCGCCACGGGTGTTGCCACGGTGCCGTCGACGCTGACCACCGTCACCGGCCCGCTGAGCGCGTCCACCGTGCCAAACACTTGAGCAAAGCCGCCAAGGGGTGCCAACACCAGTCCCAGCCAACAAACAAGACGTTTCACTGTGTACTCCGCAATGGTTGAGGCGCCATTTTATGAAGGCACCGGTTAACTTAATGCTGCGGAAACCCCCAGTAACAGCGCTCCCTATAGATAATTCAGTAATTTAGAACTAATAATTCAGTAGTTCCTGTTTTAACGATTGGCTTTCAGAATCCACTCCAGTCTCAGCGGCTCAAGCGCGCAGTCTACGGGGTTCGTCGCCAAGCTTTACACAGTGAAGTAAACACTGGGAATTGCTCTTGTTTTGATAGCTTTTTATGCAATGAATACGGGGACTAAGACTGTTTTTTTACAAGTTTCTTGCTTTTCATGCTTGCAGGTGGTTTGAGGTAGTTCTCACCAGAAACGACGGATTGCCCAGTCTGGTCTTCCAGTTGCCTGCGGGCCTGGCGCGCAATGCGCCCGCCCGCTTGCGCTGCCTTCTTGTTTTCGCTCAAGCCGTTAGCTTCCGCGCTCTGCGCGATCTGGCGCGTAGACAACTCCGCCAACGCGGTAAAGATCAGCTCGGCCTCCGTCATGTGGTCGCGCAGGTTGTGGGTGGTCAAGCCTTTGGTCTGCCTATGCTCCTTGACGCTCAACCCGGTCCACTCCTGGTGAATGATGTTGGTCAGGATGGCGAATTCCTGCCCTGCCTTGATATCGTGCTCGCTCCAGTAGTCGGTTAGCTTGTTGCGCGTTTCCTGCCCGGTCATGCGCTGCTGAATCCACTTGTCGCTGCGCCCATGCTGCTGCCAGGTTTCGCGGGCGCGGTTCAGCGACAGCGCGGGGTCGGCCATTTCCTGCATACGCTCGTATCCCACTTTAGCCAACCACAGCTTGATGGGTTCAGCTTTGGGGCTGGGGATGGACTGGACCAGGCGCAACAGTGTTTCGGCAGTGGCGACATCGGTGAGTCGCTGCTTGCCATCGGCGGCTTCCATTTTCAACTGGTGACAATTTGTCACCAGTTGACTACCCTCCCGATTCAGCCGCAGCTTCAGCTGATTCCAGTACTTGCGTGCAGTCAAGGGATCCGCTTGCTGAGTCAGCACCTGGACGATGTCAATGACCGAAAACCACCAGGTCTCCGTGGCTTCGTCATAGACCCGGCGAATGGCCTGGCCGTCAAAATCCGTTGGCAATATCTTCATGAAAGCCTCCCAAAAGGGTTGCCACAGCTACTTTGCGACAATCCCTGTTATTTTATACAGCCTTGAACCACCTGCCAGGCCATTTGACGCGCCCCGGCGTGCAATGCACAGCCGTTCAGGGTCTGAATGCCGCATCGGTTGACAATTGCAAACGAATCGACCACTCTTGATAGATTGCGCTGAATCCGTCCCAAACTGATTTGTCAAGGCGGCTCGCGCCACTCTTTATGGAAGTTCTATGCACCAGATTCGCCAAGCAGCAGTCGCCGGAACTTTTTATCCTGCAAACGCCCAGGCGCTTGCCGGTGACGTCGGTCGCATGCTGGCTGACGCGTCCGCACATCGATCCCAGTCAGCAGTAGCACCGAAGGCGCTGATCGTGCCCCATGCGGGTTACGTCTATTCCGGCTCCACAGCGGCAGCGGCCTATGCAACGCTCACGCCAGCAGCCCAGATCATTCGCCGTGTGGTGCTGCTGGGGCCGGTGCACCGGGTGCCCGTGCGGGGACTCGCAGCACCGGGGGTTGAGGCCTTTTCCACGCCTTTGGGCGAAATCGCACTCGACATGGACGCCATCGCATCACTGGCCCATTTGCCACAGGTCACGGTCAGTTCGGCAGCGCACGCGATGGAGCATTCACTGGAGGTGCAACTACCCTTCCTGCAGGCCGTCCTCCCCCATTTGAAGCTGGTGCCTCTGGCCGTCGGTGATGCAAGCGCTGCGGAAGTAGCACAGGTTCTGTCGGCACTGTGGGGCGGGCCGGAAACGCTGATCCTGATCAGCTCCGACCTGTCGCACTTCTTGCCCTACGCCGAAGCTCAGGCCACGGACCAGGTCACGATGAACCACATTCTGAGACTGGACGGGTCGCTGACCCACACCCAGGCATGCGGCGCAACACCCATCAACGGGCTGCTAATGGCGGCACGCGCCCACCATTTGCGCGCGCAGTTGCTCGCCCAATGCAACTCCGGCGACACGGCGGGCGACCACCAGCGCGTGGTGGGTTACGCCGCGGTGGCGTTTATGGAGGATGACCATGCCATCCACTAGTCGCGGCCCAACCCTGCTGGCGCTGGCACGGGCATCCATCGCGCAAGCGCTGGGCTTGCCTCGCACAGAGAGTGACTTTCCGTCCTGGGTACACGAACCAGGAGCCTGCTTTGTGACACTGACACAGGATGGGCAGTTGCGCGGTTGCATTGGTTCGCTGGCAGCACACCGTCCGCTGGGAGACGATGTCCGCGCCAACGCCGTGGCGGCAGCCCTGCGCGACCCGCGATTCCCCGCGTTAACGGCCGCTGAATTGGGGCGTACCCAAGTCGAAGTGTCCGTTCTCTCCCCCATGCAACCGCTGTCCTTCAACAGCGAGGCCGAGGCCCTTGCGCAGCTGCGCCCGCACATAGACGGCGTGGTGCTGGAATATGGCGGCCACCGTGGCACGTTTCTGCCCCAGGTCTGGGAGCAGTTGCCCACACCGACAGCGTTCATGGGGCAACTCAAACGCAAGGCAGGCCTGAGCGCCGACTTCTGGGCGGATGGCGTGCGGCTGCAGCGCTACACGGTGGAGAAGTGGCAGGAAGGCGAGCCTGCACCATGACCGCACACAGCGACTATCCCGCACGCTATTGGCATTGGGCTGAGGACGGCCGCATGCAGTGCGACCTGTGTCCACGCGATTGCAAGCTGCACGAAGGACAGCGCGGTGCCTGCTTTGTGCGCATGCGCATGAACGACGGGAATGGCGACCGCATGGTTCTGACCACCTACGGTCGATCCTCGGGTTTTTGCATTGACCCCATCGAGAAGAAGCCGCTGAACCAGTTCTACCCTGGCAGCAGCGTGCTGTCGTTTGGCACTGCCGGGTGCAACCTGACCTGCAAGTTCTGCCAGAACTGGGACATCAGCAAATCAAGGGACATGGACCGCCTGATGGACCATGCCTCGCCCGAGGCGATTGCGAACGCAGCCCTGGCCCATGGCTGCAAGAGCGTGGCCTTTACCTACAACGACCCCGTCATTTTTGCCGAATACGCCATGGATGTGGCAGATGCCTGCCACGCGCACGGCATCCAGACCGTAGCTGTCACTGCCGGCTATATGCACGACCAGCCACGGCGCGATTTTTTCGCCAGGATGGACGCGGCCAATGTCGACCTCAAGGCGTTCACCGACGACTTCTACTGGAAGCTTACCGGCTCGCACCTTCAGCCCGTGCTTGACACGCTGAGATACCTCAAACATGAAACATCGGTATGGTTTGAAATAACCACACTACTGATTCCGGGCCACAACGATTCGGACGCGGAAATCGTCGCTATGAGCCAGTGGATTGCCAGAGAGTTGGGACCCGACGTGCCCCTGCATTTTTCGGCCTTCCACCCGGACCACAAGATGCCGGATGTACCTGCCACACCGTTGGCCACGCTGGTGCGCGCACGCGAACTGGCCATGAACGAAGGGGTGCAATTTGTGTACACCGGCAATGTGCGGCACCGCGCGGGCGACACCACATTCTGTCCACAATGCCATGCTGATTTGATTGAACGGGACTGGTACGCCATGCGCCAATACCACCTGGCGCCCAAGGGCCACTGCCCACACTGTGGTGCTGCCATTGCAGGCCGCTATGCCGAGAAGGCCGGGACCTTTGGAAGCAAACGCATTCCCATTGCGATCAGGGTCTGAGATCTGCGCAACCTGGCACACAGCCCTTTCTGCTACAGCCCGCAACCCCGCAGCAACAGCGCCACCACATGCTCTGTGGCCCGTGCGTGATCAGCTGCGGTCAGGGTCTTGCGCCCCAACACCGCACACACCTGCACATCAAAGTCCGCATAGGTTTGGGTGGCAGCCCAAATCGTGAAGAACAGATGTGCCGGATCCACCACCGCCATGCAACCGGCATCCATCCAGCCCTGCATCACGCGGGCTTTCTCTTCAACCATGTGGCGCAAGTCTGTCTCCAGAATGGTCTTGACGACAGGCGCACCATGCAGCATTTCATTGGCAAACACCTTGGAAGCATCCGGTCGCTGGGCGGACAATGCCATTTTGGCCCGTATGTACTGTTCCAGCGCCATGCGGGGGTCTGCGCCAGCCGTGATGCAGTGCATGGGCGTCAGCCAGTCATGCAGGATGCGGGCCAGCACGGCACGGTACAACACATCTTTGCTGCCGAAGTAGTAATGCAGATTGGCCTTTGGCAAGTCACTGGCCGTTGCGATGGCCGTCATGGTAGCGCCACTGAAACCCGCCCGAGCGAACACTTTCTCCGCCGCAGCCAGAATGCGGCTTTCGTTGGCCTGGCGAATCTGACCTTTTGTCGCATCGTCCTCCATTGCCGACGATGCGACACGGGTCTTACTTGGCTGCAGCATCCCAGACCACGTGCGACATGGCTGCCTTGCCCGGGTCTTTCTTGATCACGGGTGAGCTGCCACCGGCCAGCAACACCTTGACGGTGCGCTCATACGCAGCGGGCTCCAGGTAACCGATCTTCGCGGTACCGGCATTGGTAATCAGCTTGGCCACGTTTTCCATCTGGCGCTTTTGCACCTTCAAAGTCGCGCTGCCCGATGCGTCTGCTGCCACGACAACTTTGGCTGCGGCTTCAGGGTCTTTCACCGCGTCATTCCAGCCCTTGAAGGTGGCCTTCAGAAACTTGGCCATGCGCGCCACAAAGGCCGGGTCTTTCAGCTTGGCTTCCATCACATACAGGCCATCTTCCAGCGTGGCCACGCCTTCCTTTTCATAGAAAAACGTAACCAGGTCGCTCTCCTTGACGCCGGCGTCCACCACCTGCCAGTATTCGTTGTAAATCATGGTGGAGATACAGGCAGCCTGGTTTTGCAGCAGCGGGTCGACGTTGAAGCCCTGCTTGAGGATCTTGATGTCGGTGTCCTTGTATCCCAGCTTGCCCATCCAGTTCAGGAAGGGGTATTCGTTGCCACCGTACCAGACGCCCAGGGTCTTGCCCTTGAGGTCTTTCGGCGTGGTAACACCGCTGGCTTTCTTGCAGGTCAGCATCAGGCCGGACTGGTTGAACACCTG
>JBPOIP010000066.1:0-13760 GCA_052034395.1 Pseudomonadota bacterium
TCTGTGCGGGCTTGCCGTGCGTGATCGTGCCGGTCTTGTCCAGAGCCAGCCAGCGCAGCTTGCGGCCTTCTTCCAGATAGACGCCACCTTTGATGAGAATGCCGTGGCGGGCGGCGGCGGCCAGGCATCCGTGCCACCGAGAGAATTCAACCCATCGCGCACCCCCTGGCTGCGCCCTTAACCCCTTCGCCCCTTCGCCCCGGAGATCCCCATGTCCAGTCCCTCCGTTCCCCTGAGCCCGCCGTCCGCCCCGGACAGCGCCCCCCTGCCCGCCTCGCTGGTGCTGCTGATGGCCACCGGCACTGGCCTGGCCGTCGCGTCCATCTACTACAGCCAGCCGCTGCTGGGCCAGCTCGGCGAAAGCCTGCATGCCAGCACCGGCACCATCGGCCTGGTACCGACGCTCACCCAGCTGGGCTATGCGCTGGGCATCCTGCTGCTGGCGCCGCTGGGCGACCGGCACGACCGCCGCAACCTGATCACCCTGAAGGCCGCCGGCCTGGCCCTGGCCCTGCTGGCCTGCGGCCTGGCCCCGGGCGTGGGCCTGCTGCTGGCCGCCAGCCTGGTGGTGGGCGTGACGGCCACCCTGGCCCAGGACATCGTGCCGGCGGCCGCTGCGCTGGCGCCCGAGGCCCTGCGCGGGCGCACCGTCGGCACGGTGATGACCGGCCTGCTGCTGGGCATCCTGCTGTCGCGGGTGGCCAGCGGCCTGGTGGCCCAGCAGTTCGGCTGGCGCGCCGTCTATGGCCTGGCGGCGGTGGGCGTGGCCGCCATCGGCGTGGCCAGCTGGCGCGGCCTGCCGCACCTGGCGCCCACCACCACGCTGGGCTATGGCGCGCTGATGCGCTCGCTGACCCAGCTCTGGCAGCGCCACCCCGCGCTGCGCCGCGCGGCCTGGGCCCAGGGCCTGCTGTCGGTGGGCTTCAGCGCCTTCTGGTCCACGCTGGCGGTGATGCTGTTCCAGCGCTACCAGATGGGCAGCGCCACGGCCGGTGCCTTCGGTCTGGCTGGCGCGGCCGGCGCCCTGGCCGCGCCGCTGGCCGGCCGGCTGGCCGACCGCCGCGGCCCCGGCTGGGTGACCCGCCTGGGCACCGGCCTGACCGCCCTGTCCTTCGCCGCCATGGCGCTGGAGCTGTGGCTGCCGGCCCCGGCCTGGCTGCCGCTGCTGGTGCTGGCCACCATCGGCTTCGACTTCGGCGTGCAGGCCACGCTGGTAGCCCACCAGACGCTGATCTACAGCCTGGAGCCGGCCGCCCGCAGCCGCCTGAACGCGGTGCTGCTGACCGCCATGTTCATCGGCATGGCCGCCGGCTCGGCCCTGGGCAGCCAGGCCCTGGCGCACGGCGGCTGGCTGGCGGTGGTGGCCCTGGCCACGCTGGCGGCCACGGCCGCCTGGGCAGTGCGCATGGCCACCCCGGCACCGCGCCGGCCGTGAGCCGTAACATGGCCGTCTTCCCGCTCCTGGAAACTTCCATGCCCCTGAAGCCTTTCGCGCTGGCGCCGCTGATCGCAGCCGGTGCCCTGGCCTGCGGCCTGGCGGTCCCCACCTGGGCGCAGACGCCACCGCCTGCGCCCAGCCATCCCGTGACCGAAACCCGGCACGGCGTCACCTGGGTGGACCCCTACCGCAACCTGGAAACCCGCTCGCCGGAAACCCTGGCCTGGATGCGGGCCCAGGCCCGCTTTGCCAGCGACACGCTGGCGCGCATCGACCAGCGCCAGCCGCTGCTCACGCGCATCGCCCAGTTGTCGCAAAGCACCGGTGACGCCGTCCGCGACGTGGTGCGCATGCCCGGCGAGCGCTACTACTTCCTACGGCGCCAGGCGGGCCAGAGCCAATACCAGCTGGTGATGCGCCTGGGCCTGTCCGGGCCCGAGCGGGTGCTGGTGGATCCGCAGGCCCTGGCCCGGGCGGCCGGTGGCGTGCCGCAGGCCATCAACTACTTCACCCCCTCCTGGGATGGCCGCTACCTGGCCTATGGTGTCTCCGCCGGCGGCTCCGAGAACGCCACGCTGTCTGTGCTGGACATCGCCAGCGGCCAGACCGTGGGCGAGCCGATCCCGCGGGTCGTCGATGGGGGCGTGAGCTGGATGCCATGGTCGGCACCCACGCAGGCGACATGATCGGAGAGATCGCGCTGGCCATCGAGATGGGCGCCGACGCAGTGGACATCGGCAAGACCATCCACCCGCATCCAACCCTTGGCGAATCCATTGGCATGGCGGCGGAAGTGGCGCATGGCAGCTGCACGGATGTGCCGCCGAGCAAGAAGTAAGTGTCAAAGCCCACCTAAAAGCTACCAATTCGCGGTTTCATGCACGAACTGCAGGAACTGCGCGAGAGGTAGAGTAATAGGGTGATTTTTGTTATGGGCAGATTGAAAAACACTTCGTGAGGAGTGCGCCATCCGACGCACTTACCGGGTCGATGGTTGTGGTGATCGACAGCGACGACCGCGATGACGGTCTTTAGCGTAGCTTAGGTTGCCTCGCAGGTTGGATTGCATTGTCGATCTGGAAGAATGCCATGCTGCGCTGCAGTTGTTCCGCCTGAGACGACAGCTCTTGGGCCGTCACGGCCAATTCCTGGCTGGCAGAAGCGTTTTGCTGTGTTGCGTGTGCCAGCATTCCCATGGCCGTGCCAATCTGGGTAACGGAATGGCTTTGTTCCGCACCCGCAGCGGCAATCTCCTGAACCAGCGTGCTGGTCTTGTGCACGCTGGGAACGATTTGATCCAGCAAGCCGCCTGCGCGTTCTGCCATGCCAACACTGCTTTGTGCCAGGGCGCCGATTTCACGCGCAGAGCTTTGACTACGCTCTGCCAGGCGACGCACCTCGGCAGCAACTACGGCGAAGCCCTTGCCCTGGTCGCCAGCCCGTGCTGCCTCAATGGCGGCGTTGAGCGCTAGCAAATTGGTTTGATAAGCAATGTCGTCAACAATGCCTATCTTGGAGGCAATTTCCTTCATCGCCTCGACTGTCTGGTTGACTGCCCGTCCCCCTTCGGCGGCCTCTTGACTGGTCTTGGCTGCGAGGGTGTCGGTGGTATGTGCGTTGTTACTGTTGTGGCTGATTGAAGCAGAAATAGCCGCAACATTGCCGCTGGTTTGTTCCACTGAGTTGGCTTGCTGGTTTGCCGCATCAGACAGCGAGTGCGCCGTGCTGCTGACCTGCACAGCCGCAGCGGTCAGCGCAGTGGCGGCCTGACTCACTTCGTTGATGACACGTGTCAGATTCTGCACGGTGGCGTTAGCGCTGTCTCGTACCATCCCAAACAGCCCCTGGTGGTCGCGCTCCATGTGGCTGCTCAAGTCGCCACGGGCTAGAGATGCGAGCAGGTCGGCCACATCGGTAAGTCCGACCTCGCTGGTGGCAAGGAGTTGGTTCATGCTTTCGGTCAGGGTAAGGAAGAAGCCGCGCTTGCCTTCAACGCTAAGGCGCTGGTTGAACATCCCCGCTGACGCCGCCTGAACCACGCTGGCAATCTCCTGTTCAACATTGACTTCGGCCGTACGGTCCAGCCACTCGACCACCGTCCCCACGCGTTGACCGTCTTCATCCAGTACCGGATTCATGTTGGTACCGAAATGGAGTGGACCGATCTGCAGGGCTCGATGCTCACCATGGCGGAGCCCGGACAGAAATTGGCGCTGCTCCTGAGGCTTTGGATGTAATTGTTCAATGCTCTGACCGATCAGGCGCGATGCGTCAAACCCTGGCAACACCTTGCGCAATTCGGACTGGTTGCGGGCCATCATGGCAGCGCAGTTTTCGTTCAGATAGACGATTTCATGGTGCGCATTGGCTATCATGACGTTGGTCGTGCATTTGTCCAGTGCCTGTCGGATACGAGCATTGGCGCGCGCTTGTGCCTGCGCCGCAATCTCCAGCGCGCGGTCCTTCCATTCGAGGATGCTCCCCAGTGCCTGCCCCGCGTCGTCGCGCACCGGGTTGGCGATAAGACCAAAAATGTGCCCCCCGATTTGCACGTCAGCGCTGCGTGTTGCCGAGAGGCTGTCCAAAGTCTCGTGCGGCCAGCCTGCACGCTGCAGGAAGGCATCCAGTGTGTCTCCCATCAGGCCTGCAATGCTGAAGCCGGCAAGATCCTTTTGAATATCTTCCTGAGCCTGACCCAGAAGTGCCTTGACAGCATCGTTCACATAGATGATCTTGCCTTGCAGGTCGGCGATCATGACACACGTCGAGGCCTTGTCCAGCGCCATCTTGATGCGCATGCTCGCATCGGTCAATGAGTTAACGCGGGCACCCAAGTCACTGGCGAAGCCTTGTTTGTTGTTCAGGTCCACGCGCAAAGACAAATCGCCCTGTGCGGCTGCCGTTACCACGGTCTGCATTTCCGAGACCACATCGCGCAGGCCAAATTGCATCACCTTCATCGCTGCCAGCAGGCTGCTCGTATCGGACTTTCGGGTGTGAATATCGTTGGAAAGGTTTCCGAGCGAAATCTGCTTGAGGATATCGATCACGTACGCGGGTTCCCCACCGAGCTGGCGGAGCAGACGTCGCACGATCAGACCGATCACGACGAACAACACGACCAACACACCAGCCGAACCGGTCCAGATCCAGCGTCGTATCGTGGCGATGGCGTCTAAATCGTCCTGCACATCCAGGGTGACGTTGGCAACGCCCAATACCGCCCCTTCGTTCACGTCATGGCATTCCAGGCACTTGCTGGTTCGAAACTCGCGTTCTGCGATGAACGGGAGCACCACGCGCAATGTTGCGGGTACGGCGGTTTGCGTGTCCAGTCTGAATTCGGTCTTGCCGCTCTGAATCACCTTGCGATCCAGATCATCGACTATCTTTTCAATGGGCAAGCCCTCGCCATATTCATCATCGATGCCCGCAGAACGCGCAACCCGAAGCTCGAGCAACTTGTCTGAAACCCCAATCTGCCGGATAAACCGCTCCCGGGCCTTGGGGTCACTGATGACGTCTTTGCCGCCAACATCCACATCCATCAGGGTATTGAGCCCGTTCACCACTCCATCTGCAACCGCCACCGCACGATGCTCTGCGGCGGCCATGATCTGTCGCTCGAACCGGCTCATTAAAGCCTGCTGTGCAAAGGCCAACACCAGCACGAGAAACCCCAGAACCAGGAGCTGCAACTTCAGTTGCAAACCTACCTTGCTCCACAGACGCTGCCAGATCACCATTTTCTTTCTCCAGGCGAGCGCTCAGTGTAGAACGGTCGATTGACCATGGATTGATACGCGTCAACACTTGAACAGGATCTGTAGCCGCGTTCGGGTGGCGCCAACTTGCACCCAAGCGATGGGGCGATTGAGGGCCGCAAGCGTGGGTCCCTGGCTGTCAAGCTAATGGGGGCTATGATTTCTTCCAGTTTTTGGAGGGAGATGAATGCAAGTACTTTGTCGGAGGCAATCTGGACCAGCACTTCCGTGTCGTGCCCGGCATCAGACTGGAGTCTTGGTGTGATCGGATTGCTTGTATTGTTTTTGCTGGGTCTCCACATCCGGTTCGCGCTTTTCTTGGCTCAGTCGCCAGGCGCCAAGCGCTGGACGCATGGGCGCAGCCTGCGGGTGTTTGCGGTTTTTCTCGGGTTTGCGGCATTGCCCTTCGGGGATGAGTTAGTGGGTCGCACCCAGTTTTACTTCGATTGCAAGTCCATGCCAGGGCCAGTGTTTTACCCGGCGCTGGATTCAGCCCGCACCATCCGATGGGACTTTGCCAAGACGCGTAAGTCCACGCGCGCGGCCTTTATTCCTGTGGAGCAAGTCACCAGCGTAGCGGTTGACGCTGATACTGGTGCTATCGTGTTTGAGCATAGTGCCTTGTTCACACCGGGCGGCTGGGTCATGCGGGCTGGTTTGAATATGGGGGATACCTCCACGTGCAACCAGGTCAACTCCTCGAGCCTGTTTGAACAACGCGGCTTTGTCATGGCGGGTGATGGCAGGTTTGACCGTAAAGTGGTCGAATAAAGTGCACGAGGAAGCCGAAATCATTGCTCGTGAGCTGTAAGGCGACAAGCAATTGGCTGCCACCGTCATCAACGCCCGCGTCATCTCTATATCGATCCTGAAGTGGTCCAGGTGAGACTGATCGAAGACCATGCCTACGCGCAGGGCATCAAGGTCAGGAAGGGCCTGTTCCCTTGAACCGCATCGGGTTGTGCCATTGCGAATGGAAGAGACGTGGGCGTGACCAAACTGCTGTTTGATGACTCGCCCGAAGCGCACGGTCACGGCAAGATACTGGGCGGCGGCATGGTCGGGACCCATGCGGGCCACATTATCGGTGAAGTGGCATTTGCGATTGAGATGGGTGCGGACGCTGTCGATATCGGCAAGACGATTCATCCGCATCCCACGCTTGGGGAATCCACCGATATGGCTGATGAAGTGGCGCATGGCAGTTGCACCGATGTGCCGCCTGCCAAGAGGCAAGCACTGCCGATGCTACTGATTCGGTAGCTGGTCGTGCTGATTCCGTGAGGGCTGTACGGCTTTTGTATCTGAAGAACCGTGATTTGCAAACAGCGTTTTCTCGAAGCCCAAGCCCGATGGCTTGGCGTCTTCGAGCTGCCGCACAACATGTCCCTGCGTGGCGCTAACTGCGCTGAGGGGTCAGCGGTGTGCGCGGCAGATTCAAAGCCGATTTTTCGCCAGAACGATCACCATTCAGCCGCCACTACGTCTTACTCACAAGTCACCATGACTTGGATCCAAAAACCCGTGACATACTTGCCGCCGCGCGGTTGAATTTCCCATCCATGATTGAATTTGCGGCGCAAAACATTCCCATTTTTGAGAAGCACTCTGGAGGTCAAATGAAGAATGCACTGTTTCTGATCATTTTCTTTACTATTTCATTTACCTCCAAAGCCGAAGGAGTCTGGCGTCTTAGTTCGATCAACTACCATGTCGATCCTTTTACGCGTTGTACCTTTGACGAAAAGTCTGGGGATGAAGGCAAAGTCGTCATCAATATGGCCAGCAAATGCATGGGCACGCCATTTCCGACATTCAAGATAGAAGCGAAATGGTCTGCGCCGCCCAAATCGTTGATTCCCGGACAGGTCATTCCCTGGGATATGACCTTGACACCGCTTGGTTGCTCAGGAAATTACGGCGGCATGTCCCATCTCTCTGCGACCATTCTCGACTATGACTACATGGGGCCGCTCAATGCGGGCTGCAGCAGCGCACAGGGTGCCACCATTTCTTTTGTCAATAAAGACCAGGCGAGGCCCTTGAAAGCTCCCCCACCGGACCGTGCGTGGTCTAAATCCTTTACGCTGCAAGTCAAGGTCGGCGCTGCTTCGGAATGGATGTGGGACTACGTCTACACTTTTCTACCCGAGGTTTCTGCCGGCTCAAACACGGCTCCAGCTGTGACGCCTGCTGGCTCACGTCGGGCGCCGGATGTTGTATCGGTCGGCAATATTACGGGTACCTGGAATAGCAGTGAGGGCATGCTGCAACTCAGGCAAACCGGCAATTCCGTGAGCGGATCGTACCCCGCGAGTGGTGGCCGTATTTCGGGGACGATCAGCAATGGCACACTCAGCGGTTACTGGATTCAAACCCGGGCTCAGCGTCAATGCAGTAGTTCAGTCGAGGGTAGCAGCTATTGGGGAACAATCCAGTGGGTCTTCTCGGGCAATGATTTTGTCGGAAAGTGGGGCTATTGCAACGACGCGCCAAACCAGAACTGGGCCGGGTCGCGCTAGAGGGCACAACATCGCAGGTTTGGCGCACCCTGCGTCACGTTTGAACCTCTGCTGATGGCGATCTCGTAAACGCCGCCGATAAACGTAACGTTGGCGTCGGCAGAAGAGGGCGGAACAGCCCCCGCACCCCAGGTCTACTACCTCGTGTTGCAAGCCGAGGGCCGCTCGCCAATAGCGAGAAAATCGTCGCTGAGAAAGCGGGCGTTGCAGTGACGGACCGCGGTCTCATGAACATGGATATCCCAATATGCACCAACGTGCCACACATCTTCGCCATCGGCGGCATGGTCGGAACCCACGCGGGCGACATGATCGGTGAAGTGGCGCTGGCCATCGAGATGGGTAACGACGCCATGGACATTGGCAAGACGATTCACCCGAATCCCACGCTGGGCGAGAGCGTCGGCATGGCGGCGGAGGTGGCGCATGGCAGTTGCACGGATGTGCCACCGGCGCGTAAGTAAGTCAGCCTCCAAGCTCCAAGCAACCTTGATAAAGCCCGAACTTGCAATGCAGTTCGGGCGTTGTGCTTTCCGATGACGAAAACACAAAAGCCGAGCATCAATTAAAGAAATGTCAATCAGTCAGAGATTTTCCGCAAGGAGTGACCAGCCGCACGGTGACTGCGGACACAACGAGACCATTGACATACCAGCGGATCTTCAAAGTAGCTGAAGACTGCTAGTGGTGGCCTTCAGTTGGACAACACATTCTCTGCCGCCACCGGTGCCCGACGCGGCAAATCCAGGGTGAAGCGTGATCCTGCTCCAACAGTCGAGCTCACGGCGATCTGCCCCCCAAGTACTCTGGTTGCCAGCGTATGAACAATATTCAAGCCCATGCCACTGCCTCCCTTGCCGAGGCGGGTGGTGAAAAATGGATCGAAAACCTTGCTGAGATGCTCTGCAGCAATTCCGCATCCATCGTCGCGCACCGACAGCTCGATGCGATTTGCATCTAGCGGCCGACCAATAATATTGATGTGTCCTTCCTGACGGCCATCGAATCCGTGAATCAGGGCATTCGCGATCAAATTGGTGATGATCTGACCTAAAGGCCCTGGATAGCTGTCTAACCAAACATCCGGAGTTATTTCGGTCAAGACCGATACAGGCGATTTCTTCAGCGTGGGTTGAATGGACAGCAAGACCTCACTGATCATTTCATCCAGCCGGAAAGTCCGGCGTTGTGCACTGGTCTGATCGATGGCGACCTGTTTGAAGCTCTTGACCAGATCGCTCGCCCGCTGCAGATTGCGCAACAGGATATCCGTCGCAATCTGGCTATCGGCGAGATAACGGTCGAGCATCGAGCGACGAATCGCTCCGCTTTCAATGCCCCTGCGAAAGCTGCGGTTGTGGTCCTCGAGAGTTGTCGCTGCCATAACACCGTTACCGATCGGAGTATTGAGTTCATGGGCAATGCCCGCCACCATGGATCCGAGTGCCGCAAGTTTCTCGGTGCGAAGAAGCTCAGCTTGGGCGCGTTGCAGGGTCTCGAGGGTAGTCACCAGCTCTTCGTTCGCACGGGTCAGTTCGTCAGTACGTTCCTCTACACGATCTTCGAGGGTAGTATTAAGCGCATGCAGCGATTGCTCGGCCTGCTTCTGGTCGGTGACCTCAATGTCCATGCATACAAAGTGGTACTGCTCGTCCTCGCCGGGAATAGCAAAGGTCGTACACAGCAAATGGCCACGCTTACCGTCGGGGCGCATGAAAGATGACTCATAGGGACCGATGGTATGACCATCGCATGTTTCCCGCAGCAAGTTACGGAACTCCTCGGCCTGCTCCTTGGAGTAAATTAGCTGATCAAGCGTCTTGCCAAGTGCTTCATCGGTTGGCACTCCATAAACGATTTCCGATGCATGGTTCCACATCTTCACCCGACCCTCCGAGTCATACCACTGTATGGCAACATTTGGGGTTCGATTGATAGTGGCAAGAAGACGCTCTTCGCTGAGCCGCAACTCTTCTTGTGCTTGTGTCATGGCAGCCTCGCGTGCCTGCACAGCATGGGCCATTCGCCGCATGTTGTCGCGCAGCTGATTGAATTCGACAATGTTTGAGTCAATCCAAGGCAGGTCATAGCTTCCATCCGCCAAAGCCCTGGCCTGGGCGTTGTAGTGTTGAAAACGCTGTGTGATAACCCGTGCCGCCCAAACCGCCGCTGCCAGTGCGGCGACGATGGCAAGGGCCAACCCAGCGGAAATGCGCATCCATACCGAGTCGATCGGTGCATACGCAATCGCGTGCGGCTGAGCCACAATCACCAACCAATCGGGGCCATTGACAGGTCTGGCTTCGCCGACGAGTTGAACACCATTGAAAAGGAAGTCCGACAAATGATGGTCTCCCGTCTGGCGCGCAAGCCGAACGATTGGAAGATGGCCGAGATTAAGCTGCTGGTCGGCATAGGCGTTGGCCGAGTGCGCAACCAACTGGTCTTGCCGATCCAGCATCATTACCGACAGAGGCGTATTTTCTGTCAAGCGCATAGCCAGCGCCGGCATGGGCGAAACTGCCACTTCGCCCACCAGCGTTTGCTCTCCCATCGGAACGGCAACTGCAATGGCGAGTCGACCGCTGACCGGCGACAGAAAGCTGTTGGACCATACGGGCTGCCCTCTTTGGTGGGCATCCCGCATAAAGTCCCGGCGTGACAAGTCGAGCCCGACAAAATTGTCTCGCCCTGATTGAGCTGCCAACGGCAATCCAATCGAAATCACACGGCCGTTGCGGTCCGTCAAGTAGATGGCCTCGTAGAAATCGGAGGTTCCGGCATGTGCATCAAGCATGGCATCCAGTTCCTTGCCATCACGCAAACCGGCCTTGAGCAAGCGGCTGAGCGCTCCTAACTCACGGGTTGCCACCGAAAAATAGGCCTCGACCTGAACGACGACGGCAGTCGCCACCGACTTCTGCCGCTCTTCAATATCCTTATGAACTTGTGGGGCGAAGTGCACCAGAAATACCAACCCGATGGCAACGACTGGAATGATTGCAACGACGGAAAATCGCACCGTCAACATGACGGCCAATGACCATGGGCGTCTCTTCATACTGAGCGCGGTCATCGGATTTAATCCACTGTTACGTATTGCCCGTCTTTGATCACGGTCAGAACGGTTTTGGTCTCGACGTCTCCATAGGCATCGAATTCGATCGATGCCTGCAGTCCCGCAAACCGACGAATGCGCAAAATGCTGTCCTTCAGAGTTTCATCCTTATTTTTCTCTGCCAGAGCCGCAAACACGACTCTAGCCGCGTCGTATGCGACAACCGCGGGGAACCCGACATCGTGCTTAAAGCTTGTAAGGTAGGCCTCCCGGAAATCAGCTAGGGCCTTGGTAGGACGATGGAGGTCAAGGTACTGCGGCACGACAAAGCCTTCAACATTGCTTCCACCGAGTTCGGTCAGTTTTCCTGTTCCGGCCCATTCACTGGTAACCATCAGGCTTCGGCTGTCCAGAAGACGCGCCTGGTTGGCAAACAAGGCAGCATCGACACCGCTGGTAACCAGGATTGCTGCATCGGGGTTTGCGCTAAGGAGCTCCTTACACAAAATATCAAACTGTGTCTCCTTCGATGGCGTATAGGTGACAATCCGCTCGACTTTGCCACCGAGTTGGCTGAAGGATTTCTGAAAATTCTGAATCCAGCTCTCACTGTAGGACTTGTTGGCCAAGTTGACTGCCGCGTTGACCCGACGTATCCCCCTTTTATTGAACAGGTATTCCGCCATCGTGGCTGCATGGTAGTCGTTGGAGGCAATCGAACGAAAAAAATGGTCGTCCTTGCCGGACAAGTCAATGGTGGTCACCGTGCCGGCCATCATCAGTACCTTGGCCTCCGTGGCGATTGGTGCTACCTCAGTGGCGACGGCGCTCACCATGGGGCCCAGAATTGCATCCACCTTGGCATCGATAAGCTCCTTAACCACCTGCCGGCCCTTGTCTGGGCTACTTTCATCGTCCTTGATCAGCAACTCCACCTGTCTGCCATGAATACCCCCCGCGGCATTGACCTGTTCAACAGCCAATTGAATTCCGTTTCGCCCCCCGGTACCCAGGTCAGCAGTACGTCCAGTCAGTCCACTGACATAACCGAGAACGATTGGAGGCTTTTGACCGCAACCTGTCAGAAAAACAAGGGCAATCAACAGGGGAAAGGAGTAGTTCATCGCTTGGCGGCCTCTGTCTGCAGGAAGGTCAACAGGGCCCCACCCTCCATCGGACGGGCGAACAAATACCCCTGACCCTCGTGGCAACCCATCTGAGTCAATGCAAATGCCTCCGCTTCGGTTTCGACTCCCTCAGCGATGAGGTCAAGATCGAGTGTTTGGCCCAGACGTATGATTGTTTCAACAATGCGAATGCTGCTCTCGCCCTGCGCCATCTGGCTGACAAATGATCGATCAATTTTGAGTCGATCCACGTTGAGCCGCTCCAGGTAACTGAGCGACGAGAAACCCGTACCGAAATCGTCCACCGCAACGGTAATGCGCCGCTCCTTGAGCTTATTCAGCATGGCAACCATGAAGTCAGCATCCAGCATGGCAACCGACTCGGTAATTTCAAGTTCCAGCATGCATGGATCAATACCCGTTTCCACCAAGATCGAGTCCACAGTGGCAAGAAAGTTCGGATGACGAAACTGAGCCACCGATACATTGACCGCCATCCGAATATGGGACACTCCTTCTCGAGTAAGTCGGGTCTGCTCTTTGCACGCAGTCCGCATCACCCATGCACCAAGCGCAATGATCAGCCCGGAATTTTCTGCCAACGCAATGAATTGGTCCGGCGGGACAAAACGGCCATCTTCGGTACGCCAGCGCAACAGCGCTTCGACACCGACGACATGGCGTTTGGCGAGATGCACTTGCGGCTGGTAAACAACAAACAGGCGGTCACGATCAAAAGCAACGCGCAAGTCCTGCAGCAGTTTGACGCGGCTACGCGTATCGAACTCCATTTCGCGGGTGAAATAACAGTATTCGCCACGGTTGCCTACTTTGGCACGATTGAGGGCAATGTTCGCGGCCTTGAGGGCGTCGGTCCCACCACTGTCTGTTTCGCCAAGACGTACGAGCCCTGTTGTTGCCGAAATGGTGTGATCGGAGCCATCTATCAGGAAAGGCTTGCTAAAGAGTTCAAGGATGCATTCAGGCGTGAGCTGCTCGTCGCGCCCAAGAATGCCAAAAGTATCACCGGCCACGCGGGCGATGACACAATCAGAAGGAACTACTTCACGTAGACGCCTAGCCAAGGCATTGAGCAATGCATCGCCGTAGCGGTGGCCCAGTGCATCATTGAGTTCGGAAAAATGATCAATGTCGACCAATGCCACGGTTTTTCCAACCCAACCTTCCTCAATCGCTGAGTCGATTTCTCGGATGAACGCCAGACGATTCGGAATACGCAATAACTGATCGTTATAGGCATGGTCGTTTAGGCGGTTGAACAGAACAACGTTATCAAGTCCGATGGAAATATTGGTGCAAAACACCTCCAGCAAACGGCGGTCGATATCGACCAGTGAACTGCTTGTTTCAAGATACGCCGCCATGTGATGGCCCGATTTCCCCGCAAAAAAAAGCGTGGTGGATTCTCTGGAGTAGAGGCTGCAACGTTGATCCAGCGCATTTGCCAATGAACGCGCCACATGCTGGTCCGGTATCGCGGACAAGGGCCCGTCGATGCACGCGGCGTATTGTCCCGCGGCGGCAATCACACGGGTTTGCCGTGAGTCCTGATGTTGATCATTGGCACAGACAATGCCATCAGGCTCAAGTCCGAGCAGGGCGGAAATCTGAGTGATGATGCCAGCGGCAAACTCGCGGGCACCGTGATGCGCCAGCAGTTTTCCGCTGGCATTGACAATCATGTCCAGCCCGCGCCGACTGGAGTTACTCAGCAGTCCGAAATATAGGCGACAGATGGTGTTTTGAAGAATGATCGAACAAGTGCGCGATTCTTCTTCGTTGCGCGCAACTGCTGGTCGATTCGAATCTCTAGCTTTTCCCCGGCTCGCA
>JBPOIP010000027.1:0-2728 GCA_052034395.1 Pseudomonadota bacterium
CCCACATTCTCCTTCTCAAAGCCTGTCTTTATACTCCTCTTTTTTTTACCTTTTTTACAACCTAAAACTCTCGTTTTCTTTGCCATACAAAATTCACGCTTCAAAAAGTGATAAATGGTACACTACCAACCTTAGGCATTGATCTTAATGGTGTCATATCAAATTGTGAATTCTTTCCCGCTTTCGATTCCAGAACAACAATATCAAAAGTACTATCAAGTGAGACTCCTTGTTCCGAATCTGGATTTTCTTTATGAATAAAATTCGGAATGGGAAGTTTTTCCTGCAAACAATCAGAACTATACATGTTAGTATCAATTGATTCTTCATCAAAAGGATCTACCGTTTCGTTAGGGTGAACTATAAGCAAACATGAGTCTTTCCAATTATAACTAGTTAGATGCTCTGATTTAACAACTTTGGTTATTGAATCCAACGTCTTAACATTTACCCTAAATTCGTATAAATACAGTGTTACCTTGTTAGACCCTGGAGATTCATCAGTAACTATTTGTGAATATTCTGTTTCTATTGAATCGGGGAAATGTTTTACAAATATTTTGTCGAATTTTGACTTTTCCTTAATGTAACCATTATCCTTTTTAGAAGTCAATGGTTGTCCGAAACATCCTAACAAACTGATGAATAAGATTAATAGGAAAATATATTTTATCTTTTCATTCATTTTCCAGTTGCTTTTGTTGTGATTATACACAGGGCACATTTCCTTACTTGGTTTTCTTTTTTGAAAAATAAGAGTCGTACAATACTGACGTAACAGATTTTACTAACTCCCAAAAAGATGCGTCAGTTAAAATATTGTTTTTCGCAAATACTGAAGTCTTTCGACTGTTTTGCCCAAAAGGCTTAGTCAATAAATATGAAACTATAGTGGTTGTTTGATCTGGCGTATCATAAATATCTTTCTTCATATTTTCTTTTGTATTAAGCTTTTCTGGTGTGACATAAGTTATTTTTGATGAAGATAAATCTTCATCAAATGTGGGAATTGTAATGGTATTCTCCTCATTCTTAATTGTATTTTCCTTTTCAACAATATTCAATTTCTCAGCCTTCGCGTATCCCATATCTTTCATGAACACCTCCGATAATTCGATAAATCTAATCCTCATATTCAGTGTGCCGTCCTTTAATTTCTCTCCAAACATATTATTTGGTCCTAATCTTTCATAGTCTGCGGGCGTACCTCCAGTTCCAGTTTGATTGATTATTTCGTTGGTAATTTTGGATGCATCACGAACATATATAACTTGTCCTGTATTGTTGTTAACGAACCAGTCTTTCCCATCAATATCCAAAAATAATGAGGGGGTATTTGATGCAAAACAATACGGACTTAAATATGGATACTTCATTTGTAAAGGTTCACAGCTCAACCACCTACCCAACCTGGCATCATATACCCTTGCCCCATAGTCATACTCATTTCCATCCCCACACGTTTCGTTATCTGCTTCCTTCCCATTAAATCCATAGCGATACTTATCCGTAGTGGTAATAGTAGCATAATATTCCCTGTCTTCCAAAATAACACCAAAGGCACTGTAATCAGTTGCCTGCAATACTTCGGCTGTGTAATAATCTGCCGTACCTTCTGTACAATAAGGTAGCTTCTTATCAGAGATTACTACCAGTACGTTGCCTAAGTGGTTGGTAAGTTCATACCGCTTGTTGCCACGGGCCAGTGCGGTGCGAAAGATATCGGGCTGGTAAAAGGTTACCTGCTGGTTGGTTTCTGTGCCAAAGGGTGAATACCCTCCCTGACACTCAACTTATTATTTTCTTTTTTCAGAAAAGTGATAAATGGTACACCTTGGTTTTGAAAACTGAATACTAACAACCTCTCCCACATTTTCCTTCTCTAAACCTGTCTTTATACTCCTCTTCTTATTGCTATTTTAAACAACCTAAATCTCTCGTTTTCTTTGACCTACAAAATTCAACTTCAAAAAGTGATAAATGGTACACTACCCTATAAATGGATAGGCGCGTTATATTTTATGTCTTAATAAAAAAACTGTCGAATAGCATAAAAGTAAAAGTGCTATGAAACTAAATATTGTACCAATCCACAATCCCCATTGCGCTACATTCACATTTATTATAATTGGAGAGAGAATAAGAATAGAACTAATAATACAATCAATTCTAGAGTATACCGGAATCTCTTTATTCTTTCTAAGTAATCTCGATTTTATAAAACCAAGTGTTAGTGCTGTTGGGAAAAGATAAAGAGGTATTGCAATAATTGCTAATCCTGCACTTTTGTCATTCCCCCACGGAAAAAATTCAATAAATGAGGAATACAAAACAAAAGAACAAAAAACTACTATTAAGCAAATCAAATTGGCAATTATTAAGATTGGGAACCGCATATTAATTCAATTTAGTTTCTCATTTTACATCTATCCTTTTTCCGGGATTTCTCAATCCTTTGAATACTTCTTTTAACCTTTTAGCTCCTGACTCAATCATTGATTTGACCGAAATATTGTCTGTTGAATGAGAATCAATAGCACCCTTTTCAAGTGGCTCAATTTTATAGTTTGAAACATCTGCAAAACCTCCACCACCTTCATAATAATCATCAGAACCTGGAGCAATTTGGCCAGCTACTGCATCCCCATCCGAGTAAAAATTCAACATTTGATTTATTCCACGGTTAATTCGGGGGTTTTCAGGATCGCTAAATCCATTAAAGGCTGGG
>JBPOIP010000006.1:0-6545 GCA_052034395.1 Pseudomonadota bacterium
TTTGGCACGGTGTTTTGCCAGCGACACTGGCTCTTTGTGTAGGCGCTGTCATTCGGCGGTGGGCAGGTACCAATCTGTTTGTCTACATCCTGGGGCGTGCATTTGCCGGGACCATCGCCTGCACATTCATTTCAAGTGCATTGGCGCAATTTGCCGGATATGAGCTTCCAAATATTAGGCCCGGACTATCCCTGATTGGCCATTGGCTCCTGGCTTGGGGAGATGGCTTTATGACGGGAATACTAGCAGCGATATTTGTTGCCTATCGGCCCCAGTGGCTCGCCACATGGTCGGACAAGCTCTATTTGCACCAACGCTAGTAACCGCTTCAAGACTTGATTCAGATCAAAGCGGAAGGTGCTCCTTGTAGCTAGGGTGTTTTAGTGAATGGACTTGACCCAAAGTGACAGGATCTGGGACAAGGCAAGCAGTATCCAGGGCAAGAAGCTGGAAAATCGACTCTCATTTGCCATTCGAGAAAACCTATACGCAATGGCCAAGAAAGAGCACCCAAGCGTGATCAGGGAGATTCCCGCTACCCGAGCCGCCTTTCCGTGAAGGTGCGTAGGTCCGAAAAAGTACTGCCCAAAGTCAGGTCCACTCAATGGTTCAAGTTGCCCTGTAAGAATCGCGCCGATGCCAAACCAATAAAGGAAACCTGCAAACGGCGAAATCACCAAAATCAGCAGCGTCGTGTGGAGCCAAGTTGGTAGTTCTTCGTCGGATGGAAACAGTGAATGCCGCATTGAATGACAGGCGTATTGTTCGGTCGTGTGCCAAGAGGAAGCTGAGTCGTGCTCGATTATTACTGACCTGCACAGTGCGCAAAGGGCGAGACATGGGTTGCAACCCACGGAAAGTCAACTGAGAGCCCCCGGATATCGTGCCTTCATTCAACCCACAGAGCAAAGAGCCCATCGCAATGGACAGGGTCCCGTGGGTTCAGCGACCTGCCGTGGTCAACTCATCCGTGTCTGGCACATCTGCAGTCGTTGAGCGTCCAGATGGTCACTTCTACGGCAGAGGCAAAGACCACCCGAATCGCTTGGCCAAAGTAGAGTCTCACTACTACCTATACGCAAGATTGAAGTAAGTCGCGAGTCTCATGCTGCGATGCAACATGAATGATTCCATAAACATCCAACTTGGTCTAGAAGACTTGCTCGCCGAATTGCGCTTTGCGCGCAGAAACGAACAACTCGGGCGACTTGCTCTATTGGCCTACTGCGAGGTCAAGGGGTGGGCGCGAAGAGCTGGCAAGTCGGACTTGGCTGACACTGCACTGCGAATGTTTTCCGATAGTCCCTGCGTCAACAAAGATGCATTCCTTCACGGCATTGACGACCTGATCGCAACCTTGGAACTGCATGAACGCGAGTATCAGCGATCCAATGCTCGGTTTACTGCCCACGCACAAGTGACTCGCCCAGCTATGGAGCATCATTGAGTCGGTTCCATAAGATATCAACTAATTCTGTTTCATCGGCCAGCAGCGTTTCAACTCATCCAACATTGACGGAAAAGATCTGGACAGCACGTTGCAAGGTGTCAGCTCGGGCGGTCAGGGCTTCACATGCCTGGGTCGAATCCAACACAAGATTGGCGTTTTGTCGGGTGACATCATCCAGGACATGCATGGCGGCCCCAATCTCCAAAATGCCTTTCGACTCTTCTCGCGTTGCCAACACGATATCCCCCAATCGCTCGGTGACCAAGTGGACACTCTCGACCGCTTTGCCGATGGTGCGTGCCGCTGCTTCGACCGTAACGCTTCCATCAGAAACTTGACGTGTAGATTCCTGAATCAGTTCCCGAATCTGCTGAGCCGCCTTGCCGCTGCGTTGCGCCAGTATCCTGACTTCAGCGGCGACAACTGCGAAGCCCCGACCGTCTTCGCCAGCATGTGCGGCTTCTACTGCTGCGTTGAGGGACAGAAGGTTCGTTTGAAATGCCAATTGCTCAATGACATCCACAATGTCAGCGATGCGCCCCGATGATGCTTCGATTCGCTGCATGGATTCAGACACGCGATTGATAGAGGTGGCTCCCTCGGCGGCAACCGCACTGGCCTCTGAACTCAGGCTGGAAAGACTGGTGGCGGTGTCGGCGGTCTCTCGAACCGTGCCGGAAATCTCTTCGATGGACGCTGCTGTGGTCTCCAATCCCTGAGCTTGAGCACCAGTACGTTCAGAAAGTTCCGTGCTGCCCTGATGGATACTCTGTGCAGCCTCATTGACACCGGCCACCTCTGAACGAACATCAGCGACTATCGCCCGCATGTTCAGATTGATCAGCCAAAGTCTGCGCATCAAAGAGCCCAGTGGGCTGGTCGTGTCGTATTGGATATCTCCATCGAGATTGCACCCGGCCACATCACCTGCCAAGTGGTCGGCTCTGTCAAGCGGATCGGATACTGCACGGGAAAACCACCATAAAAATGCAGCGGTACTGACCAGCCCAATGCCCAACTCAACCCATCCGAGAATTGCCGTGCTTACACCAGCAAGCCACAGATGAGGCGACAGCGTAAGGAGGAGCAAGGCGATCAATCCGACTGCACCACGCTGGAGTAGTGTCAACCGATGAAGTTTTCCCGGACCATCGCGCCATCCAAGCGGCCGAAGATTGCCAGCGTGAAGCCTGAAAGTTGCAGCGCCACTCTCTCTTTGCTGGTCAATCTTCGAATAAAGTGCTTCGGCGGCTTGAATTTGCGCCCTTGTTGGCTTCAGCCGTACGGACATATAGGCTTTGGGTTTGCCGTTCTCCATGACGGGTGTCACGTTAGCTAGAACCCAATAGTGATCGCCGTCCTTGCGGCGATTCTTTACGACGCCTGTCCAGGGACGACCACGTCCAATGGTGGCCCACATATCTTTGAACGCCTCTGACGGTACGTCCGGATGGCGCACGATGTCATGCGGTTGCCCAAGCAATTCCTCGTAGTCAAACCCACTGGCTTCCACGAACGCCCGGTTGCAATGCGTAATGTGCCCACTTAGATCGGTGGTAGACACCAGAATTGCACCTTCTGGCAATTCATACTCAGTTTGCGTGACGGGTAAATTGATTTTCATGGGCCAATACGATGCGCAGCCGTTACACAGGAACAGCAAGAAATTTCGCGCAAACAGGACTTATAAATGAAGACCGAATGGTTGCGTAACTCGATTGCGCCAGAGTTGATATGAGTCAAGGGTATGGGACGTAAAGATTTTGAATGTTAGTGAATTGGCGCACTGGAGCGCTTTGTAATTGCCAATCATCAATTCTCGCTCTCAGTCCAAGAGAGTCATCGGAAGCAATAACGTCTCTCACTTCATCCACCCCACTGCCGGTCGACGAGGTGCCCCTAACCTGCGCTCAATTTTTTCTCGCCTGCTGCTGAGAAAAGTGGCTGGATTCCGAAGACGCGTTGCCGCCGGTCACGACTGGCAGCTTGCGGTTGGCCAATTCAATGCCCGTCACAAGACATTCGTGATATTGGACGAAGGAGTTTGCAATTAGTTGGGGAAGCATACAGATTTTTCCCAAAAGAGCGTTCTGTCTTGTCAGTGCCTTTCACGGATAACATTGGATTCATGTGGCAACTGAATTCAATGGGGTTTTGGCGATGGCACCATTGGGTCGCGCTGATCTGTTGTCTGTTGGGCGCAACGGCGGTGCATGCGTTGGAGGCGGTCACACTGCAGCTCAAATGGACCCATGCATTCCAGTTTGCGGGCTATTACGCTGCGATAGAAAAGGGCTTCTACGAGCAGGCAGGATTGTCGGTAAATCTGCTGGAAGCTGCCCCAGGGACTGAACCGGTCAAGATCGTGGTAGACGGCAAGGCCGATTTTGGTGTTGGCACCAGTAGCCTGTTGCTGGAGCGCCAAGCGGGGATGCCGGTTGTGGTTTTGGCCGTCATCTTTCAACATTCCCCACTGGTTTTGGTGACCCGGCAGAGCCAGCCTCTGCAAAGTGTGCATGACCTCAAAGGTAAACGCGTCATGTTTGAGGAGCAGTCCGCTGAATTGAAGGCCTACTTGCGTCAGGAAGGAATCGATGATGCGGTGCTACAAGCTCTACCTCATAGTTTCAACACGCGCGACCTGATTGAAGGTCGTGTGGATGGCATGACCGCGTATTCAACGAATGAGTTATTCGACCTGGATAACGCAGGATTTTCATACCAGACTTATTCGCCACGTGCTGTCGGCATCGACTTTTACGGCGACAACCTGTTCACCACCGAACGGCAAGTTAAGGCAAACCCAGCTCGGGTGGCAGCATTCCGCGCCGCGAGCCTGAAGGGTTGGCAATACGCCATGGCTCACCCTGATGAAATCATTGATCTCATCTTGGCAAAATACTCCAAACAACACGCGCGCGCGTTTTATGTATTTGAGGCACAGCAGATGGTGCCCCTATTGCAGAGCAGCCTGGTTGAGGTGGGCTATATGAATCCAGGGCGCTGGCAGCACATTGCTCAAACCTATACCGCATTAGGCCTGTTGCCCAAAAATGGGTCACTTGACGGCTTCTTGTATGACACTACTCCATCGTCAAGCATCTGGAGTCCGTATTTTGGGGGTGCCCTAGCGCTCTTGCTGAGCATGACCTTGCTGGCAAGCTACATTTTTCGGACCAACCGCCGTTTGGCAGCCAGTTTGGCCAGTCAGAAACTGGTGCAACAAGCTCTCTCAGAGAGTCAGCAACTTTACCAGTCCATACTTCATGCGTCGCCTGACGCCGTGGTAGTGAGCGATTTGCAGTGCATCATCCGACATGTTTCACCGGTTGCGGTGAGCATGATGGGCGGAGCGACCGAAAACCAGTTGCTGGGCCGTAACATCGCGGAATTTCGTGATCCGGCAGAAGCGCAACGTGCTATCGCCAATATAACGGCTATGTTTGAAGGTGTGTACAACGGTGCTGAAGGCTACCGGTTGATCCGCCTGGATGGCAGCCTGCTTGACACAGAAATCAACGCTGAAATTGTGCGTGATGGCCAGGGGCAACCCAGTGGCCTGATTTTTGTGGTTCGTGACGTAAGCGAACGCAAGAAAACTGAAGAGCACATTCGCCACATGGCGCAGCATGACCCCCTCACCGGGCTGCCTAACCGAGCCTTGTTCAGTGACCGATTGCAGCGCTCCATTGCTAACGCTGTAAGAGACAAGACCGGTCTGGCACTCATGTTCATTGATCTTGACAAGTTCAAACCCGTTAATGACACATATGGCCACGGTGTTGGAGACCTTTTGTTGCAGGATGTGGCGCAGCGTATGCTCCAGTGTCTGCGCGATTCCGACACCGTGGCGCGGATTGGGGGCGATGAGTTTGTTGTGTTGTTGCGCGGTTCAAGCGCTATCCCAGAGACTCTTGCAGTAGCCGAGAAGATTCGCAAGGGGCTGGAGCGCCCGTTCTTGATTGACGGGCATGTGCTGCAAATTTCAGGCAGCATCGGAGTAGCGCGGTTCCCGGAGCATGGGCAAGATGACATCACTCTGGCCAAGAACGCCGACTTGGCCATGTATCGAGCCAAAGAACTTGGCCGCAATCAGATCTGCCTTTGTGATCCTAAGCAAGCCAAGTGAGCCCAGGATGATTGAAAAACGGGACTACTGAACTTCCCGTAACCTGTCGGTTGTGGACGTCGAGCACTGGCCGCGTCGGGGTGCAAAGATCCCCTTTCTCACCCCCCATTTCTGGCGGACAGGTTGCTGGAGTGAATGTCAAGTCTGGAGCGAGTATTTCGGACAGACCGATGTAAACAACCGCCCCAACGGAGCCGATCATCCGGCAAGCAATTGTTGGCAGACTCCAGGGTCGGCTTTCTGATTTCTGGTGAGAAATCGAGCGACCGCTTCGTCCAATCGCGAGCAATCGCTGGGCACCAAGTCCGCACCCACCAATGACCGCATCCCGGCTGGCTAACTTGGAAGGGCGAAGCTGCGAGCTGCCCATGTTCCCCACCCCCACAAAGCAAAAAGCCCGTCGCAATGGACGGGCTCTTGGTGTTTTCAATCAGCAGCGATCTAACCTGTCTTCGTCAGTGCTGCATACAGCCACAATCGTTGTGCTTCCGGAATATCACTTCCCCCGTCGGCAAGTGAACCACGCGAATCTCACCACCGCAAGGCACCGTCCTCGTTTTGGCAGCCATGGCCACCGCCAGTGAGCGGTCATGTACCATGATCTCGTTGCCTGCCTGCTCACCACCCAGCATGGCCCAGTGCGGACTCTTCAGGGTCCGATTGCTTTCAATGCGGAAGTCGCTGGTTCTTTTGTGTTTGATATGTCTCATTCTTTTCCTTTGTTGTAGTTTTAATGCCGAACCTGCCGAACCAAACACCCGAATGTCCGGAAACTTCCCTCACATGCATTGCCATACGACGGACCGGCCCTATAGCCAATACAGACATTCCATGTAAGAAATATGGAGCGGGAAAAGAGGCTCGAACTCTCGACCTATACCTTGGCAAGGTATCGCTCTACCAACTGAGCTATTCCCGCGAATTGACCACCGGGGTGATCAAAGAAAAACCCATCACGGTGATGGG
>JBPOIP010000076.1:0-5422 GCA_052034395.1 Pseudomonadota bacterium
ATGGTAGCCGGCGTTCCCCCCAAGCGCGACTTTCCCATGAAAGAGGCGTACGAGGGCGTTCATCGCAAGCGCCAGATTGACATTGCAGTGCAACTCTTTGACGCCATGGGCATTGCACGTGATGACAAGGACAGACGGATGGACTGGGTCATGCGTGGCTTTCGCCAGTTTGATGCGCCGGTCTCGCTGGTTCTGACCTACGACAAATATCTGGAACCAGCTGCCATCAGCCAATTCGATCTGGGTGCCTTTTCACATGCAATAGTTCTGGCCGCATGGGAGCGTGGACTGGGTTGCGTCATCAATGGTCAAGGGATCATGCAGTCCAGTGTTGTCCGGGAACATGCGCGCATACCGGACGACCAGAACATCATGATCTGCATTGCCTTGGGATACCCCGATGACGACTTTGTTGCCAACGGCGTGAAATCCGTGCGGGAGGACAACAGGAATTTCGTTACCTATGTCGGGTTCGATGGGCCGTAGTTCACAGCAGTAGCTCAGCAGCAACTATCGATTTGTCTGCGTCGCAGCGCTGCGCACACTCAGCAGCATGGTCACTGCCAGAATGCCAACCACCACGCCCAGCGAAAACAGCACCGGGATCTTGTAGATATCGATCAGGCACATCTTGGTTCCGATAAACACCAGAATGACTGCCAGGCCGTAGTTGAGGAGGTGGAACTTGTTCGCCACGGCGGCCAGCAGGAAGTACATGGCCCGCAGGCCCAGGATGGCAAACACATTACTGGTCAATACGATGAAGGGATCGCTGGTGATGGCAAAAATGGCGGGGATGGAGTCCACCGCAAAGATCACGTCGGTCAGTGCAATCAGGCAGATCACCATGAACAGGGGCGTGGCAATTTTCTTTCCGTTTTCCACTGTCCAGAACTTCTCGCCATCGTAGTTCTTGCTCACCGGCAAGAGTTTGCGCAGCAGCTTCAGGGCAGGGTTATCGTTCAGGTCGGGTTCCTTGCCGGCGGCCCACCACATCTTCACGCCGGTCAGGATCAGGAACGCACCGAACACGTACAAAATCCAGTGGAACTCGGCCAGCAACCAGCCGCCTACCAGGATCATGACCGTGCGCAACACAATGGCGCCGATGATGCCGATCATCAGCACACGTTTTTGAAAGTGTGTTGGTACCGCAAAGTAGGTGAAGATCATCAAAAACACAAAGATGTTGTCCACTGCCAGCGACTTCTCGATGAGATAGCCGGTCAGAAACTCCAGCGATTTGGTGTTGGCCACCTCGGTAGAGCCGGTACTGTCTTTGACTGCCCACCAGAACAGACCGTTGAACAAAAAGCTCAGCCCAACCCAGACAATGGACCAGTTCAAAGCTTCCTTGACACCGATGTCGTGCGAGCCCTGTTTCTTGAGCACGACAAAGTCAATGAAGAGTGACACTAGCACGATGCCGCCAAAGGTTGCCCATAGCCAAAGTGGTGCAATCGTTTGCATAAAGACCTCACGCGTTGAATGAAAGGAAGACCAACCACCCGGGTTGTCCTGATACCCAAGTCTAGCGAAAAATACCCATGCAAAGTCTGAAAAATAGAACAAAACAGTTCGTAAAAAACAGAGCGTTCTGAAAGCTTAACCTTCAGTTCCGTATGCCTACAGCGCAATCCAGGCTTCCAGTCCGCCCCCTGGGCGCGCGCTCAGGGTGACGCCCCATCCATTGGAGCGTGCAAGTTCGCGCACGATCGCAAGCCCCAGCCCTGAGCCACCCGTGGCCGGACTGCGCGAGGCTTCCAGGCGGTGAAAGGGTTGAAACATCGTCTCGATCTGGTCTGGCGCAATGCCCGGTCCGCGGTCGAGCACGCCAATGCGGCAAGCCGGACCCTTGTGTTCGCAAACCAACTCCACCGATGCACCAGCTCCATAGCGCTGGGCGTTTTGCAGCAGGTTTCCAATGGCCCGTCGCAGGGCTGACGGCGCAATCTCCATTTCACCGTGTTGGCAATCGACCAAAACAACGTTGCCCGGAGTAGAGAAGTCATGGCCAATTTCGGTCAGGAAATCCCGCAAGTCAAGGCGCACCGGCTTCTCGTGTTCCAGTCCGCGGGCCAGGTCCAGCACGTTTGCTATGAGTTGATTCATCTGCGCGATGTCCCGCTCCAAGCGTTCGATCAAGTCGGGGGACGGGTCAGACTTCAATATCTCCAGCGCCAGGCGCATGCGCGCCAGCGGCGTACGCAAGTCGTGGGACACGCCCGCGAGTAAAGTGGTGCGCGCGGTTAGCAGGGCGCTCACCTGCAAGGCCATGGCGTTGAAGCGTTGGCTCAGGCTTACCAGTTCCCGCGGGCCGGTCTCCGCAAGCAGCATGGGGGTTTCACCGAGTCCGATCAAAGCGCTGGCGGCTTCCATCCGCGCCAGCGGACGCGTGATGCGCTGCGCCAGTCCGTAGGCAAGCGCAACGACAAAAAAGAGGCCGCCGACCAGCCCGATGACAAGTGCTGTGAACGGCTGGCTCTCGATGCGGGATTTCGCAAGCCCCACGCCCAGAAATCCATTGCCTGTGGGGACATTGCACCAATACCAGGTGGAGTCACCCACATCTTCGCTGACCAGATGCTGATCGGTTCCGGTGCGCCGCACCAGCGCTTCTTCGAGCACATAAAAATAGAATGGATGCCATTCATCCCGGCCTGTGCCGGGGCTCGCAGGCCGCAAGGCCAGTGCATGGCTGGCCATCAGCTCCTCTTCAAAGGCCGGGCGTGTCACGGGTGGCAACTCGGCCCAGGTCTGTGCCGAAAGCACCATCAGACCCGCCAGGTCATCGGCCGAGCGACGTGCCAAAGGCAGCAGGACAAACAGAACAAAGAGCGTGACCACCAGCACTTCGATCAAAATGAAGGCGCCGGCCAGCATCAGCGTGGTTTGCTGGGCCAGACTGCGCGCGGGTCTCAGGGTGCACCTCCGTGCGGGTTGAAAAGGTAGCCCTCTCCACGCACCGTGCGAATGTACGCCGGTGCCGCTGGTTCGGCCTCGATCTTGCGACGCAGACGGGTCACGCGGTTGTCGATGCTGCGGTCAAACGGGTCGCGATCGTAGCCGCGCAAAATGTCCACCAGCATGTCACGGGAAAGCACCCGGTTGGGACGCGCAACAAAGGCCGCCAACAAGTCGAACTCGGCGCTGGTCAGCACAATCTCAACACCCTCGCGCAGCAGCCTGCGACCATCGATGTCGAGCGAAAAGGGACCAAAGTGTGGTTGTGCGCCTTGCACCGCCATGTCAGATGCGGCTGGGCGCACCCTTCGCAACAGGGCGCGCAGGCGCGCCAGCAGTTCCCGTGGTCCGAAAGGCTTGGCCAGGTAGTCATCGGCGCCAACTTCGAGCCCGATCACGCGGTCCATTTCTTCGCCGCGTGCAGACAGCATCAAAACCGGAACCGACGATTGGGACCGAAGCCAGCGGGTCAACGACAGACCATCTTCACCAGGCAACATCAGGTCCAGCACAATGGCATCGGGCGAACTGCTGGCCAGGCAAGCGCGCATGGCAACCCCGTCTCCAGCCGTCTGAACCTCAAACCCGTTTGCGCCAAGATAGGTGCTAAGCAGGTCGCGCAAATCGGGGTCGTCGTCGACGACAAGAATGCGTGGGGGGGGCAGGGCGCTCATGGTGGAATCCAGCCAGTTTAAGTCATGGACCGCTCAAGGCAGCCGCGTTGCGACGCAGTGATACCTGCGGCGACAAACGGATACAAAGTGCAGTGGTCGTGACATGATGCCGCGACGCAAGCGAAGCATCCTACAAACACCCGGAAACAATCACCATGAACCAACGCACTACTCTCCTTTCTTTGCTGTTGCTGATCGTGACGGGTTCGGCCACTGCCCAGGGCTTGCCAACAGGCTCGGACAGTACGCAAACGGTTCCGCTGAATCTCTCGCTGCCCCGGAAGGCCGCACAAGACCAGGCGGCAACTGTCCCCCCAGACAAGGCTGATGCCGTGGCTGCGGGGCAAACCGAGGCGGTTACGGTCAGTGGAAAGAAGAATGAGGAGAGCAGTGCGCTGCGTTTGCCGTATGGCGCTGGCTTTGAAAATCGCCAGCACGGTATGGGCTCAGGTGGTGGTGGACGGGGCGGCAGGGGCCGCGGACGGTAATTATTTATTTACTTCAAGGACATCCATCATGAAATCGTCAACTTTGTCTTCTCTCGCATTGGTTAGTATCCTGGCCGTTTCGTCTGTCGCCAGCGCACAGGGTCGCGGTGGTGCACCGGCCGGGGCCGGACCGCAGGCTGGCGCTGGGCCACAGGCTGGCGCGATGTCCGCCGGTATTCAGGCAAGAATGCACACCCCCGGTACGGGCATGCTCCCCGGGGCAACTCCCCTGCAAATGCGCATCCAGGCGCCGGGTACCGGTCTCGCTGCGCCAACACCTGGCGCACCTTTCGGTGGCCGTGGAATTCATACGCCAGGCACAGGGCTTGTTGCGCCAGCGCCAGCTACCAACTGAAGCCATCGAAATCATGAAAAAATACTTGACAAGACACACGGTTGTGTTGCTTTCACTGGCTTTTCTGGGCGCTTGCGGCGGTGGCGACACGGGCGGGCCGATGGCCGGTGGTGGGCCACCGTTCGTGGTTGATGCAAGCGGAAACTCCAGTTTCAGTGGTCCGGCGCTGGGGCTGTCGCTGGCGGCACTTCCCGTTGAAGCACTGTCTGTGGCAGAAAAGGAATCGCTGGCATTCATGCGCGAGGAGGAAAAACTCGCACACGATGTCTATGCGCAGCTTGATGTGCGCTGGGGAGCCAATACGCGGGTCTTTGGCAACATCGCAAAAAGCGAAGTGACCCATGCCGAAGCGGTGCGCCAGTTGCTGCTGCGCTACAGCCTCGCGGACCCGGCAGCCACATCGGCCGCTGGCACGTTTCAGAACACCGTTCTGCAGGGGCTCTATGCACAGCTAACCGCAACAGGCGCGATTTCCGTGATCGATGCCTGGAAAGTGGGCGCAGCCATTGAGGAAATCGACATGGTCGACATCAACAGGGCCTTGCCTGGCATTGACAACCAGGACATCGTGCTCGTTTATCAGAGCTTGCTGAAGGGCTCGCGCAACCATTTGCGTTCTTTCGTCAGCAACCTGGCGATACTGGGCGTGGTCTACGTTCCGCAGTACATGCCGCTGGCCGATTACCAGGCGATTGTCAGCACACCCATGGAGCGGGGTTGACCGGGAGCGCGTGGTGTCTGGTATGGTGACAGCTTGGTCACCTTATGCCCGTGAACGCCACGCTTCCCATTCTTATACAGGCTCTTCTTGAGCCGCGCCGTTATCCGGGAGACGCCGGACACGTCGAATTGGTGCAGACCCACATTTCCTGGGTATTGCTGGCCGGTGCATTTGCTTACAAGATCAAGAAACCCGTGATCTTGCCTTTTCTCGACTTCAG
>JBPOIP010000003.1:0-8108 GCA_052034395.1 Pseudomonadota bacterium
CGCACCGGGACCGGCAGGGGGAACTGCGTTTGGCCGCACACCGCCATGCCAATGAGTCCGCCCATGCTGGTGCCAACCCAGTCCAGCACCCGTGTGGTGGATTGCAAATGCGCCAGCAGAGCCAGCATGTCGGCGGCATAGGCTGGCACCTGATACCCCATGGGGTCTGCCAGCCAGTCGCTCATGCCACGGCCGACCACGTCGGGGCATAGAACGCGCACAGCACCACCAGACCGCTCGACCAGCGAGCGCGCCAGAACATCAAAGTCGCGACCCTGGCGAGACAGGCCGTGAACACACAGCACAACATGGTCCGCTTCGGCCGCCCCCCATTCCCAAAATGCCATGCGGTGGCCCGTGCCCTGATCGACGCAGGGTAAGTAGTTCAGCTTAGGTTCAGACATGGTGAAATCAATGGTTTGATAATGACAGGCTGCGCATCGTCGCATTGCACCCGTGCAAAAAGTACACTTTGCAAGTTCGATGCCATGGCTGAATCGTAATGGAATCGCTTAACCCTATTTTTTCTGATCAGGAGACCACCATGCTCAAAGGCAAAACAGCCCTCGTTACCGGTTCCACCAGCGGCATTGGCCTGGGCATCGCCAAAGCCCTGGCCGCACAAGGCGCCAACATCGTACTCAATGGTTTTGGCGACGTGGAAGGCCCCAAGGCTGAAGTTGCGGCACTGGGTGTGCAGGTTGGTTACCACGGCGCTGACATGAGCAAGCCTGCCGAGATTGAGGCCATGATTGCCTACAGCACCCAGCTGTTTGGCAGTCTCGACATTCTGGTCAACAACGCGGGCATCCAGCACGTGGCCCGCATTGAGAATTTCCCCGTGGAGCGCTGGGACGCCATCATTGCCATCAACATGAGCAGCGCGTTCCACGCCACCCGGCTGGCGCTACCCGCCATGCGCGCCAAAAACTGGGGCCGCATCATCAACGTGGCATCCGTTCACGGGCTGGTTGCCTCCGCCGAGAAGTCGGCCTATGTGACAGCCAAGCACGGCGTGGTGGGTCTGACCAAGGTCACCGCCCTGGAAAACGCTACCACCGGCGTAACCTGCAACGCCATCTGCCCGGGCTGGGTGCTCACGCCCCTGGTGCAAAAGCAGGTGGATGCCAAGGCTGCAGCGCTCAAGATCAGCAATGACGAAGCCATCAAGGTATTGCTAGGCGAAAAAGAGCCATCACTGCAGTTCACCACACCGGAAGAACTCGGCGCACTGGCCGTCTTTTTCTGCTCTCCTGCGGGCAACAATGTCCGCGGAGTCGCCTGGAATATGGACGGCGGCTGGACTGCACAATAAAAACGGCACTCAGGCCTTGCAGAATATAACTTTATTGCTACGGTATTTATAGCAACGTAGACTTTTGCTCAGGTCGACTGTTTGAACGCCATGACGGCCTGGTTGCGAAGCGTTCGCAACAGGGCCAGTTCCTTTTCATCCAATTCAAGCGCGCCACGCTTTTTCTTGTCGGCATAAATCAGTCCGAACGGCGCGCCCTTGATCAGCAGGGGCAGCAGCAGGAATGTTGGCGCGTTCAGTCCGCTGTGGTACCACGCGGGCAGGCGCTGCGCGATCCGTGGCTCGGTTGCGTCACTGATCATGGTGTCGGTACCCTTGTTGCACACCACGGAAAACAGGTCCGGCGTTGCAGCCTTGAGAGGCGCCCTGAATCCCTTGACATGTGTCTCCACTCCCGCGCCGAGTCCAAAGCGCCCTGTCATGGTTTCGGTCTTCGCATCGCGCATGCAAAAAATGATGTGATCAAACTCCATCGCCCGGTACATGGTCTCCAGAATCATGCGCAGCACATCGCTGAGCTTGAAGTCTTCAACCATGGCGTTGGTGATGTCCTGGATGCCGGCGGTCAGCGTACCGGTGACGTGCGTGTCGTTGGCTTGTGCACGGCCTGATGCGGCCTCACTCGGACCGACTTGTGTGGCATGCAACTCGAATGCCGCAAGGCCTTCCCCGGTGTCGGGGCGGGCTTTGGCGCTGTCTGCGCCATCGGGAACCTTGAGCAGATTGGCAGCGGGAGAGCCTGGTTTGACCCGGATCTCCATCGCCACGGCCAGATCGATCAGTTTCTGGCGCGCACTGATGGTTGCCGCATGCATCTCCTTCACGCTGACGTTCAGTGCCTGTGCATATTTGCGGGTCACGGCACTGACCTGGGCATCGACGTCCTTAGGATCAGCATGCAGCAAGACGTCGGCAATTTCGTTGGACGCCAGCGCAATCCAGCGCATGCGTTCCCCGGCGTCGGATGGCGCCCGTGATGGCACGGCACCAACCGGCTTGCGCATGCAGCGCTGCAGGCTTTGCGGCAAACCCCATGATTTGGAAATACCCAGACCCAGGTCCTCAAAACTCAGCCCCAGCACGCTAACAGACGCGGCAGATTCACTCACCGGTTCGCGCCGGGATTGGACCAAATGGCGTATCTGACCCGCCTCTTCCGGAAAATAGAACTGCACCAGCAACCTGCCCAAATTCTGGAACATCGAACCAATGAAGGCCTCCTCCCCTTCATTGGCAACCGGACACAGTTCGCCACCAATGGAGCCCGCCATCAACGAGCGCAGAAACTCCTGTTTCAGCTGCCCGGCGTGGGCTTTGTCCTGCATGTGCTCCAGCAACACCAGACTCAACGCCATATTGCGAATGCCGTTGAACCCGACCAGATTGACTGCACGCGACACCGTGTTGATGCTGCCCCGATGCGCGTAATGCGCGCTGTTGACCATGCGCAGCAGCTTGTTGGTAAGCGCAACGTCTTTCAGGATTTCGTTGGTGACGCTGTTGACACTTTCCGTCTCCGATGTCGCCATGCTCTGGATGCGCACCACCGAGTCCGACAACGCGGGGAAGTCACTCTTGTGGCGCATGCGCCGCAGAAGGAACTCCAGCGTACTGCTGCCACCGGCGTCGGCTTGCGGGGACTCCGAAACAGCCGGTCTGGCCCACTGATCCAATGCTTCAAGGAAAGCGCGCGCCGTCAGGAACCGCTGCTGCGGATCCTGTGCCAGAGCACGCATAACAATGGCCCGCAGGCGGTCATCAACTTCCGCACTGAGATCCACCGGCAGAACCAGTTGCTCATGGGCCGCACGGTAAATGGCGCGGTAGGGATCGGGCTCATCCACCAGGGGGCGGCCCATCAGCAACTCCGCAAGCACCACACCCGCTGAAAAAATATCCATCGAAACCGCAGGCGCAGCGCCGTTGGCGGCCTCCGGCGACAGGTAACCCGGCGTTCCGCCTGAAGCCACAACGGGCTCGGTACCCTGGGCATCTGACACGCGGGCAGCAATACCAAAGTCCATGACACGCGCATGTCCCGCCGTATCCACCAGAATGTTCGATGGCTTCAAGTCACGGTGAATGACGCCTGCGACATGGGCCACCGCCACCGCATCCAGCACATCCATCATGATCGCTACGGCCTGCTGTGGCGCCATGGCACCGCTTGCCTTGAGCCGATGGTCCAGCGTGGTGCCGGCTATGTATTCAAAGACCAGATAAGGGTGCTGGTTGTGGATGTCGGCTTCATACACGGGAACGATATTGGGATGTTTGACCCGGCCTACACTGCGCGCCTCGTCCAGCCATTGCGTCAGTGCGCGCGTATCCGGACCCTGCTGGGCTCGCATGACCTTGATGGCAACTTCGCGCTCCATGCGGGGATCAAACGCCAGCCAGACCGTCGATTGCGCACCGCGACCCAGGACTTTGCGCAATTCGAAGCGCCCCAAGGTATCCAGTGGACGCAAGGCCCCTGTGGCCAGCATGGATTGCGTATCTAGAGTAGCGGTTCGTTCGGGCATGCGGGGCTCATGGTGGGTTTACGGCACAAAGGCCGCATCAGCCACCAGTATGACACCGGACAACGCACCGGCAAAAAAGCTCCGGCGCGCCACCCGTAGGACGAAAAACCTAGCGCCCCTGCTGGCGCAATTGCTCGCGCAGCACCGCACGTTCCTGCAGCGTCAGCCGCCGCACATTCACGGTATCGCTTGGCGCCGGAACACCAGGGGATTGCTGCGACCCCAGCGCTGACCGCAGCGACGAACGCTGCTTGTTTGCGTCGTCCAGCGGTGCTGGCACAACGGGCACCTGCACCTGCGTTTGCCCCGAATCGGGACCGCGATCGCGACCGGCAGATGGCATGGTCTGCGCCCACAACTGGCTGCCAGCAAGCGCCAGGCTACACCACAGCAGAGACGATTTGGCCATCGAAGAAGGACGCATTGAAGATTGCACGCCCCGCATTGTTGGTGTTTTCACGTGCCGGTGCGCGCCATATTTGTAACATTGTGTCAATCTGCCGGGTTTCGCCGGGGGAAAACGCAACCAAGCCGCGCAAAATCGGGCCTGTTACAAATTTCGAATCATCCAACTATGCCGACCGCGTCAAACCGCCCCAACAAAATTCTGGTTGTCGACGACGACACGCGGATTCGCGACCTGCTCAGACGCTACCTGACGCAGGAGGGCTTTGATGTCCTGCTGGCAGAAGATGGCAAGGCGCTGTCGCGCATCATGATGCGCGAAACGGCCGATCTGATCGTGCTGGACTTGATGATGCCGGGCGAAGACGGTCTTTCCATTTGCCGCCGGTTGCGCGCTGCGGGCGATTTGACTCCCATCATCATGCTCACAGCCAAGGGCGAGGACATTGACCGCATCGTGGGTCTGGAGGTTGGCGCCGACGACTATCTGGGCAAGCCGTTCAACCCACGCGAATTGCTCGCACGCATTCATGCCGTATTGCGCCGTCGCCCGACACCCGAAGTGCCGGGCGCACCGTCCACCGACAACGAAGTGGCGCGGTTTGGCGCGTTTGTTTTTGACCTGGCGTCGCGCACGCTGAAAAAAGATGGGAACGAACTCACTTTGACGAGCGGCGAATTTGCCATGCTCAAGGTTCTGGTGCGCCACCCCAGGGTTCCGCTATCGCGTGAAAAGCTGGCACAGCTGTCACGCGGGCGTGAATTCGAGCCCTTTGACCGCAGTCTGGATGTACAGGTATCACGCCTTCGAAAAATGATTGAAACCGATCCGGCCGCACCACGGTTTATCCAGACCGTGTGGGGTGTGGGTTACGTTTTCGTTCCTGACGACGCCAGCTGACCAGGAGCGCACCGTCTTGGCGCAGACCCGGGTTACGGAGTTTACGGACACCGATTCCCCCCCGATGGGGGATTCGGCCGATGGCGACTACGAAACGACGCTTTCGCCGCGCGGACTGAATCTTTTCTGGCGTACCTTCTTCTTGATTGCCGCGCTGCTGGCGGTGAGCATGCTGGCCTGGATGCAAACCCTTCAGATGCTGGAACTGGAAGCCCGTGCCGTGGAGACCGCCACGGAGCTCGCGTCCCAGGTGAATCTGAGCCGTGCGGCGCTGGTTCATTCAGACGCCATCGCGCGGGTGTCCCTGCTAAAAACGATCAGCCAGCAAGAGGGCCTGCATTTCACGCCCCGCGAGCCCACGGACCAGTTCAAGCGCCACGACGCAGACGCACTGAGTCGCAGGGTATCCGAAGAGCTGATTTCCCGCCTGGGAAAGGGCACGGTGGTGGCCAGCAGTGTCAACAACCAGCCGGGGCTTTGGATCGGATTTGTTATCGACGGCGATGATTATTGGCTGCTGACCAGCGAAGAGCATTTCCACCCGGCCGGCAGCAAGACCTGGGGAATTTGGGCCGTGGTTGCAACGACCCTGTCGTTGCTGGGTGCAGCGCTGATTGCCGGGCTGATCAATCGCCCGCTCAAACAGCTGTCTTTTGCCGCGAGCCGCGTGCGTGAGGGTGATTTCGAGGCAAGCCGGCTGGATGAGAATGTACAAACCGGCGAAATCCGCGAAGTCAACATCGGGTTTAACCGCATGGCCCAGCGTCTGGCCAAGGTGGAGCAGGACCGCGCCGTCATGCTGGCAGGCATTTCGCACGACCTGCGCACCCCGCTGGCCCGTCTGCGGCTGGAAACCGAGATGAGCGTCAGTGATCTGGAAGCCCGCGCCCATATGTCGGCCGACATTGCCCAGCTCGATGCCATCATCGGCAAGTTTCTGGACTATGCGCGGCCAGAAAAAGAGCAGTTGCAGCCGGTGGTGCTTGCGGATGTCGTGGACGCCTGCATTTACTCCTACCAGGACCAGCCCGATGTCAGCATCCTTGTCGATCTGGAAGACAACCTGCTGGTGTATGCCGATGAAGTGGAGCTGGGTCGTATCCTCTCCAACCTGCTCGAAAACGCCCGCCGCTATGGCAAATCACCGGACACCGGTATCGCGCGCATCCACGTTGCGGCCATCTCGCGCAATAAGTGGGTTTTGATCAAAGTCCGCGACCATGGTATCGGTGTCGCAACGGACCAGCTGACGAATCTGACGCAGCCTTTCTACCGCGGCGAAGCGGCTCGAACAGCGGCCAATGGGGCCGGTCTGGGCCTGGCGATTGTCGACAAAACCGTGCAGCGCATGGGGGGCGCGTTTGCATTGAGCAACGCATCGTCTGGCGGTCTGTCGGCCAACATCCGGTTACAGCGCGTCACCCAAGTCTGACTACAGCCGCGAGCCAAGCACAGCACCCTCCCGAATGGCGCGCTTGGCATCGAGCTCTGACGCCAGGGCCGCACCCCCGATGGTGTGAAACCGGGGACCGCCAGATGCGTTCGGTGCTTCACCACTTGGCAACAATTCAGTCAGCGAATCCTGCCCAGCACACAGGACGATGTGATCCACCTGCAGAGTCCGTTGCGCGCCGTCGACTATCAGATGCAAGCCGGAATCGTCAATCTGACGGTATTCGGCGCCCGCGATCATCTGCACACCGTTGCGCTGCAAGACCGCGCGATGCACCCAGCCCGATGTTTTTCCGAGCCCTGCTCCCACCCGCGTTGGCTTGCGTTGCAACAGGAACAGCTCGCGATAAGGTTTCTGCGGTGAAACCTCAACCAGCCCCCCGTTGGACTGCGCCTGCAAATCCACGCCCCACTCTCGGCACCAGTGTTCAATCGACACGGGAAGCGCCACGCGGGGGTCATGTAACAGGAATTCAGCCACATCAAATCCGATACCGCCCGCGCCAATGATGGCAACCCGTGCGCCGGGAACCACCCGGCGCTGCAGCACGTCCAGATACGAGACAACTTTCGGGTGATCCACGCCGGGAATGGACGGAGTCCGCGGCACGGTACCCGTTGCCAGCACAATGTCGTCAAAGCCCATGTCCAGGAGCGCATCGCGTGTTACACGGTGTCCGAGTTTCAACGCAACCCCGGTGATTTCAATCTGGCGCGCGTAGTACCGCAAGGTCTGAGCGAACTCCTCTTTACCCGGCACCTGCATGGCGACGTTGAACTGGCCGCCCACACGGTCGCCACTGTCAAACAGGGTGACATCGTGACCACGCTGTGCAGCCACCGTTGACACAGACAGCCCGGCCGGACCTGCGCCGACCACGGCAACCCGCTTCTTCCGTATGGCGGTTCGGTAAATCAACTCGGTTTCATATGCAGCACGGGGGTTGACCAGGCAGCTTGCGCGCCGGTTTGCAAACGTGTGATCCAGACACGCCTGGTTGCAACCGATACAGGTATTGATTTCATCGACACGGCCTGCGGCGACCTTGTTGACCCACTCGGCATCCGCGAGGAACGGGCGGGCCATGGACACCATGTCCACACTACCGCTGGCTAGCAGGGCTTCTGCCTCGTCGGGCATATTGATGCGGTTGCTGGCAATGACTGGCACGCCGACCGCTTGCCGCAACCGCGCCGCCACACTGGCAAACGCTGCCCGCGGCACGGAGGTCACAATCGTTGGCGTGCGCGCCTCATGCCAGCCGATACCGGTATTGAACAGGGTCACACCGGCCGCCTCCAGCGCCTGCGCCACCTGCACCACTTCCGCCCAGCTGTTTCCGCCCTCCACCAGGTCCAGTACCGAATGGCGGTACATCAGAATGAACTGGTGCCCTACTGCCGCGCGGACCCGGCGCACGATTTCCACCGGCAGGCGCATGCGGTTCTCAATGCTGCCTCCGTACGCGTCCTCGCGCTGGTTGGAGCGCAGGCACAGAAACTGGTTGAG
>JBPOIP010000222.1:0-10064 GCA_052034395.1 Pseudomonadota bacterium
TGGTTATGAGGGTTCTTCAACAACCATGTACTAGTACACCGTTATGTCCGCAAGAATGGCGTAATTCGTTGTTTCAAATAAACTTTTTCCATTTCTCTTCGAACTTAACCAACACCACTTAAACCCGATCAACCCATTTAATGTCCATCTGCTTGGGCAAATGATACTTGGAATTTCGAATTACAACAGGACCACAAAGCTACCGGTCAATTCAATTGGTATCGTGGGCATGACCGACGACCAAACGCTATGTCCACATTCATTCAGGCAGCGGGGACACTCCGATCATCGCCGTTGTCCCGCCGCAATTCATTTGCGGCGCGACTCAATTCAGTCAACCCCAGATTGACAAGGGATGCCCAATTGTGGATTTCCTGAACCTCGACCGGCAACGACTGCAATGAACAGGTGCTAACTATTTCAGACGCTGACGCGGCAATCGGATGTTCCATATGGAGAGCCAGTTCAACTAGGGCACTTTGCCATGGCTCAAGGCGACAAAGTCGAAACTCATGCGTTCCGCCTTTTTGTATCCCTGAATTTCGACCGTCGCCCACAGCTGCATGAATCCTGGCTTTGATTAGGCGCCCCTCAGATCTGGAGCGATGTGGAGTTATCAGCACTTGTACGTTGCTGCCATCTCTGACCGAAGTACGGGCACTCTGAGATTGGAAGTTAACCACCTCGCCGTCAACTGTGACGCCAAAGGTTTCCTGCTTTTCAAATACAAACCTACGCATTGCAGCCGTTTGAGCGCCCCGGCGACGCTCCAGCCACCAAATGTCATCGACAACGGTCTGCGAAGTTGCCATCACATCAGCCACTTCGGCCAAAAGCTGTGAATTCAAGGTCATCGCCTCTAGGACCGATCTAATCATCTGCTCGTCAGCAGAGTCGTCACGTTCTGCCAGAGAAACGTTCGTACCTTCCTCCAAACGACGTTGTGTAACTCTCGGCAAATGCCCTTCTAGGACATACGCGCCCGCTACCACTTTGAGCGGTGCGATTTCAGGAAAATCGCTATCCGTCAGGAACGCTAGATCGGGCTGTCCTGCGGACACAACCTCCGCACGGTTCCTCGCACGTTTTCGCAATTGGCGCAGTGATGGCCGCGCCTCCGCCAACAGTCCGAGCTCAATCGTGATAGTTGGCCGATCACTATTAATCATCAAATTTCTCCTCGTGATATCAGCAATGAACCCAAAAGCACCATCCACCAATGGAAGCCAACCACTGACAGTGTTGCAGCATTAGATTTGACGGCTTCCGCTCCACGCGAAACAAAGAAAAGGCGATGAACCGCGCGGCCTTTTCTTGGCGCACAAGCCAGTGCCGGAAGATTCAAGGTTTTCATTGCTCCAGCAAGCGGCAAAGCGTCTTGCGCGCTCAGCACGACCATTTGCCTTTTTGTCATGCCAGCATCCAACAAAGCAGTTGCGAGCCGTACGGATGGGCGTGAATTGAGCAAACTAAGAAAATTTCCATCCCTGCATAAGACCCAATCGCTCCAAAGTGTCTGCAATGACTTCCAGTTTCCGGCTTGACTGCTCGATTGCAGGTACTTGGTTAGGTCAACATATTTGCCCTGCTGCGCTGCTCTCGCCCATAAAAGATAAGCAGAGACGGCAAAACACTGTTTACGGGATGACAAAAGGAGTTCGCTCCTGGCCAGTTGCAACTGAACCAGAACTTCGACGACTTCTTCAAGTACTTTGTTTACAAGATCCTCCGTTACGCCGCAGGCTGACCCAACGGCCCTAAACTTCTGGCCATCAATCAACCCCCATATGATTCGCTCTCGTTTTCTCAGGTCGACGTTAAATGAAGTGGTTACCTCATTCGCAACTTCCATTCGGGAGGGCACTGGTCCACGAACTCCTAGGACTCCATCACCAATCTCTGGAAAGATGACTTCTCCGGATTGCACAGTTGGAAAATAGGTCCAAGCTTTGGGCCGCGCAAGACGGGAGGCTGCCGCCATTGGCACTTCCAGTGCATTTATGTACGGTACGGAAGAACCTGGGCCAGCATGGCCACTCTGTGCGGATACCTGGTACCAACCCAAAGAATCAATCCCCATTGATTGCCTCCATCAAGGCGTTGTGCGCACGTCGTGAAATCGCCGAGTGGCGCAGAGAATAGAAGCTTGCCCGCTCATCCCCTGACGCCCACCTCAGTGCTTCATTCATCAACTTGGTGGTGAGCAACTGTTCGTATCTCTGATCAGGGTACCCTGACCGACCAAACAAATAATCTTCATCGTCAGCAAAGTCGGTCATCCGCCTTTCATTCACCATGTCGATGAGCAATGACTTCAAAATCGATGAATCTATGGACTGGACGTCTTCTTGACGCCGCATCGCTTGGTTCTTTCCTACGCCGTCACGCGCGCGAGGGTAAATCGTGATGAACATTGGGACCTTCGTACGCACGTCTCCTACTCGCACACACCAAAGTTCTATGGTTCTCAACGGAATCCAGAAAGCCAGAGCGAGTGCGAGGCGACCCTGCAGTGCGACCCGATGATTTGGTGCTACATCCATGATGTATTGGAGCGCGAGTTCCAGTTCAAATTCCGAGACTGTGTCGGCAGCCGGCGGGGTTGGATCCTGTCGCCCAGTCAGACTGCGTGGAAGAGGGTCAAACCCGGCAACCACCAAAAATCGGTGAAAGGCCGTTAGGAAAGCTCCACATTTGGGTCGCTGAGAAAGCTTGATCTTTTCAAGCATCTTCCTGTACTCAGTGTGGAAGTCTTCACCAGTCATCGCGTCTAACCTCTCTGTTACAAGAAGTACGGCGAGGTCTTTGATGCCCTGACGAAGGTACTCATATACAGTTATTGGAGACCACAAATAACCTCGCAAGCCCCCAACAACAAGGGCATGCTTTATTGCACCCAGAACAATCAATTGGCCCCGGCCAAGCTCGGCGGATATCGGAAGCAGCAATTGGATTTTTGTGAGTATGCGATCACGACCCGTGTCTTTTGCAATTTTTTCACGTGCGGTATATCCTACAAAGGCAACCAGTTCATCGAGGACACGAAGGTCATCGCTATATTTGAAGACCGAATGCACACGGTCGAGTTCCGCGCAGGATTCTTCGTTACCCAGATTGACCACAGTTCTCTGCGGCAGTCCGGTCAAGGTTCGCGCCAAAGCCGACCGAGTGAGCATCTGAAATGGCGCCCTGCCCACTGCATGAGCAAAGAGCGGACCAGGTAAGTGTTGAGACCACCAACATTGAGCGTCGTCAAGAAACCCCCTCCAGATATGACCTGATGGCAATGACGGTCTTAGCTTGTGCAGAAATGCTGAAGCTTCGTAAGCGTCTAGGCGAGGCACCTTGATCCCAGGTTAGGTTTGTTCAAAGATCGTGTCCACTTAATAAACAGGTGGACACGATGGAACAAGAGAAATCCTCTGCACGACGAAGCTACAGCGCGCAGTTTCGGACCTTGGTGCTTGAACAATGCGCTGCACCTAGTGCGTCGGTGGCCAAAGTGGCGCTGTCGCACGGGATGAATGCCAACGTCGTGCACCGCTGGCGGCAAGAGGCCCGCGATAGTGCTTCGTCGGTCGGTGTGAGAGAGTTTGTACCGGTGTCTGTGCCCGCTCCTACCCACACAACCCACCAAGACTGCGCGGACATCCGAATCGAGCTGCGCCGAGGCACCACGACTATGGCCATCACTTGGCCCATTGCGGCAGCAAATGAGTGCGCGGTCTGGATGCGAGAGCTGCTGCGATGATCCGCATCGACTCCTTGTGGCTGGCCGTGGGGCCCATGGATATGCGTGCAGGAAGCGAGCGTTTGCTTGCCCGTGTTGTGCAGGTGTTTGGCTCGGCCCAGGCCCACCACGGTTACCTGTTCGCCAACGCGCGTGCCACACGCATCAAGTTACTGGTGCATGATGGCTTTGGCGTGTGGTGTGCATCGCGCAGGCTCAATGTGGGGCGCTTCGTGTGGCCGCAAGCTGATGCGCATAGTACGGCTCCCGTGACTTTGACAAAGCAACAATTCGATGCTTTGGTACTGGGACTTCCCTGGCAGAGACTGGAACAAATGAGGGTGATTACGCGTATGTAATTACGCCTAAAGAAGCACTAAAAATCAATTGGAATATCCCCCAATGTCGTGATCCTTTGATGCCTTTTATAGTTGGTGCATGCTCGACCTGCATGCAATGAAAGTAGAGGATGTTTCAGCTCTGAACCCGAGCGAATGGGCGTCTTTTGCGGGGCAACTATTGGCCCAGCTCAGCGAGCAAAGCAAACACATTGCTGAACAAGCCAAACGCATCAACGCTGATGCCCAAGCCATCAAGTGGCGCGACGCCAAGATCGAAAGCATCACCTTCCAACTGACCAGACTCAAGGCCTGGAAGTTTGGCGCCAAGACCGAGCGCATGAGTGCCGAGCAGCGCTGCCTCTTCGAAGAGACACTGGCCGCTGACCAAGCTAGCTTGGAGGCGCAACTGGCCGCCTTGCAGCCCAGTGCTCCGACCCAAGACCGGGGGACACCAGACAAGCAAGCACGCCGCCAACCCAAACGCGAAGCACTGCCGCCACACTTGCCGCGTGTGGATACCAGAATCGAGCCTGAGAATACAAACTGCCCATCTCCAGAGTGCGGCCAACCCATGGTGCGCGTGGGCGAGGACATCAGCGAACGTCTGGATATCGTGCCTGCGCAATTCTTCGTGCAGCGTCAGATCCGGGGCAAGTGGGCCTGCCGGTGCTGCCAGCTGATGGTGCAGGAGCCTGCTGTGGCCCAAGTCTTCGACAACGCGCTGCCCACGCCGGGCCTGCAAGCGCACACCGTGGTCAGCCGCTTCTGTGACCACATGCCGTACTACCGGCAGGAGCAGATCAACGCCCGCTCTGGAGTGCACACGCCGCGCTCGACGCTGGCGGCCTGGGGCGGCCAAACAGGGGCGCAGTTGTTGCCCCTGTTTGATGCACACCGGGCTTTCGTTCTCGGCTCGCGCGTACTGCACGCCGACGAAACGCCCATCGGCTTGCTTGAGCCGGGTGCGGGCAAGACCAAAAAAGCCTACATGTGGGCCTACGCCAGGGGAGCATTCGAAGATATGCCGGGTGTGGTGTACGACTTCTGCGAGGGGCGCGGGGGTAAGTACCCGCACGAGTTCCTCAAAGGTTGGACAGGGACCCTGATCGTTGATGCGTACTCTGGCTACGATGCCACCATGTCCCTTGAGGGGCGCAAGACTGCAAATTGTTTGGCTCACGCGAGGAGGAAGTTTGACGAACTGTTCAAGGCCAACGCCAGTCCGGTTGCGGCTCAGGCCATCGGGCGAATTGCATGGTTGTACCGCGTTGAGTCCGATGCCAGGGGGCTGAGTTGCGAGCAGCGACTGCAGATGCGCCTGGAACGCAGCAAGCCACTGTGGGAAGAGCTGCACGCTTGGTTGCGACTTGAACGCACTCGCGTGCCCGACGGCAGCGCGATTGCCAAGGCGATCGACTACAGCCTGAACCACTGGCAGGCGCTCTCGGAGTTCTTGAAAGACGGCGCTGTGCCAGTGGATAACAATTGGATCGAGAACCAGATGCGGCCCTGGGGCCTTGGTCGTAAAAATTGGTTGTTCATAGGCAGCCAGTTGGCCGGCGAGCGTGCCGCCGTGGTGATGAGTCTGCTGCAATCGGCCAAGCTCCACGGGCATGACCCCTTTGCCTACCTCAAGGACATCTTGACCAGACTGCCCACCCAACTCAATAGTCGGATCGAGGAATTGTTGCCACATCGCTGGCAGCGTGCTGGCTGAAATCGAGTTCACGCCAGCTCTCTTGAGTGCCGACATCAGTGCTCCTGCACAGCAATGTGCCATCCTGATGCCCATGCGCATCCAGCGAGCCAATTGCTCAGCCAACGCGCAGTAGACCATGTTCACCATACACGCGATGGTCGGCAAACGGCGGAATCAAATCAATATGCCGCGGCCAGACGCTTACGAAGCTTCCGCCCAATGTGCACTACTGACTAAGCTTCCCCCATTCAGCTCCATTGCAATGGCTGTTTGGTTGGAAATTTGTCGGCGGTCGCGCCATCCCCCATCAATTTGGAATTCTATAAATCGAGCATCCTCACTGAGATATTGGCTTGCGCCCTTCCGGACCGAAGACTTGAGGCGGTTCATGTTCAAGATGCACTCATTGGCGGGCAGCATCAGTAACACTCTGGCGCCTGGCGAGAGTTCGTTTGGTTCGTCGAGACTCTCAAGAAGTGAATTGTGACGAGTCACAGCTTCCTGAAAGTGGCCCGTCGGTTCAACTACAAAACCCTTTAACCCACGGTCAGTAAATTTGATTCCGCTTTGATACTCAGCGCTCCGAAGCTCGTGCGCATTCAGTCGCGCCCTCATTCTTGAACTCCCAAAGAGCTAGGTACAAGCAGGCACAGTTTATTTATTTCGCTGTCGAGCGCCATCCGCAATTTTTTTAAGACCCTTTCCGTGGATTTCAACTGGTAGATCGAACCAAGTGGAAGATCATCAAATTGATGACGCATCAGCACATCGATTTCTGTTTGATTAATCCCCTGGTCGATGAGGCGTAGGGGCCAAAAGTGTCGTGCGAAGTTTGGCAACAATCGGATGTATTCCGGCAGTGCCTGCGTCCACACCAGGTGTCCAACCGGTTGCAAGCGGCCAATTGCATCGACAGTAAATATGCAATCTGTTGATGATTTGTCAATTGTCTGGGCCTCTATTCGACTTGCCAGCACCAGGCATGGGGAGTCACCCAGCGTCTTCAACCTAGCGACTACATTGGCACACAGATTGAACCAGCCAATTGCAACAAGGTTCAACATTTTTGCCACGGGCACACCTGGTCCCTTGAAAACGTGAATGTCCTTATCCTCAAAATGCGCTGTGTGGCCAGTGATGAGCTCGCTTGCGCGCAACTTGTAGTGATGCCATGGGCGTAGGCAAAGAGACAAGGCAAGAATCATCGCTAGCCATTCAGCATGCCGGTTTAGCTTTGCGACGATTTGATCGTGAGTACTCTCATTGGCGGCGGATAAGTCCGCCCGCGTACAAAGAAAATTTAGTGCATTGGTAACTGATGCTGCCTTAGGTGTGACATATGAACCCACAAACGTCTCCACTTCTGGCTCACCCGCGGTAGACCAGCCAAGCAGTTGGTATGCATGATTCGCCGCCTTCTGTATTCTTGACCCGCGGCAGACCCCATATGCTCTCCTGCCTCTTGTAGCAAGAAATTGCGAGGTTGTTGCGAGCGCCACCGGCCAGCGGTGAAGTCCACTTTGTATGAGGAGAGTAGGGATGCTTTCTTGAATCCTTCTTGACGTAGCGCGATAGGCGCCTTTACCCACTACTGCTGCGCGGGGGTGATGCCCAACTGGACCGACAAGATCACCAAGATTGCACGCCAATGGGTTTCTGCTGTTTAAGACCTCCAAAAGACCTTTGATTGACGGGCTCAGCCGGATAGTGACAAAACTGCAGGAAGCTTCATATAGGTGCTCCGTTCCTTGCGCTGGTCGAGCACCTCTTTCATCAAGATGAAAGAGTCTGTAGCTGTAGGTACCATCACCGACGTAAATCCAAGCCAACGCTCCTTCAGGAGGAATCTCTCTTGTTTGTAGAGGAATTTGCATCGCTGTTTCTGCGGGTAGATGGGTAATGGCTTCTAAGCAGCAAAGTAGTCCTTGGTTGTCACCATTCATTGCACGAGCCAGCAATTCATCTCCAGCCACCAGCAATGAACTTGCGGATAAAGTTCCATATCCACCTGCTGCAGCCACTGCGTCGGTCGTTGAGAAGTCAATTAGGTTTTCCACCCGGCGGCGAAATGCGTGGTTAAACCTTTGAATTGACGTTAGAGATCGCACCTGGCGAACCTCTGATTGACACAGCCCATAGCCAATTGCCGCTCGCTGGTTGCCTTCTAGCGCCTGCTTCAAGCCACGCAGGGCCGCCAAGAGGCAGCGCGCTTGTGCTTTTTCAGACCAACTCCTCGTTGAATCCGAATTCGTACGGAGAATTAACTTGCGGATGTTGGCAATTGCAGTTCCGGAAGGCTGAAATTCATCAAACAGTCTTCTCAAGCACCACGCCCCGATGGTTCGAAGCGGCCCTGCATCCAGTGTTCTTCCTGACTGAACTGCAAGGCCCACTTCGCGTAGGAGTGCATACAATAGATGCCTTCCCTTTCGCCGACTAAGTGCCAGGACTGTTGCCCCGTGACTAGGGTCAGAAGTATCGAAATTCAGCATGTCACTTAGCCGTTCCGCGATAGTTCCGACGGCCCCTATTTCGCCTTCGAGCCGCTTGATGCATACTGACAGCCCTCGGACGACTTCCCTCGCATACGGCAAGTCCTTCGGAGCGTCGGACATTAGTCTGGCAGCAAGCTCTACCTGCTTCTCTGAACACAGTGACGACGGTACCTCAGAAGCATCAAAGACCAACGCATTGCTTGCTGACAACATTGAAGACACTCCTGACTCGATGTTGCTCTGACGGTCCATTGCAGAATCCAAGTTCAAGTCTGTCTTCATGCCACGCCCTTTCCAGAATTCCATTCCTCAGGCGACACATAGCAGGACGCCCTTTGCGACATCGGTACATAGATGTGAGTCGTCTGTTTTTTGCTGTGATGTAACACAGACGTAATTGAATTTCCTTTGCCATCCAGCCTTAGGCGAGCTTGAGCTGCCGGAGTTTTTTCTGAACTTGCTAAGTCAACATTGCGGGTATTCGCTACTCGACTTCCGGGGCTGACGCGAACTCTGTCCGTGGTTGTTCGATCGGCTTTATTTAAGGTGATGTCTTTGCGAGTCTTTAAATCTGTCATGTCTTAGCCTTTCTTAGATACGACAATTTTCAGACGAGTGATCAGCGACCACCCACGTTCTGATGCTCGTTTTTGAGCACTTACGCGATGCCCATGTACGATTTATTGCCTTTTTGGGTATTTCTGGAGCTCTGATGCGTCACGAGGAACATCTTGTATCGGCGCATCGTCGTATTTGTCGGTATCGACCTGCAAATGGGCAACCGCTTGGCGACGCCGTGGTGGAAGTGGTGACCACTACCGGCCTCTTCGGTGGGGACAACAACCCTTTTGTTTCACTGCCTGAACTCTTCCATCACCGGCGGTTTACAATGAACTAGTTCACACAACTAGTCATTTCATGCAAGCAGTTCGATCTCAGCAACTCGCCCGCGCCTGGCGACTTCAGGACGCAAAAGCACAGTTCAGCGAACTGGTGGATAACGCCTTGCGCGGAGTACCGCAGCATGTGACCCGTCGTGGCAAACAGGCTGTCGTAGTACTTTCGGAGGCTGATTTCGAAGCATTGCAGCGCAATGCTGCCAATCGATCCAATAAGCCCATGGGGCTGATCGAGCATTTGCTGGCCATGCCAAAAATGCCCGCGCAATCGAAGCCAAAGAAGTCGTCGGTTGCTGACCCAGCGTTCCCCAGCTTGGACTTGGAACCGCGAGAGATCGACTTCTCATGATTTTGCTCGATACCGTCGTTTTGTCTGAATTGCGAAAGGCAAAACCCAATGCCGGTGTGTTGGCCTATCTCAAAGGGCAAACTGAGGACGTTTCATTTATCAGTGCCTTGTCAATCGGTGAAATTGAGGCGGGTATCGAACGCCAGCGCGGCCAGAATCCGGAATTCGCCTTTGAACTTGAGCAATGGCTTGTGACCTTGGAGTTGCAGTTCTCTCACTGCATATTGCCAATCACGCCGGCCATTGCAAAACTGTGGGGGCGACTGTGTGTCCAAACGGGCAACAAGGGAATAGACAACCTGATCGCGGCAACAGCTCTGTGTCACAACCTCACCATCGTCACGCGTAATGTCAAGCACTTTGAACCGACAGGGGCAAAGGTATTCAACCCTTTCAGCGCAGCGGCGTAACGGATTGTGGGAAGATTTAGAACCTATCCGTAAATAATGTTTTCGCCTGACTTTATCTTGCGAAATGCAATGATGGACGCTGCCAAGTGGTTGAGCGCCAAGAAGCTGCGGTCAAGCTTCTCGTATCGAACGAGCAGTTTG
>JBPOIP010000017.1:0-3147 GCA_052034395.1 Pseudomonadota bacterium
GCACCTGGGTCACCGAAAATCCCAGACGCTTCAACGCATCGGCCATCGCCGATGCATCATTTCCAGGATTGTCCAAAGCGGCACCCCCCTCGTAGGCGGAATTGCCAATCACCAGCGCCATGCGCACATCGAGCGGAGCCACGGCCGATGCAGAAAAACTGCAAAGTGCCACAGCGGCTACACCCATTCGCAAAGACCGCTGAACAGACGTGGTGTGGCTCATGAGGCAAAGTACCTGGTTGGGATCAACAAATGTCTATCTGCGTCGTGCGGTGCGCACACCCCGCAAATCAGCCACGATACCCAGCACCTTGTTCAGGCGCCCCGCATCACTGACTTCGACGGTAAAGGTCATCCAGGCAATGCCGCGAATGGACTGGGTCTGTACGCCAATGACATTCATTTTTTCCTTGGCAAACACCTCGGAGATATCACGCAGCAGGCCCTGGCGGTCTACAGCCTCTACCGCCACATCCACCGGATAGACATTACCGGGTCCGCCGTGGGCGCCGCCCCACTCCACCTCGATCACCCGGTCACCGCTGCGGGTCACCATGTTGCGCAGGTTGGAACAATCAGCGCGGTGCACGCTCACCCCCTTGCCCCGGGTGACAAAGCCACAAATGGGGTCGGGCGGCGCCGGTTTGCAGCATTTGGCAAGCTGGGTCATCAACGAATCGACACCGACCACCAGCACCCCACCCTTTCCACTGGGGCTGGGTGCGCGTGGCTTCTTCAGCAGCAACAACTCGTCCTGATCCACCACCGGCTCGGGCGGGCGCAGCACAATTTCGATGTTGCGCAGCGAAAACTCGTCCTTGCCAACCACTTCAAACAGGTCGTCGGCAGAATTGAATCCGAGTTGTGACGCCAGATCGTCCAGCTTGACGGCGGTCTTGCCCTCGCGCTGCAGCAGCTTCTCTACCGCCTCGCGGCCCCTGGCAACTGTCTCGCCCATGGCCAGGGCATTGAACCAGGCACGCACTTTGGCACGTGCGCGGTGGCTGACCAGAAAGCCCAATTCCGGGTTGAGCCAGTCGCGCGAAGGCCCCCCCTCCTTGACCACAGTGACCTCGACGGTCTGCCCGTTCCTGAGCGGCGTGTTGAGCGGTACCATGCCCCCATCCACCCGCGCACCACGGCAGCGGTGGCCCAGGTTGGTGTGCACGCTGTAGGCAAAGTCCACCGCCGTGGCACCCTGGGGTAACTCTACAATAGCTGCGTTGGGCGTGAGCACATAGATACGGTCGTCAAACGTGACGCCGCCCTGCGGCCCTGCGTCGGCACCTGAGAGGTCGCGCTCCCAGGCCAGCAACTGGCGCAGCACCGCAATCTTGGCGTCGTATTCGCCACTGGCCGACACCCCGGCGTAGCCCTTCACGCCCGCCTCCTTGTAGGCCCAGTGTGCAGCGACGCCGGTTTCCGCGTGGTCGTGCATGGCCTGGGTGCGTACTTGCACTTCGATGGGCTGCCCCCGTTCGTCACGCACCACGGTGTGCAGCGACTGGTAGCCGTTGGACTTGGGCCGGGCAATGTAGTCGTCAAACTCGTCGGGCACCGGCGCGAAATGGTCGTGCACCCAGCCTAACGCCGCATAACAATCGGCCACCGACGGGACCACGATGCGCAGTGCGCGAATGTCATACACCTGATCGAAGCCCAGTGACTTGCCGCGCATCTTTTTGACAATGCTGTAGATGTGCTTGGGACGCCCCTGCACCGTGGCCTGTATGCCCTGGCTCGCCAGATCCTGGGCCAGCCGCTGACGCAACGACTCCACATGCGCTTCCCGCTCCACCCGCTTTTCGTCAAGCAGGCGCGCAACCTCGCGGTAGGTTTGCGGCTCCAGAAAACGAAAAGACAGGTCTTCCATTTCCCATTTGATTTCCCAGATGCCCAGGCGGTTCGCCAGCGGCGCAAAAACCTGCAGCGCCTCGCTGGCAAGCCCGGGCGGAACCGGCAATTTCGTAGCGGCAAAGTGTCGCAGCGTCTGCAGACGCGACGCCAGGCGCAGCATGACCACGCGCAAGTCGCGCGAGAAGGCCAGCAGCATCTTGCGCACGCTCTCGGTTTGCGCCGCCACGGTCTGCGCCATGGGAATGGGCGCGCTGCCGTGGCTGACGGAGAGTTGCGCCAGGCGGGCCATGCGCTGCACGCGAACCAGCTTGGTGGTCTCCATGGCCAAGTCGGCAAAGTTGCTGCCAAACGCTTTGGTGATGACTTCGTGCGGCTTGTTCAGGTGGTCACAGGCATAGACCAGGTAGCTTGCCGCCTGCATCGCCTGGGATCCGCCAATGCTTTTGAGGATGCCAGCCACCGCGTCAGCATGCGCCAGGATGTTTTCGCCGGTGTCAAGCGCGGCACTGGCCAGCAGTGGCTCGGCAAATGCGCGTGCACGCAACAGCGCGTCCGCGGGATCGGACAGGCTTTGGGCGGTTGCGGCTATGACCGGCGCTGTGGCGGGGTTTTCGGAAGACAGACTTTTCATGCAGTGCGCGTCCAGGGACGCTTCAAAAAATGCTTAACCCAGCAAAAACCCGCAAACAACTTCGACCTGATCGGCCGCGATCAGCGTAGGCGCATGCCCCACACCGGCAAACTCCACCAGACCGGCTTTCGGCCCGCGCCCGGTCATCATGTGGGCTGTCTGTGGCGACAGCAGGTCCGATTGCGCTCCGCGCAGGAGCAAGGTCTGCGCAGTGATTCCATCGTAGAGTTGCCACAACGCCGCCTCGCCCTGCGCCGCAGATTCCTGCGTGATCGCACCAAAAGGCACAGCAATGGCGGGGTCGTAATGCAGTGTTACCGCGCCAGGTGAACCTGCAACCGGCTTCACCATGTGGCGCGAGAGCTCCAGCCACTGTGCCGGCGTATGTGGGCCAAAGCTGACAGAGACCGCCCACATGGCGTCTGCCGCATGCTGCACGGAGTCAAACTGCACCGCGCGACCGAGATACTGGCCAATGCGCACCAGGGATTCCCACTGGATCACCGGGCCAACGTCGTTGAGAACCAGGCGACGCACCGGGACCGGCAGGGGGAACTGCGTTTGGCCGCACACCGCCATGCCAATGAGTCCGCCCATGCTGGTGCCAACCCAGTCCAGCACCCGTGTGGTGGATTGCAAATGCGCCAGCAGAGCCAGCA
>JBPOIP010000159.1:0-3089 GCA_052034395.1 Pseudomonadota bacterium
CCCAGATTGCCGATGCCACCGAAAACAGCCGCGGTAAATGCCTTCAAACCTGGTAAGAAACCCATGGCATGCTGTGCTGTTCCGTAATTGGACGCATACATGACACCGGCGATGGCCGCAAGCACAGCACCAATGATGAAGGTAGCAGAAATCACCACATCCGGCTTCACGCCCATCAAGCCGGCCACGCGGGGGTTTTCGGCCGTTGCCCGCATGGCCCGACCCAGCTTGGTGTAATTGACGAGCCACATCAGCACAGCGAGCGACACTGCGGTGAATCCCAAAATCATGACCTGGGTCGGAGAAATGACTGCTCCGCCAATTTCTATGGGCGTGTTGGGCAACAAAGTCGGGTAGGACTTGTAGTTAGGTTTCCAGATGATCATGGCCAATGTCTGCAACAGAATGGACATGCCGATCGCGGTGATCAGGGGAGCGAGTTTGGGACTATTGCGCAAGGGACGGTAAGCCACTTTTTCGATCGTGAAATTCAGGGCGGCCGCCACAACGCAGGCAATGACCAACGCGATCAGCAAAATTACCGCACCGGGAGTTCCGGGCATGGACTCCTGCATCATCCCGATGATGGTCCAACTGGTCAGCGCACCGACCATCATCACTTCACCGTGGGCGAAATTGATCAGGTTAATGATGCCGTACACCATCGTGTAGCCAAGCGCGATCAGCGCGTACATGCTGCCCAACACCAGACCGTTAATGATCTGCTGTAGCAAAATATCCATAGAGATTCTCCGATTTTTGGCCGGCGCTTACACCATCATTGTCCCGAGCAGCATTCTTGAAGGCCGCAGTCCAGCTTGGTAAGCGACACAGGATCATTAGCAAAAAGCCTGCCATGGTCGAATGGGTGTCAGGCGAGTGGTGGGGATTGTAGCCAAGGGGCATCTCGCGCCCCGCGTCGTTGCAGGTGGGTTTACCCGTAGGCAATGGTGCGCATCAGTGAAATCTGTCGGGCGATAGCCGCGCTAATAGTTGTGCGCTCCCCTTTTAACTGCCTGCCTGAAACCGGTCTCCATCCGGATCGGTTCTGTAAGACGCATTCTGTTTCTTCAGTTGCCGCATTTTCTCTGCGATCCGGATTTCAAGACCCCGCTCCACCGGCTGGTAGAAGCCGGGATTGGCCAGGCCATCTGGCAAATAACTCTCCCCGGCAGCAAAGCCGCCCGCTTCATCGTGCGCGTAGCGGTACCCCTTGCCATAGTCCAGAGACTTCATCAACTGCGTTGGCGCGTTGCGCAAGCGCATGGGCACCGGCCGGGTACCGTCCTTCTTGATCAAGGCGCGCGCATCGCCAAGCGCCCTGTAAACCGCATTGGACTTGGGAGCGACGGAAAGATAAATGGCGCACTGTGCCAGCGCCAACTCACCCTCAGGGCTTCCCAGGCGCTCGTACACGTCTGCAGCATCGAGCGCAAGGCGCAAAGCTCTCGGGTCTGCGAGGCCGATATCTTCACTGGCCATGCGAAGCAGACGCCGTGCCAAATACCGGGGATCTGCGCCACCGTCAAGCATGCGCACCAGCCAGTACAAGGCCGCATCAGGATCTGAGCCACGTACGGATTTGTGCAGCGCGCTGATGGAATCGTAAAACTGATCCCCTCCCTTGTCGTAGCGGCGCATGCGCTCACCGAGAACCTTGAGCAACCACGGGTCAGTGACATGCTCAATATGATCCTGGCGGGCTGCCACGGCCAGTGTTTCCAGTGTGTTCAGCAATCGCCTGGCATCCCCGTCAGCGAAAGCAATCAGTCGGTCGATAGCTACATTTTCGATAGCAGGAAACTCATCCTGCGCAAGGGATTTTTCCACAATTTGCTTGAGATCCAGCTCGTTCAACGGCTGCAGGACATAGACCGCCGCACGCGACAGGAGCGCCGCATTCACTTCAAACGAAGGATTTTCAGTCGTTGCGCCGATGAAGGTAAACAGACCACTTTCAACGTGAGCCAGAAAGGCATCCTGCTGGCTCTTGTTGAAACGATGCACCTCATCGACAAAAACAATGGTTCGGCGGCCCTGTTCCAAAGCCACTTGCGCCTGAGCGACTGCTTCGCGAATGTCCTTTACCCCTCCCAGAACCGCGCTGATCACAATAAATTCCGCGTCAAACGCATCGGCCATGAGACGGGCAATCGTGGTCTTTCCCACTCCGGGCGGACCCCACAGAATGCAGCTGTGCGGTTGGCCCGATTCGAACGCCAGACGCAAGGCCATACCCTCACCCAAGACATGCTGTTGCCCGACCACATCGCCCAATGTGCGGGGACGCAGGCGCTCGGCCAGAGGCTGATGGGACGGTGCTGAAGGAATGGACACTTGGCGGGACTGGTTTGAATGGGCGAGTGTAATCTTGCCGCCACGCATACCCACCGTGTAACCTGAACAGGTGGAGCCAACGCACAAATGAAAAAGCCATCAATCTTGCGACTGATGGCTTTTCAATTTTGGCGGAGTGGACGGGAAAATAGCCTCGCCCACAAAATGCTCTGTAAATCAACGCCTCGCGTGTTTCTCCCACTCGAAAACCCGCGGTCGGAGTGGACAACTCACTTGGTTAGTTGAACGGACCCCCAGTTTAGCGAAAAATGGCACCCCGCGCCGCCCATTTATTTTGCATATCCACAAGCATCGCTCTGCTGGCGGTGCATGCGCTTCTTGCTGGTGTAGGCGGTGCCTCTTGGTTGGTTGCATGGTTTTCTCTCGTGATGCTGGTGGCATCACCACTTATTTGCAAACTCAACCCTTTTCCCCCAAGTAGAAGAAGGCCCCGGTTGGGGCCTTCTTCCCGGCCCTACTGGGGCCGGGTTCCGCTCCTGCACCGGAGCGGGCAAGGCTCACCCAAGGACTTTTAGAAGTCCTTGGTGCCATGCCCGCTCTACACCATCTGCGGGGCGATGCATTAGCCAAATGGCATCGCTTTGGAGTTCAGAGCATTGGCGCTCCCTCGGGCCGGTCTCCTTCGGCTTCGGTGCAGCTTCCCCAAGTTCCCATCCTCGCTGCTTGTGCCCGGTCCCCTGACCTTCGGCAGGCTGGTGGATCGAGAACTTTTCAGTTGACGCATGCCCAGC
>JBPOIP010000188.1:0-38786 GCA_052034395.1 Pseudomonadota bacterium
TCCATCAGTGAGTCCCACAGGCGCTGGCTGTTGACGCGCAGTTCAGGCGGGGAGGAGGCGGTATTGGATTCGGTATTCATGCGATTTGCCTTCACTTTGTAAATTTGCTACACGGAGCTGTGAGGGGGTGCGCCGGGCACCTCATGCTGCCAAATGCGCAGAAATCGGCGCCCGGCGCACCCCCTCACAGCGGCCTCAAAAATTAGCGCTGCACAGCCCGCGGCTCCAAGCTCTGCGCCCGCAGCTTGGCCGCCGCAAAGTTATCACTGAACGCAGGCCGCTTCAAATAGCGCCCCCGCCCTTGCACCGCCCGCAGCTCGCCTTGCACATAGGCCAGCTCCCCGTGGGCAATGGTGTGGCTGGGCACGCCGCGCACGCTGCGCCCCTCAAAAATATTGAAGTCCCCCTTGCTGAACTGGGTCTTGGCCGAAATCGTCTTGCTGCCCGCCGGATCCCACAGCACCAAATCGGCATCCGCCCCCGGCACGATGCAGCCCTTGCGCGGGTAGAGGTTGAACAGCTTGGCGGTGTTGGCCGAGGTGATCGCCACGAACTCGGATGGCGTAAGGCGCCCGGTGTTCACGCCTTCGTCCCACAGCACGGCCATGCGCTCTTCGATGCCGCCGCAGCCGTTGGGGATCTTGGCAAAGTCTTCCTTGCCAGCGGCCTTTTGCGCCGCGCAGAAAGTGCAGTGGTCGGTGGCGGTGGTGTGCAGGCTTCCCGCTTGCAGCCCGCGCCACAAAAATTCCTGGTTGCCCTTGGGACGGAATGGGGGGCTCATCACGTGGGCTGCGGCAGTCGCAAAGTCCGGGTGGCGGTAGACGCTGTCGTCCACCACCAGATGACCTGCCAGCACCTCGCCATAGACGCGCTGGCCCCGGGCGCGTGCGCGGGCTATGGCTTCTGCAGCTTCGATGCAGCTCACGTGCACCACATAGATGGGCACGTTGAGCACATCGGCAATGGCAATCGCCCGGTTGGCCGCTTCGCCCTCGACGCCGGTGGGGCGCGACAGCGGATGCCCCTCAGGCCCGGTAATGCCCATCTCGGCCACCTGTTTTTGCAGCAAAAACACCAGCTCGCCATTCTCGGCGTGCACGGTGGGCATGGCGCCCAGCTCCATGCAGCGCTTGAAGCTGTTTACCAGGGTCTCGTCGTCGCACATGATGGCGTTCTTGTAGGCCATGAAGTGCTTGAAGCTGTTCACACCCTCCTGCTGCACCAGCTCACCCATGTCACGCCGCACGGTCTCGTCCCACCAGGTGATGGCGACGTGGAAGCTGTAGTCGCTGGCCGCTTTCTCGGCCCAGCCGCGCCACGTCTGGTAGGCCTCCAGAATATTCTGCTGCGGGTTGGGGATGACGAAGTCGATGATGGTGGTGGTGCCACCGGCCAGCCCGGCCGCGGTGCCGGTGTAGAAGTCGTCCATGGTCGTGGTGCCCATGAAGGGCAGTTGCATGTGCGTGTGCGGGTCAATGCCGCCAGGCATGACGTATTGGCCGATTGCGTCCACCACCGTGGCGCCAGCCGGGGCGGATAGGTTCTCGCCGACGGCGATGATCTTGCCGTCTTGGGTGATGACATCGGCTTTGAACGCCCGGTCGGCGTTGACCACGGTGCCGCCGCGGATCAGGATGCTGCGCATATGTGCTCCTAAAACAATAGCTATCTATTCAATAACAACGTGGGCCATGACCCGATTTGACTCATACTGCCTTGGCGTCGCGCATCGGGTTGTTGGGGTGCGTGGTCCAGTTGGCATAGTGTGCGCTCACGTCTTTGCCGGTGCGCAGGTCTTTTTCACCCGGCGCCAGATCACGCAGAGTAATGCACTCGGGCACCGGGCAGACCAGCGTGCACAGGTTGCAGCCCACGCATTCGTCTTCCTTCACCTCGAAATGACGCTTGCCGTCCTTCTCGATCGTGATGGCCTGGTGGCTGGTGTCCTCGCAGGCAATGTGGCAGCGCCCGCACTGGATGCAGGTGTCCTGGTTGATGACGGCCTTGGAAATAGCGTTCAGGTTCAGGTACTGCCACTGGGTCACGGTGGGAAGGGCCTTGCCCACGATCTGGTCCACACTGGTGAAACCCATCTCGTCCATGTAGTTGGACAGGCCGTCAGCCATTTCCTGGACGATCTTGAAACCGTAAACCATTGCGGCCGTGCAGACCTGCACGTTGCCGGCTCCCAGGGCGATGAAGTCCAGTGCGTCGCGCCAGTTGCCCACCCCGCCGATGCCGGAGATAGGCATTCCGGCGGTTTGCGGGTCGCGCGCAATCTCGGCCACCATGTTCAGCGCGATGGGTTTGACGGCCGGGCCGCAGTAGCCGCCGTGCGAACCCTTGCCACCGGTGGACGGGCTCATGGTCAGCGTGTAGGGGTCCACGCCCATGATGGAGTTGATGGTGTTGATGAGCGAGACTGCATCGGCGCCCCCCTTGTGAGCGGCGCGGGCAGGCAGGCGGATGTCGGTGATGTTGGGGGTGAGCTTCACGATCACGGGCAGGCGGCTGTACTGCTTGCACCAGGCGGTGACCATTTCGATGTACTCGGGCACCTGGCCTACGGCCGCGCCCATGCCGCGTTCGCTCATGCCGTGCGGGCAGCCAAAGTTGAGCTCGATGCCGTCGGCGCCCGTGTCTTCGACACGCGGCAGGATGGCCTTCCAGGCGTCTTCCTGGCAGGGCACCATCAGCGAGACGACCATGGCACGGTCCGCCCAGTTGCGCTTTACCTCAGTGATTTCCTTCAGGTTGAGGTCGAGGTCGCGGTCGGTGATGAGTTCGATGTTGTTGAAACCCATCAGGCGCCGGTCCGGCGAGAGCAGGGCGCCATAGCGCGGGCCATTGACGTTAACCACCGGTGGGCCTGCCTCGCCCAGCGTCTTCCAGACCACCCCGCCCCATCCCGCCTCGAATGCGCGGTTGACGTTGGTGGCCTTGTCGGTGGGCGGGGCAGAAGCCAGCCAGAAGGGGTTGGGGCTGCGGATGCCGGCAAAGCTTGTGTGCAGGTTGGCCATGGCGTGATCTCCAGATTTCGGTGGGCGACGTTCAGGCGCGGCTCAGGAAGGTGTGAATCGCCTGGGCGGACAGCTTGCCGTGCTCCACGGCTTCCACCGTCAGGTCCAGACCGCCGGCGCGGCAGTCGCCTCCGGCCCAAACGCCGGATACGCTGGTCTGTCCGTCGGGACCGGTGGCGATGCGCCCACCCTGGAGCGTCAGGCCGGCATCTGTCAGCATGGGGTTGCCCAGTTGCTGTCCGATGGCTTTGAGCACCATGTCGGCCTGGATGGCCGCCGTTTCGCCAGTGGGTGTCAGCCGGCCGTCCTGCTGGGTCTGGTAGCCAAAGCGCACGGCACTGACGTGTTGCTCCGCACCAGAGCTGGTACTCACCATTTCCAGTGGGGCCATCCAGTGGTGAATGGTCACCCCGTGAATTTGCGCCCACTCCAGTTCGTCACGCGAAGCCGACATGTCCTGTGGGCCGCGCCGGTAGACGATGTGCACGGATTCGGCGCCCAGCAGCCGGGACTGCACCGCCGCGTCCACCGCAGTCATGCCACCTCCGATGACCACAACACGCCGCCCCACCGGCAGTGTGGACAGGTCGGCGCACTGGCGCAGCTCGGCAATGAAATCCACCGCATCGCGCACACCCGGCAAACCCTCGCCCGGCACGCCCAGTCCGTGTGCGGCGGACAGGCCCATGCCCAGAAACACCGCGTCAAATTCACTGCGCAGGGTTTCGAGTTGTGCGGCGCTGGCCAGCTTCCAGTTGTTCTGTACGCTGATGCCGCCAATGGACAGCAGCCATTGCACCTCGGCCTGTGCGTACTGGTCCGGCGTCTTGTAGCTCGCCAGTCCGTATTCATTGAGTCCGCCGGCTTTGGGGCGGGCATCGAAGATGGTGACGCTGTGCCCCAGCCGCGCCAGGATGTGTGCACAGGCCAGGCCGGCCGGCCCGGCGCCCACCACGGCCACGCGCTTTGCGGTTTCGGGTGCGCGGGCGAAGATTTGCGGCCTGTCACTTTCCATCAGGGCGTCCACCGCGTAACGCTGCAGGCGCCCGATTGCCACCGGCGTGCCGCACTGTGTGGTGCGCACGCACACGGCTTCACACAGGTTTTCGGTCGGACAGACCCGCGCGCACATGCCGCCCAGCGGGTTGGGCTCCAGAATGGTGCGCGCTGCACCACGCAGGTTGTCTTCGGCAATGCGCCGGATGAACGACGGCACGTCGATGTGCGTGGGGCAGGCCGTGGCGCAGGGCGCGTCGTGGCAGTAGAGGCAGCGTTCGGCTTCCATCAGCGCCTGGGAGCGCGACAGCCGCGGATGCGCATCGGCAAATGCCTTGGCGTATTCGGCCGCACCCAGCCGGCCGGGGCGGACGTCAGGTGCGTTCGGGGGCATGGGTGCGTTGGACACGTGGGTAACTCCGGTAAGCGGGGACGGAAAAACTGACTGTTCGGTCAGGTTGTGATCCGCATGCTAGCAATCCGCGTGCCACAGCAATACTAGGGTTTGTGCGGGTCTTCTGTCAGACAGGCAAAACGTCAACGGGTTGTGTCAGCAGATAGTCCAGGCATTCCTGGGCCGAGCGGAATTTGGCGGGACGAGCGGCGATGTGGTCGCGCAGCATGAAGATGCGAATATTGCTGTGCGCAATGGCCAGGCCGTTTTGGGGCGCGGTTTTGATGACCTGGCGCACTTTGCCGATGACCGGATCGACCTGCGTGAACGGCGTCAATATCCAGAAGCCCATGCCCTGGCGGGCGATGATGTCGGTCGTGCGAAACGCACGCTGCAGACAGTCCAGTACTTCGCTGAGCTTGCGCGCCGCGTCGCTGGCACCAAATGTGAGGTCGCGAACGTCGGTCTGGTCGTAGGCGACATACACCAGCCCCGGTTGTAGCGCATCGGCATGGCGACCCTCCAGCGCAAGCATCCAATCGAGCATGACCAGGAATTTGTCGTTTGCAGAAATATCGTCCAGAACCATGGTCACCCTCTGTAGTGCTACAACATGCCGGAATATACGCCACAGCCTCCCCGTTACCATCGGGCCATTCATTTCAAATCCCTGAAGGAGCATATTCATGGCGCACGCATCATTTAACTGGCAAGACCCCTTTCTGCTCGACGCGCAACTCAGCGGGGACGAGCGCCAGATCAAGGAGGCCTCTGCCGCGTATTGCCAGGACAAGCTGCTGCCGCGCGTGACACAGGCCTTTCGCGACGGGAGCACCGACCCGGCCATCTTCCGTGAAATGGGTGAGTTGGGCCTGCTGGGCCCCACCATCCCCGAACAGTACGGCGGCCCCGGCCTGAATTACGTGGCCTATGGCCTGATCGCCCGCGAGGTGGAACGCGTGGACTCGGGATACCGTTCCATGATGAGCGTGCAAAGTTCGTTGGTGATGGTGCCGATTTTTGAATTTGGCACCGAGGCGCAGCGTCAAAAATACCTGCCCAAACTCGCTACCGGTGAGTGGATTGGCTGCTTCGGCCTGACCGAGCCCGACCACGGCTCTGACCCCGGCTCCATGGCCAGCCGCGCCCACAAGGTGGCGGGGGGCTACAAACTGTCGGGCAGCAAGATGTGGATCAGCAACAGCCCGATTGCCGACGTGTTTGTGGTCTGGGCAAAAGAGGTATCAGAAGGTGGTCAGGTTGGCCCGATCCGCGGCTTTGTGCTGGAAAAGGGCATGAAGGGTCTCTCAGCACCCGCCATCCACGGCAAGGTGGGCCTGCGCGCCAGCATCACGGGTGAAATCGTCATGGACGGCGTGTTCTGCCCCGAAGGGAACGCCTTCCCGGAGGTGCAGGGCTTGAAAGGCCCCTTCACCTGCCTCAACAGCGCGCGCTACGGCATTGCCTGGGGTGCGCTGGGTGCGGCAGAAGACTGCTGGACGCGTGCCCGCCAGTACGTACTGGACCGCAAGCAGTTCGGCAAGCCCCTGGCAGCCAACCAGCTCATCCAGAAAAAACTGGCCGATATGCAGACCGAAATTGCGCTGGGCCTGCAGGGCTGCCTGCGCTTGGGCCGCATGAAGGACGAAGGCACTGCATCCGTTGAAATCACGTCGATTTTGAAGCGCAATTCGTGTGGCAAGGCGCTGGACATTGCGCGGTTGGCGCGGGACATGATGGGTGGGAACGGGATATCGGATGAGTTCGGGGTGGCTCGGCACCTGGTTAACTTGGAGGTGGTGAATACCTATGAAGGGACGCACGACATTCATGCGTTGATTTTGGGACGGGCGCAGACAGGGATTGCGGCTTTTTAAGGTTCTTTGCCTTGCAGGCGGATTCCTCAATTCCCCCACTCTCCCCCCGCCCTCTCGCCCCGCCGGGCGAGAGGGAGCCTGAACAGCCCCATTTGGCCTTGTCTGTGAAGGTGAGAAGTACACGGGCGTAGGCCGGTTGGGACATGGATGCAATGATTTTGATAGCTGTGTTGCTAGTAAATACGGGGGCTTTTGGCATAAATCATTGGGAGATGCTGGTCTGGTCCCGTGAGGTTTTGTTCCGAGCGGATGCTTTGCAATGACGGAGTCCACCGACCTGCCTGCTGCCCACTACCACCGCCTACTCCCCCCTACTGCCCCATACCCACCGCCCCCACACCGACTTGCCCTTCTGACAATCCAACTGCCTCTCCAGCAACCTGCCACAGCTCGCCCCAACCAGCACCCGCACATGTACCTCCCCACTTTAAATACAAGGCCAAATGGGGCTGTTCAGGCTCCCTCTTTCGCCCCGGTGGGGGCGAGAGAGGGCGGGGGGAGAGAGGGGGGAGGTGAGGAAGCCTCCGGCAAGGCAAAGCTACTGAATGACCACAGCCACAGCCACAGCCATAGCCACCGCCACAGCCACACCCAGAAATGACGCCATCCACATGACAGCCACAAACACACCCAACCACGGAGCCCTTCCCCACATCAAGGTCCTGGACCTCTCCCGCGTCCTGGCCGGGCCCTGGTGCACCCAGATGCTGGCTGACCTGGGGGCGGATGTCATCAAGGTGGAAAAGCCCGGCGAGGGTGATGACACGCGCCACTGGGGGCCTCCATTTCTGCAGGATGCTGAGGGAAAGAGTTCCGAACACGCCACCTATTTCACGGCCTGCAACCGCAACAAGCGCTCGGTCACCATTGACATGGCGCAACCGCAAGGGCAGGACCTGATTCGCCGCATGGCCTTGCAGAGCGATGTGCTCGTAGAGAACTTCAAGGTGGGTGGCCTGGCCAAATACGGGCTGGACTATGACAGCCTCCAGGCGCTCAACCCGCGTCTGATTTACTGCTCCGTGACCGGCTTTGGGCAAAACGGGCCCTATGCCGAGCGTGCCGGATATGACCTGATGATCCAGGCCATGACCGGCATGATGGACATCACCGGCCGTGCCGACGACACGCCGGGTGGCGGGCCGCAGCGGGTGGGAGTTGCCCTGACCGATCTGTTTACCGGTGTGTACGCCTGCAGCGCCATCCTGGCCGCACTCGAGGTGCGCCATCGCAGCGGTACCGGCCAGCGCATCGACATGGCCCTCCTCGATGTGGGCATGGCGATTCTGGCCAATCAAGCGGCCGGGTTCTTGAACACGGGAAAGGTGCCGCAGCGCCAGGGCAACAGCCACCCCAGCCTGGCGCCCTATCAGGACTTTCCCACGGCGGACGGATCCATGCTGCTGGCCATTGGCAACGACGGCCAGTTTGCCCGCTTTTGCGCAGCAGCAGACCAGCCACAATGGGCGACGGATGCGCGCTACGCCAGCAACACCCTGCGCGTGGCCAACCGCGAGAGTCTGATTGCGGCCATGCAGGCCGTTACCCGCACCCGCACAACGGCGCAGTGGACCGCGCTGCTGCACGACAAGGCTGTTCCCTGCGGCCCTATCAACTCCATCGGGCAGGCCTTTGCCGATATCCAGGTCCAGGCCCGGGGCCTGGTGGTCAATCAGCCGATAGACCTATCCATTACTGAAAGTGCTGCTATCCATTCAATAGCATCGGTGGCGAGTCCGCTGCGACTGGTTGATACGCCGGTGGTACTGCGCCGAGCGCCACCCGCATTGGGCGAACACACCGGTGAGGTGCTGGCGGAGCTGGGGCTGGATGCCACCGACATTGCCGCACTGCGCACACAGGGTGTGGTGTAGCCCAACCGCGTAATTTGACCGCGCGATTTGGTCGCTGTCGGCTCTGGTCTCTGCTATCCTGATGCAGTTTCACTGAATTTACCCGGCCTTACCCGCTCTGCCGTATGAAGAAGTCCTTCAACCCGGTACCTCTCTTTGCTGAGATCGTCCTGACCATTGGACTGGCACAAGCGCTGGTCACCTGGGTAATGCCTGTTTTGACGCCGGGATTGACCAGCATTGCACCGGGAGTCGTCGAGGTCTTGCTGCTCATTTTGGTGTCGGGTCCTGTGCTGTATTGGCGCTGCATGGTGGCCATGCAGCGTGTGCCTGAAACCACCCGAGTCAAGCGCGAAGCCCGCCGGACGTTCAGTATCCGGGCGGCGATCGGGTTGACCGCAGCGGCCCAACTGATGGGGCTGGGTGTAACGGCCGTGCTGGTGATGTGGCTCAAGCAGGGCTTGGACCGAGATATTCAGGTGGTGTTTGATCGGGGCGTTGAGCGCGTTGAGCGGGAGGTCCTGCGGCGTTTCGATAAGCCGCTGGTCGGACTCAAAGGGGCACGTGGTGCCTACGCCGCCAGTGAACGCATCAGCCGCCGAGAGTTTGCCGCCTTTGTGGAGTCCCAGAGCCACCACGAGGAATTTGCAGGCATTCGGGGATTCAGTTTTGTGGCGAGGGTGCAGCGCGCGGATCTGGCAGCGTTTGAAGCGAAAGAGCGCGCAGACAACGCACCCGGTTTTTCCGTTCGAACCCAGGGCAATGCGAGCGACCTGTTTGTGGTCAAGTTCATCGAGCCGGCGAATGACAACCGGGCCGCGTTGGGTTTTGATATCGGGCAGGAACCGGTACGGCGCGAGGCGGCAGAGCGGGCCATGAATACGGGTGAGCCCACGCTTTCCGGCAGGGTGACATTGATGCAGGACGAAACCGCGTCGCACGGATTCCTGTATATCCTGCCGGTGTATCGGCACGGTGCCGACCCGGTGACACCCCAGCAGCACCAGGCCGCTCTGGTTGGACTGCTCAGCTCGCCGCTGGTTGTTCCCGAGCTGCTTCACCAACTCACCGGCGTGGTGGACGACGCCCTTCGCGTGCAGCTGTTGGATGGCACGGACGTCGCGCAGCCGGCGTTGCTGTACGACTCCGAAGCGCGCCATGGAGTGGCGCTCCCTGCGGCAGCGGGTGTTTCTGCGGATGCGTCCGGGCTTCATGGTGTACGGCTCATCGTTGTGGGTGGACGCACATTGCAGTTGCGTGCCACCGCGAAGCCGGAGTTGCTGGCAATGCAGGACCGCTCCATCCTGGCCCTGGCGACTTTGACGGGTACGCTGGTCAGCCTGCTCGGTGCCCTGGCTGTGTGGTTGCTGTCGGTCGGACGGTTTCGTGCACAGCGTCTGGCCGAGCGCATGACCGATGACCTGGACCGCCTGGCGCGCGTGGTTCAGCACACCAACAACGCGGTCACCATAGCCGATCCGCAGATGCGGATCACGTGGGTCAACGAGGGTTTCACGCGACTCACCGGCTACAGCCTGGAAGAAGCACGGGGCAAGACCCCCGGCGAACTGCTCGGCAGTGGCAAGACCGACGTGCAAACCATCCAGCGCCTGCTGAAGTCGGTTGCGGAAGGGACGTTCTGCCGTGCCGAGGTTCTCAATCGGGCAAAGGATGGCCACGAATACTGGGTCGACACGGAGGTCCAGCCAACCCGCGATGCCAAGGGCGTTTTGACCGGGTTCATGGAAATTGGCACGGAAATCACCCTGCAGAAACAAACCCAGAAGCGGCTGGAGGCGGCCATTCGTGCCTCCAGTGCCATGCTCAGCACGGTGGAGTTGCACACCATTGTGTCGATTTCGGACGGCAACGGCATCATTACCGAAGTCAATGATGCGTTTTGCGACATCAGCGGGTACACACGTGAAGAACTCATAGGCAGCAACCACAGCACGACGAGTTCCGGTGTGCACAGCGACCAGTTCTGGTCCGACATGTGGGCTGTCATCTCCACCGGCGCTTCGTGGCGCGGGGACATCTGCAACCGGGCCAAGGACGGATCCCTGTATTGGGTGGACAGCATGATTGCGCCATTCATCGGGGATGACGGGCGCGTTGAGAAATTCGTTTCCATGCGTACCGACATCACGGCGCGCAAGCGTGACCAGCAGCGACTGGCGGAAATGTCAGACCGCATGGCGCTGGCCATTGAGGGGGGTAGTGATGGCTTGTGGGACTGGCTGGACCTTCGTGCCGATGCGCAGTGGTGGTCTCCAAGCTATTACGCCCTGCTGGGTTACACGCCGCAGGAATTGCCAGCCAGCCTGGCGAGCTTCAGTTCCATCCTGCATCCGGATCACATGGAGCTTTGCAGGAAGGCCTCCGAAGATGCCATTTCCGGAGTGCGGGATTACGACGAAGAGCACCTGATTCTGACCAAGAACCGTGGCTACCGGTGGTTTCGGTCGCGCGCCAAGGTGTATCGCGACGAACATGGCGTGGCCTTGCGCATGGCGGGGTCGTCGCAGGATGTCCATGACCGCAAACTGGCGGAAGCACAGCTCAAGGATGCGCTGGAAAAGGCCGAGCAGGCCAGCGTTGCCAAGAGCCAGTTTGTGGCCAACATGAGCCACGAGATCCGCACGCCTATGAATGCCATTCTGGGCCTGCTCAAACTCCTGCAGAACACCGACCTCACGACCCGCCAGATCGACTACGTGACCAAGACCGAAGGTGCTGCCCGTTCCTTGCTGGGTCTGCTCAACGATATTCTCGATTTTTCCAAGGTGGAAGCGGGCAAGATGACGCTGGACCCACGGCCGTTCCGGGTGGACCGCCTGATGCGCGATCTTTCGGTCATTCTCTCGGCCAACGTTGGCAGCCGCAGTATCGAAGTGGTTTTCGACATCGACCCGGAGCTTCCCAAGTGCCTGTTGGCCGATGACATGCGCCTGCAGCAGGTTTTGATCAATCTGGGGGGCAATGCCATCAAATTTACCAGCGAAGGTGAGGTTGTGCTGCGACTGCGCGTGCTGGAGCGAAGCGAGACGGATGTTCTGGTGGAGTTCGCCATGCAGGACAGCGGCATCGGCATCGCACCCGAGAACCTGACACATATCTTCACCGGGTTTTCACAGGCTGAATCGTCTACGACCCGGCGCTATGGCGGAACCGGACTGGGTCTTGCCATTTCCAGTCGCATGGTCAAGCTGTTGGGTGGCGATCTGGCAGTGGATAGTGTTCTGGGACAGGGCAGCACGTTTCATTTCCGGTTGCGCATGCCGCTGGCCGAGATGGCAGGCACACCCGCAGCGGTGCCGCCTGCCGCCACGCTGGGTACCTTGCGGGCGCTGGTAGTGGATGACAACGATGTGACCCGCGATATCCTGCTTCATATGGTCGAATCCATGGGCTGGAAGACCGAAACGGCCGCAACCGGTGCGCTGGCCCTGGCGCGCATTGAGGCCCGTGCCAAGGCTGGTGAGCCGCCGTTCGAAGCCATTTTTATGGACTGGCAGATGCCCGGCATGGATGGATGGGAGACCAGCCAGCGCATCCGTGAGATCGCGGGAGGACAGGCGGCGCCGATTGTGATCATGGTCACCGCGCACGGGCGCGAAATGCTGTCCCGGCGCAGTCCGGAAGAACAGGCACTGATCAACGGATTCCTGGTCAAGCCGGTGACCGCGTCCATGTTGCTGGATGCCGTGATGGATGCGCGCTCGGCGGCTGCGGCTGCGACCCTGGGACACAATCCGGCTGCTCCGCAACCGGCTGCCGTCAAAGTCAAGCGTCTGACGGGTTTGCGCCTGCTGGTCGTGGAAGACAACAAGATCAACCAGATGGTGGCCCGCGGGCTTCTCACGCAGGAAGGGGCAAGCGTGACACTGGCCGATAACGGCCAGCTCGGTGTGGATGCGGTGCGCAACGCCGCTACGCCGTTTGACGCCGTGCTGATGGATGTGCAGATGCCGGTGATGGATGGTTATGCGGCAACTCGCATGATCCGTCAGGAACTGGCCATGGCGTCACTGCCCATCATTGCCATGACTGCCAACGCCATGGCCTCGGACCGTGCCGCCTGCCTGGCAGCCGGCATGAATGACCACGTGGGCAAGCCGTTTGAGCTCGACAACCTGGTGGCCATTTTGCTGCGTTTTTCCAGGTCGGATAACGTGTCGGCGAGCAGTGCACCGACCGGCGCCCCGGCGGGCAGCGCATCTGATCAGGCGCCCGTGCTCGATGTTGACGGTGCGCTGGAGCGCATGGGTGGCGATGGCGAAATGTATGGCTCTGTGCTGCAGTCTTTCGTCAGCGAATTGCGCAACGCACCCGGCCAGCTGTCCGGCCTGCTCGGCGGCGCTGACCTGTCGGGTGCGGGCCGCATGCTGCATACCCTGAAGGGCCTGTCTGCCACCGTGGGCGCGCACGATCTGGCACGCGCTTTGGCGCAGATGGAAGAACGGTTGCATGGCAGCGCGGGAGATTCGCACCCGCGTGTGCTGGTGGCGGAGTTGCAGCAAGCGGTGGATGCAACGCTGAAGGCGCTGGATCCGATACTGGCGCGCTATGCGCCTGCGCAGGCCCCTGATGCGGCGCCTGACGCCGTCAGTGCAGTGCCGAAAGCAAAACTGGACGCAGATTTGCAGACATGGGTTGCCCTTTTGCAGGCGTCTGACATGTTGGCGACGAAGGCTTACATGCGCATCCGAACGGACCACCACGATGCCCTCGCGCCGGTATTGGAGTCGCTGGATGCGGCCATGGATGCGCTGGACTTCGGTTTGGCGATGCAGATCTGCAAGGACTGGAAAGCGTCTGCCTCGGCATAATCGCAATACCATTGGGCTTGATTGAATGGAAGGACTTCCCATGACATATCTGACGCACATGCGGCTTTTGGGACGAGTTTTCTTGGCCTCAGCCAGTGTGGCGGCACTGGTCTTGTCCGCGCCCGTGCAGGCCCAGGACAGTGCGGTCTACCGGTTCTCACCGGTAAATCAATACGGAATCGAGCTCACCGCCAGCTACTGGAACCCCATCGTTGATTACGTCAGCAAGAAGAGTGGTGTCAAGCTGCAGCTCAAAATTGGACGCACATCTGCGGACACCACGGCCTATGTGCTGGCCAACGAAGTGGAATTCGTGTTTTCCAATCACCTGTTCAGTCCGGACCGCGACACGCTGGGCTGGAAGGTATTCGGGCGGCGCGCCACGCCCGCCATACGCAGCCAGATTGTGACGCTGGCCGATTCACCCATTACCAAGCTGGAGCAGCTGGCCAACGAGGCGGTGGCGTTTCCCGGCCCCGAGGCGACGGTGGCGTACAAGTTTTCCTACGCCAACCTGTTGAATCAGAAGATTCCGGTTCAAGTGGTTTTCGGGGGCAATATGGACGGTGCATTTGCGCAGCTGGCCAGCGGCAAGGTCAAGGCCGCTGGCACCCAGTCGCAGCTCAGTGCCGGCTGGTCCAAACGTGAGGGTAAGCAGTTGCGGGTTCTGTGGGAGTCGGAGCCGCTCCATGACCTGGCATTGATGGCATCGCGCAGCGTGTCGGCAAAAGACCTGGGTGCCGTGAGCAAGGCGTTCCTGGAGATGGGCCAAGACCCGGTTGGGCAAAAGGTGTTGGCCACTGCATCCGAACTGGTCAAGCTGCCAGCGTCAACGGGTTTTGTTGCTTCGACCGGTGCTGACTACACCGCCTATCGAAATTTTTACCACACGGCGCCGGCGAGTCTGCGCTGATGCACACATGCGGCGGCAGGATGTGTGATCCATGAACTTCGCTGAAAGACTCCTGCCATCATCGCTGGCCAGCCGCGTTTTTGTGCTGTACGCCGCCACACTGTTGCTGTTTGTGGGCGGAGGGCTGGGTGTTTTTCTCAAATACCAGTTTTCGCAGCAGTTGCAGGAGAGCGAGGAGTCCTCGTACATGCTGATTGAAGTGGTGACCCAGGCGGTGCAGGACAGCGTGGTCATTGGTGACTTTGATACGGTGCAGAAGGTTCTCAACAAGGGGGTTCAGGGCTCCCAGTTCAGCACGGCGATGTTCATTTCCGTTGACGGTGGCAAGGTCCGGGCGGACAACCGCGTCGCTGCCAAGGGTACAGCCCCGCAGTGGTTGGTCGACCGCGTGCAGGACGCGCTGCAGGATGTCAATCGCAGTCTCTCGGTGGGCGGCAAGGACTACGGTGTCTTGCGTCTGACCTTTGATGTAGGGACGGTTGCCGCAGGGCTGTGGTCCCTGTCACTGCTGACCCTGTTCGCGGGGGTGGCATGTCTGGTGATGGGGCTGGTGCTGATCCGTGTGGCGCTGGCGCGCTGGTTGGGTGGTCTGGCGCTGCTGCGCGAAACCGTGGAATCCCTGGGTACCCATGCCACCACGTCCAACAAACTGGTCATTGACAACGCGCCGGTGGAAATCCAGAGCCTGGTTGACATGGTGAATCAGACATCGCTGCTGGTTCGCGAGCGCGAGGCCACCCGCCGCGCTCTGGACCAGCAGAAATTTGCCCTGGACCAGCATGCCATTGTTAGCGTAGCCGATGCAAACGGCATCATCCTGTATGCCAATGATCGATTTTGTGAAATCAGCGGTTACACGCGTGACCAGGTGCTGGGGCGACAGCAGACTGACATTCTGTCGGATGTGTATCCGCAGAATGTTCACGAACTGAGCCACCAGGCCGTTGCGCGTGGAGAGGTCTGGAACGGTGAAGTTTGCAGCCGCAAGAGCAGCGGTGAACTGTATTGGGTTGATGCAACCGTGGTGCCAACGGTGGCCGAAGACGGGTACTCAAAGCAGTACATCACCATTCGCACAGACATCACCGCGCGCAAACAGGCCGAGCAGGAGCGCCAGGCGGCCAACGAAATTCTGACGGCACGCACGACCCAGCTGCAGGTCACGCTGGACAACATTTCTCAGGGCGTCATGATGGTGGCACCCGACAACACTGTGGTGTTCCAGAGCAACCGTGCGCTGGAGTTGCTGGAAATCCCGCCCCACCTGCACACCGCAGGCCTTGAGAAAATTGTTGCCTTCCAGAACGAGCGGGGTGACTTTGGCAAAGACTTTGATCTGGTCGAGGAGTCAGCCCGACCATACCTGCGATCTGCCGGCGAAGGGAGTGTTGCGCCACCGCCGCTCTATACCCGGCGCACGCTGTCGGGGCGCACCCTGGAAATCAAGTCCGCACCGTTGCCGGAGGGCGGTTTTGTGCGCACCTTCGCCGATGTCACCAGCTATGTGGAGGCCTTGGCCCGGGCCGAGCAGGCCAGCATTGCCAAGGGCCAGTTCTTGGCCAATATGAGTCACGAAATCCGCACGCCCATGAATGCGGTTCTGGGTTTGCTCAAGCTACTGCAGGACACCGGCATGAATGCCGCACAGGCGGATCTCGTGCTCAAGACCGAGGGTGCGGCACGCTCCCTGTTGGGGCTGCTCAACGACATTCTGGATTTCTCCAAGGTTGAGGCGGGCAAGATGCTGCTGGACCCGCGCCCCTTTGATCTGGACCGGATGTTGCGCGATCTGTCGACCATTTTGACGCCAAACGTCGGAGCCAAGTCCATTGCCGTCCGGTTTGAGGTCGAGCCTGCGGTTCCGCGCGGGCTGTTGGGTGATGACATGCGATTGCAGCAGGTGCTGATCAATCTGGGGGGTAATGCCATCAAATTCACCAGCGAGGGCGATGTGGTTTTGCGGATCCGCTTGCTGGAGCGCAATGAAGATGGCGTGTTGCTGGAATTCGCGGTGTCTGACAGCGGGATCGGCATCGCGCCAGAGAACCAGGTACACATCTTCAGCGGTTTCTCGCAGGCAGAAGCGTCCACCACACGCCGCTATGGCGGTACCGGTCTGGGGCTGGCCATTTCCAGCCGCTTGGTTGAATTGCTGGGCGGTGAGCTCAAGCTCAGCAGTGTGGAGGGCAAGGGGAGCGTTTTCTACTTCCAGGCCCGTTTTCAGCTCGCCGACATACCCGTTGTAGAAGCGCCGCTGTCCGGTGTGTCATCCGCAGGCGTCGCCGCCAATGCCAGGCGCCTGCAAGGTCTGCGCATTCTGGTTGTGGAAGACAACAAAATCAACCAGATGGTCGCCCGGGGACTGCTGGCGAAAGAAGGAGCCGACATCACCATGGCCGACGACGGCGAGCGGGGTGTGGCTGCCGTGGCTGCGTCCCAGCCCGCGTTTGATGTGGTTCTGATGGATGTCCAGATGCCGGTCATGGACGGTTATGCTGCCACCCGCGCGATTCGTCAAACGCTGGGCATGACCCGCTTGCCCATCATTGCCATGACGGCCAATGCCATGGCCTCTGATCGCGAGGCCTGTCTGGCCGCTGGCATGGACGACCATGTGGGCAAGCCCTTTGATCTCGACGAGCTGGTGCAGTCCATTTTGCGGTTGACCGGGAATACCTCCGCTTAGACTGGCCGGCCCAGTACTTCCCAACGCTCCAGTGCGGCCATGAGTTCATCGTCAATGGCACTGTTGCGGGTGGCCAGCTTCAGGGCGCGTACATTGTCGATGGAGTAAAGGCTGCCATCCGCCAGGGCCGCGTTGATTTCACTTTGTTCGGCTTCCAGTGCGGCAATGAGGTCTGGCAATCCATCGAGTTCACGCTGTTCCTTGAAACTGAGCTTGCGCGTCTTGGCAACGGGCGTTGATTCTGCGGGCGCGATTGCGGCAACGGTTTTCCGCTCGGGCTCGTCGCGTCCGTAATGGAATGGTTTCGCAGCCTTTTGCCCCTTGCCCAGGGCAATCTCGCTGGCGCGCCGGCTTTGCGTGAGCCAGTCTTCCACGCCACCTTCGTACTCGCGCCAGCGCGCATCGCCCTCGTAGGCAATGGTGCTGGTGACCACGTTGTCCATGAACGTGCGGTCATGGCTGACCAGAAACACGGTGCCGTCGTAGCTTTGGAGCAGGTCTTCGAGCAACTCGAGTGTGTCGATGTCCAGATCATTGGTGGGCTCGTCGAGCACCAGCACGTTGGCGGGGCGGGCGAACAGGCGCGCCAGCAAGAGGCGGTTGCGCTCGCCACCCGAGAGCGAGCGCACCGGGGAGTTGGCGCGCGCCGGTGAAAACAAGAAGTCGCCCAGATAACTCTTGACGTGTTTCTTCTGGTTTCCGATTTCAATCCACTCCGACCCGGGGCTGATGAAGTCCTCCAGTGTGGCGTTCAGGTCCAGCGCATTGCGCATCTGATCGAAATAGGCCACGGTCACGTTGGCCCCGAGTCGCACGGTGCCCCACGGACTGTGGCCCGGTTCGGGTTTGGGCGCATTGGCCGGTGCCGGGTCAGCCTGGAGCTCACCCAGAATCATCTTCAGCAGGGTGGTCTTGCCCGCACCGTTGGGGCCAAGCAGCCCAATCTTGTCGCCCCGCAAAATGGTGGCGGTGAAGTCGCGCACGATGCACTTGTCGCCAAATGACTTGCTCACATGGGTCATTTCGGAAACCAGCTTTCCGCTGGCCGCGCCACTGGCGATGTCCATATTGACGCTGCCCACCGCTTCGCGCCGCGCTTCCCGCTTGGCACGCAGATTCTGCAGCCGGATGATGCGCGCCTGCGCACGGGTGCGCCGGGCTTCCACACCCTTTCGAATCCACACCTCTTCTTGGGCGAGCAGCTTGTCGGCACGCGCGTTGATGACAGCCTCCTGGGCCGCCTGTTCTTCCTTTTGCACCAGGTAGGCAGCAAAGTTCCCAGGGTAAGACAGCAGTTGCCCCCGGTCAAGCTCCACGATGCGGGTGGCCACGTTGTCCAGGAAGGTGCGGTCGTGGGTGATGGTGATGATGCTGCCCTTGAAATCGACCAGCAGTCCCTCCAGCCATTCGATGGAGTCCAGGTCCAGGTGATTGGTGGGTTCGTCAAGCAGCAGTACATCAGGCTGCGCCACCAGGGCCTGCGCAAGGGCTACCCGCTTCTTGGTGCCGCCGGACAGCGTTTTGACAATGGCCAGCGGGTCCAGGTGCAGGCGGTGCAGGGTTTCCTCCACACGCTGCTCCCAGGTCCAGCCGTCCAGAGCCTCGATTTCGCTTTGCATGGCGTCCAGATCGCCATGGCCCAGTGAGTATTCATCAATTAGCTCTCGGACCCTTGTCAGTCCTTCACTTACAGCTACAAAAACTGTAGCATCTGCGTCGAGTTGCGGCTCCTGCGCCACGTAGGATATGCGGGTGTGGTTTTGCACCTGCAGGCTGCCATCGTCCGGCTTTTCCATGCCGCCCAGGATCTTGAGTAGCGAGGACTTGCCAGCGCCATTGCGGCCAATGAGGCCCACGCGCTCGGACGTCTCAAGTGAAAAACCCGCGTGGTCCAGCAGGGGTACGTGCCCAAAAGCCAATTGGGCGTCAAGTAAGGTAATCAGTGCCATGTGGCCGCGATTATCCCTTGCGGCGCATGCCATGCGGCTTGCCATGCCATCGGCAACCTGACACACTGCACTGCGCAATCACACTTTCGTCGATTCATGGGAGGCTTTGTGTCCGTGCAAAAACGATCCGTTCCCGGTATCGTCCGCCAGCGCCGATGGTGGCTGCTGCTGCTGGCCGTGTGGGCGACTGGCGTAGGACTGACCCTGCAGGTCCATATGGCGGATATCCGGGCGCAAAGCGTGAAGATCGCCACGGAAGGTGCGCGCAACATGTTTCGCATGGTTGTGCTCACGCGCAGCTGGAACGCATCGCACGGTGGCGTGTATGTGCCGGTAACCCCGCGCACACAGCCCAACCCCTATCTGGATATTGCGCGGCGCGACGTGACAACCACCGATGGGCAATCGTTGACGCTGGTCAACCCGGCGTACATGACCCGGCTGATTGCCGAAATGGCCGAATCGGATTCCGGCGCCATTTTCCGGCTCACCAGCCTGCTGCCGGTGCGCAAAGAAAACGCACCCGACCCCTGGGAGCAAGCGGCATTGCAGTCCTTCGAGGCCGGGACGAAGGAAGTGATTGCGGTTGTGCCCGGTGAAGGTGGCAGCCAGTTGCGCTACATGGCCCCCCTGTTGGTGCAAAAGGCCTGCATGCAATGCCATGCCCGCCAGGGCTATCGGGTCGGCGATGTGCGGGGTGGCATCAGCGTTTCGCAGCGCTACGCGCCGATTGAGGCCGCCACGCAGACCGGCATCCGCCAGTCGCAGGTGACCTACGCCGTGGTATTTGCGCTGGTTGCAGCACTGGGCTGGCTGCTGCTGGAGTTGCTGCGCCGCCGCTGGCTGGACCTGGATCGCAACATCCGCGAACTGGAGGACACGCGCGGTGAGCTGGTGCAAAGCGAAAAAATGGCCTCACTGGGGCGCATGGTGGCGGGCTTTGCGCACGAGATCAACACACCGGTCGGGGTGGCCGTGGGCGCGGTGTCGCACAACGAGGATGCACTTACCCGCATTGGAAACATGCTCAGTGAAGAAGAGGTCAGCGAGGAGGATCTGCGTGGTGAGCTCGACGGACTTCGCCAAAGCAGCGCCCTGGCACTGGCCAACCTGCGCAGGGCAGCCAGTCTGGTGCAGAGCTTCAAACGCACATCCATTGACCAGACGTCCGAGCAGATTCGGACTTTCGACATGAAGGAACTCATCAGCGATGTCCTGTTTGCGCTGCAGGGCAATCTCAAGCGTCTTCCCGTCACCATCGACGTTGACTGTCCGGACGCGCTGGTACTGGAAGGGGCACCGGGGCTGATCGAGCAACTCATCACCAATCTGGTCATGAACGCGGTGCAGCATGCATTTGAAGATGGCCAGCGGGCCGGAACCATCCGCATCCGGGTGCGTCGCGATTCGGACGACGTGCACCTGGAGTTTTCCGATGATGGTGTGGGCATGGAGGCCGACCAGATGGCGCGGATATTTGAGCCGTTCTACACCACGCGGCGGGGGCAGGGCGGGTCGGGTCTCGGGCTGTATATTTGTTATAGCATTGTGACAACCCGTCTGAAAGGCACCATCCAGTGTTATGGTCAAGTTCCGACGGGGTGTCGGTTTGACGTGCACTTTCCCGCGAACCTTGTGGATACAGCAGAACAGGCGAAACCATGAAACTGATTCGGACTCGTAGCGAGCCATCCCGGTCGCCGGATGGCGCTAACAACGCCCGCCATACCTGGAAACTGCTGGTGGTGGACGACGAGCCCGACATGCGCGAACTCACCCGCATTAACCTCAAGGGTTTTCGCTTCGCAGACCGCGATCTGGAAATTGTGGAAGCCGCCTCGGCCTACGAAGCGCGCGAGATGCTGCTGCAGAACCCCGACACTGCCGTTGCGCTGATTGATGTGGTGATGGAGACCGATGACGCCGGCCTGCGTCTGGTGGAATACATCCGCAAGGAACTGAAGAACGCCATGGTGCGGATCATCATCCGCACTGGGCAACCCGGTCTGGCACCCGAGCGCTATGTCATAGACCACTATGACATTGATGACTACAAGGACAAGACCGAGTTGACAGCAACCCACCTCTACACCGCGGTGCGCTCGGCCGTCAAATCCTACCGGGACCTGCGCACCATCGACCTCAACCGGGTTGGCGTGCAGCATGTGCTGAAGTCTGCACCCGACATTTACCGCATCAGCAACCGTTCGCTGGACCAGTTCTTTCAGGGCGTTCTTACACAGGTCATTGGCCTGTGCAACCTGTCGGACTCCAGTTTCATCTCGACCGTTGACGGCGTGATTGCAACCTTCGATGACCATGAGGCCATGCTGCAGGCCGCATCGGGTAGCCTGGTCAGCCATGACCGGTTTGAGCGGATCCGCTCCCAGTGCAGCGAGGCCGTTTTCACGGGACACATGCCCGACGGCCTGCGCAAGGATGCTTACGTGGTGCCCCTGCTGGTGCAGCGAGCGCCGGTTGGGTTCATTTACATCGAGCCGACCAAAGATCTGGACGAATCGGACCGCAGCCTCATCACCATGATGGCGCAGCAGTGCTCCAGTGCGCTGGAAAATCTGCGCCTGCACATTGACCTCACGCAGTCCTACGACCACATGCTGGACATGCTGGCCCGCATTGCAGAGTTCAAGGACAGCACCACCGGCAGCCACATCAACCGCATCGACCACTACACACGTCTGGTGGCCACCGAGCTCGGACTGCCAGAAGAAGAGGCGATTCTGTTTGGCAAGGCCAGTCGTCTGCACGATGTCGGCAAGGTTGGCATACCCGATGCCATTCTGCGCAAGCCTGGCAAGCTGAACGAGGAAGAGTACGCCGTGGTGCGCACCCACACCCAGATTGGCGCGAGCATTCTGGCCAATGACACCATTCTGGAAATGGCCTGCGACGTGGCCCTGCACCACCACGAGCGCTGGGATGGGACGGGATACCCGGAGGGGCGGCCATCACGGGAGTTTCACCTCGTCACCCGTATCGTCAGCGTGATCGACGTGTTTGATGCGCTTGTGAGCCGTCGCCCCTACAAGGAACCGTGGGAGCCCCAGCGTGCCGCCGAGGAAATCGAGCGCGCGGCCGGCACCCAGTTTGATCCGACCGTTGTGCCCGCGTTTCTGAAACTCTTCCGCGCCGGCACGTTTGACAGCATCATTGTGGCGGCCCAGCACGCCGGCGCATTCCCGGAGCCTGAGGTGCATTGATTTCCCGTCAGCGGCACCAACCCGCTGACTATGCGGACGTGCGATCCGCCGTTACTTGCTGCTCGGGAAACTGAACACCGCCCCTTCCCGCACCCCCGCACTGGGCCAGCGCTGGGTAATCGTCTTGCGCTTGGTGTAGAAACGCACCGCGTCCGGACCGTAGGCGTGCAGGTCGCCAAACAGCGAACGCTTCCAGCCGCCAAACGAGTGGTAGGCCACGGGCACGGGCAGGGGGACGTTCACGCCCACCATGCCGACCAGGATGTTGTCGGTGAAGTAACGGGCGGCCTCACCGTCGCGTGTGAAGATGCAGGTGCCGTTGCCGTACTCATGGGCGTCGATCAGGTCCATGGCTTCCTGCAGCGTTTTTACGCGCACCACGCCCAGCACCGGGCCAAAGATTTCTTCCTGGTAGATCACCATGCCGGGCTTGACATTGTCGAACAGGCAGGGGCCGAGGTAATAGCCGTCTTCATGGCCAGCGATGGTCAGGCCGCGGCCGTCCACGACCAGCGTGGCGCCTTCCTTCACACCCTGGTCCACATAGCCCTTGACCTTCTCGAAATGCGGCTTGGTCACCAGCGGGCCCATGTCCATGCCAGGGGCGGTGCCGGGGCCGACCTTCATCTTGCTGATTTCATTCTTCAGGCCGGCGATCACGGCGTCGGCGGTTGCATCACCCACCGCCACGACCAGGGGGATGGCCATGCAGCGCTCGCCGCACGAACCGTAGGCCGCTCCCATCAGGGCACTGACCGCGTTTGCAATGTCGGCGTCGGGCATGACCACGGCGTGGTTTTTTGCGCCACCCAGGGCCTGCATGCGCTTGCCGTGTTTGCAGCCTTCGGTATAGATGTACTCGGCAATGGGGGTGGAGCCGACAAAGCTCACCGCCTTGACGCGTGGGTCAGTCAGCAGCGTGTCCACGGCTTCCTTGTCGCCGTTGACGACGTTGAGCACGCCGGGCGGCAGACCGGCTTCCAGCGCCAGTTCGGCAATGCGCAGCGTGCTGCTGGGGTCGCGTTCAGAGGGCTTGAGGATGAAGGTGTTACCGCAGGCCACGGCCATGGGCCACATCCACAGGGGCACCATGGCCGGAAAGTTGAACGGCGTGATACCCGCTGTCACGCCCAGGGGCTGAAATTCACTCCACGAGTCCATGGCAGGGCCGACGTTCTTGCTGTGCTCGCCTTTCAGCAATTCCGGGGCGTAGCTGGCGTATTCCACGTTTTCAATGCCGCGCTGCAGTTCGCCAGCGGAATCGCTCAATACCTTGCCGTGCTCGGCGGTGATCAGGGCGCAGAGTTCGTCGGCGTGCTGTTCCAGCAGGACCTTCAGGTTGCCCATCACGCGGGCACGCTTGAGCGCTGGCGTGTTGCGCCAGGCGGGGTAAGCGGCCTGCGCGTTGGCAATGGCCTGTTCGACCGTGGTTTTGTCGGCCAGCAGCACGCGCTTTTCGGCCTTGCCGGTGGCGGGGTTGAAGACGTCTTGCGAGCGGGTTCCGCCCAGGGCAGCTTTGCCATCAATGAGGTGACCGACGGTGGGGAGTTGGGACATGGTTTTCTCAAAAAAATATAAAAAAGTGGGGTGAGTGCCGCGTAAATAAACAACACTTCGCTATCAAAAGGTGAGTATCTGAATCAGTCGGTGGAGTTCATCGCCTCGCCCAGGGCGTTGACCAGGCTGTCAATTTCGTCCTTTTCGATGATGAAGGGCGGCGCCAGCTGGATGGTGTCGCCGCCATAGCGAACATAAAAGCCTTTTTCCAGGCAGCGCATGGCAATCTCATATGGACGCTTGGCGGGCTCGCCCGGAAAACTGGCAATGGTGATGCCGGCAGCGAGGCCGTAGTTGCGGATGTCGGCCACGTGTTTGGCGCCCTGAAGGCTGTGCACCGCCTGCTCAAAGTACGGTGTCAGGGCGGCGACGCGCTCGATCATGTTCTCTTTGACCAGCACGTCGAGTGCCGCAATGCCCGCAGCGCAGGCCACCGGGTGGGCCGAGTAGGTGTAGCCGTGGGGAAATTCAAGCATGTATTCCGGCCCGCCCTGGGCCATGAAGGTGTCGTAAATCTCCTTCTTGGCGACCACGGCACCCAGGGGCTGTGCGCCATTGGTGATCTGTTTCGCCACGTTCATGATGTCGGGCGTCACGCCAAAGGCTGCCGCGCCCGTGTAGGCACCCATGCGGCCAAAGCCCGTGATGACCTCATCAAAGATCAGCAGGATGTTGTTTGCGGTGCAGATCTCGCGCAGGCGCTGCAAGTAGCCAACCGGTGGAATCACCACACCGGCTGAGCCGGACATGGGCTCAACGATGACAGCAGCGATGTTGGACGCGTCGTGCAGGGCGATCAGTTTCAGCAATTCATCGGCCAGCTCGGCACCCATCTTTCCTTCCTGAGGTGGCATGCCCTTGTAAAACGAACCGGCAGCGGGCTGGGTGTGGGGCAGGTGGTCGGACTCGATGCCCTGCCCAAATGTCTTGCGGTTGCCCAGTATGCCGCCGACCGAGATGCCACCGAAGTTCACCCCGTGGTAGCCCTTTTCGCGCCCGATCAGTCGCGTCTTGGTGCCCTGGCCCTTGGCACGCCAGTATGCGCGCGCCATCTTGAGCGACGTATCAGCCGCCTCTGAGCCCGATCCGGTGAAGAAGACGTAATCCAGCCCTTCGGGAGTCAGCGCACAGATTTTGTTGGCCAGCTCAAATGACAGGGGATGGCCAAACTGAAAGGCGGGCGAGTAGTCCATCGTGCCGATTTGACGGCGCACCGCTTCAATGATTTCTGCCCTGCCATGGCCCAGGCCGCAGCACCACAGGCCGGAGAGACCATCCAGAATTTTGTGGCCGTTGTTGTCGCGGTAGTAAGCGCCCTGCGCGCTGACCAGCATGCGCCCGGCCTGCGCACCGCTGGACTTGAAGTTGCGGTTGGCGGTGAAGGGCATCCAGTGCGCCTCCAGCCATTTGGCATCGCCCGGGTAAGGGCTGGTGCTGGTGATGGCAGTGGAAGCGGTGGCGTCGTTGAGGTTCATGTCGTTCCTTCGGGTCGGTAGAGGTACGGGCGTTTGTAGAGGGGGCGCAACGGTTCCCGCCAGGTCCTGTGCGGGGCTTTCGCATTGTGGACAGCTCTGTTACTCTCACAAAGTATCAAGTATCAATATTCAGTTGACAATTTATGCAAGTAAATGCGAGTGGACCTCCGCTCCCCATGGGTTTGCGGGTGGCCGTCTGGCGGCAGCAGGCTTGCCATGCTGAGGCGCCTTGGCGATGAAGAAAGCCGTGCTGGGGCAGATCAGTGATATGGACCTGCGCCTGCTGCGCGTGTTCCGTGCGGTGGTGGATTGCGGCGGCATGGCGGCGGCGGAGCTGGAGCTGAACATTGGCACTTCCACGGTCAGCCGCCATGTCAAGGATCTTGAAACGCGTCTGGGGTTGACCCTGTGTCGCCGGGGCCGGGGCGGCTTTGCACTGACACCCGAGGGACACAAGATCTATGAACAGACCACGGCGCTATTGGCAGCCACCGCCGTTTTTCGCAGCGGCGTGGACGAGATCCACCAGCGCATGGGTGGCGCGCTGCATGTTGCCATGTTTGACAAGACGGTCAGCAACCCGCATGCGCGGATTGCGCAGGCGATCGCACGGTTCAGCCAGCAAGCGCCCGATGTGGCGCTGAACCTGCATGTGGGAACGCTCAACACCATCGAGCGCGGCGTGCTCGACGGGCAGTACCAGATTGGCATCATTCCCGGTCACCGCAGTTCCAGCGCGCTGGAGTATTCCGACCTGTTCGACGAGACCATGCTGCTGTATTGCGGCACTGCGCACGTGCTGTTCGATGCTGAACCGCAGGCACAGCCGCAACATTGGGAAGGCTTGCGTGCCTACCCGTTCGCGGGTCTTGGCTACCACTCACCCAATATGGAACTCAGCCAGCAGGTGCGCCTGACGCGCAAGGCGACAGGTTTCGACCAGGAGGCCATTGCCACGCTTATTCTGTCGGGTCAGTATCTGGGGTTTTTGCCGGATCACTACGCACAGAGCTTCGTGCGAGCGGGTTTGATGCGGGCGGTGCAAGTGGCGGTGTTTCGTTACACGTGCCAGTTTTTTGCTATTGCCCGGCGTTCACCAGAGGCAGCGCGGGCCACGCGGGCATTCCTGGAGTGCCTTCAACACGCTCACGGTGTCGGCAACAGCGATGGCAATTCCCCGCCGGGCCGTCCCAAGGGGAATTAGCCCCCGTGGGGGGCAGCGACCCGCGCAGCGGCGGAGCGTGGGGGCTGAATTTCTCGCCGGGCCGCCCCAAGGGGAATTAGCCCCCGTGGGGCTCCAGGTTCTAGCCGCCCTTTTTGGAGCGCTTGCCGGGGTTCTTCTTGCTCCGGGTTGCAACGCCGCGCTCCAGGCTGACCTTTTGCCCACGGCCGCCGGTTGGCAATGTGTAGCCTGGCAGTGTTGCGGGACGGGGAGTGGCTTTGCGGTCTGCTTCGGTGACGATCTTGTTACCCATTTTTTCGTTCCTGAGAAATTGATTGGAGATATTGATTTTGCGAACCCAGTATTAGGCCATAAACCGGGTCGGTTTCCCAAAACGATCAGCCCAGACCTTGGCACCCGTTGCCAGGCCAATCAGCAAGGCGAGGAGTGGCGCAGTGGTGACACTATCCAGTTCGAAGTGGCTGTGAAGCCATGGCAACGCGATTTGAACGCAGGTGCCAGCGGCAAAGGCCCAGGCGGCCACGAGCATCAAGGTGTTGCGTTTCAACACGATGTGACTCCGCTGCAGCTGCGCCAGCTCCCTGGCATGCTCGACTTCCAGTTGCTCCCGCCGTACCGCCAACGACTCCAACTGCTCTGTCAGGACCGCCGCGACCACGCGCGAGCGAAAGCGCTCGGGCAAGTCTGGTGCCACGAGGCAGGTGGCCAAAGCCCGGTCGAGTGTGTCCTCGTTCCAGCGAGTATCGGAAGAGTTGGTTGCAGGTATCGTGTGCATGGATGTTCCTTCTTTCTTTATAACCAGAGGTCGGCGTGTGCCAGACCCTGTTCTTCCAGTCGCTGGTGCAGGGCAATACGTGCGCGGTGCAAGTGGGTTTTGACGGTGCCCTGCGGAATCCCCAGCATGGACGCCACTTCTTCCACCGAGCGCTCCTCAAAGTAGTACAGCGTGAGACTGGTGCGCCATGGGACCGGGAGGCGTTCAACCAGGGCGCGCAGGACGTCCAGTGAACGGGTGTCGGCCGGAGATTCTGCTGCAGCAGGGTGTTCGTCGGTTGCGTCGCCGGCTTCAAAGAACGGCTTGGCCGATTGCCTGCGGGACAGTTCGGTCAGGCACCGGTTGCGGGTGATGGCGTAAATCCACGTTGAGAGGGAGGCGGACTCACTCCTGTAGCTCGCCAGTGCCCGCCAGATCCGCAGAAAGCTCTCCTGCGCGACGTCTTCGGCCGCGTGACTGTCCCGCAGCATCGCCATGCACAGATGAAATACCTTCGACTCATAACGCGCCATGATGCCTTCGAACGCGGTATGCAACCGGCCAGCCTGCACCAGAGCGGCCAGGTCCGCGTCGCGCAAGGCCGCGTCATGGGCCGGCATGGTGTGGTGTGAAGGGGTGGCGGGCATAAGCCTTGATACTGCGAACGGAGATAACGGTTTCATTTGTTGCAAGAAATAAATATTCCCGCAAATGAAACCAGGTTGAAAGCCGGCGGGTATCAAGCGCATATCTCAACTTCAAAGGGCTTTCCATGGAAGACATTCGCCACATCATCCCGTTTTTTGTGCCCATCATTGCCATCATCCTGGGCATCGCGATTGGCATGCTGGGTCTCATTCTGGACTACCGCAAAAAATCCCGGATGTTCGAACTGCATCACCAGGAGCGGCTGTTGGCCATTGAGCGCGGGATGGAGGTACCGCCCCTGCCGCCGGAATTCTTCTTCAATCCGCGGCGTGACGGGGGCTCGGGTTCCGGCGCGAGCAGCTTGCGTTGGGGTCTTATCTGGCTGCTGCTGGGTGCGGCCTTGGGTGTGGCCATGGGGTTGAATGATGGTATTGAGCAAGCCAGCTGGGCGTTGTTGCCAGCGGCGGTGGGGCTGGCGCAAATCATCTTCTACTTCTTGACAGCGCCGGATGCCAGGACGGCCGGTGCGAAGCCCTCCGCGCAGTCCGGTGGAGGCTCGCAGCGCCCTTAATGAATACGATGGTGCACCCAGACGGCTGCCCCATACAATGGAAAAGCCGGTCCAATTTCTGTAGGGCATTGGCACTACATCACATCAGCCCATGCGAACCTTTGATACCGACGCCCTGGAGTGTTTGGCAGCCATTGTGGAAGAGGGTGGGTTCGAACGGGCGGCCGTCCGGTTGTCGGTGACGCAATCCGCGGTTTCGCAGCGTTTGCGTGCTCTGGAGGCGCAGGTTGGCACCGTATTGCTGGTGCGCAGCCGTCCTGTGAAACCCACATCTGCCGGGCGCTTGCTGATCAAGCACGCGATGCAAATGCGTTTGTTGCGAGCGGACCTGGAGACAGATTTGCAGGACCTGACCCCCGGTGCTGGTGCGCTTCGCGAGGAGGACCGCATTTCCATCGCCGTCAATGCGGACAGCATTTCCACCTGGGCCCTGCCTGCGCTGGGCCCGCTGGTGAGCGAAGGGCTGCCGCTGGAAATCATTACGGACGACCAGGACTTTACCCACGAGTGGTTGCGCGAGGGCCAGGTTCTGGGCTGCGTGACCACGCTCAAGCAGGCGCTTCGTGGTTGCAAGGTGCTGCCGCTGGGCGTCATGCATTACGTGGCGGTGGCAAGTGCCGCGTATGCAAGCACTAACTGTCCGCAAGGATTGACGCCGCACAACTACCGCCAGATTCCGTTTATTGCATTCAATCGCAAGGATGACCTGCAGACCGAATTTGTGGGCCGGGCCTGCGGTTTGCGCCGGGTCTCGTTGAGCCAGCGCTTTGTGCCAAGCTCTGAGGGCCAGGTCCGTGCCGTGCTGGCGGGCTGGGGCGCCAGTGTCTTGCCCGAACTGCAGGTGCGTGGTTTGCTGGACAGCGGCGAGCTGGTCAATCTGGCGCCCAAATCAACGCTGCCCGTGAACCTGTACTGGCATTGCTGGAATCTGGATTCCGTGGTCATCGACCGGCTCACCGATGCGCTGTCGGCGGCAGCCAGCGCTGCATTGAAAACGAATCGGTCATAAATTGACCCAGTTATACATTTTTTGACGGTAAAGGCTAAACTGTGGGCATGAAGACCATGTCTGCACCCAAAATGTCGTTCAAGGCCCAAATGATGTTGGCGCGTGAAGACGCGATCATCGGTGTGGTCAACCGTTTGCTGGCCGAAAAAGGTTTCGACGCCATGACGGTGGACGAAGTTGCGGCGCAGGTGGGTATCGCCAAAGCCAGTCTTTACAAGCATTTTCCCAGCAAGGAAGACCTCGCCGCTGCGGCCATGGTCCGTGTGATGCGGCGTGCCCAGACCTATCTGGCCGAGCTTCCTGAGAGTCTGCCACCCCTGGGCAAGCTGCGTGCCGTGGTGCGCTGGACCATGGAACTCAAGCTGGCAGGCGAAATGCCGTCGCTTCCGAGCCAGAACTCCAGTCTGCGTGCCAGCCTGATGGCCAATGCGGACTATATGAATGGACTCATTGAGGTCAGCGACCACCTGGGTGCGTGGATTGAGTCCGCACAGGAACAGGGTCTGCTGAACCCCCAGCTGCCCGCCATTGCCGTGCTGTACACCCTGTACGCCCGAGCCTGCGACCCGGTGCTGGAGTTTTTGCAGATGGGTGGGCAGCATACAGACGCCCAGATTGCAGACCTGGTGTTGTCCACCTGCTTTGACGGGCTGAACGCGCGTTCCAGTCCATAGGAGCGGGGCAAGCTTTGCTGCGAATAGCATAGCTAAAGGCTCATGATATTCGCGGGCTAAAGCCCTATTTCAATCAGCAAGTCGGGTTTGAACGCCGCCTGCTCGTTTTTGCGCGCGTACCCAAGCGGATTCGCTACCACGCGGCAACCCTTGTGTTCGTAATCGCTGGGCGCATGCAGGTGGCCGTGCAGCCAGCAACGGGCCAGGGGGAGCAAATCATCCAGCGCATTGCAGAACCCGGCCGTACCGGGTGTACGTCCGTAGCGCGGGTCGGCACTGTTCAGGCTGGGCGCGAAGTGGGTAACGACTACCGTTGGTCCCGCAAAAGCACTCGCCAGCGCTTCGCGAAGCCAGCGCTGGCAGGTTAGCGCCTGGTCGCGCACGCTTTGCGCGAGCCAGTGTTGCCCGTTGCGAACGGTCTGTGTCTTGCGCAAATAGTAGTTCGCTGCACGAAATGCCTTATCGCGGGCTTTGAGCTGCAGGGCCAGCGGGTTGGCAGCCGCTTGTCCTTTGTGCGACGGATGGACCGACTCGGTGGTTGGCCCCAGCGCATCAAAGTCGGACCAAAGGGTCGTACCCACAAACCGTACGCCGCCCACAACCAGCGTTTCACGTTCCAGCCACTGTATGTGCAGCCGCTGACAGGTTTCGCGCAGGCGCGCGTGGGCGACATCAAAGTCCATTCCATCGTACTCATGGTTGCCAGGAACAAACAGAACCGGTGTGGGCCAACCGGCCAGGGGGGAAAACCGGCCCAGGCCAAAGTCAGGGTCTGTCAGTTGCGACCCGCTCTGATAGGACCCGATATCACCCGCGAGCACCAATACGTCTGCTGAACGCGTCGGCACTGCCATCCAGTTGGGATGGGCTTCAAGATGCAGGTCCGACAGGAGCTGGATCTTCACGATCCAAATGCCCGAGCAGAAAGTGCTGCGACCTGGGTACGCAGCCATGCGTGCGCGCTGGAACTGTTTTTGCGCTGGTGCCACAGCGCATCAATCTGGATGACCGGCGGATCAAAGGGCAGTTCACGCAGAACGACTTGGTCCGCAAATCCGGTGACGTTGACAAAATGGCGGGGCAGGACGGTCAGCAAATCGGAGTGCGCCACAATCTTGCCTGCGGTAAAAAACTGGTTGACGGTCAGCACAACCCGCCGGCTGAGGCCCATCGTGCCCAGCGTTTCATCGATAAAACCATACGCGCGCCCCGAAAAACTGACCAGCATATGCCGTGCGGAACAGTAACGCGTGAGCGTGAGCGCGCCTTTGGACAGGGGGTGTCCACGGCGCATGACACACACATAGTCTCCCTGAAACAGCCGGTGATGGACGAAAGACACGGACTCACCTGACTGCGCGCGCGCGGTCAGGTCGGCCAGCACGGCCGGAAAATTGCCAATCGCCAGATCTGCATGGCCGGCATCGAGGCCACTGCGCGGGTCGCGAGTTGTCAGCGGGATTACCCGCAGTGATACATCAGGCGCCTGCGCGGTGATGAGTTCAACCAGAGGCGGCATCAACTCCGCTGCGGTGGCATCAGCCATGGTCAGCACAAACGTTTTGGTGGCGGTGGCGGGGACGAACGTGCTGGGAGTCAGCGCATGCTGCAGGCGATCCAGCGTGTCCCGCACGGCAGGCCAGAGCTCCTGAGCGCGTGCTGTAGGCTCGAGAGAGCGACCCTTGCGAACCAGCAATTCATCACCCAGCGCATCGCGCAAACGCCGCAACGCGTTGCTGACGGCAGGCTGTGTCAGGGCCAGCAGATGGGCAGAACGGGTGAGATTGCGCTCGGCCATCACCACATCAAACACCTTGAGCAGATTGAGGTCCAGTGTGCGCAGATTGGTAAGTGCCATGATCAATCATAAAGCATGTGAATAGATGTCATCACCAACATAAAGTTGAGCGATATTAGTAGAAACCCTAGTATGTAGCCATGATTACCTCAAAAACGACTGCTTCCCGTTCATCCAAGGAGTTGGCCATGGCCCCTTCCATCCATCCCTACTACCCGCCCCGGGCAGAGTCAGCCCCGGGTGCAGAGTCTCCACAGCGTGTACGTCCAGCCAAGAAAGCGGGCATGGACAGCTCGCGGTCGCTTGCCGGCATGCTTCTGGCTGCTGTGGTGGCGGCCCTATTGGTCGTGGCGGACAAACTGATCGACACGTGGGCAGATGGTCACCTGTTGGTGGTCTGGGTTGCACTGTGGACGGGGGTATTTACTGCGCTGGCCCTGCTGGCGCCGCCCCTGCGCCAGCTGACCGATGTGATTGCCCGCGTTTTGAATCGCTGGTCGGTGGTGCGTGCCCGGCGAAATGCCGAGAAGGACTTGTGGGCGTATGCACAGCAAGACTATCGCGTCATGCGTGACTTGCAGGTTGCCAGCAGCCGCGACGAAGCAGAGGCCTGAGCACCACGCGGCAGACAGCCGAAAAAAAGGGCCACCATCACATGGTGGCCCTTTTTCCTTGTGAAGGGATCAGGTGGTCAGGCAGTCAGGCGTGCTTCCAGCTTCGCCTTGGTTTCCACCAGGGCGGCGGGCAGGTGATAAGCCAACTGGGTGAACAGTTCGGCGTGCAGTCCAAACTCTTGTGCCCAGGCAGCCTTGTCCAGACTGGTAACGCTGTCAAACTGCGCCTGGCTGAAGTCCAGACCGGTCCAGTTGATTTCCGAGTACAGGGGAGCGACACCAAAACCGGTCTCGACGCCGGGGGCTGTGCCTTCCAGACGGTCAATCATCCACTTCAGTACGCGCATGTTGTCGCCATAACCGGGCCAGACGAACTTGCCGTCATCTCCCTTGCGGAACCAGTTCACACAGAAGATCTTGGGCAGGGTGTGGCCAGACTCTTCGAGCTTGTGTTCCATATCCAGCCAATGCTGGAAATAGTCGCTCATGTTGTAACCGCAGAACGGCAGCATGGCAAACGGGTCACGGCGCACCACGCCCATTTGGCCGACTGCAGCTGCAGTGGTTTCGGAACCCATGGTGGCGGCCATGTACACGCCTTCCATCCAGGTTCGCGCTTCGGTAACCAGCGGCACGGTGGTTGAGCGACGGCCACCAAAGATGAAGGCGTCAATTGCCACACCGCTGGGGTTGTCCCACTCGGCGTCAAGAGCCGGGTTGTTGGTGGCAGTCACGGTGAACCGGGAGTTGGGGTGTGCCGCCTTTGCGCCAGTCTCTTTGGCCAGCGCAGGCGTCCAGTCATTGCCCTGCCAGTCGATCAGGTGGTCGGGGAACGAACCGGTGTCTTTTTCCATGCCTTCCCACCACACATCGCCATCATCGGTGAGTGCCACGTTGGTGAAAATCACGTTCTTGTCCAGGCTGCGCATGCAATTGGGATTGGTGTGCATGTTCGTGCCGGGGGCCACGCCAAAGTAACCGGCTTCAGGGTTGATGGCATACATCTTGCCGTCAGCATGCGGTTTGACCCAGGCGATGTCGTCACCGATGGTGGTCACTTTCCAGCCAGCGAATCCGGCCTCAGGGGGCACCAGCATGGAGAAGTTGGTTTTGCCGCAGGCACTGGGGAAGGCCGCTGCCACGTGATATTTCTTGCCCTGGGGATTGGTCACGCCCAGAATCAGCATGTGCTCGGCCAGCCAGCCCTGGTCGCGGCCCATGTTGGATGCGATACGCAGCGCAAAGCATTTCTTGCCCAGCAGCGCGTTGCCGCCGTAACCGGAGCCATAAGACCAGATTTCACGGGTCTCGGGGTAGTGCACGATGTATTTGGTCTTGTTGCAAGGCCACTTCACATCGGCCTGGCCAGCGGCCAGAGGGGCACCCACGGTGTGAACGCAGGGCACAAATGCGCCGTCAGTGCCGATCACGTCGTACACGGCCTTGCCCATGCGCGTCATGATCTTCTGGTTGACTGCCACGTAAGCGCTGTCAGAGAGTTCAATGCCCACGTGGGCAATGTGTGAACCCAGAGGGCCCATGGAGAACGGCACCACGTACATGGTGCGGCCAGCCATGCAGCCGTCAAAGAGAGCCTTTTCGCCATCTTTGCCGGTTTGCAGCATGGCGCGCATGTCGGCCGGGGCCATCCAGTTGTTGGTGGGGCCGGCGTTTTCTTTTTTCTCGGAACAGATATAGGTGCGGTCTTCCACGCGCGCCACGTCGCTGGGGTCAGAGCATGCGAGGAAGGAGTTGGGGCGCTTGACGGGGTTCAACTTCTTGAATGTGCCGCCATCTACCAGTTGCTGGCAAAGGCGCTGGTACTCTTCATCCGAGCCATCACACCAGTACACGGCAGCGGGTTTGGTTAGTGCGACCATGTCGGCAACCCATGCAATGAGCTTGGGGTTTTTGACATAGCCGGGTGTGTTCAGATTCAGTCCCTGCATTACGGGCGAGTTCATAAGTAGACTCCTAGTTTGAAAAACGTCTTTTCAAAATGAAAGCGGGGCTTTGACTTTGAGAAAACGCTTCCCCCTGGGGAACTGATGCTTGAAGCACCCTTTGTATATTTGGACAGGCAATGCCGGTCTGCTATTTTATGAACGCGCAAACCAATTAGTTGCGAGTTACCGGCAAAAACCATGCAAAACCTGCATCAGGTTATGCAAAAAAATTATCAGTTAGTAGTCCTAGCCCAACCGGGCATCAAAGCCTGCTTCCCGCACTGCGCACAGCACATCCTGAACATGGTTGTGGCCCCGCGTTTGCACAACGAGCTCCACTTCTGCGTTCTGGGCCGCCAGCGTGGTGAAAGCGCGCTGGTGATGAACCTCTTCAATGTTGGCCCCGGCTTCTGCCACCGTGGCCGTAATGCGTGCCAGCGAGCCGGGCACGTCCCTGGCACCCACGCGTATACGCGCCAGACGCCCGGCGCGCACCATGCCACGCTCAATGATGGCGGCCAGTAGTAGCGGGTCGATATTGCCACCGCACAGCACCAGACCTACGCGTTTGCCTTTGAACCGCTCGGGATACCTCAGCAGCGCGGCCAACCCGACAGCCCCTGCCCCTTCGACCAGGGTTTTTTCCACCTCAAGCAGCATCACCAGCGCCTGCTCGATATCACCCTCATCCACCAGCAGCAGGTCATCCACCCGGTGCCGGACGATCTCGGTAGTAACGCTCCCGGGGGTGCCCACGGCAATGCCTTCAGCGATGGTGCTGGCGCCTGTGGGGTGGTCTGTGCCTTTGATAGCGTTGAACATGGCCGGAAAACGCATGGTCTGTACGCCCAGAACTTCCATCCCCGGCCGGAGAGCTTTGGCCACCGTTGCCATGCCGGAAATCAGTCCACCGCCGCCGACGGCGATGACCAGGGTGTCCAGATCGGTTACCTCCTGCAGCATCTCCAGGGCAACCGTTCCTTGGCCCGCCACGATCGCGTCGTCGTCGTAGGGGTGTACAAATGTCAGGTTTCGTTTAACGGCCAGGTCGAAGGCGTAGGTTCTCGCTTCCTCCAGCGTGTCGCCATGCAGAATGACCTCTGCGCCGAAGCCCCGGGTGCGCTCCACTTTGACGCCCGGTGTGAAGCGTGGCATGACGATCACGGCGTGCAAGCCCAGGCGTTGGGCATGGTATGCAACGCCCTGCGCGTGGTTCCCCGCGCTCATGGCGATAACACCCTGCGCAGATTGCTCGGGGCTTAATTGGGCGAGTTTGTTGCAGGCACCGCGCTCCTTGAAGGATGCCGTGAACTGCAGGTTCTCAAACTTCAGAAAAACCTGGGCGCCGGTGATGTCGGACAGGGTTTGCGATGCCACGCAGGGGGTGCGCAGCACATGCGCCTGCAACCGTTGCGCTGCGGCAAGGACGTCGGAAATTTCAATCATGGCGCAATTGTCAGGGCTTATTGGCCGGAGATTGCGTGGGTCAAATTGATAAAAGTCTGTTTCGGCCGGCCAGCTGTCGTGCATCGCATTACGTCCAAAGCTCCGTACCAGAAAGTGGCTGGAACACCGATCGGGGTCTGGAACAGGGATGCAAAAAAGATTTTTGCAACGTGTCAACCGCAAGAACGGGTCATCCGTCTTATGTACAAGCGGACGCCAGAAACAAGCGGCAGGTCAGTTGAGATGCCCGACCCGGCAACTTGAAAGTGTCCATTTATCCTTATTTTGACTTGTTGATATGAACAAAGAGACGATCAAGGTACCCGAAAAAGGCACTTACCAATGGCAACTGTTTGACTACTGGTCAGACGAGTTCCGTCAGACCAATGCCGATCACTCAGCCTACATTGCGCTGAATTTTGCCGGTGTACTGGATGCCTGCCGCAACAAGTTGCAGCACCTGATCCAGCATCACAAGCAGCATGTGTGTGATGCCAAGGGCGGTACCCTCCACAGCCGCGCCATCGCCCGCCTGCAAAACACCATGTCGGGTGCGGCCATGTCCTACGAGACCTGCTTTCGCCACGGCTCTGCCGCCTAAATCGCCACCACGCGCAACACATCTTGCGCGTAGGCTTCCAGCTTCTTTGCACCCATTCCGCTGATACCCTGCAGGTCTTCCAGGGTTTGCGGCGCACGTTTGGCGATGGCAGCCAGCGTGGCATCATGAAAAATCACATAGGCGGGCAGGTTGTGTTCGCGCGCAACGTCGGCGCGCCAGGCCTTGAGAGCCGCATAGCGGACCAGTCCTTCGCCATCCAGCGCAATGGGCGCCTTGATGGCGGCCGATCCTGCACCAGACCGTTTGGTCTTGCGGCCGCTCGGAGTCGAGACGGATTGGCGCAGCTGCACCGTCAACTCGCCACGCAGCACCACACGTGATTGTTCGGTGAGCTGCAAGGTGTTGAACGCCTGCGCATCGACTGCCACAGCCCCCAAGGCAATCAGCTGGCGCAATACCCCCCGCAACTGAACCTCGCTGAAGCTTGCGCCAATGCCGAATGTGCTCAACGCGGTATGGCCGTATTGGGTGACCTTCTCGGTCGTCTTTCCGCGCAGGATGTCCATCACATGCCCGGCTCCAAAGGACATGCCACTGGATTGCTGGATGCGGTAGATGGTACTGAGCAGCTTGCGCGCGGCATCCGTGCCGTCCCAGACTTCTGGCGGGTTAAGGCAGTTGTCGCAATTCATGCAGCGGTAGCCAATGCCGTGGCCCAACTGCTCCCCGAAGTAGGCCAGCAACCGCACGCGGCGGCAGTCGGTGGCTTCGGCCAAGCCCAGCAGGGCATCGAGCTTGCCACGCAGGCCCTGCTTGAATTCCTCGCCCGCTGGACTTTCGTCGATCATGCGCCGCTGGTTCACCACGTCCTGCAGACCATAAGCCATCCAGGCATAGGCGGGCAGTCCATCCCGCCCGGCCCGGCCCGTCTCCTGGTAGTAGCCCTCGATGTTCTTGGGCATGTCCAGGTGGGCGACAAAGCGCACGTCGGGCTTGTCGATGCCCATGCCAAAAGCAATGGTGGCCACCATCACCACACCCTCTTCACGCAGGAAACGGTTTTGGTGGTCCTGGCGCACCCGACTGTCCAGGCCCGCGTGGTAGGGCAAGGCGCGGATGCCAGCGTCCACAAGCGTTTGTGCTACGTCTTCGACCTTTCTTCGCGACTGGCAATAGACGATGCCCGCATCCCCCTCGTGCTCCCGCGCAATGAATCGCAGGAGTTGCTGCACCGACTCCCGTTTCTCCACAATCGTGTAGCGGATGTTGGGGCGGTCAAAACTGCTGACAAAAGCGCGAGCGTTCTGCAGTTGCAGCCGCTCCAGAATATCCTCCCGTGTCAACGCATCGGCGGTGGCGGTGAGCGCCATGCGCGGCACACCGGCAAAGCGTTCGTGCAAGACGGTGAGCAAGCGGTATTCGGGCCGGAAGTCGTGACCCCATTGACTCACGCAGTGCGCCTCGTCAATGGCAAACAGGCTCAGCAAGCCGCGCTCTGACAGGGAGTCCAGCAGCGCCAGAAACCGCGGGTTGGTGACGCGCTCGGGTGCTGCGTACAAGAGCGTGATGTCGCCGCGCAGCAGGCGCTGCTCAATCTGGTAAGCCTCGTCGCTACTCAGTGTGGAATTCAAGAATGCAGCACTCACACCTGCTTCGTGTAGCGCGCCGACCTGATCGTGCATCAGGGCGATCAGCGGGGACACGACAACACTGACGCCCATTGCGGCGCGCTGGCGGGCAATGGCCGGAATCTGGTAGCACAGCGACTTTCCGCCACCGGTGGGCATGAGAACCAGGGCGTCACCGCCGTTTGCCACGTGCTCGATGATGGCCTGCTGCGGGCCGCGGAACTGCGGGTAGCCAAACACTTCTTTCAATATGGCGTGGCAGCTTTGGCTCGATATGGAGGAAGAGTTTGCTATCAAAATACTAGCGGATTATTCAATGATTATGAGGGCTGCCACCAAAAAAGGCATGAGAATCCGAATCGAAGCCCCGTGGGTTGCTCCCTATTGTCAGGCACACCCCGGCCCGTGCACTAAAATTGCGCCATCCCAAGGAGCGCTGCAGCGTCCTGGCGCTGCGTTCGCAGACCGCCAAAGGCCGCCAGGCTTGGGTTTGTCAACCGCGCTCACTTGTCTGCCGAGAAAGTGAGCCGCCGAATATGAATCCCTCGAACGAAACCCGCTACACCCGTGCCCAGGCGCTGCCCGGCATTCTGGCCAAGCGTATTGCCATTTTGGATGGTGCTATGGGCACCATGATCCAGCGCTTCAAGCTCGGCGAAGCGCAGTACCGCGGCGATGGGTATACCGGCGCGGGTAGCCAGGGCGACCGCTTCAAGGACTTCCCTCGGGATGTGAAAGGCAACAACGAGTTGCTCAGCATTACCCGCCCCGATGTGATCAGTGATATCCACGAGCGCTATCTTGCCGCCGGTGCCGACCTGATTGAGACCAACACCTTTGGCGCCACCACCGTGGCACAGGCCGACTACGACATGGCCGACCTGGCGGTGGAGATGAACCTGGCCTCCGCCCGGCTGGCGCGCGCCGCCTGCGACAAGTTCTCAACACCCGACAAACCGCGCTTTGTGGCCGGCGCGGTGGGCCCCACACCCAAAACGGCCAGCATCAGCCCGGATGTCAATGACCCCGGCGCCCGCAATGTGACTTTTGAGGAACTGCGCCAGGCCTATTTCGACCAGGTAAAGGCGCTGGTCGACGGTGGAGCCGACGTGCTGCTGGTGGAAACCATTTTTGACACGCTGAACGCCAAGGCGGCTCTGTTTGCGATTGATGAATACTT